>JBPOFN010000099.1:0-2457 GCA_051251725.1 Thalassotalea sp. | reverse complement strand
ATAATCTAAAAAAGGCTCGACCTAAACCTTCTGCTACTTCTTCCATAGTTGATACAATCCTTTAGGCATATAACGCCTAATTAACAGGCAAAAAATGGTTGGCTAAAATAGGTGAACGTAGTGAACAAAAAGCCAACTGTTTTTTGTCCTTGTTTAATTTCTTGTTATATTTTGCTTGCTTCAGTTCATTTTTTCAGAATTGATTCAATTTCTTTTGCCGCATTTTCAACTGCACTTTTATTAAGTGGAAGTTCAAATGCTTCTGACAAAACTCTATCAATGACATCCGCAGTTGTACCCATTCCTGAAAATAATGAGAGCACTGAAATAATATCTATTGCTTCAGTATGGTAGCCATCGAGATCAGTTATTCCCACAGAATTATCGCCTAATGGATTCCAATGTTCTAGTGAAGATGCAACTGCTTTTACTTCCGATTCTTTCATTTGACACCTATGCCTGAAAAAAATATAACGCCTCATTAAGAGGCAAAAAATAGTTTGCTAAAATAAGCGACGTAGGAGCAAAAGCAAACTTTTTTTTGTCCTACTTGAATGACTTGTTATGTTTTTATTACTGCCTATGATGGTATTACTTTTTATTTTTTTTAAACAGTGTATCAATAAGGTAGTTACAAACGATAAGCAATATTATGGTCATGAATATGAAACTACCTAAAATAGTGTAACTCCCAAACGTAAACTCATTTTGTGCATAATGTGCTTGTTGATCTGAGCCTGAAAAAATCTTACTCGAAATAGCGCCATATACTCCTAAGAAAAGTATTCCAATGATGAAAAAACCTATTTTTTTTAAACATATGCTAAATCATCCTAAAAACATAACGCCCAATTAAGAGGCTTTTAATTGTTGGTTATAATGTGTAGCGAAGCGGAACCTAACCAACTGTTAAAAGTCCACTTGAATTGCTTGTTATGTTTGCTTTTTTAATAAATCGCCAACTTGAATTAATACGTTCTTGCACTCGGTTTCGTAACCGCGCAAAGGCAATGAATTAACTAATTGCTCAACTGTTACGCTAGAACCTTTATTTTTGGAATGCTCACCAATTAAAAAAATCACTTCACTATAACAAAGATTCTCTTCAAACTTAGATGAAGAGATGCCCACAAAATAAGAAACAATAGATATTAAGACGGCGCCTAAAACAATTAGAATATATTTCAATTAAACACCCTCCCAAGAGGCAAACATAACGCCTTGCTAAGCGGAAAATAATGGTTGGCTATAATCGCGAAGCGATGGCCAACTGTTATTTTTCCGTTTAAGCAACTTGTTAGGTAAACTTATGTGCCCACACAATTTACAAATCGTTTAAGCAAACCTGCAACAGCATCTTTATTAGTGAAAACTTGTGACTTGTTAGTGAAAATGCGGTCTTCACAAGCTTGACGGAAACTTGTTAACTTCTCATGACATGAAGATATGCTATGTCCGGCACTTACTTGAAAAGATGCATCATTACACATTTTTTTAGCGAAGCTTACAGAGGCAGTAATAACATTATCTGTTGAAACTTCTCCTCCATTTCGCAGAACTTCAAATAACTCACGACTACTTTGAGGGTTGAAATCAGTTTTAACAGCTGCAAAAAAGTTTGAATAAATGTAATACCCAGAAACCGCAACAATTATTAATAGTAAATTTTTCATCATATTCCTTTATATGGTGGTTGATTGAACACGTTTACCTAACGCTTTGCTAATGGGCAAAATATGGTTTGCTAAAATGGCGTAGCCAGCAAACTGTATTTTGTCCTGTTAAGCAACTTGTTAGACGCTTTTAAACTAGCTTGTTAAGAATACAAAACTAACCAAAGCGCCCAAACTAAAATAATGCAAAGAGATGAATGAACAATCCTTTGCCCGACTCAAACGAAGTACCGATTGAGATAAATAATTAAAGCTAAAAACCTAACCAAAGGTGTTTCGCCAAAAGTGGTATGAAAGTGTACCAAACTGTTTGAGATGAAAAAACACACCTGCAAACTTACATACACAAATTTAATTTAGTTAAATTCTCTATTTGCGTATAACGCCTCATTAAGAGGCAAAAAATAGTTTGCTAAAATAAGCGACGAAGGAGCAAAAGCAAACTGTTTTTTGTCCTGCTTGAATGACTTGTTAGGTTAACTTACTCTTTTTGACTTTAAATAACAAAGCAATACAGATGCCTGATGCTATACCTGAAAAATGATAGCTAAAACTTAAATATGGTTTCAAAAAGTACCCTAATGTTATAGAAGCGCCCATAAGTAAAGGGATATTAATTAAAGCTAATTTAGTATCCATATAAACTTCAACGGTTTGAGCACAATTGGGACATACAGTTAATTTATTTTGCTTCTTGAGGGTATTAAAAAGCAAACCAATTTTGTTATTACAATGAGGGCATTTCATCCATACATCCTTGTTAACCTAACGCCTCATTAAGAGG
>JBPOFN010000098.1:0-2483 GCA_051251725.1 Thalassotalea sp. | reverse complement strand
TGCTGAAAGCCACCTAACGCTTTGCTAATGGGCAAAATACCGTTTGCTAAAATTGGCGAGGTACGAGCCGAGCAAACAGTATTTTGTCCTGTTAAGCAACTTGTTAGACGCTATTAAATTAGCTCGTTAAGAATACAAAACTAACCAAAGCGCCCAAACTAAAATAATGCAAAGAGATGAATGAACAATCCTTTGCCCGACTCAAACGAAGTACCGATTGAGATAAATAATTAAAGCTAAAAACCTAACCAAAGGTGTTTCGCCAAAAGTGGTATGAAAGTGTACCAAACTGTTTGAGATGAAAAAACACACCTGCAAACTTACATGCGAAAAATTAATTTAGTTAAATTCTCTATTTGCGTATAACAGCTTATTAGACGTTCAAAAAACTTTTTTTACTCATTTCTTTGCGTCTAATTTGTTTATTATTAATTTTTTAACTTTATCTGTATAAATATTAGATATCAAGATGTTAATCAACAGTTTGGTAGCGTATTTTATGGAAAATAAGGATTATTGCCGTATTTCTCCAATATATCCTGTTAAAAACGTGCAAAATTTATAAATATGATCATCTATACTTATTTTCATTAAATGGAATTATTTAATGAGTTTGATAAGGAGATCATAATGTCAAAATTCCTGTTACACGTACAAGAAAAAATGGGGTTAAAGCGTTACGCAAAACGAACAATTGAGTCCTATATCTATTGGATAAAGGCTTATATTAACTTTAATCAAAAGTCCCATCCTAATAAAGGACACGATGATGAAGTTGAAGCGTTTCTTTCTTATTTGAGTAATACCAAAAATATAGCACCTAAAACTCAAGCATTAGCGCTTAATTCTTTGGTTTTTCTCTACAAAGAAATCATTAAAAATCCATTAACACTTCAGCTTAATTTTAACCGTAGCCAAGCAGTCACGAAACTTCCTACGGTGCTCACTCCAAAAGAAATGAAATCGTTATTGGACGTGGTTAATGCAAATTATGCTTTGCAGTGCCAACTGATGTACGGCAGTGGCTTACGATTAATGGAAGCGATTCGTTTGAGAGTACAAGACATAGATTTTGATTATAGTTCAATCCAAGTGTGGCATGGAAAAGGAGGTAAAAACCGTCGAGTAACGTTAGCGTCTGAGCTTATTCCAGCGTTGCAAAATCAAATTAAAGTGGTCGAAAAGTATTATCAGTATGATTTAAAACAACCTAACTATACTGGAGTTTGGCTACCGTTTGCGCTTGCTAAAAAATATCCTAATGCACCTAAAGAGTTTGGCTGGCAGTATCTATTTCCTTCAAAAAATTTAAGTATTGATCCTGAGTCTCAACGTTTACGACGCCATCACATTAATGAAACAGTTTTGCGTAAGGCTGTTAAAAAAGCGGCTGAAGATGCCGGCATTACCAAAAATGTTACTTGTCATACGTTACGCCATTCTTTTGCTACACACCTTTTGCAGCGAGGGGCTGATATTCGAACAGTTCAAGAGCAACTTGGGCATACTGATGTGAGAACGACACAAATTTATACGCATGTAATAGAGCGTGGGGCAAATGGGGTTAAAAGCCCCCTTTCAGACATTATTTGATTTAAAAGATATTCTTACAAATCAGTGTTATTTTATCGTTACCACTAATCTTAAAGTTAGTAATTTCTTAAGTAAAAAAACACGCTCCTTAAAACTTCGTTAATAAGTCTCAAAAGACTGTTCGTGCGTTTCCGTGCAGACGCACGGACTCTGTAGGTGCACGGTTTTACTTTCCCCTTTAAAATCATAGCTTGCAGTTAAAAGCCGAAGTTTGAAAATATAGCGATAACCTGCACGGTCACAAAAGAAAAAACACCATATTTAAGTAACCACTATTGATAGAAACAGCCCGATTTAGCCGAAATCAGCCTACCTTTTAGTCTTAGGATGACAACAGTCAACTAGAAGCTAGAGAACACCGGACTAAACTGTCAAATAAAAAGTAGCTCAGTCCGGTTATTTTACGGTTATTTTTTCCTACAGTTTTCGTTAAATTTGAATTGGCAAACTTTTAAATATTCAAACCATTTATTTAACGCTGTTCGGCATTGTATTAACGCATATGTTTGTATGTAAGTTTGATCTAATTTACTTAACGTATGGTTCAGTAAAAGCTCACCAATTAAATAATCAATACCATTATCAAGCCACCAACTTCTAGCGTATTTTCGTAAGTCGTGAGCACTCCACATTTTCTTTGAAAAATCGCTTACTAATCTAGAAAGTGCATTACCTGATATAGGTTTGCGAGCATTACTTGCTTGTGGAAACAAATAAGATGAACGTCGTGTTCTCCATTGATAAGCTTTATATTTTTTCAATTGAAGTACAAAACGTTCCGGTAACGGCAGTGTGTGCGGCTTACCATTTTTGGTTTCGCTGCCAGGTATACGCCATAGCAAATTCTCAAAATCAAAATCTTGCCATTTAGCCGATGCAGTTTCGCCAGC
>JBPOFN010000097.1:0-2724 GCA_051251725.1 Thalassotalea sp. | reverse complement strand
TATTTCCGGTACTTTTTTAGTAATGAATCATCCATAATTTCGAATATCCTAGAGATTTGCACATAGTGCCTAACGCCGCATTAAGCGGACTAAAATTGTTGGTTATAATGTGTAGCGAAGCGAAACCTAACCAACTGTTTTAGTTCCGTTTTCAATGCCTTGTTATGTGTTTACCAAAGCTTCCACCAAGGTTTCATATTTTGGGGTAAAGTTTGATTCTCAGGAAATAGTATTTCCCCGTTATCAGAACTCACATCGAAATAACCAACTGAATGTTTGACAGCCAACTCTCGCATTTTATTGAAAGCTTCCTCAGACTCAGACCAAGAAAAGGCAGAATAGATAACAGACTTTCCAATACAATGATCTGTTACTTTGGGATCATCTACATTGTCTGATGCTAGTGGTCCGTTCATTGCAGGAAAGTATTCAACCATCTCCTTAAACCAAGCCTGAAGTGAATCAGTTGTAACATTATGATCTTGGTAAGAGTGTTCTTCTCCCCACTCTGTTTGCTGAGCGAACCAATTCATGAACTCTTTGCGCTCCGACGGGGCAACCTTAGAATCAAATACCATCAAATCGTAACTCACATCCAATCTCCATGAACACATAACGCCTTGCTAAGAGGCAAAAAATAGTTGGTTAAAATAAGCGAGGCACGAGCAAAAACCAACTGTTTTTTGTCCTGCTTGAGCAACTTGTTAGCTTTCTTTTTTAGATTTGACACCTAACCCTTTTAACTCGAATTTTCCACCAGCTTCTATATACTCACCCAAGTCTAAATCTAAGCTTACTGAGTTTATTTCCCAAGTTTTATTTGCTTTATAAAAGTTGATTTTTATTAATGCAGGTTGACGCTCAAAATTTAAAATATACCAGCGACTTATATAGATACCCTCAACTCCTTGCTCATGAAGTAGCTTAGAGGAATAGAATTTACCTAATACTTTGATATATCCCTCTATCTGAGAATCGGTCTGGGCAAGATCAGCTTTACTTATGTAATCAGAAATAACACTTCCTGATAAAGCTTTAGATGCAACATTACTTATTTCTCCTTTTTCAAATAACTCCATGACAGGAGTCGCTAACATGTCCATGCTTGATTTATCACCCGCATGAGCGAGTGAAGATATAATAAATAATGTTGATAGTAATAAATGTTTCAATAGTTTCTCCTGAAAGCTAACGCCTCATTAAGAGGCTGATAAAAGTTTGCTAAAATGTGTAGCGAAGCGGAACCGAGCAAACTTTTAGCAGTCCTGCTTTAATGACTTGTTATGTGTAAAACCTAAACTTGGGCGGTTTACCGCTTTTACCAAAAAACTTAAGAAAAACACACAACGTTGAATTATTAATTAAACCTGAAAATTTAACCAAGGAAAGAATACTAGATTTGAATTCAATCCCTGAATTTAAAAGTTTAACGCCTGATTTATGCGACTTACTTTAAAACTTCATCCAAGCTAAAACAACAATTAATTTTTGAATGCTGGAAGCCACATAACGCCACATTAAGCGGCTTAAAAAAGTTGGCTAAAATTAGTGAGGTACGAACGTAAAGCCAACTGTTTTAAGTCCGTTTGAATGCCTTGTTATATATTTTTTAAAAGCTTAACTAAATTAACCAGTTAAACCATTATTTGCAATATGAACTGCATCACCCACCACAACGTAAACCCGAACCTGATTAAAAGGAATTTACGCATTACATTATTTTATAAACTTAAGGTTTAATTAATACAAAACCAAAAGAATTACACACCAATTTTCTTGAAATACACAAATGCTCAGAAGCAGTTAAAACAGAATTAGTTGTGGTATATAACGCCACATTAATGGGCGAAAAATAGTTTGCTAAAATTGGCGACGAAGGAGCAAAAGCAAACTGTTTTTTGTCCTATTTAATGCCTTGTTATATATTTTTTAAAAGCTTAACTAAATTAACCAGTTACACCATTATTTACAATATGAACTTCATCACCCACCACAACGTAAATCCGAACCTAATTAAAGGAATTTACGCATTACTTTATTTTATAAACTGATGGTTTGATTAATACAAAACCAAAAGAATTACACACCAATTTGTTTGAAATACACAAATGCTCGGAAGCAATAAAACAGAATTAGTTGTGGTATATAACGCCTCATTAAGAGGCAAAAAATAGTTTGCTAAAATAAGCGACGAAGGAGCAAAAGCAAACTGTTTTTTGTCCTTTTGAATGACTTGTTATATTTACATATCAGGGCATTCTACGACAATAATAAGCTTGTGAGTTTGTTACTTCTGGAGCAGTATTTTTTTTAGGCGTAATTATAAGATCTGCTGGCAAAAATATAGTGTCCATAACGACTGATGTAGTAATATCAAGAATACCCAAGGGAGCAGTCAATAGAAAGCCAGGAGGGTAATAAACGATGCCTACATAAGTGATGCATACAGCATTATTAACTGAGACCTTAGCACCATAATAAGGATGCCCAAAACCTTCATGCTTTTTAGCAAGAATAGAGGAACAACCCGAAATTAGGCTCAACAACAGAAAAATAGCAGCAAATCTCATAAACTTCCTTGTAAATATAACGCCCCACTAAGAGGCTTTTAATAGTTGGTTAAAATGTGAAGCGAAGCGGAACCTAACCAACTGTTAAAAGTCCTGCTTGAATGGCTTGTTATGTGCTGGTTCTCAAAACTAATTTTCTTACACCAATTAAAAC
>JBPOFN010000096.1:0-2813 GCA_051251725.1 Thalassotalea sp. | reverse complement strand
TATTGATAGGGTTTACTGTTATAATACGGATGTTATTCACCTTATCGCGGCGCTGCTGAATTTAATTGCTTGAAGCTTGAAGCTTGAAGCTAAGAGCTAGAAGTAAGAAGTAGCTAAACACCAAAACAAAATTTCACATTCAATATCATTTTACTCACTGGAGCTTATATGGACATATTATCCACTGTTATTATCGTTACATTATTTGCTGGTTTAGCCATGCCGTTAGGCGCTTTAATTGCTAAATTTGAGCATATTCGTTCACAATGGTTCGAAGATGAATTTAGACATGGTGTCATGGCTTTTGGCGGCGGTGCTCTATTATCAGCTGTAGGGTTAGTTTTAGTCCCTGAAGGCATTTTACACTTATCGCCATTAGCGGCAGCTAGTTATTTTATTGCCGGCGGCTTTTGTTTTATGTTGCTTGATATTTTACTGAAAAAAATCAATACCCCAGCGAGTCAACTAGCTGCGATGTTGTCAGATTTTATTCCTGAGTCAATTGCGCTTGGTGCAGCTTTTGCGACCGGTAGTAACAGTGCCTTTTTATTAGCAGGACTTATCGCCTTACAAAATTTACCTGAAGGCTTTAATGCTTTTTGTGAGTTAAATAAGTCAACATCAGCGGTTAAACCGATGCGGGCGAGTAAAATTATTTTAGCCTTTGTTGGCATGGCGCTGCTTGGCCCAATTGCTGGTGTTTCTGGCTTTTATTTTTTAGCGCAATCACCTGAACTTGTTTCCGCTATTATGTTGTTTGCTTCAGGCGGTATTTTGTATGCAATTTTTCAAGATATTGCGCCGCAGGTTAAACTAGAAAATCATTGGCTGCCACCGATGGGAGCCGTATTAGGTTTTATGTTAGGGATGATTGGGCAAATTCTCACACATTAACAGCAGTTTAACTGGCATTAGCGTCATCACTATTAAGATAAGATTATCAATTTGAAAACAACCTTTATTAACAGTATAAGTGACTTCCCGATGGCTAATTGGCAGCAATTGAGTCAGTCGGCCTCGCCGTTTAGTGATTATCGCTATTTTCATGCCTTAGAAGTCAGTGATTGTGCCACAACGGCTAAAGGTTGGACCCCTCATCATTTAGTGTTTAAGCCTGATGAGTTAGAGGAAACTGTCAGCGCAAGTCTCCCTAGTATCTTGCCGTTATATATCAAAAGTCATTCTTGGGGGGAGTATGTTTTTGATTGGGGCTGGGCAGAAGCTTATGAAAAACATGGTTTAGATTATTATCCGAAATTAGTGAGTACCGCGCCGTTTACACCGGTGACAACCGATAAACTGTTATCGAGCAGTCACTGTTTATTTGACGCATTTAACGCGTTAACCAAGGAATGTGTAACGCACAATCTACACAGTTGGCATTTACTTTATTGCGCTAAAATTAACGATGAAGATGAAAAGCGTTTAGCGGCTGAAAATATTTATTATCGCAATACCGTACAATTCCATTGGTTTAATAAAAACTATCAAAGCTTTGATGATTTTCTCTCAAATTTTACTGCCCGAAAACGTAAAAATACCAAAAAAGAACGGCGCTCGATAAGTGAACAGCAGGTTGATATTCGCCGCATCAAAGGCAAAGATATTAGTCGCCAAGAGTTAGCGTTTTTTTACTTGTCTTATCAGCTGACTTATTTAAAAAAAGGTCATCAGCCACATTTAACCTTCGAATTTTTTCAAACCTTGTTTTCGACTATGGCGGATAATTTATTATTAGTGATAGCGAGTAAAAACAAAACAGCAGCTGAAACTAACGCCAGTGAAAACCAAACTACAGACATTGCGGCAGCATTGTTCTTTTATGATGATACTACCTTATATGGCCGTTATTGGGGGTGCACTGAAGCTGTCAAAAATTTACATTTTGAGCTTTGTTATTATCAAGGGATTGAATTTTGTATCGAAAATAACTTAACCAGTTTTAATCCAGGCACCCAAGGCGAGCATAAAATTCAACGTGGCTTTGAACCAGTGTTAACCCATTCTTATCACTGGGTAAAACATCCACTTTTTCGTGACGCGATCAAAGATTTTTGCCAGCGAGAGACTAAGCAGATGCAGCTTTATATGCAGCAATGCCGTATGGCGTTACCGTTTAAAGCCATTGAGCCAGTGCGGCTGTCTGAGCCTGAACTAGCGCAAGCCGCAACACTTAACAATAAAGAACAGGAACCTGATATGACATTACCTTTCTCCCAAGCCTGCGAAAACAACAAAGCGCCGATCTTAGCTGAACTTGCCACTATTTTTACACAATCAAAGCAGGTTTTAGAAATAGGCTCAGGTAGCGGTCAACACGGTTGTTATTTCGCAAGAAACTTACCGCATTTAACATGGCAGTGCAGCGACTTGGCAATTAACCATCAAGGGATTAATTTACGAATTGATGCCGAGCCAGTTGATAATATTCGCCGGCCAATTGTGCTTGATTTACATGCGCCATGGCCGTTAACAAATACAGCAGAACCATTGAATTTTGATGGCATGTTTACCGCTAATACCTTGCATATTGTGAGTTGGCCGTTAGTGCAAAATTTCTTTGTTGGCGTTGGTGAGCATTTAGCTAATGACGGGCTGTTATGTATTTATGGACCCTTTAATTATCAAGGAAAGTTTACTAGCGCCAGTAATGCTAATTTTGATTTATGGCTCAAAGATCGTGATGAGAATAGCGGCATTCGTCATTTTGAAGACATTGTAAACTTAGCAGAAAAGGTAGGTTTAGCCTTATTAGCTGATCATGAAATGCCGGCTAACAATCGCTTGTTAGTGTTTAAAAAAGCCTAAAGCCT
>JBPOFN010000095.1:0-3039 GCA_051251725.1 Thalassotalea sp. | reverse complement strand
CGAGTATTGGTATGAATGGCCACTTAGGAAAGCCTTATGAAATTGATAGAATTCGTGAAATATTGATGAATTATTATCAGCCAATATCAACTGAACCTAGTTTGTCTTAGCGGCTTTTAGCTAACTGCTTTTACATTAAAATCGACGCGCTTATTGTCGTCTACATTATTTCGCTGAGCCTATTTTAAGCCGATGAGTTTGATTGTGCTCAATACTGCAGTTCGCTAAAAAAGACTGTTTTGTTTAAAGCTTCTCAGCTGATGATTAATCAGCTTTCAATCTGGAACTAAATACGCGCCTTATCAATATTATCAGTTTATCTGAGCTGTTCTGCTATTAGCTATTTTTATCCAGTATCCAGTATTCAGGTTAGTTAGGTATCAGTTCGTATGTTTTGTTATTTCAGCACGCCTAGCTAGCTGGTTTTTACATTTTGAAAAGTGCGAAAAACCACTTAAATACAATTCTTATTGCGAATTATTATCATTTGTATTTACATTTGTTTGTGTTGTGTTTATTATTGCCAAAATTAAAAAACACCCATAAATACTAAATACAGGAAAATTTACTCTTATGTCATCTCGTCACAGTTCACTTTCAACTCTCGGGTCTCATGCATTATTAACCACCTTGGCATTAACTGTAGGTCAAGCCTACGCCGACGATGGCGGCCCTACATGTAAAGAAGCCGATAGCGAATGCTCACAACAAGCGATGGAACTTATTAATGTTCACGGTGTACGTAACTCGCTTTATAGTGTTAAAGAATCTGGCGATATTCGTCGTTTAGCTGAACTTGTTGATACGCCGCAAACTATTACCGTATTAACCAAAGATCAAATTGAAGAGTCAGGTAAAACCGATTTAAAAGAAATTCTTGCCGCGCAAGCTGGTGTTACGTTAGGCACAGGTGAAAACGGTAATGCCTTTGGTGACCGTTATATAATTCGCGGCCATGAAGCGCGTTCAGATGTTTTTGTTGATGGCTTACGTGATCCAGGCATGACCACGCGTGAAAGTTTTGCTACTGAGCAAGTTGAAATTACTAAAGGGCCAAGCTCAACTTTTGCTGGCCGTGGATCTTCAGGTGGGGCAGTAAACAGTATTACTAAAAAAGCCTCTACTGCTTATGATTTTGGTCGTGTTGATGCCAGCATTGGTACTGATAATCACCACCGTTTAGTGTTGGATTACAACACACCGGTCAGTGAAAATATCGCCACACGTATTAACTTATTGAGTACAGAAGAAGAAGCGCCAAATCGAGATGGTATTAAAAGAAGTAGAAAGGGCGCGTTAATTTCAGGCCTTTATGATAATACTGATGACTTATTGGTATACGCGGATCTTTATTATTTAAAAGCAGAAGATACTCCAGACTTAGGTAGCTATTTTGATAAAACCGCAAGAAAACCTTTTGAAGATATGCCTGTATACGCACAAGACAGTGACTTTTTAGACTCAGAAGTTTTTGCTTTTACCCTACGTACTGAATACGATATTAATGAAAGCCTTAAATTCTATAATGCTACGCGTTATGGTGAAACTGATAATGGTTATTTATCAACAGGGGCTAATGCTAGTGTGCGAGCAGATGAAGATGAATTTGCACCAGGCGCAGCGACAATAAAATTAAGTACGCATCAAGGCTGGCAAGAAGTTGAATATTTTGCCACTCAGTTTAACTTAATTTGGGATGTCAGTGCCGGCGGCTTAGATCATAAAGTATTGTTTGGTCTTGAGTTTTCTGATGAAGAAGTAAATAACGGCTTTTATGATCGTAGTTATAGTGGTAACACTAACTGCTCAACATCAGGCCGAGGAGGCGTTAGCCAAGGACATTGTTTAATTGACGGTGCGGGTAATGTCTATGCTAATGCTAGTCAAATTATGGGTACGAATGTTGTAAAAGCTGGCTCTGATTCATTATTTTCAGCTAAAACTATTGCTGCCTATGTCATGGATACAGTAACAATTAACGATCAATGGCAGGTATTCTTTGGTTTACGTCAAGATACTATCGATTACAGTAACGACGTTGTTAGCCGAGGTGATGAGCTAGATTATGCTTATAAAGATGATTATTACAATGGTCATTTAGGGCTTGTTTATAGCATTACCGATGAAGCAAATATTTACGCAACTTATTCAACAGCGACCAATATTAACGGTGGTGAGTCTGACTTAGGAGCCAACTGTGGTTATGGCGGATTATGTGGTGATCCTGATCAAGCGGCAGCGGCAGATCCTGAAACCGTTGAAAATATTGAATTAGGCACTAAATGGTCAGTACTTGATGAAAAGCTATTTATCTCAGCAGCTTGGTTTCAATTAACTAAATTTGACGTGATGGAAAGTGTCGGTGATGCTTACTCTACTTTAGGGACATTAAATACCGGTAAGAACCGTGTTGACGGTATTGAGTTTGCCATGAATGGTAACTTAACTGATAAATTGAGTGTGCAAATCAGCGCGGCGAAAATGAAATCAGAAGTGCTAGCTTCAGTTAACGAAGATTATATCGGTCTTGAATTAAGTAACTTTGCTGGCGAGAGCTTTTATGCGCAATTACGTTATCAGTTAACAGAAAGCTTTGCTTTTGGTGGTGATTATACTTATAAAGGCGAAATGTACGGCGGACAACCAGATACAGCTGCTGGTTATGATTCAACGAATGGCTATTACAGCATTGTGGTACCAGATTATAGCGTAGTGAATTTATTTGCTAACTACAGTGTTTCAGACAGCACGACAGTACGTTTAAATATTGGTAATGTTACGGATAATGAATATTGGACAGCGGCTTATCGTTCAGGCGCGTTTATGTATTTAGGTGATGCACGTTCAACTAAACTAACGCTGACTTATGAGTTTTAAAGTTTACTGCTAGCAGCTAGAAGCTAGAAGCCTGAAGCTAGAAGCTTAAAGCTTAAAGCTTAAGGCTTAAGGCTTAAGGCTTAAGGCTTCTAGCTTAAAACCCAAACCAAAATCAAAGTTAAAGGAGCTAAATTAATGGTGTTAATTGAGCAGTTATTATCG
>JBPOFN010000094.1:0-3140 GCA_051251725.1 Thalassotalea sp. | reverse complement strand
GTTTTACAGCTAAATGGCACTTGTACACCTGCCGCTAAAACAGCCTCTAAAAGTGTTTGATTGCTTTCAACTTCAATATTCACCCCAGATTGAGTCAACGTTAATTCACATTTTTCAGCTGATGGTTCTACATTGAAGGAAAATTGTTCGTAATGAACGCTTTCTTTTTCAATACCAAGTTCCTGTGTCACTTTCACTAAGTCAGTCAACATTGATTCTGGCCCGCAAAAATAAAAATGGGTTGATTGCTTTTTTTGCTCGGAAAAATTATCAATAAGTGCTTTTATTGAGAGTTTGATCCCCTCTTGAGATGGGTATAAATGAAGTTTATCTTCTAACTGCCTTACTAATCTATCGGTGTACGCCATGTCTTTTTTCGAGCGTCCAGCATAATGCACCTCAAACGATTTGTTTTTTTCAAGTAATGCGAGTGCCATCGACTTTATTGGCGTTATGCCAATGCCTCCGGCAATCAATACACTATGTTGGTTATTATCCTCTAAAGAAAAAATGTTCTGTGGGCCTTTACAATGCATTGTTAAGCCTAAGTGATACTGTTGATGAACTGCAACAGAGCCGCCACGACCATTCTCTTCGCGTTTTACCGCTATTTCATAGCAATCTGTTCTATTTGGATTGCTGCTAATTGAATAGTTTCGCCAAGCAAGCTCACCATTACTGAGTTCAACTGGTACCTGAATATGTGAGCCAGCAGAAACTTTGGGCAATGCTTGACCTTCTACTCCTCGTAACTCATAAGCACGAATATCAGATGTTAATTGTCTAACACCCGATATAACTAGGGGTAGTTCGCCATTACCTAATCCAGTCTTTATTGGCTGTTGATGTTTTAGAGCGTCCTCTTTGAGTTGTTTAATTTGATTTTCTAGTGGTTCAATCAATGCTGATACTTCTAATTCATTGTACCTCGGAGTAATATGCTGCGGGCAATTCCAATCAAAAGCAGCGATCTTAATGATAAAACCTCTCTCAACCCTGGCCCGATAGTGATCATCTTCTAGTGATGCTAACGTCTCCCAATCGGCTTCATCAACTAACGTAATATGGCCAACAATTTTTAAACGTCGTCGGTTGGGGTAATCCATTAAAATAAGTGACACTTTGTCATTTGTTCTAAAATTTCCAGTGCTAACGTACTGGCGATTACCTTTATAATCTGCGAAACCTATCGTTTGCTCATCAATAACTTTGATAAAACCTTTTGGTCCACCACGATGTTGTACATAGGGCCAGTCAGTTTCACTGACACTTGCCATATAGAAACTGTCACGCGCTTGAATAAAATTACTTTCTTCTTGTGAGATCAAGTAATTGTAATCTTCCCCCGTGTCCATACTTGCATAGCCTGAGCGACTATTTTGCTCTTCTTGAACTTGTCTTACTGATTGGGTAAACGCAATTTGTGCATATTGATGGGCCATAAAAGTATCCTCAGCATTTAGAAGTATGAATAAAGAGGAGATTGCTCCTCTTTAGTGCCATTTCTTTATATTGTGTTGATTACGTTGCTTAAGACGCTTTTTGTAATTCAATTGTAGGAAAATCGATTGCTACACGGCTCGCTTTTCCTAAGATGTTGGTTAAAACATTCATCCCAACATGAGTAATGATTTCTACAATTTCAGCATCTGAATAACCAGCATTTCGAATCTCTAATAATTCAGCCGTTGTTACATCACCGTTATGTTCTGCCAATGAACGAGCAAATTTCACCGCAACTGCTGCTTTAGCATCTTGGCTCCCGCCTGCGCGGTTAGCTAACATTTCGTCGCCTGACAACCCAGCACTTTTGCCAATAGCAGTGTGTGCTGATACACAATACTGACAAGCATTTTGTTCAGCTAAGCCCAAAGCAATACGCTCTTTTGTTTTTCCTTCTAACTCACCTTCATTAGCAATGCTATGTAACCCTAAGAACGCTGTTAAAGCCGCAGGTGAATTTGCAAATACCTTTAAAAAGTTTGGCACTATACCTAGCTGCTGCTCAATTGCGCTAAATAATGCTTGTTGCTGTTCGTTTGCCTGCTCTGTTGTTACTAAGTTAATTCTGCTCATGATTAAATCCTCTATTAAAATATTAAGTTGCCTTATTCTCCTCATTCAGGAGTAGAGCTAGTTTGCTACAAATCACTTTCATTAAGAATAGCCATAATATACAATTGATTGTTTCAATTATTGGAATAATCAATGTTAGATCAAATACAATTAATGTCTGTATTTGTTGCCGTTGCAGAAGAACAAGGGTTTGCTGCTGCTAGCCGTCGTTTAAACATGTCACCACCAACGGTAACGCGCGCGATTGCAACACTAGAAGAGCGTTTGTCGGTTAAATTATTTAACAGAACCACTAGGTATGTAAGAGCTACCGAGGCAGGGTTGCGTTATTTGGATGACGTAAAACGTATTTTAGATGACATCTCACTGGCCAATGAAGCCGTCCAAGGCATAAATGCTTCACCTCAAGGCAGCATCAGCGTTACGGCACCTGTATTATTTGGTCAACAATATGTTTTACCTTCGGTATTAGAATATTTAAATACGCACCCAAAAACGAACGTAAATGCCGTCTTTTTGGATCGAATCGTAAATATGCTGGAAGAAGGCTATGACGTAGGAGTTCGAATTGGTGAGTTACCTGATTCGTCAATGCGAGCAAAAAAGGTTGGTTCTGCTAGACTAGCACTTGTTGCATCACCTGAGTACCTAGAAAAAAACGGCATTCCTCAGCACTTCTCAGAACTAGACTCCCACTCACTAATTGAAACCCAAGTAGGAAGCCTTAATCAGGATTGGAAATTTACAAACAATGGGAAGCTGATTAATTACCACGTTAAATCAAGACTCAAAGTAAGCACCAACCAAGCCGCAGTTAACGCAGCAGTGGCAGGCTTTGGTATTACACGTGTTATTTCATATCAAGTAGCAAGTGAACTACAAAATAACAAGCTTAAATTTGTCCTTGAATCCTTTGAACAACCTCCTTTCCCTGTCAATATTATTCACCGAGAGGACAGGTTGTCATCTGCAAAAGTAAGAAGCTTTATTGATTTATTAGCACTAAATCTCAGTAAGCAAACAGCTTTTAATTAATTTTTTTAATCACGGCTTTAGGTGTTAAT
>JBPOFN010000093.1:0-3307 GCA_051251725.1 Thalassotalea sp. | reverse complement strand
AAAAATTACCTACCTACTTGTTCTACTTTTACTAGTGGTTCAAACTTCTTTTGCGCAAGACATTTACAAGCGCGTTACCATTAATAGAATTGATGACTCTGTTGTTGAAATTTTAGACAGCAATGGTATTGATATGACCTGTGGTGCTATGTTCATAGATGACAAATTACAAATTGAATTAAGTGAAGCTGAACTCCAACGTCTATCAAATCAAGGCTTGAGTTATACCGTTTTAATTGATAATCTTACAGAGTTCTATAGCAATCGAGCTACAAGAGATCTTCCAAGAGCACGTATAGAATTAGAGCAAGAAAAGCAAATGTCTCAGCACAATGCGAGATATAGTGTTAGTGAGATTTTAAATAATGTAGGACAATATGATGAATGTGATGAAATCGATTGGGCAACTCCAGTCAATTGGAATTTAAATCCAAACAATTCACCAAACTCATTTGGAGGTTGTTTAACTTATGCTCAAGTCCTTCAAGAACTAGAAGACATGAGAACTTACTCTCTTGAAAATGGCTTGAATATAATTTCTGAAGCATTAGATGCCTCATTAGTCTCTGGTGAAGTAGATATCCCAGCAAATAAACAAACCACATTAGAAGGTAGAGAGATCTGGTATGTTCGTATTTCTGACGATGCAGATAATGATGACCCTTCAGAACCAGAAACCTTATACCAATCTCTTATTCACTCAAGAGAATCGGCTACGGTAATGAATCAATTATTTTTCATGTGGTATCTTCTTGAAAACTATAATACAGATCCAGCAGTAAGAAATCTTGTAAATAATCAAGCGTTATATTTTGTACCTGTATTTAATCCTGATGGTTTTGTTTACAATCAAACACAAGCACCTAATGGAGGAGGATTACAACGTAAAAATAGAAATGATTCGGGTTCAAGTTCTTGTAGTACTTACCTTGACGGTATTGATTTAAACAGGAACTCAGCCTATTATTGGGGAAATGGTGGTGCCTCTACAAGTGCATGTAGTGAAACCTATATGGGAACTGGACCATTTTCAGAAAATGAAACACAAATTATGCGTGATTTCTTTTTAGATCATGATTTTGAATTAGCTTTAAATCACCATTCTTATAAAAATGCCATGCTCCACGCTTATGCTGGAACTAACATTACTAATCCTAGACCAGACGAATATTCAAAATACAACCATGATATGACCTATTATAATAGGTATGCTCATGGACCTAGTACGTCTATTAGTTCACTTAATAGTGGAAATATGAATGACTGGATGCTTGGTGGACCAGCAGGAACAAGTGCTAACGGAACTCCAACAGGAACAGGATCTGGAAAAGGAACTTTAGCATGGACTCCAGAAAATGGAACAATTTCTGAGGCTGGACCTACAGGAAGTGGGTTTTGGCCAGCACCTTCCAACTTTTTACCTATTGCTAAACGCGCCATGCGAATGAACTTTTTAGCAGCTTATTTTAGTGGTAAATACGGAAAATTGCATGATTTAAATCAAAGTGATATTACTGCAACTTCAGGGAATCTAGAATTTGGAATAGAAAATCTCGGACAACAAGCTTCAGATTTTACAGTAACAGTAACAGCTGTTTCAGGAAATATTACGATTCCTGGTGCAACAAATTCAGTAACCGAAAGTTTTACAGCAGCTCAAGTATTAGATCAACGATTTATTAGTATTCCTTATACTTTAGATATAGGAATTCAAGCTGATGATGAAATAGAATTCAACGTAGTATTTACAAACAATTATGCTTCAGATAATGTGTTATATGAAGCAAATATTAAAAAAACATATGCACCAACAAATGTCATTTTTGATGATGCAACAGATAATTTAAGTAATTGGACACCTATAGGAACAGGTGGTTCATGGAGTACAACAACAGATGAATACCCAAATTCTGCAGGTTCTTCAGCAATTAGATCAAATGCTTCAATACCATATAGCGCAAATCAAGCTAACGGAATTCAATTAACAAACCCAATAAATTTAGCAGGTGTATCTACATCTTTAGTTCAGTTTTATGCAAAATGGGATTTAGAACGTAGTTTTGATTACGTACAATTAGAAGCGTCATTGAATGGAAGCACAGGATGGACACCACTTTGTGGTAAATACACCAAACCTGGCGCTCCAGATGATAATAATACCTATTCAGGAAAAACCAATGCAAGTAATGACTTCCAACCCGATGGAGAACCTCTATATGATGGTGATACACAAGATCGATGGTATATGGAAGAAATTGTTATCGATGCCTCAAATAATTCGGCATTTAATCAACAAAGTAGCGTCTACTTTAGATTCTATTTTCATTCAGATTCGTCTAATAGGGAAGATTCTTACTACAATGTAGATTTTGAAGGCTTTACTTTTGATGATTTTAAAATTACAGAAATTAAAATTCCTTGTGTTACAAGTATTCCAACTAATGTTTCTGTAAGTTCAATTACAACATCTGCAGCTGATGTCACTTGGGATGCTGTTCCCTCTGCAACGTATGATTTAAGATACAGAGAAACTGGCACAACACCTTGGACAGATGTATTAGACTTAACTATGAACACTTATACCATAAGTGGATTAAACAACATCACAGAATATGAAGTTCAAGTGAGAACAAAATGTACGGTTTCAACATCTACTTATTCAGCTTCTGAAGTGTTTACAACTCTAGATTCTTGTTTAGATGGCACCATTTCAACATTTCCATATACTCAAGATTTTGAAAATAATACAACATTTACAAACGAGTGGAAACAAGGTGTTAATGCTACAGACGATGATATCGATTGGGCACGTGATAGTGGAGGAACTCCATCTGCTAATACAGGACCATCCGCTGGTTCTGGGTCAACCTGGTATGTGTATACAGAAGCTTCAACAAACACAGCTCCAGCAGGAAGTCCACAAAAAACGGCAATTATAACTAGTGATTGTATAGACTTTACAAATTGGGAAAATGCTAAAATTAGTTTTGATTACCATATGTATGGTGCTGATTTAGGAAGTTCTACAGAAAACCCTATTGAAACAGGTTATGTAGCTCTAGAGGTAAGTGAAGATGATGGATTAACTTTTAGTACAGAAACCATAATCAATGATAATAGTCAAGACTCATGGAAAACAGCTACAGACATCGACCTTTCCGCCTATGATGGAAAAATTGTTCTGATTAGATTTAGAGGTGTAACCGGAAGTTCTTGGGGTAGTGATATGGCACTTGATAATATAAATATTGAGGCAGATCCTGCAACTGGATCAAATCCACCAGTTGCTGTATGTCAAAACATCAAT
>JBPOFN010000092.1:0-3577 GCA_051251725.1 Thalassotalea sp. | reverse complement strand
TAAAAAACGTTGAAATCACAGATAATAATCCAAATTATTCAGTTAGCTACCATATTGATTTAGCAGATGCAGAAGCAAATGCCAACCCATTACCAATACCTTACACAAATTTAGTCAATGGTCAAATGATATATGTTAGAGTGCAAGACATTAACACAGGTTGTTATAACACAACTACTTTAATATTAAACGTACAACAAGCACCAATCGCTAATACACCATTACCATTAGAGTATTGCGATCCAGATAGTGATTGTTTTGGAGTTTTTGATTTAGCAAGTACAGTAAATGAAATCACAGGAGGCGATCCAACATTAACAGTAAGTTACCATGAGACCATGGCAGATGCTGATAATAACGTCAACCCATTAGCAAGTCCATATAATAACATTGTAGAATGTACACAAACGGTATTTGCACGTGTAGAAAGCTCAACAATCGCTACCAACTGTGCAACGATAGTAGAGTTACTATTAATTGTTAATCCAACACCACAATTAGGTGCAGCACCAACTGCCTTAGAAGTTTGTGATGATTTATCAGCAGACGGATTTGCCCAATTTGATTTAACCAGTAAAAATGCAGAGATCCTTCAAAACTTAGCAGATCCAACATTATATACGGTAAGCTATTATGAAAATGAAGTCAATGCAGGATTACCAAACAATCCAATTGCCAACCCAACCAATTATACCAATACCACAGCATTCAATCAAATCCTTTGGGTACGTGTAGAAGATAATATAACAGGATGTTACAAACTCACCACATTAGAGTTAATTGTTAATGCGTTACCAGTATTGGTTCAGCCAGCACCATTAGAATTATGTGATGACAACAATCCAGGCGATGAGATGGAATCCTTCATGCTAGAAGATGCTACCGATGAGATCCTCAACGGACAAACAGGCATCAGTTTAACGTATTACATAACACAAGCAGACGCAGATAACCAAACCAATCCAATATCGAGTCCATACACAAACACGGTTAATCCACAAACAATTTTCGTGGTGGCAACCAATGATGTGACAGGTTGCTTTGTAAGCACAACCGCAACGATATTATTAAGAGTTAACCCAATCCCATCACCAACAGCACCAACAGATTTAGAAGAATGTGATGAAGATAACGATGGATTTGCAAGTTTTAATTTAGAAGATAGAACTCTAGAAATTATAGGAGGAGAGTTAAGCACAGCAGTGACCTATCACGAAACCTTGGAAGATGCTAACATGGGAGATAATCCACTAGCAAGTCCATATACCAACATCGTGATCAACGAGCAAACCATTTACATCCGACTCACCAATACAATTACAGGTTGTTATAATGCTTCGGAAACGTTAACCATTCGCGTACTAGAGTCGCCAGAAGTACCAGTTACTATTGATGACTATGTAATTTGTGATACCAATGCAGATGGCATTGCCCAATTTGATTTAACCACCAAAGACGCAGAAATCTTAGGCACACAAACCGATGTGACATTAACCTATCACGTTACTTTAGCAGACGCACAATCAGGTGCTAACCCAATAGCTAACGTCGGTAATTACACCAATACTAGTAATCCACAAACGATTTATGTGAGACTAGTAAGCAATACTAATGGTTGTGTCGATACAGGTATGTTTGATATTAGAGTAGAATTACCACCAGTAGCAGTACAACCAACACCATTAGAATTATGTGATGATGAGGTTGCAGATGAAATCACAGTCTTTGACCTAACCGTAAAAGACAATGAAATCACTGGAGGCGAAGGCAGTTGGAGTGTAAGTTACTATGAAACTCAAGCAGATGCTAATGCACAAGACAACGCAGTAGATGCAGAAGCCTATACCAATACAGCAATAGGCATAGCACCAGCAAACCCACAAACCTTATATGTAGTCGTAACAGATACCGATACAGGATGTACAGATCAAGTTACTCTTACGATACGAGTATTACCAAATCCTACACCAACAGAAGTGCTACCAGATTTAATTCTCTGTGATGATATCAATCCAGGAGATATGGAAGAAGTGTTTGATTTAACCACAGACGAAGTCTTATTACTCAATGGAGAATTAGGTGTCACACCAACCTATCATGAAACAATAGAAGATGCCGAAGATGGCATTAATGCCATAGCAGACCCAACGATGTACACCAATACGAGTACACCACAAGTGATCTATGTACGAGTGACCAATGATATCACACAATGTTATACGATAGTGAATTTCACCATCATCGTTAACCCATTACCAGATGTGATAGCAGTAACCGATTTTATCGCCTGTGAATTAAATAATGATGGTTTCTACGATTTTGACTTAACAATGAAAGATGCAGAAGTCTTAAACGGACAAGATGCCAGCTTATTCACCGTGACCTATCACGTGAACCAACAAGATGCAGACGATTTAATGAATGCACTAGTTAGTCCATATACCAATGTGACCAATCCACAACAGATTTTTGTAGCCATTACCAATAATGATACAGGCTGTTCTATTAGCACACCAAGTTTCAATGTAGAAGTACAAGAAGCAGCCGAAGCCAATAGTGATATGGAAACGATACTATATGAGATTTGTGATGATGAAATGGATGATGATAACGATCCAACCAATAACAGTGCACAATTTGATTTAACACTAGTTACAGACCTAGTAGATTTAGATCCAGATAGTGTTCAAGCACAAGTGTTAGATGGTCAAGACCCAGCCAACTACATCATCAGTTATTATGAAACAGAAGCTGATGCCGAGTTAGGTGTAAACCCATTACCATTCTTGTATGAGAACTTAGTGAACCCACAAGTGATTTGGGCAAGAGTAGATAATGATACACCAGATGTTGCAGGTATGGATACCTCTATTTGTTATGCAGTAGCACCATTAACTTTAGAAGTTAATCCGTTACCAGTATTTGATTTAGAAGACAGTTATATCTTATGTGTAGGACTTAATGGAACAGAAGTGTTAAGCCCATTAGTTATAGATACAGGCTTAAGCACACCAACCTATACATTTGAGTGGTTATTAAACGGAACAACAATACCAGGCGCAACCGAAGGTAGCTACATGCCAACCCAAGGAGGAACCTATACTGTAAACGTTACCGATATTACCAGCTCACTAAACACGATGTGTGTAGGTACAGACACGACAGAAGTTATAGAAAGTGCACCACCATCAGTATTGGCAACCGTAACTACAGATGCCTTTGCAGATACTCACGTTATAGAAGTTACAGCAGACGGACCAGGAGTATACGAGTATAGCTTAGATAATGGACCATGGCAAGAAGAACCAATCTTTGTAGATGTTTCATTAGGAGAGCATGTTGTCACAGTACGAGACATCAATGGATGTGGAGAGGCAAGTGCAAATGTTACCGTGATGGATTACCCAAAATTCTTCACACCAAATGGAGATGGATATAATGACACATGGAACATTAGTGCAATAAATGGACAACCAAACGCAAAAATTTATATATTTGACAGATACGGAAAGTTACTCAAACAACTCAGTCCAACAGGAGCAGGCTGGAATGGTACCTACAATGGTAACCAACTGCC
>JBPOFN010000091.1:0-3742 GCA_051251725.1 Thalassotalea sp. | reverse complement strand
AGCTAGAAGCTAGAAGCTAGAAGCTAGAAGCTAGAAGCTAGAAGCTAGAAGCTAGAAGCTAGAAGCTAGAAGCTAGAGCGAGTTATGAATTTTATTTTAATTAGAAGGTCGGTGATATATGTTGTTCGAATGTGAGCTATTAAATAATCAAAGCGAAAAAGCATGGCAATATTTATCGGAAAATTTCCCTGAGTATACCGCAACGCTTAATGAACAATCACAACAACAATGTCAAAAATCGATTGCGTTAAGTGACTTTATTTACAAAAGTTTAGCAAAAGCGCCGGCACTGATATTTCCCTTATTTCAATCATCAAATTTGCAAGCGTCAATGTTTCCAGCGCCGCCGCAATATAGCGAAGATTTAGCCGAATTACTTAAAAGCTGTGACAGTGAAGCCTGCTTATACCGCAGTCTACGTCAATTTCGAACGCAGGAAATGGCGAAATTAGCGATTGCCGATATGTTACAAAATTTACCGCTTGAGCAATCTTTAGCGTATTTATCTGAACTTGCCGATAGTTTGATTTTAGCGGCGCTTGCTTGGCTTTCAAACTTTTGTTACCAGCAATGGGGCACGCCAACAAATACAGCAGGCGAAACTATGCCGTTGTTAGTGTTTGCTATGGGCAAGCTTGGCGGCAAAGAACTTAATTTCTCTTCAGATATCGATTTGATTTTTAGTTACCCCGAGCGCGGAGAAACCGTTGGCGCCAGGCGAGCTATTGATAATCAACAATTTTTTGTTCGTTTAGGGCAAAAGCTTATTGCAGCACTTGATCAAATTACCGCTGATGGTTTTGTCTATCGTGTGGATATGCGCTTACGCCCTTTTGGTGAAAGCGGGCCGCTGGTAATGAACTTCAGCGCCTTTGAAGATTATTACCAAGAACAAGGGCGTGATTGGGAACGTTATGCCATGTTAAAGGCTCGGCTGATTGGTAATAGCGCTTATCATCAGCAATTAAAAACGCTGTTAAAACCATTTGTTTATCGGCGCTATATCGATTTTAGCGTTATTGACAGCTTGCGTAAAATGAAGCAGATGATTGCACAAGAAGTGCGACGAAAACAGCTAAAAAACAATATTAAACTAGGAGCCGGCGGCATTCGAGAAATTGAATTTATTGTTCAGGTTTTTCAGTTAATTCGCGGCGGTCGCGAGCCCAGTTTACAGCAGCGAAATTTGTTAACCGTATTACCGCTATTAGCTCAGCACGGTGAAATTGATCAGCAAAGTTATCTTGAACTTAACCATGCTTATTGTTTTTTACGCCGGTTAGAAAATCTTATTCAAGCCTTGGATGATCAGCAAACACAAACATTGCCGGATGATAAATTAAACCAAGCGCGATTAATTAACGTTTTAGCTTATGACAGTTGGCAAGGTTTATTAACCGATGTTGAAAAACATATGTTAGCGGTGCATAACGTCTTTGATAAATTAATTGGCGAAGCGGCGCCCAACAATCAAGCTCAAGATGAACATTGGCAAGCATTATTAATTGCTCAGTGGCCAAAAGAAGAGTGCGCCACTTATATTGAACAGCAGGTAGTTCTTTGGTCGGGCACGCAAGTTTGGCAGCTGTTAACTGATTTTAAACAAGAGATGAATAAACGTTCATTAGGGCCAAGAGGCCGAAATGTGCTAGAAAAATTATTGCCGTTAATTTTATGGCACCTTGAAAATAGCGAAGCGAATGAGCAAGTCATGGAGCGGGTGATGCACATTATCAAATGTATCGCGACTCGCACCGCTTACCTTGAGTTATTATTTGAAAATGAAGGTGCGTTAAAACATCTGATTAAGCTTTGTGCTGCCAGTAGTTGGCTCGCTGAGCATATTGCTAAATATCCGATTTTATTAGATGAATTAATCGATCCTAAGCTACTGCATAATCCGCCAGAGCTGAGCCAATATAGCCTAGATTTACGTCAGATCATGTTACGGGTGCCAGCGGATGATCTTGAACAACAAATGAATACCTTAAGGCAATTTAAGCAAGCTCAACAATTGCGTATTGCCGCGGCAGATATTTCCGGTGTTTTACCGTTAATGAAAGTTAGCGATCATTTAACTGCGCTTGCAGAAGGTATTTTGGCAGAAGTGATTCATATTGCTTGGCAGCAGGTCACAGTTAAACATGGCCAGCCTAGCTCGCTTGCCGGCAAAGACGACAAAGGTTTTTTGGTGTTAGGTTACGGTAAGGTAGGCGGTTTAGAGCTAGGTTATAGCTCGGATTTAGATTTAGTTTTTGTTCACGGTAGCGACATTAATGAGCAAACGGATGGTGAAAAGGTTATTTCGGCAGGGCATTTTTACATCAAACTTGGCCAAAAAATGATGCACATTTTCAATACTCGTATGTCGAGCGGTATTTTGTATGAGCTAGATTTACGGTTGCGGCCGCAAGGTAACTCAGGTTTATTGATGATTAATATCGAAAGCTTTTTAAAATATCAGCAACAAGAAGCGTGGACTTGGGAACATCAAGCACTCGTGAGAGCGAGGCCTATTAATGGCAGCCAAGCATTGGTTAAACAATTTTACGAGATTAGAAAAATAATTTTGAGCCAAGTAAGGGAGAATAAAACCTTGCTGGCTGATGTTTTGGCAATGCGCAAAAAAATGCGTGATCATCTTGATAAATCTACTGCGGAATTTTTTGATCTGAAACAAGGGCAAGGCGGTTTGGTTGATATTGAATTTTTAGCGCAATATTTAATTTTAAATTATGCCCATCAATATCCTAATATTATTACCTATTCCGATAATATTAGAATGTTTGAGCGGTTAGCGGAAAATAAGATAATTTTAACCACGGAAGCGCAAACCTTGATTGAGAGCTATTGCCAATTAAGAGATGAAGGTCATAGATTAAGCTTACAGGCTGAGCAGGCCTTGCCATTACAAACCGACTTTGCCGAGTTAACAAAGCAGATAACGGATATTTTTAATAAATACTTAAGCGCTGACGAATGATAAGTAGGGTTAAAAATTCGGGGGGATTATAAGCCCTGATATTACTATGTTTTGTAATATCAGGAGTACGGTTTACTGGATCAGAGATTACCAGTTACTTTGTTGGTTGGTGACTAGCATGCATTCAGCCGCTAAATAATTATCCGGCTGATCAATTAATACCAGCACTCGATGCTGGTAACAAAAATAAATACTAATGCCATTTTCGAAGTGACCTTCAACCGCTTTACCTACTTGATAAGCGGTTTTTACCAAATTTTGATCGATACGAAAGGGGTCTTTAATGAGAAAGTCTCGATTAAGTCGCCACATGACTTCTATGCCTTGAGTTTGAGCATACTCAGAAAGCTTTTGATATAAGGTTTCCCCGACTCGAAATGGTCTCGGGGCACGATCGCCACGCCAACTTTTTCTTAACGGGCTGGTCACTTTTTTTCGTGCTGTTAATATTTTGCTTAAATCACCTTTAGGATCGGGTAAATAAACAATATTATCTCGGATCCTAGGACCTGAGTTATCATCAAAATCAGGGTTAATGCTGGCATAAAAGCGTGACAGGCCATCAGCGGCGGCATTGGTTGATTTTTTTTCTTCTTTTGCTTTTGGCGCTGGGTTTTCAGGTGTTTTTTCGGTTTTTATTTCGTTGGTGTCGACAGCTTTTTGTTCTTCAACTATTTCTTCAGCAACCGTTTCATCGTTCCCAGAAAAAATTCCAAGGATTAATTTCAGCATCTCTTGATTGACAAGTAATATGTACGC
>JBPOFN010000090.1:0-4327 GCA_051251725.1 Thalassotalea sp. | reverse complement strand
GACTTAAAATAGTTGGCTGTCGTTCGTGCCTCACTTATTTTAGCCAACTTTTTTAAGCCGCTTAATGTGGCGTTAGCCGTATAGTTGTAACTTTGACTTTATGTGATACTATTGTGATACATTATTTAATTACATATTAGAGTTATCATGAGAGTTGAACTTGTTACGACGCTTAAACGTCAAGCTACTAAAATTTTAGCTGATCTCCATACTTCCAAAGAACCCGTATTAATAACTGAACATGGTCAACCATCTGCTTATTTAGTTGATGTGGAAGATTATGAGTTCATGCAACAGAGAATGGCTATTCTTGAAGGTGTAGCACGAGGTGAGCAAGCAATAAAAAATGGTAATACATTCTCAAATCAAGAAGCAAAAGCGAAAATGAGCAAATGGCTGTAGTAATATGGACGTCATCAGCTTTCGATGATTTAAATGATATAGCGGAATACATCGCTTTAAGTAATATTCATGCGGCTAAAAAATTGACTCAAAAAGTATTTGATAAAATATCAAGGTTAGAAAGCCACCCCGAATCGGGTAAAAGACCACAGGAGTTAATTAATTTAAATTATCGTGAAATTAACGTCAATCCTTGTCGTATTTTCTATAAAGTGGATAGTGACAAGGTTTATATATTACATGTCATGCGGCAAGAGCAAGACCTTCGTAGGTTTCTTCTAAAGAGTTAAATACGGCTAACAAGTCATTCAAGCAGGACAAAAAACAGTTTGCTGTTTTTCGTACCTCAAACATTTTAGCAAACTATTTTTTGCCTCTTAATGAGGCGTTAGTTGCCAAGGAGTCTCATGCAGTGGTCGAAACTAAAAAGTAGAGTTGAAGAGTCCTTTGCTGATTCTATTAAAGGGCGAATTCAAATTTTCACTACTGCTTATAGACGTCAAGATGACATATCAAGAAGTTGGGTTGTTATTGATGGTAAGCAGGAAGTTAGTCTAACTGATTCTGCTTCTTGGTGGGAGCAAGGTGCATATTTTCATGAGTTGACACCAACCGATTGTTTACAGCACAAAGCTATTAGTGAAGAAAATCGCAAAGAGAATAAAATCCATGAACACGGTGAATTTAGTAGCTATGATTTCAAAATAATGGCGTTTGAGTCTTTAAGTTTATCGGCACTGGATTGCACCTCATCAGAACATCCATTATTACGAGCCTTAGGGGTTCTTAATAAGAAAACAGGAAAAGCTAAGGTAAAAGCTTTACAAAAAGACAAGCACCCTATGGTTGCTTATTTTGCAAAGTTTAGAACCGAGGCTGAGGCAACTAACAAGGCACTTAAACGGAACTAAAACAGTTGGTTAGGTTTCGCTTCGCTACACATTATAACCAACAATTTTAGTCCGCTTAGTGCGGCGTTATGTTGCATATGGAAATGTCGATGAATCATCAACTTCGCGAAAATTATCGAAAAGAAACCTTCGATACATTAGATCTCATATCATCTAAAAATGAACAACTGGATTACCAAAATAAGGTTCCAATAGCTCAAGTTTCAGCAGAGTTATTTTGGTCTTGGGAATCATGCTACCAAGATGTAAATGATCGCGACTGGTATCAGGGAATCTTCTCTAATAAAGAACTAGAAATTCTCAAAAAATTTGATGTGACATTTGAACTTGTATGGTCAGAAATAGGCAGTGATATTCCTTATATCAAAGAATTTATCCAAACAAAGCAGTGGCTTACTTTATCAAAAGCAGCTAAGTTAGCCCTATTGGAGTTAGCTGCAACATAACAAGAATTTCAAGCAGGACAAAATACAGTTGGCTTTTTGTTCACTACGTTCACCTATTTTAGCCAACTATATTTTGCCTCTTAAATGGGCGTTAGCTGCTTAATCATAAACTCGAGAATGTTGATGAAAATAGATAATATTGATGCTTTTAATATCACAGCCATGGAGTTGTTTCACAAGTCTTTGGATGGTTTCCCTATACCAGTACAAATTAATCATGTTGAATTTGCAAAGGTCGTGTTTGATTATTTTAAAACACCAGAATGTAGTTATGAGGCTACAGATTCTTTAAAGTTACTAGCTAAAACTGTCCGTGAAACTATCATTTGGTTAGAGTCTGAGGGGTTTCTTAGACGCACCTCATCCGATGACGCATTAACATCAATCACCATTACTAACAAAGGACTTAATGCTATCAATGCTATACCGACTTCAATTAAAGACAATAAATCATTTAAAGAAATATTTAAATCAGGCTTTACGCAATTTTCTGTTTCTACAGCCACTGGTTTAATGGTCGAGTTTTTTAAAGCCAGCAGCTAACAAGTCAATTCAGCAGGACAAAAAAACAGTTGGTTTTGCTCCTGCGTCGCTAATTTTAACCAACTATTTTTTGCCTCTGATTGAGGCGTTAGGTGTTCAACAAGTTTAGGTGAAAAATGGATAGTTCGTCTGCAAAAAGTATTAACGAAAATAATGTCAGTTTTGTGTTTAGAGTATTAACTGGTGGTTTGTGTTTATTAGGTATTTTCGGAGTTGGTGTTATATTGGTAGCATTATTCCGAATGTTAATAAGTTCTTATTTTAACCTATCAATACTACTGGCAGGGTGCGTTGGAATTTTTGCTTTTATACTTTGGGTGCTAGCTTTTGGTTATATTACATTAAATGGCAAATTGCCTTCAAAATATAACTTCGCAAAGGGTAAAAACACCTAACAAGCAAATCAATTAGGACAAAAAACAGTTGGCTTTTTGCTCCTTCGTCGCCTATTTTAGCCAACTATTTATTTGCCCATTATTTGGGCGTTATGTGTTTCTAGAGGGATGATGGAATCTAATAAGTTTAAAGTTACATTCGAAATGCTTTATCCCGATGTACCTGTTTCCTATAAAATTCATACAGTTTATGGTGCGCAAAAAGCAATAGTTATCGCCACACAAGCTCATGAATTTAACGGTAAAGGGCATATTTTGTCTGTTTCTGTAAAAATCATTTTGGGGGGTAAGCCAACTGATGATTATTATGACGATAGAATGGAGTGGTAAAACACATATCAAGCTAATTAATAAGGACAAAAAACAGTTGGCTGTTTTCGTTCCTCAACATTTTAGCCAACAATTTTTTGCCCATTATTAGGGCGTTATGTGGCTTCCAGCATTCAAAAATATTTGTTGTTTTAGTTTGGGTGAAGTTTTAAAGTAAGCAGCATAAATCAGGTGTTAAACTTTTAAATTCAGGGATTGAATTCATATCTAGTATTCTTTCCTTGGTTAAATTTTCAGGTTTAATCTAATAATTCACGTTGTGTGTTTTTCTTGAGTTTTTTGGTAAAAGCGGTAAACCGCCCAAGCTTAGGTTTTACACATAACAAGTTGCTCAACAGGACAAAATACAGTTTGCTCGGCTCGTGCCTCGCCAATTATAGCAAACGGTATTTTGCCCATTAGCAAAGCGTTAGGGCACCAAGGAAGTTCCGCTATGAAATATATCACCGCAATTGTTTTTTCTTTTCTATCATTAAATGCGGTAGCTGAAGATGGTTTGGTTACACAATTTGTTATAACTAAAACAATAAAAATATCTGAAGAATCGGAAACACGTAAAATTTATAATAGTGCAGTATTAGTTAACTTTAATGAGGTTAATACAATTGATTTTAAGGATCAATATACATTCAAAATAACAACTCGTAGTGACGACTTTAAGAAAGTGAACGTGTTAATCAACCTTAAAGATATATCAACAGGTAAACCATATTATGTGGGCGGTCACGCTATGGATTTAACTGTAGGGGATTCTACAAGTTTTAAGTTAACCCCTAGTAATACAAATATAACATATAGCGTAGAGCTTGATACGTCATATGGTAAGTTGCCCTAACAAGCAAATCAACAAGGACTAAAACAGTTGGCCGTTGCTCGTGCCTCGCTATTTTCGTCCAACAATTTTAGCCTGTTATTTGGGCGTTATACGAACCTCAAATTTGGCATTAATTAAATCTTATGCATCAATGGAATGAAATAAAATCACAATTTGAATGTGATGGAAGTTTAAGAGATATTTATATTTTTGGAACTCATGTTTCCACTTGGAATAAGTTCTTATCAGAGATACGCTTAACTGATTATCCCATTGAATTTATGCATGGTGGCAAGCTAATAGATTTGCCAACAAATATCGAGTCAATTAAACAATTACAAGAATCAGATCCAACAACTTTATCAATATCTGTTAATGAAATTAGAGTTAATTGTCACTTTTTCATTACCCCCCTGTGTCAGGATAGTTGTCGCCTCAATTAATTTTACAAATAGACAGGGAGCGGTAAGTTAATAACAGTGCATT
>JBPOFN010000009.1:0-126319 GCA_051251725.1 Thalassotalea sp. | reverse complement strand
GCATTAGCCCAAGAACTTTACGCTATAAAATTGCTAAAATGCGCGAATGTGGTATTGAAATTCCGGCTTAATATTTTGGAAGCCAGAAGCCAGAAGCCAGAAGCCAGAAGCCAGAAGCCAGAAGCTGGAAGCCAGAAGCGGGAAGTTACCAGCAATAGGTTTGGGACTCACAGTAAAGCTTAAATTTTAAACTAGCCTAAAACTAGCGAATAATCGTCAACAGCAAGTGGATATTATTATCTACTTGCTGTTTATTAATAATACAGTGTCAAAATATCAGCTCTTATTTTTTGAGTTATACCTCCTATTACCCTACGTAAATCCCTTTAAATACAGTGCACTAAAATACTTTATTCGTTTGGCATTAAGCTTGCTTTAATCAGTGTTAAGAACATTTTTACAAGAAATTGACACAAGCGAGTTCATCATGGATATCAAAGGCAATTCTTTATACGCACAAATGCAAGGTATGGCATTACAAGCTAATAATATGATGCCGTCGCGCGCTGTTGGCGACATCAGCAATGATAACTTGTCGATTAAACCTGTTAACACCTCATCTAATGATTTTGGTGACTTGTTAAAAGATGCTCTCGGGGCTGTTAACGACTTACAAAAAGATACCGGCGCTAAACGTAAAGCGTTTGAGTTAGGCGATGAAAGTGTCACCCTTGCCGATACGATGATCGCGTCATCTAAATCCGGCATTGCTTTTGACGCAACCGTTCAAATTCGAAATAAGTTTGTTGAAGCTTATAAAGAAATCATGAGTATGCCAGTTTAATTGGGCACCCGTAAATTTAGTGGAGAAGTCTAGTGGCTGATACAGGTTCAACCGGCATAGCAGTTTCAGATAGCAGCGATATGGTCGCGCAAGATTCTGGCGATAGCATCGAAGAAAAAAAATCGGGTTTTGCCTCTTTTATGGGCAATGTCGATATCTTACGACAAGTAACGTTGATCATGGCATTAGCGATATGTTTAGCAATTGCTGTCTTTGTGATCATGTGGGCGAATCAACCGGATTATCGCTTTTTAACAAAGTTACCGACCGAACAACTGATTAAAACCATGGACTTTCTTGATGCTAACAAAGTCGACTATATTCAAGAAAATAATACGATTTCTGTCCAAGTTGGTGACTATCAAGAAGTTAAATTAATTATGGCGCGTGAAGGTTTGTCTGATGAACCATCCGAAGGCACCGACATATTAATGCAAGATATGGGCTTTGGGGTTAGCCAACGCTTAGAAGGCGAGCGTTTAAAACATGGCCGCGAGCAGCAACTAGCGCGTACCATTGAAGATTTAAAATCAGTATCAAAAGCAAAGGTGTTATTAGCGATACCGCGTGATAATGTTTTTGCCCGTAAGCAAAAATCACCGTCAGCGACTATCGTTTTAACTTTACAACGTAATCGCTTATTATCGGAAGAAGAAGTTGATTCAGTGGTTGATATCGTTGCCTCAGCGGTACAAGGTTTAACACCTAATCGAGTTACGGTGACAGATCAAAATGGCCGCTTATTAAATTCAGGTTCACAAGACTCTATTTCTTCTCGTTCTCGTAAAGAACTTGATATTGAGCAAACACGTGAAAAACAATATTTAGATAAAATTGATTCTATTTTAATTCCCGTTATTGGCTTAGGAAATTATACCGCACAAGTTGATGTCAGCATGGACTTTACCAATAGCGAAGAAACTCAGCGTCGATATAATTCTGATCTGCCGGCATTACGTAGCGAAATGAAAATTGAAGACAACTCTATTGGTGGTGTCGCTGCCGGTATTCCTGGCGCATTAAGCAATCAACCACCGCTTGAGTCTGATATTCCAGAAAATGCAGTCGGTGGTAATCAACAACGAGTGATGCCAAGCAGAAAACACGCAGAATCAACAAAAAATTACGAGTTAGACGAAGCAATAAGTTACACTAAACAACAAACCGGTGTTATTCGCCGGATCAGCGTTTCTGTTGCTTTAGATTATTTAACTGAAACCAATGCAGCAGGTGAAGTAACGCCGACACCGCGCTCAGTACAAGAACTCGCTAATATTCGCCGTTTATTACAAGGCAGTATTGGTTTTGATTTACAGCGTGGCGATGCGTTAGAAGTAGTGACAATACCGTTTTCAAAATCTAATTTTGATGTGGTGGAAGAATTACCTATTTATGAACAGCCGTGGTTCTTAAAAACTATAAAGCTAGTAATGGGCGGCTTAATTATTATCGTACTTATTTTTGCGGTCGTACGCCCAATGTTAAAACGCTTAATTAATCCAGAGCAATCACCATCTGATTATGGTGAAAAATCACTAGATAGTCATATCGACTTAGGTGATGAAACTATGGATATGTTACGGACAGAATTTGATGAAGCGGCTGTTGGCTTTGCCCCAGATGGAAGTCTACAGCTACCTGATTTACATCGCGATGAAGATGTCCTAAAAGCGGTTCGCGCCTTAGTAGCGAATGAACCAGAATTATCGTCTCAAGTTGTTAAAAGTTGGTTGATGGAAGATGAGTGATGAATCGCAAGAGCTAGCCCCAGCACCCGTAGGTTTTGATGTTGAAAAACTTGACGGCGTTGAAAAAGCAGCCATTTTATTATTAAGTTTGTCGGAAGAAGATGCGGCACAAATCCTTAAACACTTAGAGCCTAAACAGGTGCAACAAGTGGGTATGGTAATGGCTGCCATGCAAGACTTCACCCAAGAAAAGATCACTGCCGTACATAAACTTTTTATTAATGAAATACAAAACTTCTCCACCATTGGTTTCCAAAGTGAAGAGTTTGTACGAAAAGCATTAACGGCCGCGTTAGGTGAAGATAAAGCAGGCAACCTCATCGACCAAATTGTCATGGGCAGCGGCGCGAAAGGTTTAGATTCATTAAAATGGATGGACTCGAAACAAGTAGCAAATATTATTCGTAATGAACATCCGCAAATTCAAACCATAGTTTTATCTTATTTAGCGCCAGAGCAGTCGGCGGAAATATTAAGCCAATTTGCCGATAAAGTGCGATTAGATTTAATGATGCGAATTGCCAATCTAGAAGAAGTGCAACCGGCAGCATTACAAGAATTAAATGAAATTATGGAGAAACAGTTTGCCGGCCAAGCTGGCGCACAAGCAGCGAAAATGGGCGGCTTAAAAGCAGCAGCTGACATTATGAACTACCTTGATACTAATGTAGAAGGGATGTTGATGGACTCCATTCGTGAGCATGACGAAGAAATGAGCCAGCAAATTCAAGACTTGATGTTTGTGTTCGAAAACTTAGCAGAAGTTGATGATCGCGGTATTCAAGCGATTCTACGTGAAGTACAACAAGATGCTTTAATGAAAGCTATTAAAGGCGCTGATGAAGCATTAAAAGATAAAATTTTGGCTAATATGTCAAAACGTGCCGCTGAAATGCTGGCGGATGATCTGGAAGCGATGGGTCCTGTTCGTATTAGTGAAGTGGAAACTGCCCAGAAAGAAATTCTTTCGGTTGCGCGTCGATTATCTGATGCCGGTGAAATTATGTTAGGCGGTGCTGGCGGTGGTGATGAGTTCTTATAGGTGTAGTGACGAATGAGTCAAGATCAAATAAATACCGACAATGATGCTGAAAGTCAGGCAGAACAAAAAGTCGATGGCGCAGCTGAAAATAAAATCGACATTGCCGATAAAACTGAAGCAGAGCTACAAGCTGAATATAAAGACAATGATATTGCCGATCTGTGGGAAATTCCCAATGTAAAATCAGCGGTTGTCGATGAAGATAAAACTAATGCGTTTGGTCTTAAATCAAACTGGCGCTATGAACCACCAGAAAGTACCCAAGAAGCAGAGCCGGCGCCATTAACCGCACAAGATATTGAAGATATTCGTCAAGCTGCTTTTGATGAAGGTTTTAGCGACGGCAAAGAAGAAGGTTTTGCTAAAGGCTTCGAAGAAGGCAAAACACAAGGTCACGAACAAGGCTTGGCTGCCGGTACTGAAGAAGGTATCACTCAAGGGGTAGCGCAAGGGCAAGAGCAAATTGAAACGCTGGCTAAGCAGTGGCAAGCGTTGGTTGATGACTTACATGAACCGATTAAAAAAGTTGAAGGTAATGTTGAAAACCAGCTACTGCACTTGCTTGTTCAATTAGTTGAAGCGGTGACATTACAAGAAGCTAAAACCAATCCTGATATTTTATTGGCTGCGATTAGTGAAGGTATTAAAGCTTTACCTATGCAAGAGCCTGCGACGCAAATTTATTTGAATCCGCAAGATATTAAAATGGTCGAAAAAGAATTTGGCGCAGAGCATATTCAAGAAAAAGGCTGGCGATTACTACCTCACCCCCACCAAGAAATTGGCAGTTGCCAAATTGAAAACAGCACTTCGAATATCGACTTAACAATTAAGTCGCGCTTAAAAGAGGTATTGGACTCTTTTTTGCAAGAATCATTACATCAGTAAAATAATCCCAAAAGCGTCAAAACTTTATGTTTGATCCCGAAAAATTGCAGCAGCGGTTAAATAATTGCCAACAATTTATTCATCCTCACAAAACCTCTGTGGCCGGAAGGTTAGTACGTGTTGTCGGTTTAACGCTTGAGGCGGTTGGGGTCAAAGCGCATATTGGTAGCCAATGTTTAGTGGAAACCTCAAAAGGGGATTTAATCGCTGAAGTTATAGGTTTCTCTCAAGATAAAACCTTTTTAATGCCGGAAGAAAGCTTACAAGGCGTATCGCCAGGCGCGCGAGTTTTACCCTTATCCGCTAAAGTAAAATTACCCTTGTCGATGAACTTATTAGGCCGCGTTATTGATGGCGTGGGTAAACCGCTTGATAATTTAGGGCCAATTAAAGCTGAAGATCACGGTTATGAATCTAAACCACTCAATCCGCTGGCTCGACGTGCAATCAAAGAGCCGTTAGATGTTGGTGTACGCTCGATTAATAGTTTTATCACGGTTGGTCAAGGACAGCGTATGGGGCTTTTTGCCGGCTCTGGTGTTGGTAAAAGTGTCTTGATGGGCATGATGACCAGAGGTACAACAGCTGATGTTATAGTTGTTGGCTTAGTGGGCGAGCGTGGCCGCGAAGTTAAAGAATTTATTGAAGAAATTTTAGGCGAAGAAGGGCGAAAGCGTTCTGTCGTTGTTGCCGCTCCTGCGGACAATTCTCCTTTGATGCGCTTAAAAGGTTGTGAAACTGCAGTGACCATTAGTGAATATTTTCGCGATCAAGGTCTTAATGTCTTGTTGTTGCTTGATTCATTAACCCGTTATGCCCAGGCGCAACGGGAAATTGCGCTAGCCGTTGGCGAACCGCCAGCAACTAAAGGTTATCCACCGTCAGTTTTTTCCAAATTACCGCAACTCGTTGAACGCGCGGGAAATGGCGGTGACGGACAAGGTTCTGTAACTGCCTTTTATACCGTTTTAACCGAAGGTGATGATTTACAAGATCCTATCGCAGATGCGGCCAGAGCAATATTAGATGGTCATATTGTCTTGTCACGGGAATTAGCCGACTCAGGTCATTATCCAGCGGTTGATATTGAAGGCTCGATCAGCCGAGTTATGCCAATGGTCACTACGCCAGAGCATCAAGAATTAGCCCGATTATTAAAACAAAATTACTCCTTATATCAACAAAATAAAGATTTAATCTCCATTGGCGCATACAGTCAAGGCACTGATCCTCGTATTGATCAAGCAATTCGCTTATTACCTGTGATTAATTTCTTTTTACAGCAAAAAATGAAAGAAGTTATTCCTTTTCAGCAAAGTATTGAACAATTACAAGAAGTTATTGCAGCTGCACAAGCACATGCTGAAAGCCAAGCGCGATAATTTATTCACTAGTTATTGCTTCAACATAGGAATTAGCGATGTCCGATAGCCAATTAAATACTCTATACAAATTTGAACATGATAAAGAAACACAAGCGGCGAAAGAATTACAGCAGGCTGAATTAGAATATCAGCAAAATATTACTCGGATAGAAAGTGTTGCAGAATTTCGTTTGGAATATATGAAACGGCTTAACGATCGTTCAAGAGTTGGCATTGACAGTGCCACCTATAATCACTTTCACAAGTTTATTGCTAAATTAGACTTTGCCAATGAACAGGTGGTTATTGCTTTAAAACAAGCTGAAGCGTTAGTTGCGCAAAGAAAAAGAGCTTGGTTAGCCCAGCGACAAAAAGTGCAAGCGGTTGAGATCCTGCAAGCTAAAAATAAAGCTCGGCAACAACTGAAAGAAAACCGTGCTGAACAGCGTATGTACGATGAAATTTCGACCCAACAATATATTAGAAAAAGCCAAGCGAATAATTATTAAATAACGCAATGTGGAATATGTTTTGCTTTATTGTGTACAGATGAACAATTTAGTTGTATTTATTTAGAGTTGGAACTGCTATGCCCCAAGTAACGTTACTGTCAGTCGATGTCGCTACACCACCCGAGAATAAAGGTGCAGAGATTAACGCTGGGATGGATAATAGTGAAAAAAACAACCTTTTTTCCCAAGAGCTTAAGCGGCAAATAGACTCCGAGGGTAACGGCAAGAAAGCGCAAAGTACTGCAGCTAAATCAGTAGCAGACGAGCGCCAATCAGCAACTGCCAAGCACAGCGAAACCAGCACAAATAATAACTCAGCAAACAATTCGGTTAAAGCATCGCAGGCCGATGATAACGCTTCTGCAGCTCAATCAAATAAAGCCAACGAGCAAAGCTCGGATAGTGATGTTGCTGAAACTCAAAGCACAGCAACAGCGGCTAAGATTAATTCATCAAAGGATGAAAATAAGAGCGCTGAACAATCGGAAATAACTGCACAAACAGCAGTAAAATCAGGCCAAGATGCAAAGGATGTTAACCAGTACGCACCTGCTGATTTATTAGCGATGTTAACCGGATCGGGCAAATTGTTATCTGACACCAATCGGTCAGAAAACCATGATACAGATCCAGCCGCTATTGACAGTAAAGTTGGTGTCCTGTCTGAAAGTATTAAAAACATTCTAAATCCGCAAATAACGAGTGACAATAAACCGGCGCTCGACAGTGAAAGCAAAGCTGCGGCTGCTAATCAGCAGCTAGCATCGTCATTGGCTGCACTGTCTGAACAAACAAGCGATGCACAAACAAATGCTGAGCTAGCGCAAGCGAAAATAAAAGCTAACACTGATGGCGCTAACTCAGCAGCTAATAAAGCGGCTAATGCAAGTTTACAACTTGATGATAAAACGTTAAACAAAACCTTGATGAGTGCGGGTAATCAAACTGAACTTAATGCCAACAAATCACCACTGCAACCGAATGTAGTACAAGTAGACGGAAGCCTTGAAAGCAGTGAATCTGAACAGTTAGTACTAAATAATCAAAAAGAAGCTTTATCAGCGCAAACTGCTAATGCGACTAAAGCCACAGAGGCGACAAACGCTGGTGATATAAGCAAGATAAAAGCTGAGCAGCTAGAGCAGTCTGCAAATAAGTCAGCAAAAGCAGGTGGGGCAGAAACCGTTAAACAGGCAATAGAGTTATCGGCAATAAATCGCGCTCAACATAATGCTGGCACTGATGATAGTCTTGCTAGCGTTAACAGTACTAATAGCGTTTTATCTGCCTCTGAAGCATCTGCAGCAATGGATGAGCTACAACAAAGTGTTAAACCCAAAGCAGAGCAACTTTTAGCGGCGAAAACACAGCAACAGCATGCAGGTACTGTGAACAACACTATATTAAATGCAAACGCGAATGAGCAAGAAAAAGCGCTTGCTGTAGACGCTGCTAATAAAAGTATTGAGTTAGCAGCGGTACAAGCGCCAGATGCCGAAATTAGCCAGCAAATTGTTAATCAGTTAGTTAATGAAAAATCTATCCTTGGTCAATCCAATACGGCAACAGTGGATAGTAAAAAAACGGCCGAGCAGTTATTGAACTTACAAACGGCAGGCAGCGCTGCTAAAACAGCGGCAAGTGAAAGTCTGACAAATACTGAGAATGTTAAAGCAGAGCAGGATCCGACCGCTGAGGTCAAACCGGCTGAGCAATTATTGGCTGGCATAAATGACATCAAACAAGCCGTGGCTGCTGGTTTATTCAATAGTGAAATTTCAGCGCAAACCACTGAGCGCAAAGCTAACGAGTCATATAGTAATGCGATGCAGTTAGAAGGTGTTTTTAATAAACAAGTGGCTGAGAATGTTGCGCAAACTAAAATCAATCAAGTTCAGGTTGCTGAAACGATTAATATACACCGTAAAGACTTTGTCGATGCCGTAAAAAATAAAGTCATGGTAATGATCAGCCAAAAACTACAACAAGTAGATATTAAACTTGACCCACCAGAGTTAGGTAATGTTCATGTGAGGGTCAATCTACAAAATGACGTAGCCGCGGTTAATTTTATTGTACAAAATCCGCAGGCGAAAGAAGCGTTAGAGCAACATATGGGTAAATTACGCGATATGTTGAGCGAGTCAGGTGTTGATGTTGGCGAAGCGAATGTTTCACAGCAGCAAAAGCAAAACGAGCAACAAGGCGACTTCTCAGAACAAAATAATAATGGCGGTTTTGGCGGAGATGAACAGTCAAATAACAGCGACGATGGCTTTATTGCGACAACATTGGTTAAAGGTTCAGCAGGCGGCGTAGATTTCTACGCTTAAGTGAATAAAACTCACTATCTTGTATTGGCTTAGCACCATATCAAGGATATAGTTTACGAAACAGTTTTAAGTGTTTACAAGGATCCCAAATGGCTGAAGAAAATGAATTAGAACTTGATAACGGCGCGAAGAAGAAAAAGATGCTTATTATCATAATCGCTGTGGTTGTTTTAGCCATTGGTGGTGCTGGTGCATTTTTCTTCTTAGGCGGCAGTAGTGAAGATGTTTCACAAGCGGAATTAGACGCGGCATTAGATTCAAGTGAGCCAGCAGCAGAAGCTGAGTCAGACAGTGCTGAAATGGGCTCTGCCTTGTATGTGCCAATGCCAAGGCCTTTTCGCTTTAATGTACCAGGTTCCGCGCGCGATAGATTTGTTGAAATTCGCGTGCAATTATTAGTTCGCGGAAGTGATAACGAAGAAGAGGCAAAAAAACATGTGCCTTTAATTGAGAGTACAATACTCAATGTTTTTTCACAGGCCAATGCTGATGATTTAGGCACTAGTGCCGGTAAAACCTCTTTAAAACAGTTAGCGTTGAAAGAAGTGCAAAAAATTATGACCGAAGTTTCTAGTAACAAAATTGTCGAACAAGTTTTGTTTACTGGCTTTGTAATGCAATAAAGAAAACAACCAAAAGAGTATACACCAGTGAGTGACTTATTATCACAAGACGAGATTGACGCGCTATTACATGGCGTTGATGATGTAGAAGAAGATGAGGTAGTCGAGGATAATGCCAGCGGCGAGGGCATGTCTGACTTCGATTTCTCTTCACAAGATCGTATTGTCCGTGGTCGTATGCCAACGCTGGAAATGGTTAACGAACGTTTTGCCCGTCATATGCGCATTAGTTTATTTAATATGATGCGCCGAACCGCTGAAGTGTCGATTAACGGTATTCAAATGATAAAGTTTGGTGAATATGTCCATACTTTATTTGTTCCGACCAGTTTAAATATGGTACGTTTTCGCCCCTTAAAAGGCACTGCGCTTATTACCATGGAAGCGCGTTTAGTGTTTATTCTGGTGGATAACTTTTTTGGCGGTGACGGCCGATATCACGCAAAAATTGAAGGGCGTGAATTTACACCAACTGAACGCCGTATTATTCAAATGTTATTGAAGCTGATCTTTGAAGATTATAAAGAAGCATGGTCACCAGTAATGGATGTTTCTTTTGAATATTTAGACTCTGAAGTTAACCCTTCAATGGCTAATATTGTCAGCCCAACCGAAGTGGTCGTGATCAGCTCTTTCCATATTGAATTAGACGGTGGTGGCGGGGATTTTCACGTAGCATTACCTTATTCGATGTTAGAACCAATACGCGAATTACTTGATGCCGGTGTGCAAAGTGATAAAGAAGACACCGACATGCGTTGGTCGAAAGCCCTACGCGACGAGATTATGGATGTGCCTGTTGAGCTCTCGACCAAGTTTTTAGAAGTGGATATTACTTTACAGCAAATGATGAATTTAAAAGCGGGCGATATCATTCCAATTGAAATGCCAGAGCATATCACCGTATTAATAGAAGACCTGCCAACTTATCGAGCCAAACTAGGTAAGAGCAGAGATAATTTAGCATTAAAAATTCAAGAAAAAATTAAACGCCCAGAGTCAGTTAAGTCTGAGTTAACTATTTTAACGAAAGGCGGAAAACGACTGGATAGTGATGCAGAATTGCATTTACTTGAAGATGATTTAGAGTATTAACAGAGGCTAAAGCGATGAGTGATGATAATGAAGAAGGCCTAGATATGTGGGCTGAAGCGATGGACGAACAAGCTGCTGCCGAAGCTGATGAAACAGGTGACGCACAAGCGGTTGAGCTTGATGAACTTGAGCAAGATTCGCCCATAAGTAATGAAGAAAAACGTAAGTTAGATACCATACTTGATATCCCTGTCACTATTTCAATGGAAGTAGGGCGCAGTAAAATTAGTATTCGTAATTTATTACAGCTTAATCAAGGTTCAGTGGTTGAACTTGATCGCGTTGCGGGTGAAGCATTAGATGTATTAGTTAATGGTACCTTGATTGCTCATGGTGAAGTGGTCGTAGTAAACGACAAGTTTGGTATTCGATTAACGGATGTGATCAGCCAAGTAGAGCGCATAAAAAAACTTAAATAAAATAAATTAGTGGCTAGCGTTAACTTGCTTGTTGGCATATTGCGCTTAGCTCCTTATATTGTTCTTTCGATAAGGTTTAATAATGAAAAAAGTCGGTAGTATATTTTTATTACTTTTTGTGATGATACCGGCTTTTGCAGAGCCTGCTGTTGGTAAACATGTCGGTAGCAATTTAGACGCTGCGACCATGATTTTATCTTTGTTGATGGTACTGGCGCTGATTATTGCCAGTGCTTATGTCTTAAAGAAATTTAATATCACCGCAGTTCAATCCGAAGACCTTAAAATAATTACTAGTTTGGCGTTAAGTACGAAAGAAAAATTGTTAGTCGTGCAGGTGGGTGACAAACAATTATTGTTAGGGGTTACGTCTCAGCAAATCACCTTGTTAGAGACACTTGAAACTCCGCTTGAAGTTAAAGCTCCGGTCAATCAGCAGTTTGCTGCCTCAATTCAAAAACTATTAAAAAAATCATCATGAAGAAATTGTCGCTGTTTTCACTCGTCTTGTTGTTAATATTTACGGTAACGGGACAAGCGTTCGCGCAAGAGTCCTTGTCGTTACCGGCATTAAATCTAACGACGAATCCTGATGGTTCACAAGAATATTCAGTAACATTACAAATCTTAATTTTTATGACCGCGCTGAGCTTTATCCCAGCAGCGGTGATCATGATGACCTCATTTACCCGTATTGTTGTGGTCATGGCAATTTTAAGACAAGCGTTTGGTTTGCAACAAACGCCATCTAATCAAGTGATTATTGGCTTAACTTTATTTATGACGTTATTTATTATGACGCCAGTTTATGACAAGGTAAATGAAACGGCGATCCAGCCTTACTTAGCCGATAAAATGACCTCCGTAGAAGCGATTAATATAGGTAAAGAGCCGCTTAAAGCTTTTATGTTAGAGCAAACACGGTTAAAAGATTTAAGTACTTTAGCGCAAATGGCTGGCATTGATTCAGTCGATAAACCATCGGATTTACCGATGACAGTGATTATTCCCGCCTTTATTATTAGTGAATTAAAAACCGCCTTTCAAATTGGCTTTATGCTCTTCATTCCTTTTTTAATTATTGATTTAGTCGTTGCTAGTATTTTAATGGCAATGGGGATGATGATGCTTTCGCCGATGATAGTATCCTTACCCTTTAAATTAATGTTGTTTGTATTGGTTGATGGCTGGAACCTGGTCATTGGCACAATAGCAACGAGTTACGGCATGGGGACCTAGTATGAGCCCAGAAGTCTTTGTTGATATATTAAGTGATGCGTTATTTCTAGTTATTTTATTAGTCAGCGCGGTTATTGTACCTAGCTTATGTGTCGGCTTAATTGTAGCTGTGTTTCAAGCAGCTACTTCGATTAACGAGCAAACCTTAAGCTTTTTACCGCGATTAATTGTCACGCTTTGTGCGTTAATTTACGGCGGGCATTGGTTAGTACAAACCTTAATGGATTACACCATAGGTTTGGTTAATAGCATTCCAAGTGTTATCAGCTGATGGAGTTTACCGAGTCAGTTATTAATCAATACCTGGCTGATTTTCTGCTGCCTTTTACCCGTATTTCTGCCTTAGTTATGGCGATGATTGGCCTTGGTTCGAAAACAATTCCTGCCCGTATTAAGCTCTTTCTATGTGTTAGTATCACTATCGCTATTATGCCGGCGATACCCGCGACTCAGGTGGGTACCTTATTTTCTTTGCAAACAGTGCTGTTAGTTTTCGAACAAATGATTATCGGCATTATGATCGGCTTTGTGACTTTAATGGTACTTAATACCTTTACCCTTGCAGGTCAAATTATTGCGATGCAAACCGGTTTAGGCTTTGCCTCTTTAGTAGATCCTGCCAGTGGTATGAACGTCCCCGCGGTAGGGCAATTCTTCCTGATTTTATCAACCTTACTTTTTTGGGGCATGGACGGGCATTTAGCCTTTTTACAATTCGTGGTTGCCAGCTTTGAGACTATCCCCATTCCTTCTCTCGGCTTTGAAGTCATTAAATTTAAAGAGATTGTTGAATGGGCGCGCTGGATGTTTGCCGCAGCGTTATCATTAGCGATAGCGCCATTAACTGCGATGCTACTGATTAATTTTTCATTTGGTATTATGACGCGGGCTGCCCCGCAGCTGAATATATTCTCAATCGGTTTTCCTATTACTATGTGCGCTGGTTTGTTGATCATGTGGCTGACAATGGGGAACTTTTTTCTTCATTTTGAAATGCAGTGGCAACGAGCATTAGACTTTACCTGCTATTTAATTGACTGTAAGGCAACTTAATGGCTGACAGTGATAGTGGTGAAAAAACCGAAGACCCGACGGCGAAAAAGCTCGGTGATGCCCGTAAAAAAGGCCAAATAGCCCGATCGAAAGATTTAGGTACTATGTTTGTGCTAGTTGGCAGTGCTTGTGGCATGTTATTAGTTGGCCCAAGTTTAGTTATTGCATTATCTACCATGATGAAGCGATTATTTAGCGCCACCCGTGAAGAGGTGATGGATGTTCATGCGTTATTTCAAATGGTGGTTGACTCTGTTTCTGTTGTTTTAATTCCTTTAGGTTGGCTATTTTTTGTTATTGCGATTGCCGCTTTTATTGGTAATACCTTATTAGGGGGAATGAGTTTTTCTTGGGAAGCGATGGCGCCTAAATTTAGCAAAATGTCGCCAATTGCCGGCTTTAAACGAATGTTTGGCGTGCAAGCGGCGGTTGAGTTATTAAAATCTATACTTAAATTCTTTGTCGTTTTTATTGTTGCTTATTTATTATTGGCTGGATTATTTGATCAAATTCTTGGCTTAAGTACAGAAACGGTGCCGAAAAATTTTGGTCATGCCGTTGAAATGTTGTTATGGATGTTTTTGGTTTTAACTATATCGTTAGTGATCATTGCGGTGATTGATGCGCCTTATCAGGTTTGGAACCACACGCGGCAGCTGAAAATGACCAAGCAAGAAGTCAAGGATGAAATGAAAAACACCGAGGGTAATCCTGAAATTAAAGGACGAATTCGCCGTACCCAATATGAAATGTCGCAACGCCGAATGATGGCGGAAGTACCTAATGCCGATGTTGTTATAACCAACCCCACACATTTTTCAATTGCCTTAAAATACGATGCAGCGGTTGGCGGAGCGCCTAAACTGATTGCTAAAGGTGTTGACCAAATGGCTATGCATATTCGTACAATAGCGAAAGAGCATGGGGTTGAAATAGTCGTATCGCCGGCCTTAGCGCGCTCTATTTATTATACAACTGAGGTTGATGAAGAAATACCAGAAGAGCTGTTTGCTGCGGTTGCGCAAATATTAGCATTTATTTATCAATTAGATTTACACCGGAAAGGGCGGGCGAAAAGACCCATTCCGGTCGCTAAAAATTTACCTATTCCTGATGATTTCAAATATTAACGTTTACTTAGCCTTTCACTATAAGCTGTTAATTATTAGCTTTAATTTTTGTTAAATAACGCCAAGCTCCAGTTAAACTTAACATGACTAACATTAATATTGAGGTACTGCCGCCATGATAATGAACATCGGTATGCACTTGCTCGACATAAACCTCATCATATTCTTCGCTCTCTAATGGTACTGCTGCTAACGCCACATCATCAAACCCACTGTAACTAGCCACAATATCGTCATAACCGACCTCAAATAAATCAATCAAAATATCATATTCACCGGTATTATAACCTTGATTTAAACGGGTGTTAATACTGTATTCATCATCGCTACTTTCGCCGTATAAGGTGAACACCTCTGTAGTTAAATAATGTTGCCAAGGGCCACCATTAAAACTTAAGTACATTTCAGCATATACGTCACTTTGATCAAAGTGCGAATATGACAATAAATCAGCGTCAAACGTTAAGTTAAAGGTTTGGTAATAACCATCAGCGTCGTAGTCATTTATTAACTTGGTATTTGCAGTGTAAATAGTGAAGCTATAATTATAATGACTTAGCTGTTGTAAGTGGGCCGCTAAGCTTCTAGTTTTTTTGGGCTGGTTCACTAAAACCTTATTGCCGTCATTGGTGTTAACTCGTTCACGCTGACTAGCTGATAAGGAGGCCGCTGTGCTGCTCTGATTTTTCGACAGCTCATTCAAGGTCTCGCTGCTGTTCATTGTCTTGTTAATTTGGTTTTTTATTCCGGCGACAGAACTTGCTTTTTGTTCGGCCAAAGCAAGTGACGGTAACAACATACAAGTTGTACATATGATGGTGTTTCTTATTAAAGTAGAACTTTTTTTAGTGATTAAGTGAGTATAATTCATAAGAAATTCCCTCGTGTTATCTTGTTGAATTGTGTTCATTAAAAGCTATTTAAACTGAATACAAGCTGAACAGTTTTTGAAAAGACGATTTTTTTATAATTTTTTTGATTAATCACTATCGATAGTGATAAACACGCGTGATAAAAGTGTTCAGCTAAGGTTAAGCCACAAGATTGTAGGCTAGGGCTATTATTAACTTAGCATCAAAATTTTTTTACTTTATCGTTAGTACTAAATAGCTGAGTTTGATGAATAAGATTGGTTTCAGGCAGTGATTAATTTACACTTATCACTTAAATAAAAACAATTACTTAAGGTTTGTTGTTGATGAAAGTTTTACGCATTGTTTTTGTCTTTTTGCTATTAGTGCCATTGGCGCATGCGGAAACCTTATTGGCAAAAAACACCCTGTCATTTCAGCTTGCTCAGTCACCTAAAACTCAGTTTAAAACGGCGATGTTTGCCCAGCAATTAGCCGTGCAAAGTAGCCATCAGGCGGGTCAAACGGTGAAACGTCAATATGGTGGTAAGGTCTTAAAAGTCAGTAAAAAAGGCAAAAATGGTAATATTACTTATTTGGTTAAATTACTCAAAGATGACGGCAAAATAATCTCGGTGTTAGTTGATGCCAGTTCTGGCCAAATATTGAGACGATAAATTATGCGTGTACTTATTGTAGAAGACGATCTAGCACTACAAAGCCAAATTAAAGCGCAAATGACTAGCAGCGCTTTTAGTGTTGATACTGCTGATGATGGTGAAATAGGTTTATATCAAGCGACCGAAAATCCTTATGATTTAGCGATTATTGATTTAGGCTTACCTAAAATAGATGGTATTGCGCTGGTCAAACAATTACGAGCTAATGGTGCAGCGTATCCAATTTTAATTTTAACCGCACGTAGTGCTTGGCAAGATAAAGTTGCCGGCTTAGATGCTGGCGCCGATGACTATTTAACTAAACCTTTTCATATAGAAGAGCTTATTGCTCGCGCCAATGCGTTAATTCGCCGCTCGGTGAGTCAAGTTACCCCTATTATTGATAATGGCCCTTTTAGTTTAAATACCGCCAGTATGGAAGTAACAGTTAATGGTAATCCCGTTAGCCTGAGTAGTTATGAATACAAAGTTTTTCAGTATTTAATGCTGCATCAAGACCAGGTGATTTCAAAAACGGTATTAACTGAACATATTTACGATCAAGACTTTGATCTAGACTCCAATGTGATTGAAGTATTTGTCCGTCGGTTACGTAAAAAACTCGATCCTGACAATCAATATAAATTTATTGAAACCTTACGTGGCCAAGGATATAAATTCCGTCAGTTTTAATGGTTATAATGGCTGTTAGTTGCGTTTAGCTATTTGGCGCAATATAGCTAAATTTAACGCTTTTTAAGCTAAAACAGCAGCAAGCCTTAATAATTTAATAGGAATAAAATTGCTAGATTCATTTTCGTCTTTTTTTAATTCATTGAAAAACCGTATTATTTTTAGCGCGTTATTGATGACGATAGTGTTATTACCGCTCGTGGGATTAACCATTATTAATGCTTATGAACAGCATATGGCCGCCAGTTTACAAAATGAGCTGAAAGCTTATAGCTACTCAATTTTAGCGGTCGCTGAAGTTGAAAATCAGCAATTGCTGATGCCTGATGTTTTATTAGAAAATCAGTTCAACGCCAGTCAATCAGGGCTTTATGCTTTTTTTACCAGTGCCAGTAATGGCAAAAAAACATTATGGCGCTCATCGTCATTGTTAGCGATGAATTTACCGAGCGATATAATTTTACCTAAGCTTGGCGAGAGTCGCTTTTATCCAAGTGAAATTGAACAACAAGCCCATTCAATCTACAGCTTTACGGTTGATTTTGAAAGCCAAGAAAGCTCTATGCCGTTGACCCTACATATTATTAAACAGCAAAGCGAAACTAATGATTTATTAGCACAGTTTCAGCGTAAGTTGTGGCTAGTATTATTAATTTTGATTGTGTGTTTATTAGGTTTTCAGTTTATTTGGCTGATGTGGAGCTTAAAACCGTTAAGCGATTTAAAAGCTGAATTAGCCGATATCGAACAAGGTAAAACGGATGCGCTTAAACAAAACTACCCGAAAGAATTATCGCAAGTAACAACGCAATTAAATGCGTTATTAAAGGCTGAGCAAAAGCAGCGCAGCCGTTATCGCAATGCTTTATCAGATCTTGCTCATAGTTTAAAAACCCCGCTGGCGGTGATCAAAAGTCATAAAAACCTAACGGTTGAAATAAACGAGCAAGTTGACAATATGAATAATATGGTTGAGCATCAACTTAAACGAGCGCAATCGGCAGGTCATGCTTCGTGGCATTTAGGCACGAGTGTTAAAGCCTGTGTTGATAAACTCTTACCAAGTTTAGCCAAAATTTATCTCGATAAATCGCTTAATTTTATTGTTGAGCTTGATCAGCAAGCCATTTTTAAAGGGGATGAAGCGGATCTATTAGAAATATTAGGTAACCTGTTAGATAATGCCTGTAAAGCTGCTGGTACCACAGTTTCGTTAATCGTTTGTACTAAAGCCAATACATTATCTTTTATCATTGAAGATGATGGTGTTGGCATTGATGATAACCTCAAAGCTGAAATACTTAAACGCGGCACTCGTATTGATACTTATCAACAAGGCCACGGCATTGGTTTAGCGATAGTGCGAGACTTAGTTACCAGCTACCAAGGGGAATTAATTATTGCTCGTTCGGCGAAACTTTCTGGAGCAAAATTCACCTTAGTTTTTTAGTGCTAATCTAGACCTAATGTATCTGCTTTCATTTATCTATTTTTAGTAATAATTCCATTCAGCGTTTGTTCAGTTTAGATCTTTTAAGATGTCCTTAACCTCAACACAAGATGTGTTAATTAAGGAAGGTGGATCATGAAAGTATTGATATTATCTAGCGCTAGCGCAAATATAAGAATAAGCCGACGAGCTATAAAATCTCCCCATGGTAATGTCTTGATGAAAACGATTGGACTCAGTTCAAAGGCAACGTTGTTAACGGTAATAATGTTATTAGCAATGTTTGTCTCGGTTCAGAGTTTAGCTTATGAAGCTGATATTAGCCGGACTCAAGGTGAAAACACTCAATATAGCCAAGCGGAATTAGCCCAGCTACTTGCCCCGATTGCTTTATATCCTGACACCTTATTAAGCCATATATTGATCGCCGCCACTTATCCTTTAGAGGTGATTGAAGCGCAGCGATTTTTGGTTAAATATGAAAACCTATCAACAGAAAAGCTTGAGCAAAAAGCCGAATATCAAGATTGGGATGCAAGTGTTAAAGCTTTGTTATCTTTTCCTAAAATCATCAATAAATTAAGTGATGATTTATCGTGGATGCAAAATATCGCAGGTGCTTTTTTAGCAGATGAAGAAGCTGTGTTAGCGAGTATTCAGCAATTAAGACAACAAGCGGATGACGCTGGTAATTTAGCTCAATTATCAAGATTAAAAGTCGAGCGTGACAATAATATTATTGTGATCAGCTCGCCTTCGCCAGAGGTGGTTTATGTCCCTTATTATGACTCGCGTGTAGTTTATGGCCATTGGCGCTGGCATCATTTTCCGCCGGTATATTGGCATGCACCTGTTCATGTAAACTTTCATCATGGCCCTTATGCTTGGCATCGTGCGGCGCTTCATATTACTGGTAACTTCTTTTTTAGTGCTTTTCATTGGCATAATAAACATGTTGTGATTCATCATGAACGCCATAACTTTTATAAGAAAAAACACTACCTGAAACGTACGACGTCTTATCAGGGTAAACACTGGCGAAAAAGCAGCCCTCACCACAAAAGCTATCCGGTTTACCGTCAATCAGATAATCGCAAGCAAAGTCATAAATACTTTAATCGTCACGCTGTCTCGGTTTATGGCAAAAATAAACATACGATTGGTAAGTCAGCTCAAGCGAGAACAGTTTATAAAAGTGCTGAAAAACAACATTTGAGTCACTCTCAGCGGTTCCAAAACAAGTTAAAGCAGCAAAAGCATTTGAGAGTGAAAGGCAATCAACCCTTCAAGTCAGTTTATAAGCATAGTGACAGTAAGCTGGTGCAGCAAAAAACGAAACCTGCGCAGCGACATAATCAAAAGCCTAGCGTTAACAAGGTTAATGATCATAAGCTTTATAAAAGTGAGGCGTCACAGACTTATCGAAAAAACCAAACTCAACAACATGCTGTTAATGTGCAGAAAAAAAATAAAACGAAAGTAAGAAAAAGCGCTGAACGGACTAACAGTTCTGACCGTTCTAAGCGTAAATCATCAGACAAAAAATACGCAGCGGCTTCACGTTCAAAATCGTCGAGCAGTAAAGAGCATAGAAGTCATCGATAAAAACTTGTTTAGTTTGTACGTTATTAAGCTGGGAAGTAGGCTCTTAGGGTATTAAGTTTACTACAGCAGATGCCTGCTCTTGTTCCATTAAGCGGATATCCTTTAGATTAAAACCTAATGGGATATCTGTTTTTAAGGTCAGGAGTTTTCTACTTAGTTCGAGGTTCTCACTGCCTTCAGCGATTTTTTTACTGACCGCTGATTTTAGATCATCGGCTTTTAATACTGAGCTTAAACAGCCATATTTATTTAATAATTGTGCAGCTGTCACTTGGCCAATACCAGGGATACCGGGAATTTTATTGGTGGTATCACCGGTTAATGTCCATAGATCAAGTAATTGAGATGGCTTAACTTGAAATTTGTTAAAGACATATTCTTCATCTAAATAACGACGATTAAAATAATCAAATACGCTAATGTGCGGGCCGAGCATAGATAAAAAGCCTTTATCGGTCGAGATAATGGTGACTTTTTGATTTCTCAGCGCAACTTTTACCGCTAAGGTGGCAATAATATCGTCAGCTTCATCTTGTTCAGGTACAAGCGAATCCACACCTAATTCCATAAAACTATCTTGTATATCAGGTAATTTATTGGCTAAGTGCGACGGCATTTTCTGCCGTCCTTTTTTATAGTCAGGAAATATATCGTAGCGCCAACAGGGCTGTTCGCTGTCAAAAACGACAAGCGCATGCGTAGGTGAATGCATGGTTAATATTTTACCTAGGGCTTGCTGACAAGCATTCAGGGTATTATCTAACACTTGCTGTTGGGTGTTTTCTGCCAATTCATTATTCATTAAAAAAGGGCGCGCTTGAACAGCATATATGCGTCTGATCAAATTTAAAGCATCAATAAGAATCAAGTGCGCCGACATTTACTATTCCTCTATAATTTCGTAACAAGGGGTGTAGACACTGCCCGGTAATTTCATCCGTTGTTGTTTAACAAACGAGCGTAATAGTTTATCAACTCTATTCATAATGTCTTTTTGACCTGATATTTTAAATGGTCCATGTTTGCGGATCAATTTAATCCCTTCTGATTTAACATTACCAGCAACAATACCAGAAAATACTCGGCGTAAATTGGCCGCGAGTTCAGCAATGGGTAAATCACTACTTAAGGTTAATTCGGCCATGTTTTTATGAGTCGGCTCAAACGGCTCTTGAAAATCTTCATCAATTTTTAAAGACCAATTAAAATGGTAGCCGTCGCCGGTTTTATTACGATATTCCATCACTTCACTTAATTTGTTCTTCAATACTTGGGCAACTAACTCAGCATCATCAACAATGATTTGATACAAACTCTGTGCTTGTGGCCCTAAAGTTGCGCCAATAAAGGCATCAATTTCTTCAAAATAAGTTTTACTGCTAGCTGGCCCTGTTAGGATGATGGGCAGTTTTTGCGTTTGATTTTTATCATTGAGTAAAATCCCAAGAATATATAATAACTCTTCTGATGTACCAGCGCCGCCAGGGAAAATAATGATACCGTGAGAAAGTCGAACAAAACCTTCTAAGCGTTTTTCAATATCAGGCATGATCACTAATTCATTCACAATTGGGTTTGGCGGCTCTGCGGCAATAATACTTGGCTCTGTTAAACCTAAATAACGGCCGGTGTTACTGCGTTGTTTGGCATGGCCAATAGTTGCGCCTTTCATCGGGCCTTTCATTGCGCCAGGACCACAGCCAGTACAAATATTAAAACCACGTAGTCCTAATTCATAACCGACTTCTTTGGTGTATTTGTATTCGATATGATCGATTGAATGACCGCCCCAACAGGTGATTAAGTTAGGTTCGGTTTCTGGTTTTATGACATTTGCATTACGTAAAATATCAAAAACAATATGGGTATTTTGTTCTGCGGGGGCAATGTCCGTATGTTTAACGTCAATGTATCTATGATTAGTAAATAAAATATCGCGCAACACCGCGGATAAAAATTCCTTAATCCCTAAAATTATTTTGCCATCGACAAAAGCACCTTCCGGTGGGTTAGATAATTCTATTTTTATGCCGCGTTCTCTTTGCACAACTTCCACATTGAAGTTTTGAAATTTATCGAAAATTTCTTCGGCATTATCAGTGTGGCTACCGGCATTTAAAACGGCTAATGAACAATTTCGGTAAATTGTGAAAAGCTCTTTACTGGCTGATTTTTTTAGTTGTTCTACTTCAAGCTGGGATAATAAATTCATATTTCCCACGGGATTTATTTGAATATGCATAATCAACTCCTATGCAGAAAAAGGATACCAAGAGCCGAAATTGATGAGTTAAGGTCTACCTTAGAAAATTAATCTCGATAAACAACTTGATTCTTTCCTTGCTCTTTTGCTTGGTATAAAGCTTCATCGGCGCGTTCAAAAGCTTGGTGAATATTATCACCTGCTTTGATATGGGTACAACCTATTGAAGTGGTGATACTTACCTTATTATTCTTGAAGGTAAATGGCAGTAATGCAACTTTTTTCCTTAAATTATTTAGGGTTGTGGTTAATTTTTCCTCATCGAGATTAGAAAAAATCAAGACAAATTCTTCGCCGCCATAGCGGCCAAGAAAAACATTTTTGTCGACATTTTTCTTTAAGGTATTGGCGATAACTTGTAGTGTTTTATCGCCAGCAGTATGGCCATAAGTGTCGTTAATGTTTTTGAAATTATCTAAGTCAATAACAACAATTGAGAGCTCGTAAGGCTTGTGATGAAACTTAACCATAGCTTTGGTAAAGTATTCATCAAAAGCTGCGCGATTATTAAGTTTAGTTAAGGCATCTTGCATGCTTTTTACTAATTGCTCTTCTAAACGCGCTTGGAAGTTTTTACTTTCATTTTCTAATTGTTTAACTCGATCAGTCATATCCACTAGTTTTGTGGTGATTAACTCACCTGCTGAGTCTTCAAATTTTTGCTTGTCGTTAAGTAATGAGATAATCGCAGTTAATTTTATATTTATATCGTGTTTTACCACTTCTAGTGAGTTGGCTTTTTCAATTTCACTGGTGACCGAGCAAAGCTGTTCGTGTAACTTTGTGTTTAAAATATGGTTCTGTTTTTTGACTGCTTCAGAAGAGCTTAGCGTCGATGCAACCGCTTTTTGGACGTTACTTAAGGTTTGGCTTAACGACGATAAAAAAACTTTAGCGGTGTCGCGTTCTTGCTTTAGATCAATGGCGATAACGGCAAAAACATTAACAATATTATTGATGATATCGTCATGATCTTTACTCATTGCCACTTGTTTTTTAGCAAGTAATAAATCTTTTTGATTTTTATCAGATAGGCTCAGCTCAGAAATAGCATCACCGACTTCATTTTTAAGCTTCTCTATAAATTCTGGACTAACGTAACTACTGTCTGGTTCAGGTTGAGAACTTTCAGCTGTGATACTGTTTTTAGCTGTAACCGTTGCGTCATATAGTTTCAATAAATCGTTTAATGGCGGCACATATTGAATAACGGTTTCTTTTTCTTTATCTATGCTGGCAATAAAGGCGCGCAGATCACGGCGGGTTTGATCGGGTAAACCTTTTGTTTTTTGTAACTGCTTGCTGGAGTCGATTAATTGGTTGTGCATCAAACGAACATTTTTATCGTTCTTTTTAGCTTGTTGCTGCAGTAACTCTGAAATGATATTAATTTGGTTTGATAACGTAATAAATGATTGTGAGCTTTTATGCATTTGTCGGAAATCCGCCAAACGATTATCTAGCTCTAAATCCATGCCTTTACAAACAAGGGAGAGTTTATTGATAAACTTAAGAAAAATAGATGATTGCGCCGAAAGATCTTTTTCAAGGTCCGCTCTTGATGAGATCGCACTGCCAAGTTTTTTTTCCAAAGAGGCAAGTTGTTGTCTATTTGCAGATTCAGAGATCATTAATTTAAATATCCATTTAATTTGATGATATACAGCGAACTGTTAATCAGCTCTCTTAACGTTAGATTATAATGCAATTTATCCTACTCGCTAGGTTTTGTCAGTAGAAATTCACTGAATTCATTAAGATTATAAATTAAATCATATAATTAGAGTCGTTATTTGCTTAAAAATCGTCTAATTTAAAAGAGTGACAGTTAAAAAGTGATCAATGGGAGAAATAATGGCTGAAGGTTGGATGAACGGATGGCAGCGAATTAAACCTTATTCTTATGTGTTAATAAGTATTTTTTCCCTTTTCCCGCTTTTGTTGGTTGCAACTGAAACTGTGGCTCAGCAGATGCCAAGTATAAAACAGCAAACCGTTAATCATCAAGTTCAGGTAACTGTTGCTATTGATAGCACTCAGGCGGAGCACCATTTAGCACAAATCACCATCACGCTTCCGGTCGATGATACAAAACCAACCTTATTAAAATTGCCAACTTGGCGAACAGGTAAATACAAAATTTTAAACTTAGCGAATGGTATACGTAATTTTACTGTGCTATCGGCTGGTGAAAAACCGTTAACTTGGCAAAAAACAACAACTAATACTTGGCAAGTTGAACCGACAGTAGGTGCTTATATCACCATAAGTTACCAAGTTTATGCTAATCAATTATCATTACGCACTCGACATATTGATGATAGCCATGCGTTTTTAAATGCCTCATCCATTGTTATGTATAGCGAAGCGTCTCGGGTGCTTAAGCATAAAATTTCCCTTGTTGTGCCAGAACAATGGCAGAGCTATTCTGGTTTACCCCGTGGTGATAATCAGCACCAGTTTATAGCCAATAATTATGATCACTTAGCTGATGCACCGATAGAAACCGGTATCAATCAATTACGCGAATTTAGCCATGAGAATGTCAATTATCGCTTAGTGATTTGGGGCGAGGGTAATTATCAAGTTGATAAAATGGTTAAGGGTTTAAGTTTATTAGTAAAGCAAACCAAGTCTATTTGGCAGGTTAAGCCGTTCACCAATTATTTGTTTATTGTGCATGCCACTAGCGGAGCGAGTGGGGCAACAGAGCATCATAATTCAACCATTATTCAGCGTTCTCGTTACAGTTTTCATGAACGAAAAGATTATATTAAGTTTTTAGCGACAGCGGCGCATGAATTGATCCATGCCTGGAATGTCAAAAGCTACCGTCCGCAAGGATTAGCGGCTTATGATTATCAGCAAGAAAACTATTCCTCGTTATTATGGTTGGTTGAAGGCTCAACCAGTTATTTTCAGTATTTTTTACTTTTACGTGCGGGTTTAATTAGCTCGGATGAATTTCTGCAAACTTTTGCTGAACAGATTGAAAAATTTGATCATAAGCCCGGCCAACAAGTGCAAACTATTGCCCAAGGGAGTTTTGACAAATGGCAAGAAGAAGGAGGTGATTATGACCGAAACTACAGTGTTAATATATATACCGAAGGTTATTTAACATCTTGGCTGCTCGATTTGGCGTTATTAACCCGGACCCGAAATAAAGTGGGCTATCGCGACGTTCATCAATGGCTATTCGATGAATTTAAATTACCTAAGGGCTATACACAGCAAGATATATTACTTGGCTTACAAAAGGTTAGCCATAAAGACTTTTCTGCTTGGTGGCAAAGTCATATTCACGGTAAACCGGCGCTTGATTTTCAACAATTATTAAAACCATTAGGTTTAATAATCAGCTATGGCACTAAACCCGAAAATCAAGCTGAGCAGAAATCGTGGGCGGGCATAAGCGTAGAAAAAAATGAGCAAGGCCTGGTGGTTACCGCAATAGCAAAAGACAGCCCAGCATGGCTTGCGGGTTTAACTACTGGCGATATTCTGATTGCTGTTAATGGTTTGCGGTTAACCGGTAAAAAATTATCGACTAGATTTAACGACTTTTTACCGGCTGAGGTGGTGCAGTTAACGCTTTTTCGCCGCGATCAATTAATAAACAAATCCCTGACATTAGCGAGTCGACCCAAAGGAAAGCTAAGCATTAAACCGGTCGCGAAACCGACGCGCAAACAGAAAGCCTTTTATCAAGCTTGGACCGGGACAAAATTTCCGAAATAACATTTGAATATAAGCGAGCGACAGGAAATTAACCGATTGTTGCCCGAAAATATGGCAAGTTTATTGACGAATGGTACGAGCAAATGGCGCTTGTTTAAGGTGAGTGCTGCGAAACGGGTTGATATCTAAACCGCCGCGGCGAGTATAACGAGCAAAGACCGTTAGCTCTGTTAATTGAAAGGTTTTTAATAAATCGGTAAAAATACGCTCGACGCATTGCTCATGAAATTCATTATGTTGTCTGAATGAGATCAAATAGCGTAATAAGCTTTCATGGTCAATGCCTTGGCCTTTATAACTAATATAAACACTGGCCCAGTCAGGTTGATTGGTGATCAAACAATTAGATTTTAATAAATGGCTAACTAAAGTTTCACTTATAACGCTTTGCTGGCGGGATGTTTGATCTTTGTTATGTAAAAGCGCGGCATCAAAATGGTAATCGCTTATTTCAATATCAAGGTCATCAATACAGGTTGCAGGTAAGACTAATAACTCAAGCGCAGGGCATTCAGATACGGGAAATAATCTCACTTGTGCTTTAGCGCCAGCAACTTTTGACAGGTCGCTAACCATATGCGCTTTGACCTCATCAATGGACTTAAATCGACTTTGATTAAAGCTATTAAGATAAAGCTTAAAAGATTTAGACTCAACCAGCGCTTTACTGTGGTAGGGAAATCGAAACTCGCCAACCGCAACCATAGGTTTGCCTTTGAGGTTGAGCCATGAAATTTCGTAGCCATACCAAACATCTTCGCCGATAAAGGGTAATTTAGTGTCATCTAACTGTAATTCATCTCTATTTAAGCTCCGCGCTACACCTTGCAACAAATTTGGCGTATATTCACTGATATAAGCAGTTGATTTGCCGAGCTGCAGTTTTTGCAGTTCTTCAGTATCTTGATAACGAGAGGTAAATTGCGACATAGGTAAATCAACAGTTAAATTATTAATGCGAAAGTGTATTTTAAAGGATCTTAACGCTTGATGAAATCATCTAACTCACAAATATCTCAATTACTCACTAACCTCAATCAGGACTTTATACAAAAGCATCAAGAAAAATATCAATGTTTACCTAAAGTTGAGTTTGAAGCTCAATGGCTTTCTCCGTGTCAGCAGGGTGACGTTGTTGATGACTTGATTGAGTGGCAACCGGTTGAGATCACCGAAGAATTATCATTTAAAAATGTCGAAACGGCTTTAGATTTAACGTTAAACGCTGAATTTGTTGATTACTTTAGCTGTTATTATAGCGAGTCGGTACCGGCACAGTGCACTGAGGGCTATTTAGAATTACTTTTTGCTTGGAATAAAGACGACTTTGACCGTTTACAACAAAACGTCATTGGCCATGTTTTAATGAAGCAAAAACTTAAGCAAGAAATTACTTTGTTTTTTGCAGTCACTGATGATGACAATATTATCTTGTCGGTGAAAAATAGTACTGGCGAAGTGTGTGCTGAAAAAGTTGGTAAAGAGCCGCACAAAATATTGGCTCCTTCTATTTCTGCCTTTTTAAGGCAATTAACTATCGCATTATAAGTATCTAACTTTAGCTTTAACGAGTATATACGTGGCAAGCCTATCGAGATGTTAGGTAAAGTAAGCTGGGCTAGTTTTTTACTTATTGGCCGTGATGGTGGTTGAGCTTAAGGTTTTAAGCAGTGCTTTTAATTCGATTATTTCTTGTTTAAGTGGCGTAATAGCTTTGTCAATTTCTTGCGCCACGGTCTTTTCAATCACGTTTTTCATCATATCAGCAAGTGCCGCTTCTGAAAGTATTTGGCTTTCTGCCAAGTGCTTTGAGGTTAACTCCGCCGTTTTATTTTCGTGCTCAGTAGTCATATTTGGATCATAGCTCCAACTTTTTAGGGCCGAGATGATTTTCGGTAATGGCAGCGGCGAGGTTAAGTTGTTTTTGATTAATGCAACCGTTGGTTTTTTACCTTGGTTTGCTAATTTATTCGCAATGCGATGAATTTGGCTGATGGCGGTCATGATACAAACTTTAATATATTGGTTATTTTTGCAATATTTTAGTTTTTTTCACCAACCGTGTCTCTACTTTATTTGAACTTATTACACTAATTATATATTTATCAGTTACTTATGTTTTTGGTTTGTTTCCTGCTATAGAAGTGTCGTTATTAACTATAAAGAGAAGAAAGATGAAAATAAAAATTTTATTAGCTGCTTTGGCGTTGCCAGCCATGATGTCATTAACCGGCTGTGTTATTGCGGTAGGGAATGACGGTGACAAGGACGGATATTTTAAAGGTCATGATAAAAAGATTGAATTTAATAATCGAAAAGCTATTGCTGGACTTGTTAGTTTAATGAGTATTCCCGATGTTCAGCATAAATTAGGCATTGCTGATTTTTACGAAGCCTTTGAGGAAGATAATAAAAAAGTACAGGTGCTCTATTATCGTACCCATATTGTTATTAAAGATGGTATTACCGCCAAAAACGAATGCACCGCTTTGGTTTTTGTTGATGGTCAATTAACTAGTTGGGGCGATCAGCCGCCAACAAGTCTTTAACTTCCCGTGTTTTAGGTCAGTTAGCTGCAATCATTACTATAGCGGGCACTCGTCTGCTATGGTAATTGCGCTCAGTAAATAAAGTTCAATAGTAATAAATACTGAGTGGAATTAGCTAACCAAGCCTCTAAGTAGTAAATTATTACTCGATTTAGCGGCCTTATCTTTAGTTAGCTTTAATAAATTATCGGTTAAAACTCATTTGCTAAATCCCTACTTAACCGATGATAGGCTATTGCCGTTATTGTTTAATCACTAAGCAAAATATTGCTAGCACAGCATAAAATAATTTATCGTTGACCAACTCGTCATAAGCTATTAAGGTAAATTTACTATAATAAAAATAAACAGGGGTATTGCTTCGATGATTGCAGAAAAAACTGACACTGAAATTAAAGCTTCGTATTTAGCTGCGGAAGATTTAAAAATAGCCGCATCCTTATTATATCAGTCATATCATGACGACCCTGTTTTTATGGATATATTTGATGCCAGTAATGATGATTTTGAGCAACGATTAAGAGCCGCTATTCGTGAAGAATTAAATGCTTTTTGGCAGGCGCAGCAGCCGATGGTGGGTTTATATCTTGGTGAATCATTAGTTGGTGTAGCCTGCATCAATAGCCCTGATGAAAGAGTTAATGCTAATCGCTTTTGGCATTGGCGTCTTAAAATGCTGTTAAGTGCTGGCTATTTTAGTATGAAACAAATGATCGAAAAAGAAGAAGCTATTCTAGCGGCCGTACCTTTAGATTGTTTTCATATGTTATCGTTTATTGCGATCCACCCCTTACATCAGCATCATGGTTTTGGACATTATTTAGTGGCGGCAGTAAATACCGTGTTAGAAGAACATAAAGAAAGCCAAGGGGTTGCTGTTTTTGCAACCAATAAAAAATACCAAGCGTTTTTTGATGATGTTGATTATAAAAAAATTAAAGAGCTAACGGTTGGAAAAGTGTCGGGCTCATTAATGATTCATTATCGTGAAAATAATTAACGTCATCAGCGCTAACCTTCTTGTCAGCACTACTTATTGAAAATTAACAAAAACATTGGCCGTTAATCGGCCTTTTTTTATATTGTCTATCACATCATTATTGATATTGATTAGGGCTGAATGTAGTAGGCTACCCGGGTAAATCACTAATCTGTTAGGTTTATAATCAACCGCTGCGATTAATTCAAAGTGATTATCTGAGGTATTGAAATATGCCTGTAATGGATATTCCACAGTATTAAAAAAATTCACCACTGATTGATTAAAAACGTCAATTCTATCCGGTGTTATATTTTCATAACCGGTAGGTTTATGGCGATAAAAACCGGTGCCATTAAAGTCGCCCTCATTAATATAATGCATGACCGCAAAGTGCTTTGGATTGAGGCTGTCAAAATGTGGCAGCGCTTGATTTATAGTTAATGAGTCTTCATCGAGGGTGATGATAGAAAAGACGTTAGCATCTACTGCTAATGTTTTTGATTTAGGCATACCGAAAAATTCATAAAAAACCTTTTGAAGGTGTTCTAATATTGTTTCAGTGTATGCTTGCGGCAGTTCAGCTAGCTTACCAGGGTAGGCTGACTTTACTGGCGCTTTAAAAGTTGAAGAGTCGCAGGCGTAATTTTTTAAAGGCGTAAGATCGAGCATAAAATCATCGATGATATACAGCGGCGTTTTTTCTTCACCAATTAAGGCATAACTATGTTTAGCGTTGGGATTAATTTGATACATATTTTTTAATGCTTATGGTTTTTGATTATAGTCGATTTACGCATCACTAATTGATACAGCGCAGGGATAGCGAATAAGGTTAAAAATGACGAGCACATTAAGCCCCAGACGATTGACGTGGCAACTGGCGACCAAATAAGCGAGCTGCCGCCTAACCCTGAAGCTAATGAAAATAAACCTGCCACTGTGGTTAATGTGGTAATTAAAATTGGCAGCACTCGGCGGCGGGCAGCGTAAAAAGTAGCGTGAATCAACGTCATACCCTTTTTCAAATTATTGTTGGCGGTTGATATTAAGACAATTGATGAGTTTACGGCAATTCCCGTTAAGGCGACAATACCATACATGGTAAATAAGCTCAGCGGGTTGTTTGAAACTAATAGCCCAAGTACGACGCCAATAAAAGCTAATGGCACGGTTAATAAAATCATTAAAGGCTGAAAATAGCTTTGAAACTGTGTACTTAAAATTAAATACATCACACCAATACCAAACATCATTAAGGCAAAAATAGCGCTTTGACTTTCGGCAATATCATCTAATTCACCGGAGAAGTCTAATGAAACATTAGGATAGTTTTTGGCTATCTTGGCCCAAAATTCTTGTAATGAAGTATTTGCTTTTACTGTATCTGTTATCGTTTTATCAATGTCTGACTCTAAAGTAATCGCGCGTTTAAAATTATAATGGCGAATATTGGCTTTTACTTGGTTAGTTTCCACATTAAGTAAATCTCTTAATTCGATATGTGTGCCGCTTGGGCTTGGAATACTAATATTTAACAGTTCATCAATGGTGGTGAATTCATTGACCGCGGAGGCGATGGATCTTAGTCTTAGCGCGACCCTATCACCTTCTTCTTGTACATAACTGATAATTTCACCATCAATTAACATTCTTATAATGCGCTGAATATCATCGGGTCTAAAGCCTAAACGATTTACCGCATCATAATTGATTGTAAGGTTGAGACCAAAACGGCCTTTGCTATCATCATCACTAATATCTTTGTATTGAGCATCTGCTTTCATAAATTTAGCTATGTCATCGGTTGCGTTTCTAATTTCTTGGTAATTATCGCCGCGAACTTTAACACTAATTGGCCGTGTTACCGGCGGGCCGCCTTTCATGATTAAAAACGAAACATTGACCGGGCCAACCACATCGGCTAATAATTTACGGTTTTGTGCGACTAACTCATCAACTGAGCGCATATCATCTGTTTTTGGGTTTAGGCTGATAAAAACTTGACCGAGTTGCTCACCAAAAAGCGGTTCGGTTTGAGTGAAAACTTGGCCGGCATAACTGACAATGGAACGTGTTTCTGCCGTTGTTAACATTGAGCGCGTGATATTTTCAATTTCCACCACTTTATCCATGGTTTCTTCAATTGAACTGGTTGCTGGCATTTCAATATCGACATAATACAAGCGTAAATTATCAGAGGCGAAAAAATCCATTTTTATCATACCTGCAGCGATAGCGCTGAACGCTAAGGCTAATAAAAGCATTAATACGGCTAAAGTTTTTTTCGGATGACGCATTACTTTTAACAAAGCAACGCCATATTTTATTTTAAGTTTATGAATAACGTGTTGCCGATAATTATCGACCTTACTGGTTTTATCGAACTTAATGTTCGCTACGTTAATATGGCCAGGTAACATCCAATAGGCTTCAACCAAACTAAAAGCTAACGCGACGGTCACCACTAGTGGGATGATCATCATAAATTTACCTAAAATTCCGGGTAATAACATCAAGGGGAGAAATGCTGCCATGGTTGTTAATACGGAGGCACTAACCGGTTTAATTACTTCAATTAAGCCGGTCCATGTGGCTACTTTAGTCTCTATGCCTTGTCGTAATTTGTAATAAATTGACTCCACCACCACCACGGCATCGTCGACTAACATCCCGAGGGCAATGACAATGGCGAGTAGTACTGAGGTATTCAGCGTTTGCCCTAACATTTGTAAAACAATAAAAGTGCCGGCCAAGGTAAAAGGAATCCCAATAGTAACTAATAAACTGACCTTGGTTCCTAAAAATAACCAAGTAACTATCAACACAAAAAACAAACCAAACAGCGCATTGGTTTGCATAATGTTTAATGCGTTGCGAGTGGTTAAGGTTTGGTCATCAACCAGAATAAACTCGACCCCAACCTGTTGGCTGGTTAAGTTTTTTTCATTAACAAAGTCGCTCACGCGTTTGACTAATTGCAAAGTGTTAAGGTTTTCTTGTTTCATCACCGAGAACAACACCGCCGGTTTGCCCTGAAAACGAACTAATTCGGTTATTTTTGAACGAGCTCTAACAATATTAGCGACATCAGATAATCTAATTTCAGTTAAATCTCCGTGTTCGGCTAATATTGGCATTTGTGCTAAAACTTCAGGATCAGTACTTGTGCCTTGAATCCTGACCAGCCATTGATCTTGGGCGATGCGGGCAGAGCCAGCCGAAACATCTTTAAAAAACGCCTGAATGGAATTGGCAATATCGATAGGTGACAGATTAAGCTGGCGGATTTTTTCAATATCAAACTGTACTTGTAACTCTGGCTCTCTTAGGCCGGTATCCATTACTCTATCAACACCAGGAATACGGGCGAGATCTTTTTCTAATGAATGCGCTTGGCGGCGTAAGTTTTCATCATCAGCAGGGCCTGAAACAACTACGGTTGCTGTCGGGAAAGCATTTGATGATGTTATTTCGAAAATGTCGGGGCGTTCAGCTTCTTGTGGTAGTTTATCTTCAGCATTGTTAACTTCGCGGCGAAGATCCGCTAAACGTTTATCAAATTGCTCTTGATTAATATCGTGAAAACGAACCAGGATGCTAGAGACTGACTCTCTGCTGGTACTTGAAACAAATTTAATATCTTGAATTTTTTCAACTGACTCTTCAATAATATCGGTAACTTTCTGTTCAACATCTTTTGCGGCCGCGCCCGGTAAAATTGTCGTGATTTGTACCCAATTAAAATTAATCGAGGGGTCTTGTTGCCGTGGCAATTGTTGATAAACCAGAAAGCCCATAAATAAAACCAGGACAAAAAATAAATTGGTTAATACGTGATTTTCAATCAGTTTACGTAACCACATTATGGTTTGTTCCCGTCTTGATTCGTTGTTTTATCACTGGCGGTAAGCTTAGATGGTATTGACCGTATAGTAATATTGTCGCCATCAATTAAATTATGACGACCTTCAATAATAATCTGAGTATCTTCAGCTAATGAATACGGAATAGGGCGTCCTTCTTGTGCTTGCTCTACGGCGATAAAAATAGCCTTGTCATTTTTAGCAATAAAAAATCCACTTTCGTTATCGCGATTTATCAATAAATGAGCGGGTAAATATGGCGTATTTTCAGCCCAAAGAATTCTACCGGTACTACCAGCGACAGGCTGTGCGTTAATAAAATTAAAGCGTACTTCTTGGCTGCGATCGTTTTTTGCGATCAGCGGCACTAGATAGGTAAGGTTTATTGGATACAAGGTATTGAATACAGATAGTTGATATTTTTTGGCGCTATTAAAACTATCTTTGTCATTTAAAGCTATCTTGGCACTAACTTCTAATTTACTGTTTTCAATCAGTTCCACCACAGGTTTGCCAAAGTCAATCATATCGCCAACACTGGCAATACGATTAATAACGGTGCCATTAAACGGAGCAATAATGGTGCAGCGCTTAACATTTAATTTCGCTAACGCATCCGCAGCCGTTTGGCTATCTACTTGTGCTTTTGAATTAAGTACTTGGTTTTTTCGACTATCTAATTCGGCAGCGCTGATGTTTTTTTGCTGCGCCAGTGGCTCGCCTCGTGTTAATTCACGTTTGTTAAAGTCGTATTGGTTTTGTATTTGAGCTAGCTGTGCTTGTTCTGCTTGCAGGCGAAGTTGAGTATTTTGGCAATCTAATTTTGCCAGCACCTCACCTTTGACCACTGGCTGACCAACAGTAACATTAAGGGCGATAACTTTTGCCGCTAACTCCGCAGGAATAAAACTTTGATTTAGCGCTGTCACTATAGCCGGGGCAGTACGCTGTGGGGAAAATAATAATGCTTTGGCGGGACTAACCGTGATATATGCAGTAGCGAAACTTGAAAAATTAAATAAAGACAGTAATAGAAATAGTATGAAACGCTTAGCTAGCATCTTCATTCCTTAAGTTAAGATAGAGCCATGTTTATATTAAGGTTAATTTTGAATGATTGCGAATGCCATTTTTCACTGACATAAATACCAAGGGAGATGTTGCTATTGATTTTGTAAGACATATCCTACAAAGACGTGCGATATAGTGTAAATAAATGTCAGTTAAAATTTTAGATTTATATTAACTAATTGTATTTTATAGTAAAAAATAAAGTTTTCATTGTTACTAAATTATTACAGTTCAAATAAGTTTTATCTTAACCTGTGCTGATAATTTAATTTCGCTATTATTAATCATGTCAGGAAGACATAGAGCAGGAAGCTCTAAGGCTAGGAAAGCCATAAAGGATGGATAATCTCAGGATGAGGTTGCGTAATATGGATATTACTACGGACAGTTAATTTAAGGATAGATTAACATAGGGAAGAAGTGAAAAACTAGGATGGTTCATAGGGATAGCTAAAATTAAACTTTGCTTCAGGAAGAAGCTCTGCCTAGGATGGCAAAGGAAAAGGTAGGATACCTTATTAGGATACACTATGGATAGTTTGTCATGGAAGATGGGATACTGAATGTATGCAGGATGCATAAAAGCTAATATGAAAGTGCGGCTCAATTGAGCCGCATTTTTTTTTGCCTATAAATTAGCTCGAAAATATTTATCGCTCACTTCTTGAATTTAAATCACCTACCCCCATATTTGTTGTAAGTAAAAAATTTATCGTTAATCAACGATATTTAGTCAATTAATTGAATACAGATAGGAGAAGTTTCAGATGTCTGAAGCAGGTCAAAAAGAAGTTCATGGCTTTCAAACCGAAGTAAAACAATTACTTCAATTAATGATCCATTCATTATATTCAAATAAAGAAATTTTCTTACGTGAATTAGTTTCAAATGCAGCCGATGCAGCCGACAAACTAAGATTTAAAGCATTATCAGATGGTGATTTGTTGGCCGGAGATGCGAATTTACGTGTACGTATTAGCGCAGATAAAGAAAATAATACCTTAACCATTTCAGATAATGGTATTGGTATGACACATGACGAAATTATTAGTCACTTAGGTACTATTGCTAAATCAGGCACGGCTGATTTTTTCTCTAAATTATCAGGCGATCAAGCCTCAGATTCTCAATTAATTGGCCAATTTGGTGTTGGTTTTTATTCCGCTTTTATCGTTGCTGATAAAGTCACTGTACGCTCACGAGCTGCTGGCGCAAAAGCAAGCGAAGGGGTGGAATGGGTTTCAGAAGGTGAAGGTGAATTTACCACGGCAAAAATTGAAAAATCAAACCGCGGTACCGATATCATCTTACATCTTAAAGAAGATGAAAAAGAATATGCAGACGAGTGGCGCTTAAAGTCGATTGTTACTAAATATTCAGACCATATTTCTGTTGCTGTTGAAATGTTAACACCAGCAGTAGAAGCCGTGGCCGAAGAAAAAGACGATGAAGGCAATGTTTCTCGTCCAGCAATTGATGCTAAACCCGCTATTTGGGAACCAGTTAACAAAGCTACAGCGCTTTGGACTCGTGAAAAAGCTGATGTTTCAGATGACGAATATAAAGAATTTTATAAACATGTATCGCACGATTATGGCGATCCGCTTTTATGGGAACATAATAAAGTTGAAGGAAAAACTGAATATACTTCACTTTTATATATTCCAGCCAAAGCGCCGTTTGATATGTATAACCGTGAAAAACAGCATGGCTTAAAATTATTTGTTCAACGTGTCTTCATCATGGACGACGCAGAGCAATTTATGCCAACTTACTTACGTTTTGTTAAAGGTTTATTAGACTCTAATGACTTGCCATTAAACGTATCACGTGAAATTTTACAAGACAATAAAATCACTCAAGCTATCCGTAAAGGCTGTACTAAGCGTGTGCTGAAAATGTTAGAACGTTTAGGTAATAAAGATGCTGAAAAATATCAAAGCTTTTGGAATGAATTTGGTCAAGTATTAAAAGAAGGTCCATCAGAAGATTCAGGTAACACTGATGCAATTGCTAAGTTGCTACGTTTTGCTTCAACAGACGCCAATACTGATGTGCAAAGTGTTTCTTTTGCTCAATACATTGAACGTATGAAAGAAGGACAAGATAAAATCTATTATGTTGTTGCTGACAGTTTTGACGCGGCGAAAAACAGCCCTCATTTAGAAGTGTTCCGCAAAAAAGGTATTGAAGTTTTATTACTCTCTGATCGTATTGATGAATGGTTAGTTAGTCATTTAACTGAATTTGAAGGTAAGCAATTACAATCAGTTGCTCGTGGCGGCCTAGATTTAGGTGGCATGGATGATGAAGAAACCAAACAAGCACAAGAAAAACTTGAGCAAGAATTTGATTCAGTTGCTAAACGTATTCAAAAATCGCTAACTGAGCAAGTAAAAGAAGTGCGTATTTCAAGCCGTTTAACTGACTCGCCAGCATGTATTGTTACTGATGATAATGATATGAGCAGCCAGATGATCAAGTTAATGGAATCTGTTGGCCAAGCAGTACCTGAAAGCAAGCCGATTTTTGAAATCAACGCTGAGCATGATCTTATTAAGCACATGGCTGACGAGCAAGACGATAATCAATTCAACCAATGGGCTGAAGTGTTATTTGAACAAGCATTGTTAGCTGAGCGTGGTAGCTTGAAAGATCCAGCAAGCTTTGTGACTCGCTTAAATAAACTAATGTTAAGTTTAACAAAATAAGTTTTGGCTTGTTATTGTTTGAAAAAGGGGCTTAATTGCCCCTTTTTTGTACGCATTAGCGATTTGACACTTGTTTGAAACAAGCCGAACTTGTATAGTGTCATCTTTTTTAGACGAGCCAATTTATATAATTAATTTTCTCGCTGCCAAGAGTAATTTAACCATTATTCACGTAAATCAACGGTGGTGTTAATTATCCAATTGGATATTTAAATGTCGTAAAACTATAGGGTTACAAACTATATGCGCATTATTTTATTAGGTGCTCCAGGTGCTGGTAAAGGTACTCAGGCACAATTTTTAATGTCGAAATTTGGCATTCCGCAAATTTCTACTGGCGATATGTTACGTGCTGCTATCAAAGCAGGTACTGATCTTGGTAAGCAAGCTAAAGAAGTCATGGATGCCGGACAATTAGTATCTGACGAATTAATTATTGGTTTAGTGAAAGAGCGTGTAGCAGAAGATGATTGTGCTAAAGGCTTTTTATTAGACGGTTTTCCTCGCACTATTCCACAAGCTGATGCGATGAAAGCAACAGGTATTGTTGTTGATAATGTAATTGAATTTGACGTTCCTGATGAAGTGATCGTTGAACGTATGGGCGGGCGTCGTGTTCATTCAGGCTCTGGCCGTGTTTATCATTTAGTTTACAATCCACCTAAAGTGGAAGGTAAAGATGATGTTACCGGTGATGATTTATCAATTCGTCCAGATGATGAAGAAGCAACAGTTCGTAAGCGTTTAGGTATTTATCACGATCAAACTAAACCACTTGTTGCTTATTATCAAAAAGAAGCAGACCAAGGTAACTGTCAATATCTTACTATTGATGGCACACAAGCGGTTGATACAGTAAGTGCGCTACTTTCTGAAAAATTAAGCTAAGCGTAAACCTTAGTTAAAATAATCAGCAAATAAAAACCAGTCTTATGACTGGTTTTTTTATGGATAAAATTTAGTGAAGTATTAATAAGTCATGCATGTGCTAACAATAATCTTCATTAGCTTTTGCTCAATAAAGCTATCTGCGTTGTTTTAGCTTCCGATAACCCGTTAAACAGAGTTGAGGTTATTTAGTTTTTCGGTGGTCGTATTTTCATTTTTACCTCGAAAGATATCCGCGATTTTTTCTAAAATCACATAATTTACCGGCACTAATATTAATGTGATAAAGGTCGCAAATAAGATGCCATAACCTAGCGATATCGCCATTGGAATTAAAAATTGTGCCTGTGTTGACTGTTCAAATAATAACGGCATTAAACCGATAAAAGTGGTTAAACTTGTTAACATCACAGGGCGAAAGCGAGCAGCACCGGCGGTGCTAACCGCATCTAATAAAGCAAAACCCGCTTGACGTTTTTTATTAATATAATCGACTAAAACCAGTGAGTCGTTTACCACTACACCAATCAACGCTAACATACCTAAAACACTTAAAATAGTAAGATCCCTTGCCATAATAGTATGGCCTAAGACGGCGCCTAATATGCCAAATGGAATAATGCTCATCACCACAATAGGTTGCCAATAAGACTTAAAAGGGATGGCGAGTAAACAATAAATAGCAAAAAACACAAAGATTAATGCCCAACCCAGCGATGCAAACGACTCTCTTTGCTCCTTTGCTTCACCCTCCATTTTATATGAAACACCAGGGTATTGAGTCATAAGGTTATCAATATATTGAGCAATATCACTGTTGATCACTGTCATATTTGCCGTTTCTTTATCAACATCGGCAATAACACTTAAAATGCGATAACGATCAATCCTATTTATTGCCGAAGGGCTTTTACCAGACTTGAGATTAGTAACATGAGCTAATGGCACTTCACCGCCATTTGGCGTTTTAATCAGGACATGCTCTAAAATAGATAAGGCGCTGCGCTCAGCCAGCGGTAGGCGCACCATTACTCTAACATCATCGCGGCCGCGTTGAATACGCTGTACTTGTAAACCAAAATAAGCGCTTTTTACTTGGCTGATTAAATTATTTCGGGTTAAACCTAACGCTTCACCTTGTTGGTTTAGCTCTATTTGTAGCTCTTGTTTACCATCAGATAAGCTATCAGAAATATCAAAAATTTCTGGATAAGTTCTTAATCTAGCTTTAATTTTTTCAGCAATTGCGGCTAGAGTCGTTAATGAGTTGCCTGATAACTGAATATCAATAGGATCCGATGAGCGGCCGATTTCCGCGCGATAACTTAAAGACTCTGCGCCCGGAATTATACCGATATTTCGTCGCCATTCATTTAACAGTTGATTGGAGGTGATCGCTGATTTTCTATTTTCCGGTGCGACAATTTCAAATCGTACAGAACCTTGGTGTGTGGCTCCGCCTCTTCCTCCTGTGACAGCTAAGACATTCATTATGATCGGTGAGCCGTCTTCTTCGACATGTTTCTTTTGTAAGCTATAAGCCGTTTGCGCTATGTTTTCGACGAAGTTGTCAGTTACTTCAAATGGCGTTCCGCTAGGCATGGTTAAGCTTACTCGGATTGTTTCACTTGGAATACGAGGAAAATAGACAAAGCGGCTCCAACCTGAACTGATTAAACTGGCGATTAGTATAAATATTGCAATAAATAAGCACAAAGTTGTCGCTTTATTTCGCAACGCTTTTTGCAAGACCGGCTGATAGTATTTTATCACCGAATACTCAAAGCCGTCAGCAAAGCGCTCTTGAAAACGCTGAAACTTATTGGGCTTCTTTTCACCGCGTAATTTAATGTATTTTAAATGTGCAGGTAGGACAAATTTCGATTCGATGAGTGAAAAAATTAACACAGGAATTATAACTACAGGTAACTGGCTAAACAGCGCGCCGCGACCACCTTCAATATAGGCCAGAGGTAAAAAGGCGACCACTGTCGTTAATATGCCAAAAGTAACAGGAGTTGCGACTTCTTTTGTGCCATTGATTGCTGCTTCTTCGGCTGATGCTGTAGTTTTCATGTGCGTATAGATATTTTCGCCGGTGACAATAGCGTCATCAACGACAATACCAAGCACTAGAATAAAACCAAATAAACTCATGATGTTAAGTGTAACGCCAAAAAATGGCATAACAATTAACGCGCCCATAAACGAAACCGGAATGCCAATAAAAACCCAAAAAGCGATGGAAGGGCGTAAAAATAAAGTCAGTAATAATAAAACTAAAAAACTGCCTTGCACGGCGCTGGTGATTAAAGTTGATAGCCTGTTTTTAATGATCTGAGAATCATCATCCCAATAACTTAAAGAATAACCGACAGGCAAGTCTTGTTGTTTGTCGCTAATATAAGATTTAACTTGGTCGGCAACGGTGATCGCACTTTGTTGACCGATACGATAGACTTCAATAAAAGCGGCTTTTTTACCATTAAAACGGGTTCGAACGGGTGACTCTTCAAAGCCATCAGTAATAGTTGCTATATCTTCTAATAAAATAATGCTGCCATCAGCGCTATTTTTAATGACAATTTTTGCAAATTCATCTTTTTGATAAGCTTGGCCTTTAGAGCTTAATAAAATATCGCCGCCAGCACTTTTTAAATTACCGGCAGATAGATCTAATGAGCTACTTGCGATAGCACGGGATATTGTTTCAAGTGACAACTGGTATTGGCGTAATTTATCTTGCGATATTTCTACTGCTATTTCGTAATTGCGCACGCCACTGAGTTCGAGCTGGGTGATGTCTGGTATTTTTAACATCTCATCACGTATTTGCTCAGCGAATTCACGCAGCTCTTTTTCACCATAAGCACTGGCAATAGCAACCGTAATAACTTCACGTTTTCTTTGTGCTAACGAGATAATCGGTTTTTCGGCATCGCTGGGAAAAGTGTTAATAGCGTCAACTCGACTTTTAATATCTGCGAGCATTTCTCTGGCATCATAATTGTCTTCAACTTCAATAGTAACCGAGCTGTTATTTTCTGAAGAGCGACTGTTAATGCGCTCAACACCTTCTAGGTCTTGTACCGCTTCTTCAACGCGTATAGTAATTGATTTCTCAACGTCTTCGGGGGACGCGCCGCGCAACGAAATTTGTACTGTTATACGCTCCGATTCAAACGATGGGAATATCTCTAATGGGATACGGTTAAATAAAGAGAATAATCCCGCTAGTACAATCGTAATCAATAATAAGTTAGCTGCAACATGATTACGTGCAAACCATGCGATCATGAGCGATCCCCTTGTTTATTTTTACGTTTTTCTTGCATTAATTGTTCAAGGCTTATGCCTCGCTCTTCTGCTTCTTTTGTTAATTTCTGGCGAACTTCGGCGGGTATATTTTTGAGTCGCTGTGACATTTTATTTGGCTGTGCTGGTGATAATTCTGCTGCAGCAGGTTTTACTTTTCTTTGGCTTTGGCGCTGATTCTGGTTATCGGGATCAGCAATAACAACTGGAGTACCTGAACTTACTTGTCCTAACGCTGTTATTACTAACTGCTGGCCAGCGCTTAACCCGGTTTTAACCACGGCTTCTTGCGTATTTTTCCATAACAATTCGATGTCTTTTCGCAGCAGCAACCCATTTTCTACAATATAAACATAGCTGCCTTGATAAATAGATTTTGTTGGGATCACTATGACATTTTTTAGCTTTTTACCAGCAATTTGGGCACTGACATATTGGCCTATTTTAATGCTGTTATTTGAGCTAGGGCGAATTTGATAAGGGTTTTCGATTTTGGCCACCACATATAATTGTTGTGAACTTTCGTTGATTGCCGCTTCTGTGCGAATAAGCCTACCTTGCCATTGCTGCTGACTTAGTGATGAAAATAATGCGACTGAATGTTCGAATGTCCGGTTGATATGAGTATTACTGTTGGCTGGTTTTTGATTATCTTGCGGTAAATCAATTAAGCTCAAATCTTGATTTTTAATCGGTAAGCGTACTTCAACACTGTCACTTGAAAAAATAACTGCCAGTTGGTTGTTATTTGAGATCACTTGCCCTAAATCAACATGTTGCTGTAAGACTCTGCCTGTGTATGGCGCGATAATTTCAGTTCGCTCTAAGTTTAGTTGCTCTTTGGTGAGTTGTGCTTGTGCTGATAAACGTTTAGCTTGTGCAGCGTCTAGTTGCGGCTTTCTTAATACTAAATCGTTTGGCTGTTGGGTGTTACCTAGACGCTGCCAGTTAATCATTGCTTGTTCAGCACGGGCTTGCTCTTCAGCTAAATTTCGATTGGCATCTAACAGATTCGCTTGTGCAATTTGTACATTCGCTTGTTGGTCGCGGTTATCTAATCTGAGTAATACTTCACCTTGCTCGAAAAATCCCCCTTCACGAAAATTTTCACTGAGGTAATTAATTTGTCCTGATGCTTGTGAGATTAATAAGCTTTGAATTCTAGGCCTAACGGTACCATAGCTATCTAATTGTACTTGGTACGTTTGTGGTGTTAAGGATATAGCTTCCACTGACATTTGCGGTTTTGAGGACGGTCTTTTTCTGTTGGCTTCGGGCGGATTATCAAGAATCAATTTAGCGCTAATTAATGACAGCGCAAGTATACCTACAGGTAATAATATTTTTTTCATTTTTGAATTTAATAACATATCTAGTGACTTCCACTAACTAAAATTGAATTGAAATTTCCACCTAACGCTAAAAACAGTTGGAGCTGATTTTCGATTAACTGATATTTAGACTGCAATAAGGTACTGGTGGTGGTGAAAGCTCTAGTTTGAGCATCAAGCACTGTGGTGTAAGAGACCAAGCCTTTGAGGTATTCATCGAAAGCTAATTCATTTGCGTATTGGGCATTTTGTTGAGCTTGTTGATTGGCGGCGACACTCAGTTGTAAATTTTTTGCTTGCAGCAATTTATTTTCAACGGAAGCAAAAACTGTATTTAATAAAGATAAATAGCTTTGTTCTGCTTGTTTGGTTTCAAGTCTTGCTTGTTCTTGATTTGCGGCTAAACGTCCGGCATCAAACAGCGGTTGTGTTAAATTACCGAGTATTGACCAACCCAAACTTTGTGACACTAAACCTTCGATATCATCACTATTGGTAGCAATGCTGGCAGTGAACGATAGGGAAGGAAAGCGTTGTTTGTGGGCATAAGCTAAGCCCGCATCTTTTGCCAATAGCGACAACCAACTCGACTGCAGCGATAAATTCTGACTGATAACTTCAGAGGTTAAGCTAGCGGTTATTTCGCTGGTGACTAATGGTAGCGTGTTTTCAGTTACTAACAATTGTCCACTTGGATATTTTCCTAATAACGATTCTAATTTCCTAATGGTGGCGACAGCCGCTGACTGTTGCGTGAATAAGCGATTTTTTTCACCGGCGAGTTGAGCTTTTGCTAAATAAAGATCTAACGCTGAATTAAGTCCTGATTGATAACCTGAGCTAATAATATTGAGGTTTTGCTCGGTATTAATTAATTGTTTTTGGCTTAAGGCAAGCTGTTGTTTGCTTTCGATAACTTGGTACCAAGCTAAAATCACCTCAATAATTAATTGCTGTTTATTAAGTTCGTATTGGGTTTGTTGGCTGGCAAATTGTAGGTTTATTTGTTGATCAAAAGCTTGCAGCTTGCCCCAAATATCTAACTCATAGCGCAGCGATAAGGATAAGTCATTATTGGTTTGATAATTAACCGGCTCGGTATTTTTACGCCTGTTACTCGATAAATTAATATTTAAAGACGGCCAAAGTGAAGCGCCGGCAGCAATTGCCGCTTGCTCAATGGCTTGCAGCGCTAAGTGTTGCTGCTTTAGTTGATGATTTTCATTAACCGCGACCTTGATAAACTGCTCAAGGTTCGCTGGTAAGATGCTTTGTAACCAAAGCGGATCAGTTGTTAACGACGTTTTATTTGAGTTTTCAAAAAAAGTATCAGGAACCGCTAACGTTGATTTTTCTATTTCAATAGCCGACTGCTGCGCACAGCCACTAGCGAGTAAAATCAGTAAGCTGATTTTACTAAAATAAAGCCATTTATGATGTAACATTTTCTACCTGTTAGTCTGTCGTCGAAAAAAAGCATTAATTTTTAAGTGATATACATTACCTTAACGAGATTAATACGTATTAAGTTGCAGTTAAATATAATTATTTTTAATAATTTATTTTGCTTAAGGTAATCTTAATGAATGATAGTTAATACTAGTAAAGGAAGCACAATTAATAGAGAGGATGTTAACCGTAAGGTTCAATAATTATTTTAATATATTCAGCTGTTTACAAAGTTTATAAAACAAAAAAACAGTGTTCAGCTTATTCGCTGATGTTATGGTAGCTATTATAGTTTGAGTTAATCATGCCGATATGTGGGATATTATCTTCTAAATAAACATCGGTAACACGCTCAAAACCATGTATTTGATAAAAACTTTCTAAATGCGCTTGGGCTGATATTTTAATACTCTGCGCCGGAAAGTGCTCGCCACACAAAGCTAATGCTTGCTCGATAAGTTTATGGCCTAAGCCAGCGCCTCTAGCGTTTTTAGCGATGACTACTCGGCCAATACTAATATGCTCAATATAACTTGTATGCTTAGGTAAAATTCTTAAATAGGCGGCAAGGTGATTATGCTGATAACAGAACAGATGTAAGGTTTCTGGTGATTTATCTAAATTGTCTAATTCCGGATAATAACAGCGCTGTTCAACGACAAATACATCAATACGCAATTTGATAATATCGTACAGTTCGTTATTGGTGAATTCAGAGAATTTTTTTATTTGCCAGTTCATGTTAGAGGATTTTTAAAAGTATGGAGAGTGTCATTGAAGCATGACAGTAATCTTAACTTTAGCAAGTATTGCGGGTTTAAATCATGACCATTAAGTTATTACATGAATTTATCACGATTAAATTATCATCATTAAATTTAACGAGCGGTGAGCTTGATTTTGTTATATTGGCGAAGTCAGTACTGATTTTTAGCGGCTAGCTTAAGACTCAAATAAGCTGTAGTTGATATTTTTTACTTTACGGGTAACTAATTTATCCAGTATTTCTTTTTTATAATCACAGACGCTTTGCTCTGGGTAGTCTTTAGTAAATACTTTTGATAGCTCTTTTTCATTTAATGCTAAGACATAACCAAGCGGTAAATATTGCGTTTTAAAATCACATTGATATACCGTAGCTCTAACATGACTAGCAGAATAGTGTGCATGTTTACCATACCGTTTAGCTAAAAGCGGTAATAATTTAGTCAGGTATTTGTTAATTGACCGTGCAGTAAACATTTGCTTTTCCTTAGCGTTAAAGTAGAGTTATTACTCAAGAGCGAGCTGCATTATAAGGTTAACCAATTTTTTTACAAGATAATTAAGCCATAACTCGATTATAAAAATGAGGAATTAACCTATTAATTTTTAAAGCTAATTAAAATCAATGAGTTAATTTTATGAGCGATGAAAATAAAAAAATCAGCAAGTTTTCACCTACTGATTTTTCAATGGCTTGAGACAAGCTGATATTATTTGTTATGGCGTTTTTCTAATACTGCCATCACTTCAGAAAGGGCAATGTTTTGATCTTTTAATAACACTAGCGTGTGATAAAACAAATCAGCACATTCACCTAGAAAGTCTTCTTTGGTTTCTGCTAGTGCAGCAATAACCACTTCAACCCCTTCTTCCCCCACTTTTTGCGCAACTTTATTGGTGCCACGTGAAAGTAAATGTGCGGTGTAGCTTTCTTCAATCGGATCTTTCGAACGCTTTTCAACAAAACGTTCTAAATAACTTAAAAAGTTTTGCTGACTTAATTGCTCTTCAGGAAAACATGAGGTGGTGTTCAAATGACACGTTGGTCCATTTGGCTGTGCCGCGATTAACAAACAGTCTTTATCGCAATCGGCTAATACTTGCTTAACGTCTAGGGTGTTATTTGAGCTTTCGCCTTTCATCCATAACCGCTGTTTTGAGCGGCTGAAAAAAGTTGCTTTTTCAGTTGTTAATGTCGCGGTTAACGCTTCTTGGTTCATAAAACCTTGCATTAATACTGCACCTGTTGCCGCATCTTGAATGATCGCCGGTAAGAGGTTGTCCATTTTTCCCCATGCTAATGAGTCAAGGTTATCTAAAGTTACTTGCATGATTCTTCCTTACAAAGGCGGATTTCAATTTGATTGTTTTTTAACGATGCTTTTAAGGTGTTAATTGGAATAATACCTTTATGGAAGACACTAGCGGCTAGGGCGCCATCAACATCCGCTTGTTTAAAGACATCACTAAAATGACTAATTTCACCGGCGCCGCCAGAAGCGATTAACGGGACATTACAAACAGCGCGCGCTTGTATTAATTGCTTGAGGTCGTAACCTTGTCGCACGCCATCTTGGTTCATACAATTTAATACTATTTCACCGGCACCTAATTCTTGAACTTTTTTGATCCACTCAAAAGTAGTCCAAGAGGTTTTTTTAGTGCGGGATTCATCACCTGTAAATTGATAAACTTGATATTCGCCAGTTTCTTCATTAAAAAAGCTATCAATACCAACCACCACACACTGCTGACCAAATTGATCGGCAAGGCGAGAGATAAGGGTTGGATCCATTAAAGCAGGGGAGTTGATACTGATTTTGTCAGCGCCCATTTTTAAAATTTGTTTTGCGTCTTCTTCGGTTTTAATACCACCGGCGACGCAAAAAGGAATATCAATAACTTGGGCGATACGAGTAACCCAGCTTTTATCAACCACTCGGCCATCAGCGCTCGCAGTAATATCATAAAAAACTAATTCATCAGCACCGGCTAAGGCGTATTGCTCAGCAAGCGGGACAATATCGCCAATAATTTCATGATTACGGAATTTTACGCCTTTTACGACTTTGCCTTCACGAACGTCAAGGCAAGGAATGATGCGTTTGGCTAACATGGTTTAACCTCGTATTGCGGTATTTGTAACATTAAAAGTTACCTATTATGTTGTTAATGCGTTGAGCTTTGTACGGGTAAATTTTATGAATTTATTATCACTATCTTTTGAACTATCAGTACTTGATAATTGGATGATAAATAGGCAATAAAAAAGAACCCGCATTAATAGGCGAAGTATATATTTTTTCGCTAATAATTTGTAGTTTAATCCGTCATTGATAATGCATGATTTCAGCGATATGTTATTAATTTAAGTCAGCGCTATTTAGCTTTTTGTTATTTTATTACTTTTAGTTATTGTTGAGGCATATTTTATGAATTGCGAATAAATCTTAGTTTGCCATAGCTTTTTAAAAATCTTCAGTTATCTATGTGTTTTTATTGGACAAAAGTTAAATAGCTTTTGCACTAAAAGCCTTGTTAACCTATATTAAAATACAGGCAAAAGTGCATATACTCACTTTATTAGAAGGACTTTTAATAAATGAAGAACGAAACTAAAGAAAAAATTACCTTATCAGCAACTGAAGAGTTAGCGACGGTTAGAAATATTTTATTTGGTGAAGCGCAAAATACGTTAGAGCAAAAATTATCGAATTTACAAACCTCGCTCGATCAAGGGTTATCATCTTTAAAGTATGATTTTGCGGAACAGCTGCAAAATATGCATGAAAGTATTGATAAATCACTGACCCAGATTGAAGAAAAAGTGCAATATGTTGATAGCCAGCATGATGAAAAAAGTGCAGCAATCACTAAAAATCTAGCCAGTCTTGCCTCAGAGCATGAAATTTTTGCTACCACCACTGAAAAAAATATTGAAACCTTAAATGGTGAACTTGATAAAGAAGCACAGCAATTATCACATAACTTCTCTTTACAGCTTGAAGCATTAAAACAAGAGCTTGATAAAGTTTCCCTCGAATTACATTCTTCTAAAACTGATAGAAAAACCTTAGCTAAATTATTAGCGACCATGGCCACAAATTTAGAAGACGATGAGTTGTAATGACCGAAAAAAACTCATCATCCACTACCGCGCTTGATGAACAACAACTCACTGAATTGAGAGAAATACTGCTAGGTAAAAATTATCACTTAGTGACCGAACAGGTAAAAAATCAATCGCGTGACATAGTGAAAGATGTTGTTGCAGAAGCTTTATACGATCGTAATAAACAAGATAAAGCGATTGATAATATCTTGCAGCCGATTGTTGAGCGTTCGGTGCAAGCGTCAGTTTCTGGTAGTAGTGATAAGTTGATCAGCTCGCTTTATCCGCTGGTTGGCGGATTAGTGCGTAAATCGGTAAAAGCTTTCTTAAGCGATTTTATTGAAAAAACTAATCAACTATTAGAAAACAGCTTGACCTACAAAGGCTTAAAGTGGCGCTTAAAAGCCCGTCAAGCCGGTGTGTCTTTTGCACAATATGTCGCGTCACAAACTTTTGTTTATCGTGTTGAACATATCCTGCTTATTCACCGTGAAACCGGCATTTTATTAAAATCAGTGGATCATAATCAATTTGGTCATTCTGATGTTGATCTTATCTCTTCGATGTTAACGGCGATTAATGATTTTATTGCTGACTCGTTAGTGCAGCGAGATGAAAATGAAGAGCAGCTGCAAACCATTCGAACTGATAACTTCAGCTTATTAATAAAGCCCGGTCCTCATGCCATGATAGTGCTCGCGGTTACCGGCAATTCTCCGCATCGCTTATTAGATAAAATGCAATTAACCCTTGAGCAAATCCATCTGCTTTATGATGATGAGATGCGTAATTTTTCCGGTGATGTTGAAGTTTTTGAAGCGGCGGGTAATCAACTGCGTAACTGTTTGTTATCAGAAGAAAAAGAGCCAGAAATAAAACGCAAGAAGCGGCCATGGTTAGCGTGGATATTATTATCAGTGGTTGGCGGCGGTTTATTTTATTGGCTTACTTGTCTTTGGCAAAGCGCGCAATTGTCACAGAAAATTAATACCTTAAATCAAGAGCCAGGTTATGTTATTCAGTCATTGGCTGTTGATTGGGCGCAAAACATACAGTTAGATGTGATCCGCGATCCTAATACCGTCAAAGTAACACAATGGTTAGCGCAACAGGGTATTGAATCGAACAAGCTCAAGCTGACGGAACATTTGTTTTATTCGACAGAACCGACCTTAATTAACGCCCGCGTCGAGGCAGCTTTACAGCAGTATCCGGCGCTTGGTTACCATTGGAACAAGCAGCAATTAGTGCTTACTGGGCAGCTTGCTATTGCGGATAAACAGCCGTTATTAGAGCAGCTAAGTGCAGTTGCTATGCTGCCCACTAAGTCGATTGATCTCGCTCAAATTCAATACATTTATGCGTTTGATACTTTAACCGCTAATAATCTTGAACAGCAAAAGTCGTTGTTTTTTTTATCGTTAGCTGAATTTAGCTTAAAGCAATTAAATTTTGAGGTTGGTTCCAGCCAAGTGACACCGCAGATGGTTGATGAAATTTCTGACATTGGCGTTACCTTTCAAGCCTTAAAACAGCTGGCTGAACCATTAGGTTACCGTTTGGCGTTAATACTGATCGGTACAAGTGATAGTAAAGGCAATCAATATATTAATGATAAGTTGAGCTTAGCCCGCGCTTTAAATGTTAAAAAACACTTACTTGATTTTGGTTTGGATACTAAAAATTTATATACCGCCAATATTGGCACCATGACATTGGCTGATATTTCAGCAAACGAAGACCTTGAAACCCGCAAGGTGTTATTCAATGTGGTTTATGTTGATGTTAGTGATAAACAAATTAAAAAATGATAATTACTGAGACTGTTGTTAAATGATCCAAAAGAAAATATGTTTATTGGGAGCCACAGGCGTTGGCAAAACCAGTTTGGTACGACAATACGTATCAGGTATTTTTGATGATAAATACCTGACCTCACTCGGGGTGAAAATAGATAAAAAAATTATCGAAACGGCGAACAATTCAGTGCAGTTTTTGTTATGGGATATTGAAGGTGTCGATCAATATTCTGCCTTTAATCCTCGTTATTTACGTGGCGCTTCTGGCGTGATCATTGTTGTTGATAAAACCCGTAAGCAATCTTTTATTGAAGGTTATGAAATATATAGTGCAGTAAAAAGCCTGATTGAGTGCCCGATTATTTTAGCGATCAATAAAAGTGATTTAAACGAGAGGTTTTCACTCAATGACAATATTGAACAACAACGTTTATTTGAGCTGTGTTTTCAAACGAGTGCAAAAACTGGTGAGCAAGTGGAAGAAATGTTTATCGCACTTGCCGACTTATTAGTGAAATAAATTATTACTGAAATAAGTGAGCAATGGAATAAATTATGAGTAATAGTCTTAACACAGCAAATCATCACATTGCTTTTGATGCGCTAACGGCAATGAAACAAGCGGTATTTATTTGTGATGATGTAGACTCGCTGACCTTAACGTTAGCTGCTGGTGAAAGCGACTGGGTCAATAAAATCATGCCACATGCCCAGCTCGGTCAAGCTTTTACCTTGACCGATGAAAGCTATTTTTTACAAGACTTTCTCATTGACGCGAAAAACGTTTGGCAAAACAATAGTAATGGGAAATTATCATCAGGTTTTTGGACCGAAGAATATAATGTTGATAATAAAAAGTATCTGCATCTTGAGGCCATTGCTGTTAATAATAACAATCTGCATTTATTAATTATTATTAACCAGTCTGAAGCTTTTGTGCATAAACAAAATACCCTACAAGCCGCACGAGAAATGATGCTAGCGAATGACAAACTGCAAGAGCAGTATGATTATTTACAGCATCGATTATTAACACTATTAAATACCCCTGATTCCATCGATGACTTACTCTCGCCAATATTGTCAGCGATAGAAAACGCTAATTTTGGGGTAATTGTTGTTGATGCCAACTTTAAATCATTGATTGATAATCCGGCGGTATTGAAAATATTTGATCATGTTGATGTCCATACGCATACCATTCAAAGTCCGGTTAATATTATTTTAAATTTAATGGAGTCTCAGCTACCAGAATACGAAAGAATTACTGAGATGGGCAGTAGTTGGAGTGGCGAATTATGTTGGATGAAACCGCCGAATACCCTCAAGTGGTTAAAGGTTGCCATTTATCCTGCCAAAGACAGTTACAATAATATTAAACATTGGATCTTGTTTATTAACGACATCAGCCGTGAAAAATATTTATTACAGCGTAATGAAAAATTAACGCAGCAAGATCTGCTCACCAACTTACCGAACCGCTATGCTTTTTGGCAGTATTTAGAGCAAAGTATTGCCGCGCAGTCGTCATTTCTATTGTTATATATCGATATCAAAAACTTTAAACAAATTAATGAATTTTATGGTCATGGAGAAGGGGATAAATTATTATTTGAGTTTAGTTTACGCTGCAAAGGGCTTTTGAAAAGTAACGATTTTATCGCCCGTATCGGCGGTGATGAATTTGCCATTGTTTTTCAACAAACCAATAGCGTTGAAGAAGGTCGATTATTAGGTAATCATCTTTTTTCTGCTGCGCATTTATCTTTTTATACACAAGCTGGTGAAGCCTATAATATTGATATTTCTGTCGGCGGAACCTTTTCCCCTTATGATAGTTCCAGCCCTGAAGAATTAGTGAAATTCGCTGATTTTAGTGCTTATAACGGCAGTTTTAATCAAAAGAGTGGTATTCAGTTTTATTCACAAAAAATGCAAGAAGACTCATCTAAGCGTATTGGCTTTGAAAATGGCCTGCGTAAAGCGATTGTTAATAACGAGTTTAGTTTAGTTTTTCAGCCGATTTTAAATTTAAAAAGCCAAACTATTGAAAAAGCGGAAGTGTTAATTCGCTGGGAGCGCCCGGGCTATGGCATGGTTATGCCGTCAGATTTTATTGATATTGCCGAGCAAAGTGGCTTTATTGTTGATTTAGGTAAATGGGTCTTTGATGCTGCAGTTAAATATTTAAAGCAGCTCGAGCTACAAGGCATGGCCATTAAACTCTCAATTAACCTTTCCCCGTTACAGGTGCAAGATAATGCTTTACTGAGTTTTATTAAAAATAGCGTCAAAGTGGCTAAAGTTGATCCTGCTTTAATTGAAGTTGAAATAACCGAAGGCAGTCTGATCAGTGATTTTGATGAAATGTATAAGTTGCTAACTTTATTACGCGATTTAGGTTTATCGGTCGCCATTGATGATTTTGGCACGGGTTATAGCTCTTTAGCTTATTTGAAAAAATTACCGATTGATTCCCTTAAAATTGACCGTTCATTTATCCATGATATTGTCACTGATAATAATGATAAAGCGATTGTGAAAGCGATCATTGCCATGGCACATCAATTACGTTTATCTGTTGTGGCTGAAGGTGTTGAAACTAAGGAGCAACAATCATTTTTAAGTGAAAATAATTGTGACTCTGCACAGGGTTATTTATTTAGCAGACCGTTAGCTTTTGATAAATTAGTCGAGCATTTAAAAAAATAACCGCTAAAAGGGCATGACCAGCCGCTAGTATGGGTTGACACATTTCAGGATCAGACAGTTAATAACTTGAACTCGGTTTAAGCTATTTTACTCAATAATGCTATTTTAGCGTTTATCTGCGTTGCCAGCATCGATGCAGGTACTTGGTTTTTATCGGGAATAAAAAAGCCGTTTTCAATTAACTTGAAAACGGCTTTTTGTTATTTTATTGACAGGCATTATTAGCTTGCTATTTAATCGCTCAAAAGGTTAAACGAATAAACTATGCGGTTGGCCAGCAGGCAATGGCTTCTTCTAAGGTAAATTTACCTTCAAGTAATGAACGGCCTAAAATTACGCCGCTAACACCCGTTGGAATAAGCGCTTTAACATCAGCTAAGCTACCAATACCGCCAGAAGCTTGCCAATCAAGTTGTGGGTATTGCGCACAAAGTTCGGTATACATGCCAACGTTTGAGCCAGATAAAGTCCCATCTTTACTGATATCAGTACAAAGTACGTGTTTTAAACCAGCGTCTTGATAATGCTCTAACAGCTCTTCTAAATTCACGCCGCTGTCTTTGATCCAGCCGTGGGTTGGCAGCGTTTTATTACCGTTTTCGTCAATTTTTACATCAAGGGCTAAAACAATTTTTTCACCGCCAAATTCCTTTAACCATGCAGCAACTAATTCAGGTTGTTTAATTGCTAAAGAGCCAATCACTACACGATCAGCGCCAACGGCTAATAATTGCTCAACGTCTTCTTTGCAACGTACACCACCGCCCACTTGAATGATCATAGTGTCGTGATTTACTAGGGTTTTAAGTAAGGTTAATTGACGTTTAGTTGAGTCTTTAGCACCGTCTAAATCAACGAAATGCATAACAGTTGCACCCGCCGCTGCGTATAAATTTTGACGTTCTTTCGCAGTATATACGTAATTGGTCTTTTGCTCGTAATCACCTTGATAAAGGCGAACAACTTGACCGTCAATTAGGTCAATTGCTGGGATCATCATAATGCGTAGCCTCTGTTATAGCTCATGTTACATTTCCAAAAAATTTTTAATAATAGTACTGCCAGCAGTACCTGAACGCTCAGGATGAAATTGACAACCAATAAAGTTGTCTTTGGCGATAGCTGCTGAAAACTCACTACCGTACTGACACGTTGCTGCGGTATGTTCACCAACAGGGACAGCAAAGCTGTGGACAAAATAAAAGTATTCACCTTTATTTATGCCAGCAAATACCGGATGGTCAATTACTGACGTTAAGGTGTTCCAGCCCATGTGAGGCAAACGTAAGCCATTGGCTTCAAGCGGTTTCACTTGTGTTGGAATGAGGTTTAAACAATCAACCACTTCTAGCTCACCGGTGAAGTTACCTTCGTGTGAACTTTGTGTCATTAACTGCATACCTAAACAAAAACCTAACACTGGCTGAGTTAAACCTTGTAACGTTGGCGCTAGCCCTTTTTGATGGATATTTGCCATCGCATGTTTGGCATTACCAACACCGGGTAAAATCACCTTGTCAGCTGATTTTATTAAGCCAAGATCATCGGTAATTAACGCCTTAAATCCAATGCGTTCAACGGCAAATTGCACTGATGATAAATTAGCACAGCCAGTATCAACAATAACGTTTAAGGTTTTATCCGACATGACTATAAAGCTCCCTTGGTACTCGGTAACACATCGCCTTTAACTTCAATTGCTTGACGAAGGGCACGGCCAAATACTTTAAATAAGCTTTCAACTTGATGATGACAATTGCCTTCGGTAGTTGATAAATGCAAGGTAATTGCCATTGCATCTGCTAATGAACGGAAAAAATGCGAAACCATTTGTGTCGACATAGTGCCGACACGATCGTCAGTAAAGTTAGCATCAAAAGCTAACCATGGGCGACCTGATAAGTCGATTGAACATTCAGCGCGACATTCATCCATTGGCAAGACAAAACCAAAACGGCCAATACCGCGTTTGTCGCCTAACGCTTCTTTTAACGCTTGGCCTAACGCAAGTGCCGTATCTTCAACACTGTGATGTTCGTCAATGTGGTAATCACCATCAACATTCACTTGTAATGAAAAGCCGCCGTGCGCTGAAATTTGCTCTAACATATGATCGAAAAAGCCTAAGCCGGTTTCAATTTTAGTGCCGCTTGGTGAGTCTAAGTTCACTGAAATATTAATGTTAGTTTCTTTTGTTGTCCGAGTAACACTCGCTTTACGTGGCTTAACCAATAATTGCTCAGCGATGTCGTTCCAATTTAAAGTGTCACGATTATACTGAATACCGGTAATGCCCATATTTTCAGCTAATTGAATATCAGTAATACGATCGCCAATCACATAAGAGTTAGCAAAGTTTACTTTGCCGGCTTTTAAGTAGTCACTTACCATTCCTAATTTAGGCTTACGGCATGAACAATTGTCTGCGTCAAAGTGAGGACATAATAAAACGTCATCAAAAATAACACCTTGTGATGAAAACATATCCATCATTTTGTTTTGCGGTAAATCGAAATCTGCTTGTGGGTAGCTTATCGTACCTAAACCGTCTTGGTTTGACACTATCACTAATCGGTAACCTTTGCTTTGCAGCTTCAGTAAAACAGGAATAACGTTTGGTTCAAAAACCAATTTTTCCAAGCTATCGACTTGTTTGTCGCTAATCGGTTCTTCAATTAATGTACCGTCGCGATCGATAAAAAGAATATTTTGTTGAGACATTTTTTTTCCTTTAACTTAACTATTATGCAGTTGCTAGCATGTTAGCAATAGTTTGTTTTACTAATGATAATTCTGCTGCTGAGCCAATACTGACACGTAAGCAGTTATCAAGTTGTAGTTGTTTTGATTGGTCGCGAATTAAAATATCATCGGCCACCAAGGCATCAAAAATTTGTTGTTTTAATGAGGTTCTAAAAAGCACAAAGTTAGCATCGCTAGCAAATACTTCGTCACACCAAGTTTGGCCTAATAACCAAGCGATAAATTCATCTTTTAACTGATTAGTTGCGACCACGCGCGAGCGCATCACTTTTAAACCATCAGCATTCAAAGCTTGGCTAGCAAGTTCTGAAATTGGCGCAGGTACAGGGTAAGGCGCAATAACTTTTGCTAATAACTCAATAACATCGCTATTGGCGATAGTGAAACCGCAGCGTAAACCGGCTAATGCAAAAGCTTTAGATAAGGTTCTTAATACTATCAGATTCGGGTATTGTGCTAACCAACCGGCTGATGTTTGCTCTGGGCTAAACTCAATATAAGCTTCGTCAACAACAACCATAGCGCTATCGGCAAAAGCTTCAATAACTTGTTTTATCTGCTTTTGGTTTAATAAGTTACCGGTCGGGTTACCAGGCGAGCACAAAAAGACTACTTTGACTTTTCCTAGGTATTGTAAAATACCGTCGATGTCTAATTGGCTGGCAATTAATGGTACTTTAACAACACCAGCGCCATGGTTTTCGGCGCTAATCGCGTACATACCATAAGTTGGCGGACAAATTAAAATGTCGTCTTGGTAAGCTTGGCAGAAGGTGCGAATAATTAATTCAATGCCTTCGTCAGCACCACGAGTAGCAAGTAATTGTTTCTTATCAACCCCAGCATAACTCGCATAAGCGTTAATTAAACTCTCAGGCTGAAAATCAGGGTAGCGGTTTATATTTCTGGCAGACAGTTGATACTCGCCACTTCCTGATGCTTCATTAGCATTTAACCAGGTTTTTTTATCAAAATTACCACCGCCAGCTTGTAAGCGGCGCGCCGATTGGTATGGCACCATATCGATAAGTTCTTTACGGGCAATTTTTTCAATCACAGATTTTGTCATTTTGCTCTGCTTACCTTAAACATTATGCTTGGTTAATTTCTTCTAAACGAATAGTGACCGCACGTTGATGAGCATCTAAGCCTTCAGCGTCGGTTAATTCAATTAAACATTCACTTAAATTTTGTAGCCCTTGCGGCGATATTTCTTGCACGGTGTAACGGCGAGAAAAATCCGCGAGCGACAAACTACTGATCACTTTTGAATAACCATAAGTTGGCAATACGTGATTGGTGCCACTGGCGTAATCACCAGCAGACTCAGGGGTATAACGGCCAACAAAAATAGAACCGGCGTTGCGTAAAGTGCCAATTAAGCTGGCAGCATTTTCCGTTTGCACAATTAAATGCTCAGGACCGTATTCATTTGATACTGCAATAGCTTCTGCCATATCTGCCGTTAAAATCAAACGTGAATGACCTAAGGCTTGAGCTGCTATTTCTTTACGCGTTAATTGCGCTAGTTGCTTTTCTAATTCTGTTTGCGCGCCATCAATGATTACTTGGCTATCAGTTACTAAAATTACTTGGCTATCGGGGCCATGTTCAGCTTGAGATAATAAGTCAGCGGCGACAAAAGCGGGATTAGCATCGCTGTCTGCTAATACTAATACTTCTGATGGGCCCGCTGGCATATCAATGGTAAAACCAGGCACTAATTGCGACAGTTGCTTTTTAGCTTCCGTTACATAACGATTACCTGGTCCGAATACTTTATTTACTGGCGCAATGGTTTCTGTGCCTAATGCTAATGCCGCAATTGCTTGCGCGCCGCCGATAGTATAAATTTCGGTGATACCACACACTTGCGCCGCCGCTAATACTTCGTCAGCTAACTGGCCATTTTTATCCGGAGGGCAAACAAGTACCGCTCGTTGACAACCTGCTAATGTTGCTGGCGCGCCAAGCATCAATACCGTTGAAGGTAATGGTGCTGAGCCTGCTGGAATATATAAGCCAACACTTTCAATCGCTTCAGATTTTAAGGTACAAACCACGCCAGGTGTTGTTTCAACAGTAATATCGCTAAATGCTTGAGCGCTATGAAATTTGATAATATTTTGGTGTGCAGTATGAATCGCTTTTAAACGTTTTTCAGATAAACGTGCAACGGCTTGTTCAACTTGTTCATTAGATATTTTTAGTGAGCTAAGTTTAATACCGTCAAACTTTTCTGTTAAGTTTAATAAGGCTTGATCGCCTGACGTTTGCACTTGCTCAATAATGGCTAAAACTTGTTGGCTAAGTTCTGCATTGTTAGCAATAGCAGGGCGCGAAAGCGCTGCGGCTTGCTCAGCTTTACTTAATGTTTGCCAGCTGATTATTGGTGTTTTCATATCATTTTCCACTAATGGTTACCGCTCAATACTATTTTTCAATGCTACTTTTTTGCGATATATCTTTATTGTGATGTCGCTGATTCAACGAGCTTTGCCATGAACGATTAAAGAAATACAGCATGATTTCTTCGTTATTGAACGTGAGTTCTTGATAGCTAATAATTACTGCCTAGTTATCAATACGCTCATGACATAGCGAGTTTGAAGGTTAAATTAGCCCATCATTTTTTCAATTGGCATCACTAGAATAGAGTGACAACCCAATTCTTTTAATTTTTCCATTGTTTCCCAGAAAAATGTTTCGGTTGCAACTACGTGTACAGCAACCATATCGTCACGGCCAGCTAATGGTAAAACAGTAGGGGTTTCAGTACCTGGCATTAAAGTGCTCACTTGCGCGACTTTATCTACAGGTGCGTGCAACATAATGTATTTGCTTTCTTTCGCTTTCATTACGCCGTGAATTCTTGGCAACAAAGTATCTAAAATAGCTTGTTTTTCAGCGCCTAAATCATCAGCGCGTTGAATTAATGACGCTTTTGAACGAAACACTTCGGCTACTTCTTTTAAACCATTAGCTTCAAGGGTTGCGCCAGTTGACACTAAATCACAAATACCGTCAGCTAAACCGACACGAGGGGCAACTTCAACAGAACCTTTTAACAAACAAAACTCAACGTTAATGCCGTTCTCTTTCGCAAAACGCGTTAAAAGTTGTGGGTAAGTGGTCGCAAAACGTAATCCGTCTAAACATTGTAAGCCGGTATATTCAAATTCTTCTGGCATCGCAATTGAAAAACGACAACCACCAAAGTCTAATGCTGTGGTGCGAATATAATCTGATTTACTACCAATTAATTGACGTTCTAATTCTTCTTCTTCTAGGGTGTTGTCACCAACAATACCTAAATCACAAACTCCATCCATAATTAAACCTGGAATGTCGCTTGAACGAACACGCATAATATCTATTGGCATATTCGACACATGCGCTAGAAGGCGGCGGTCAGCAACGTTTAATTTTAGGCCACAATTTTTAAATAACGCTTGTGTGTCATCACTAAGTCGCCCTGATTTTTGCATGGCAATTCTTAAGCGAGGTTCTGAAGTCATGTTTTAATCCTTTGCTATCTGTGTCGTTTAAATTGGTTAATTAAATTTTTAGTTAAATATTCGCAATAATCTTTAAATTAAAAAGCCCCCGAGAGAGTTGGACTCTTTCGGGGGCTTGCAATATTAATGTAGCTTACCACTGAGAAAGGCCCATAGCCTCTCAGCGAAAAAAACCTGAGCGGCTAATCCGTATGATGGTGATGATGGATCTTGCTGAGGTTTAATATCATTGCATGTCTCGATTGCTTTAAAAAATATTGTGTTCAATGTTGTTAAGTTTCGGCACAAAATGCCTTAATCACTTTGGGCGTAACCTTACTTTTAAATCCAGTTAATTTCAAGTGATTTTTCGGCCAAACACCTAGATTTATGAATTTTCAGCGATTAAAGTTATCTTATCTAGAGTCGATATATAAGTAGTGGCTTACATCCTTGTTTTTTACAAAGGAAAATAACCTATGGATATTTTTACAACGCAATTAACTAAGGTACGGCAAGTGCCGATAAAACCCGATAAATTGCGGGTCAAAAGTTTAAAAAAAGATGCCGGCGCTCGTGCTCTTGATGAAGAAAAAGATCATTTGTTAGGGGAAACACAATCCCCTGATTTACATCCGCTTGCTCATCTGCATGAAGATGAAGAAGACCTTGAGTATACCAAGCAAGATATATTTCAGGCGAAACAAAAACAGCAATTATTAAAGGAAAATGCAGCGGCAATTGAAAAGTCAGCAGCGCAAAAAACTAAAAGTGCTGATCAAGAAGATGACGATGATGAAGATCACGATGAACATATCGATATCTTTGTTTAAACGCGGCCACTGTTCATCTTCAATTTAGTGTCCTTATCGTTGTGACCAGCCAACAGCATTAACTAATACCGCATCAACTAAAATTGAAAACCTTTGGCATTCTGACCAAGGAGATCATAAAATCGGCTAAATTTTCCTATCTTCCCATTAGGCTATGTCGCCAGTCGAGCACGCTTTTTCCCAAAATGGTATTCTTGCCAGCATTATTGACGGTTATTCACCAAGGCAAGCGCAAGTCGATATGGCCTTGGAAGTTTCGACGGCTATCGATAAACAATCATCACTTGTGGTTGAAGCAGGCACTGGTACCGGTAAAACCTTTGCCTATTTAATTCCTGCCTTGTTATCGGAAAAACGGGTGATAGTCTCGACCGGGACAAAAAACCTGCAAGAGCAATTATTCCATAAAGATTTACCGCTAATTATTAAAGCATTAAAAACCAATGTCCAGGTTGCGTTATTAAAAGGGCGATCAAATTATTTGTGTTTACAGCGTTTGGAACTGTTTCAACAAACGAGGGGGCAATTAGATGCTCAAGGCCTTGCTGATTTTGTTAATGTCAGAACCTGGGCATCAGGCACAGTGTCAGGCGATATTGGCGAGTTAGTAAATGTAGCGGAAGACTCGGGTGTTTTCCCTTTTGTAACCAGTACGGTCGATAATTGTTTAGCGAAAGAGTGCCCGCATCTTGACGATTGTTATCTAATTAAAGCAAGACAAAAAGCAATAGATGCTGATTTAGTGGTGGTTAATCACCATTTGTTTTTTGCTGATATGGCGTTAAAAGATACCGGTTTTGGCGAGCTTATTCCAAAATCTGAAGTGGTTATTTTTGACGAGGCCCATCAAATTCCAGATATCGCGAGTGAATATTTTGGCGAAGCGTTTTCTACTCGGCAGATAGCTGATTTATGTAGTGATGTTGAGCAGCTTTATCGCACCGAATTAACTGATGTTAAACAGTTAGGTAAAGCGGCGGAAAAATTAGCCAAAAATGCACAAGAATTTAGAATGTTATTTCCCTATGATCCACAGCGCGGTAATTGGCGTGAAAAAAACAGCTACCCAACTATTGCTAAATGTTTTGCCTCATTAAAAACCAATTTAGACTTTATTCATCAAGTGATTAAATTATGTCTTGGCCGTAATGAAAAAATTGATAATTGTTATGAGCGGGCAGAAAACTTATTAGCACAGTATGGTGTTATGGAGAAAACTGACTTATATGGCATCAGTTTTTGGTATGAAACGACTAACCGTCATATTGTACTGCATCAAACTCCGTTAAGTATTGCCGATAAATTTAACCAATACATTTCTGACTCAAATGCTGGCTGGATTTTTACGTCGGCGACACTTGCGGTTGATGGTGGTTTTGAACATTTCTCTAAGCAGTTAGGCATTAATAAAGCGATGGAATTATTACTCGAAAGTCCGTTTGACTATGTTAACCAATCGCAGTTATTTATTCCGCGTTATTTACCTGCCGCGAATCACCCGAGTCGAGCCCAAGCACTAGTGGATATTGCCATACCGTTAATCGCTGCCAGTGCTGGCGCGTGTTTTATGCTGTTTACCAGTTATCGCATGATGAATTTAGTGGCTGAAATATTGGCCGAAGCAATTGAAAACCCGCTGTTAGTGCAGGGCACAATGGGAAAGCGTAAATTATTAGCGGGCTTTATTGAGCAGCCTAATGCGGTATTATTAGCAACCGCTAGTTTCTGGGAAGGGGTTGATGTTAGGGGAGATAAATTGACTTGTGTTATTATAGATAAATTGCCTTTTGCTTCGCCAGATGATCCTTTGTTACAAGCGCGCAGTGAAGATATTAAACGTCAGCAAGGCGACCCTTTTGCCCAAATTCAGTTGCCGCAAGCGGTGATCACACTAAAGCAGGGCGTTGGCCGTTTAATTCGAGACGTTACTGATAAAGGGGTATTAGCCATTTGTGATGATAGGTTGGTAAACCGAGAATATGGTCAAGTGTTTTTAAAAAGCTTACCGCCTATGTACCGAAGTCGTGATATTAGTAACGCAATAAACTTACTTGAAAGTATTCATCGTCAATAAAATTGACCCATGTATATTGATTTATTAAAGAGAAAAAAAGTGAAATATTTAGCTATTGATGCTTCAACAGAAGCCTGTTCAGTTGCCTTGAAAATTGATGATAAGGTTTATAGCCGTTTCGAATTGTGTCCACAATCACATAGTTTAGTGTTACTGCCGATGATTGATGAGATATTAAAAGAAGCCAATATTACTTTACAAGCATTAGACGGATTGATTTTTGGTCAAGGTCCAGGCAGTTTCACTGGCGTTCGCATTGGTGTTGGTGTTGCTCAAGGTTTGGCGTTTTCAGCAAATTTAACCGTAGTTGGGGTTTCAACGTTGCAAGCTATGGCGCAAGTCGCGTATGAAAAATCTGGCCATACAGCGGTGTTATCTGTTATCGATGCGCGCATGTCTGAAGTATATAGCGGTTTTTATCAACTTAACGAGCAAGGCATTATGCAAGCACAGGGTGAAGAAACTGTGATGGCGCCGGCATTAATAGTTGAGCACTATCGTCAGTTCGGTGATAAATTTTATGCGGCAGGAACTGGATGGGATGCCTATACTGAAAGTTTACAGCCATTAAAACAACAGGCTGAGCCGGTTGAAACACTATTTCCCGATGCTAGTGCGATGTTAACTATTGGTATTGCGGGGTTTCAGCAAGGTCAGGGTGTTAGCGCTGAAATGGCGCAACCTGTTTATGTTAGAGATACGGTTTCGTGGAAAAAGCTACCGGGCCGAGAATAACAAATAAGCTAAACTGTGCTTTAATAAATAGTTTTTTTCTGCGTTGGCAGTGAATTAACCCTAATAGTTGGTTTAGTAGTTGCTTAATAATTACTAAGCAACTACTTATAATGTTTTATTTACTCAATTTACTCAGTAATAAGCGAGTATAAACTAAGTAATTACCAAGTGAGAGTGGCCTTTTTTGCCTGCTTACTTATGGTTACAAAAAGAGATTTGGCACTAACTCAATAAATTTGTTAGATTTAGATTATGAATATTTCGAACTCAGCACAAATACCAACACAGCTAGCTAATCGTGTTTCAGGTATTAATAATCAACAACCGGTCCAACGGATTGAGCGCGAACGCGAGCAAAATTCAGAGCAAGAGCCAGCGAAAACGACTCATACCGAGCGTTTTGATGTTGATCAAGCATCGTTAGCGGTTATTGAGCAAGCCTATCAAAACTCCCAAGCAAACTCGAATAAAAGTCAAAATACGGCGCAACAAGCAACGGATTATGACACTCCCAGTGAACAAAACCAAAGTGCAATTTCAGCCTACGAACGTGTTGATAATTTGGCGCAAAAAGAATCGGTTCAACAGTTGTTTGGCGTAGATTTATACGCTTAATATGGCCTCATCTTCTTTTTTACAGCGTTATAAATTTTGGATTTTATTACTATTAGCCATCATTTTGACGCGTTTACCTGTCGTTTCTATTCCCTTTAATTGGTTAGAAAGTTTTTTTCATGAACTTAGTCATGGTATTGCTGCTCTTATCACCGGTGGTAAGATTATTAAAATAGAGCTTTTTACCAATGGTGCTGGTTTGTGTACCACCCAAGGAGGAAGTCGCTTGCTAATTAGCTTTATGGGTTATGCCGGCGCTATTTTTTGGGGCGCATTAATCTATTTAGCCGCGACAAGCCATTTAAAAATGGCAAAAAATTTAAGTGTTTTGATGCTACTATTATTGGCGATTAGTATCGTATTTTGGGTTCGAGATTTATTAACCCTGATGATATTATTAATGTTAATGGTGCTTTTTTATGGCAAGTGGCGCTTAAAGAGTGAATACATCGGTTTGATGTTCCAATTTACCGGCATCACGGTATTATTAAATGCAGTCTTAAGTCCACTGCATTTGCTTGATGGTCGTCATCTTGGCGACGGAGCTACACTTGCGACTATTACTTATATTCCTGAATTAATTTGGGTAGTATTATGGTCAAGTATGGGTGTAGGTGTTTTGTATCAACTAGGGAAACGAACATGATTATAAAAATATTCCAATGTGCCGTGTTAACAATGTTTGTTAGTGCTTGTAGCTTAGTACCGGAAGAAATTAGTACCGAAGATGATAATTTATTAGTGTCTTATCAAGACGCAAAACAATCGCCAGAAGTTTATAACAGCATGACAGCTCGCTGGGGTGGAGTGATTGCCAGTATTAAGAATTTACAGAAAAACACAGTAATTGAAGTGGTCAATATTGATTTAAGTACTGGCGCAAAACCTAAGTCTATTAATAAATCAGCCGGCCGTTTTCGTATTGTGTACCCAGGTTTGTTAGATCCGATGATCTTTCAAAAAGGTAAACAAGTGACTGCCGTTGGCAAAATAGCGTTACCGCAAGCAGGTAAAATTGGTGAGCTTGATTATGTTTTTCCGGTGTTAGAAGCGTCAGGAATTTATTTATGGAAAGAAGAGCAGCGTATTGATCTACGGGTAAAACCTGATCCGTATATGAGCCACTTTTATGACCCTTTTTATCGCCATCCTTATCCCGTTCGCACCAGAACTGTCATCGTAAAAAAACCGGCGGAAAAATCTAAGTAGCACTTTATGCATTGCGTTGAATATCAACTGCCCGACATAACGGTTCGCGGCCTGACCCTTGGTGAGGCTGACTTACCGGTTATCTTGTGTCTACACGGCTGGTTAGACAACGCCGCGTCTTTCGAGTTATTGGCGCCTTATTTACCTCATTATCATCTTGTTATGATTGATTTACCTGGCCATGGTTTTTCCGATCACAAAAGCGCTGGCGCTTATTATCACTTTATTGACTGGTTAAGTGATATATATCAATTATTTGAAACTGCGGGTTGGCAACAAGTACATATTATTGGCCATTCAATGGGCGCGATGATCGCAACTGCTTTCGCCGCAGCCTTTCCTGAAAAAATAAAGACCTTAACCTTAATTGATGTCATTGGCTTTTTGACTGCACAACCTGATGAGACCACAGCGCAGATAAGAAAAGGTATTCTAAGTCGCCAGCAAAGGTACACTAAACCAAGCAAAACGGCAAAAACCTATACTGACATTGACGATGCTATTGCTGCACGTGTTAGGCATAGTGATTTAACGTTTGAGTTGGCAGCCATTATTGTTAACCGCAGTTTATGTTTAACCGAGAGCGGGTATCGCTGGCAATACGACTCAAAATTACAGTTAACTTCTCCATATCGCTTTAGCGAAGCACAAGCGCAAAATGTTGTAAAATCGATATCGGCGCCAACGTTATTTATTTATGCCGAAGATGGTGTCGATTTTGTTAAGCCTGCAATTAAGCGCTATCAGCCTTTATTTAAAAATATTTCGTGTTATCATCTGGTCGGAGGACATCATGTGCATATGGAAAAACCGCAACAGGTGGCGCACTTAATCAATGAATTTTTATCAAATAATTTCAGCTAACACGGCGGTGTTTGTTTTTAGAACGCGATAATATTTGCTACCAAATAAAAAAATAATTAAAAAATCACTTAATCTAATGGCTGTATATCAAAGTACTGATATTATTAACTTTATAAAAACTATTATTAGTGAATTCTGGGGAGAAAATTGTGGAAAAAATCTGGCTTGAAAAAAGTTACCCGCCTGGTATTCCTGCAGAGATTGATGCGGATCAGTACTCATCGTTAGTTGAATTATTTAATAAATATGTCGATGTTTATGCCGACAGAGCTGCTTTCATTAACATGGGCGCGGAAATAACTTATCAAGAGTTAAACCAGCAAGCGAAAGCCTTTGCTGCTTATCTACAGCAAGAGTTAGGGCTAGTGAAGGGCGATAAATTTGCCATTATGGTGCCAAACTGTTTGCAATACCCTGTTGCTTTATTTGGTGCTTTATTAGCGGGTTTAACTGTCGTTAATGTTAATCCACTTTATACTGCACGTGAATTGAAGCATCAATTGGCGGACTCTGACACGAAAGCGATTTTGATCATTGAAAATTTTGCTCATACCCTAGAAGAAGTCATTAAAGACACCCCTGTTGAGCATATTATTCTTACGGCTTTGGGCGATCGCTTAGGTTTTCCAAAACGATTAATTGTCAATGCAGTAGTTAAATATGTTAAGAAAATGGTGCCAGCGTTCTCATTAAAAAACACCGTTAATTTTAATACAGTGTTAACCAAAGGCAGCGCATTACCTTACACACCGGTTTTATTGACTGGCGATGATTTAGCTTTTTTACAGTATACCGGCGGCACAACAGGTGTATCGAAAGGAGCAATGTTAACGCATCGAAATATGGTCGCGAATTTATTACAAGCAAAAGGCATGCTACGTAATATTTTAAACGAAGGTGAAGAGTTAGTCGTAACCGCTTTGCCGCTTTATCATATCTTCGCATTAACGGCTAACTGCCTTATGTTTATGACGATAGGTGGCACTAATTTATTGATCACTAATCCAAGAGACATGCCTAATTTTGTTAAAGAATTAAGTAAATATCCTTTTACCGCGGTGACGGGTGTTAATACTTTATTTAATGGGCTGTTAAATACCATTGGTTTTTCAAACCTTGATTTTAAAAATTTAAAATTATCACTCGGGGGCGGTATGGCGGTGCAAAAAGCCGTCGCTGATGAATGGGAAAAAGTCACCGATACCCGTTTATTAGAAGGTTATGGTTTAACTGAATGTGCACCACTCGTCAGTATGAGCGCTTATAATCAGCAAGGTTTTAATGGCACTATTGGCGTACCTGCGCCGTCAACAGATATTAAAATAATTAAAGATGATGGCAGTGAAGCCGGTTTTAATGAGCCAGGTGAAATGTGGGTCAAAGGCCCGCAGGTGATGAAAGGCTATTACAATCGTGTCGAGGCTACGGCCGAAGTTATGAAAGACGGTTGGTTTGCCACTGGCGATGTCGCGACAGTTGATGAAATGGGCTTGTTTAAAATTGTCGATCGTAAAAAAGATATGATTATTGTCTCTGGCTTTAATGTTTACCCGAATGAAATTGAAGATGTGATTGCTTTACATGCCGGCGTGTTAGAAGTGGCGGCGATTGGTATTCCAAATGATGTTTGCGGCGAAACAGTGAAAGTTTTTATTGTGAAAAAAGACCCGCATCTATCGGAAATGGATATTATCAAACATTGTCAGGATAATTTAACTAATTATAAAGTGCCTAAAATTGTTGAATTTAAAACTGAACTACCGAAATCCAATGTCGGTAAAATTTTACGTAGAGAGTTAAGATAACTCTTAATTAATCCCTTAACTAACCTATTATCTCCTCAGTTAATTTCAAAACGATAATTCCCTTTACTCAAGGGGATTATCTTACTCAGGTAGGCCGTTATTTTATTAAATTAGCGGCAACAGCCTAAGTAACCATCACATCAGGTTAAGTAATGAAATAAACAGAAAGGCCGAAGCGATTTCGCCTTGATGACCGCGAGGCGTTAAATTAATTGCTGGGAGAATTACCCCAAGCTTAACGATTGCTCGTATTAGTCTTGTGCGTTTAGGCGTTGACCATTAATCGCGAGGCTATCATCAGCGGCCAAATAAACATACAGCGGCATAATATCTGCCGGCGAAGCTACTGATTTTACATCTTCGCCAGGGTAGGCAATACCACGCATTTTGGTATTGGTGGCGCCAGGGTTTATGGCATTGGTTCTTAGCGATGTATTGTCATATTCATCAGCAATAACTTGCATCATACCTTCAGTGGCAAATTTTGACACGCTATACGCGCCCCAATAAGCTTTGCCCTTATTACCAACACTTGAACTGGTGAAAATTAACGAGCCTGATTTTGCCAATAACAAAGCTGGGATCAATGCTTGGGCAAGAAGAAATTGCGCTGTGGAATTTACTTGCATCACGTCTTGCCATATTTGCTCATGAATTTGGCAAAATGGTGTTAATTCCCCTAATACTGAAGCATTCAATAACGCTGCGTCTAAGCGACCAAATTGAGCGATAATAGTTGAAGTCATATCAAGATAATTTTGCTTGCTTGCGCCTTTTAAATCCAGTGGTACTATCGCGGGTTCAGGCGAACCTTGTTGGATTATATCATCGTAAACGGCTTCTAATTTTGCGACTGTTTTTCCTAATAAAATAACCGTGGCACCTAATGAAGCATAAGTTATTGCTGCTTGTTTACCGATACCGTCTCCCGCACCTGTTACTAAAATAATTTTATTTTCGAGACAATTTTCACTAGGGGTGTAATCAAACATAATAAGTTAAAGTTCAGTGTTAGCGCAAAGTATGGCAATTCTACTTCATTGCTTTATTGATAGGCGAGTAAAAATCAAAAAAACTTGCTCAATTACACTTTATTTCCACAACATTTAGCATAAATAATTCAAAATTTACTAGCCAGAAGGCCAATCTTGGGTTAAGTTAACTTGTACGACCAGTAGAGGTCTGTCCAGTTGTTGCAACTAGAAAAGGTCAACAGACATTCGCATTACAAAATTAACTGAACATAAGTCAGGATAATTTGAGGGGGAATAATGAATAAATTGTTTAGTCACTTTAAAAGTAACCTATTAAACGGTGTTTTGATTTCATCGGCGTTGTTGGCTTTACCCGGCTGTGATAACGAGACTTTGGCTGAGGTCAAAAAATCGGTAGCTGAACAAGGCAGTGGTGTCGTGCTTAAATCACGTATTACTTTTGATCCCTCTGGCGGAAAGCTTTCTATCCCCAATGATTTATTATTTTCTGATACCACAGATGGCACGTTAAATTTAGATAATATTGTCGACGATATTACTGATTTTTCAGATCCTCAAGTAGCCATCAGTGCCTTAGATGGTTGGTCGACTATCAATCCATTTTCATTAGCGGTTGATTTACCCGCGAATGTTACTTTAGCGGCTGAGACAGTGTCAATGGCCGGTTCAGTTCAAATATTTGAAGTGTTAATGGGCGGTCCGACAGCTTCAGGCGATTGTGCCACATTACCTTCAGGTATTGCTTGTCAATTGGTGAGCGAACTTACTTTTCAACAAGATTTTACCGCATTTGCCCGTGGCGCTAATATTGCGATTGTGCCACTGAAACCCTTAAAAGCGAAAACCACTTATGTCGTTATACTGACTGAGCAGATTACCGATAGTAATGGCAATGCCGTTGAAGGCTCTTTTACTTATAACTTAGTTAAACAAGACATCAATCAAAACCCATTAGGCAGTGCCTCACAGCTTAAATTACAAGCGGTTATTAATAGCTTTGAAACGGTTGCAGCTTCTGCTGGCGTCAATAAACAAGAAATTATTTATTCGATGGCGTTGACAACACAATCAACGTTAGATGTTGCCACTACGATAAAAAAATTAATGGCTGCGCCGATTGCTGTTGGTGGCACGCCGACGCCTATTATTGTTAATGACGCTCATGTTACTGTCGCGCAAGTATTTCAAGCAAGTGGTATCACTCTATCACCTGAATTAGATGCCTTGTATTCAAGCGCGAGTCTTTATCAAGGTAGTGTTACTTTACCCTATTATCTTGGTATTCCTACCAGCACGAATATTCAAGCGCCAGTTAATGATTGGTGGAAAGCGTTGTGTGACTCAGGTGTAATGTTAGCAAGTATTGCTGATTTACCCGAAGGACCATTAACGGCTTCCGATCAAGCTTGTATGGCAGTAGGGCTGAGAGATTTAAGTTCAGTGATGAGCTTAGATGTTGAACGAAATTTAACTAAGTTTAACCCTGTACCAGCACCAAGACCAGCTAGTGATATTCCTTATATTAGTCATCCGGGCGATCTTGAAGTGCAAATGACAGTGCCAAATATTTCACTGGTCACTGATCAGGTCAGAGCAAGTTATGGTTTATCGGCGCTGACCCAAGTACCAGAAAATGGTTGGCCTGTCGTTATTCTGCAACATGGTATTACTTCTAAAAAAGAAGATATGTTGGCACTAACGGGGATTTTATCGGCCTTTGGTTTTGCGACCGTTGCGATCGATCATCCATTACATGGTAGCCGCGGTTTTGACTTAGATAATGATGGTACTGATGATATTAACGCCTCTTCGGTATCCGCTACCCATTATATGAATTTAGCTAACTTATTAACGACTAGGGATAATGTCCGCCAAAGTAGTGTTGATACGCTAGGTTTACGTTTATCATTAAACGCTGTGGTTGGTGCGCCAATTAATGGTCAAGAAGTGAGTTTTGTTGGCCATTCTTTAGGTGGCTTAACCGGCATCAATACGATAGCGCTGACCAATACTGAATTAGCCCCAGGGGTTGATGCATCCGATGCGCTTGATGCTTTGTTTACCATCAAACAAAGTGCTTTAGTGGTACCGGGGATTGGCATTGCGAACTTTTTAATGGCATCACCATCGTTTTCTGATCTTATTAAAGCTAATTTAACCTTAAGCTTATCGACTGATTTTCAAGCTTTAATAGCGACTTTATATTCCGATGGAAATTATTCTGAGGGTGAATTTATTCAAGCATACCATCAGTTTTTGTCATTGCTTAATACTGAACAAACGGCAAAGTTAAATAGTGATTTTGCCGCTTTTACCTTTGCAGCACAAACGGTAACTGATGCTGGCGACCCGGTAAATTATGTGGCGAGTTTAGCGGCTGCTCAAACGCCAACGCTGCTAATTGAAGTGGTTGGTGATGGCGAAGAGAGCTTATCAGATCAAGTTATTCCTAATAACGTCAGTACCACACCTTTAGCCGGCACTGAGCCAGCGATTGCATTATTAGGTTTGCCGAGTGTTAGCGAAACCTCTGCTGGCTCAGGGGTTGTTCGATTTACTAAAGGTCATCATGGCTCGTTATTGTCGCCAAGTACCAGAAATGGCTCACCTGACCCTGTTTTCAGTGCTCGGGCAACACAAGAAATGCAAGCACAAGTAGCGACGTTTTTATTATCACAAGGCCAACAAATTACGATAACGGATACTGAACTTGTCCAGTAAGTAACAAAAGTTCAGTATCAAAGGGGCAGTAATAAAAAACTGTGATCAGGGTTAATACCAAGGCATCTAAATTCTCGCTAAGCGATCACTTTCTTAGACGCATGGTATAATAAAGAATAGTTTGTGATCAGATTAAGCAAGATAAACGACAAGTCGACTTAGGTTTACTTGTCGTTTTTTTGTTTTGTACTTGAGGTGATTTATTTATCATTGGTGCTTGTTAGCTGACAACGTAGCTTTATAGCTTAGGTTTTGAGCGCTAATAGCTTGTTGGCTAAACTCAACCAATTGCGGAAAAAATTGCTTAAATGCATTTTGGTATGCGTCGTAATTAGCTAATACTTCTGTCATAGCGCCGCTGAGATTATTTTTAAATCGAATACGTTCACTGACAGCATCAATTGCTAAGCCGGTAGTGGTAAGGCAATCATATCTGGCTAGCCAATTACGCTCGACCATACGTTTAACCATACTTTGCATTGTTTCAGGCATAATCGTCAAATGTTCGGTTAATAACTGGTAATGCTGCTGTGCAAATTTGTTAATCGATATTTCAGAATATTCTTGCCAATGAGCTGCTAATAAGTGATCAAAAACAATGTCACTAATGATACCGGAAAAACGTTGTCTTTTAGCGGATAACAAAGGTTTTAGTGCCTGTACGGCGACATGATTATCAGTAAATTTATCGATTGCGCGGTGCAGGGCAATACCTTGCTGAACACCTTCAGGCAAGTGAGCTAATTGCTTGCCTTTAATAAAGTCGCCCATTAAATTACCGACAATAATATGTGGCTGAGCAGGAGATAAGTAGAGGTGGGCTAAATAATTCAAGGTGAATATTGACTCACTTTATTAGATGGAGATGTCGAGTAAAATATCAGTACAACCTTTGCTGCAGCGTACTTGCACACATTCTTTATTTTTTTCATTAAAAGTGATCACTTGCTGGCACTGTTGACATAATATAATCCGGCCCGCTAATACTTTTTTAATGATCGCTTTTTGATCGTTAAAAGACTTTGCGTATTGTTTACTTAAACGTTTAAATTGTTCGGTATTTGTCATAATTTGTTATTAACGTCCTTAGTCAGTATTCTTAAAAATTTCAGCCAATTATCATTTTATTAACTTAGGTTAGCGGCGCAGACTAACTTATATAAAATGCAGCGTTTGGTAAATAGCGCGGCTAAATTAGAGTGCAGTCACAGCACAAAACCAACCATCAAAAAGACCAGAAAATTCTGCCATATGGCTTGCTAATAATTCTTGATAGCCAATTATATTGCTATAATTTAACGGCATGGTGGGATAAACGGTGATTTCCCATTGATGACTTGGATGCTCTGCAAAAGGTGAAAAAGATATTTTTTGGTTATTCGCTAACAGCAGTTGGCCAAAGGCTAGGGCTTGTTGCTCCGTTTGAAAAATCACAGAAAGTTCAACTTCATAGGCTAGGTTTAAATCTATCCCTTGGTTTAATAGCTGCCATAAACGGTTGCCAGTGTCATCTTGAGGAAAGAGTTCAGGATCTCTAGTTAGCATTATATTTTTCACTTATTTTTTCAGTATGATAGCAGGAATTGAACGGGGGTTTGTAGCACTAATTCTCAGGCAAGTTAAAATCTACTGCATATAAATGATAAAGCTTTGGCTGAATTTCTGCTAAACTTCGCACTCGCTTTTCATATTTAAGATCTCCCTAGTACCATGTCTGTTATTGAACTACATATTAAAATTGAAGCACATCATCTTGAGCAAAAAATTTCAATTACGCATCTATTAGCTGAGCAAAGTCAGTTATCTATCGCGAGCGTAAAACAAGCTATTCAAAAAGGGGCTTTGTGGTTTGAGCGTTACACTGGCACAGCAATCAAAAAAAACGTCAACCCATACGCTGAGAGTCCAAGCGATTCAAACAGTGAAAGTACGAGTGATAAAAATTTCGATGAAAGTGCTGATATAAGTAACGGCAACTTTAGTTATCAAAGCCGCGGTAAAAATAAAGCCAAACGCTTACGCCGTTTAAAAACGGCGCTAAGGCTAGGTGATCAATTGCACTTTTATTACAACAGTGAAGTGTTGTCACAAGCGGTGGCTGATGCCAAATTAATGGCTGACTTTCAAGATTACAGTATTTGGTATAAACCTTATGGCATGTTGTCACAGGGCAGTAAATGGAGCGATCACTGTACAGTTGAGCGCTTTGTGAATGATTATTTTCAACAGCAACGCAGCTGTTTCATTGTGCACCGTTTAGATCGGGCGGCTACAGGCTTAATTGTGGTTGGCCACAGTAAAAAAGCGACACAAGCGTTAACGAAATTGTTCGAACAGCACAACTTAACTAAGTCATACCAGATCATTGTTGCGGGTGATTTTTCTGCCCAGCCTCAGCCGCTGGTTATTGAGACTAAGGTTGAAAATAAACCGGCGAAAAGTACTTTTTCACATTTTAGCTTTGACAGTGATAAAAATGTTTCTGTGGTGAATGTCTTAATTGAAACCGGCCGAAAACATCAGATCAGAATCCATGCTGCCAGTATTGGTTTTCCGGTGATCGGAGATAGACTTTATGGCCAAGGCGAACAGAGTAATAAACAGAATCTTGAACAAAACATTGATCAGAACATTGATCAGAACATTGAACAAAGCAATGACCTGAAACTTGAGCAAGTAATAGATACCAATATCCATGCTGATATTAATACATTAAACGATTTACAGTTATGTGCTATGAATTTAGCGTTTATCTGCCCGTTGTCAGCACAAGCGATTGATGTGAACTTACCAGAAAATCTTCAACTTTCTCTGGTAAGTTTAAAATAACGAAGGATTGTTAACAGTGATTTTGACTTACACGCAATAGTTAAAATCACTATCTTTTAAGACATTAAGTGTATCGCCAACTAACTGCTCTGAGGAAATTTCAGCTAAATAGGCTAAACCTTCAGTGCGCTGTGCTAACGTTAATGCTTGGTAAGGTAGTCTGAAATTGGCCTTGACCGCGCCAGTCATCATCAGTGCAGTATTAATGGCAATCGGATTTGGTTCACAAAACAACCAAGTGATCATCTTTTGCATTTTTTCATTAAGTTCGCTGGCATTGGGATCGTCCATTAACGTTCGCATTATGCTAGGAACAATATTAGAGGTTACTGAAATAACGCCATGTGACTTATGTTTGTGGCGGTCATTAAAACATTCGTCGTCGTTACCTGACCAACAAGCAATGCCTTTTGCTTCGTAATAAGCAATTCTGTCGTTACCCGCACACTCTTTAACACCAATAAAATTTTTATGACCGGCAAGGCTTTCAATCATTGCTGGTGTTACGTCTTGGCCCGTTCGTCCAGGTACGTTATAAATAAATGCAGGGCCTAAGTCTAAAGTACGCTTGAAATGTTCAATCACGCCAGCATCAGAAGTGCGGCCATAATAAGGGTTTATTTGCAGAGCAGCATCCATGCCCATGGCAAAACCATGTTCAGTCGCTTTTATTGCTTCACGGGTATTATTACTGCCGGTATTACCAACAACAATTAATTTTTTGCCATATTTATGTACGGTGTGAGCAATTAACATTATATGCTCGTCCCAACTCAACAAGTGACCTTCCCCTGTTGTGCCACCGACAATTAAGCCATCAACACCGGCAGAAATTTGTTGCTCAACTAACCAATCGTAAGTTGGTAAATCAATTTCGCCGTCAGCTAAATATGGGGTTTTAATGGCAGTAATTAAACTTGCTGCTTTTAATTGCTTCATTGTTTTCTCTATACAAAAATACGGGTGATTAACAATTACCTAACTCATTAGTAATTCGACGAGAAATAAAAATCTCTGGTGAAATAATGTGCTGATATTGAAACGTTTGGTTTGTTAATGCTAAAACGCGGTAGGCATTATAGTTATCTGGCTCGTTCAAATCTACCGGATAATGCTCGTCGTCGATAATTTCGCCCTTAGTTATGGTGAAATGTATATCGCCAACTAAGCCCCAGTCGCCTATTTCAATTATTTGCTGAGTTATTTCACCTTCATTATTATGAAAGATAAAAGTAAATTCAAAGGAACCGTCGGCAGCCATCTGAGCATACTCAGATATTTGATTGCCTTGTTCATCGGTGGTGTTTCGATACCACTTTCCTAACAATAACTCTCTGGCATAATCAACCATAATCTAATCTCGAACATCAAATATGAGACAACATTAACTAGGCGGGCATACTAACATTGCTATTGATAAAACTCATTAAAATTAGTGAATTTCTGAAAATTAAATCGTTGAAAAAATTACGATGTGTTAGCCTTATAAATATGTGAATTTAAGTATAAATGGTTGTTAAATTGAAAATTCAATTATTAATGACGGGTAATGAGTTGATGTCAGGCGACATTATTGATAGTAATTCAGCGATGATCGCCCAAATGTTTAAAGATATTGGTGTTGAAATAAAACGTAAAGTCACTGTCTCTGATGATTTTGATTTATTAGTTAATGAAATTGATATCATATCGCAACAAGCGGACATCTTAATTATTAATGGCGGGTTAGGGCCAACAACTGATGACTTAACCGCACAAGCACTGGCTAAAGTTGCTAAGGTTGGCCTAACTCAGCACCAACAAGCACTTGAGCATATAAAGGCTTGGTGTGAAAAACTCGGCGCCGTTTTAAATGAACCTAATCTAAAACAAACTATTTTGCCTGACAATTGCGACATTATTGCCAATTCAGTCGGTAGTGCCGTGGGTATCCAGCTCACGGTTAATAATTGTTTAATTATGTGTACACCTGGTGTACCGAGAGAATTAAAAGTTATGCTGGCGGATGAAATTATCCCGTACGCGGCTAACTTATTGCCTAAGAATATTCATGTTCATACCACTCGTTATCAAGTTTTTGGTTATGGCGAGTCTGGCTTGCAAAAATTAATCGCTGAGCAATTATCTGACTGGCCACAAGCCTTAGAAATTGGCTTTCGGGCCAGTACGCCATTATTAGAATTAAAAGTAACCTCGCGCACAGCACAAGACTTAGTCCTTAAAAGTGACTGGTTAACTAAACTAAAAAATTGTTTAGGTCAGCATATTATTGAAGAAATTAGCGATAAACCTAAAACCTTAGCGGCAATTCTATTAACCCTTTTAAAGCAACAAGATAAAACGTTAACGGTAGCTGAGTCATGTACGGGCGGGTTGATTTCGAGTTTAATAACTAAAGAAGCGGGTGCTTCTGCTGTATTTCACGCCGGTTTTGTCACTTATTCTAATGACATTAAGTCATCAATGTTAAATGTTGCTCCAAATACCCTCATACAAAATGGTGCGGTCAGTGAAAACGTGGTTATAGAAATGGCCAAAGGTGCGTTAGCTAAGTCGCAATCCGAACTTGTTATTGCGGTTACTGGTATTGCAGGCCCTGAGGGTGGCACTGAAGGAAAACCGGTTGGGACTGTTTGGATTGCTTGGGGGGATAACGAAAAAATTGACACTATTCGTTTGCAAATAAAGTCTAATCGTTGGTATTTTCAACAGTCAGTTGCTGCCATTTCATTAGATCTTATTCGCCGTAAAGTGTTAGCAATTAATGAAATTCCTAGGTACTTTATTGAACGCAAAGCACAATAATCATCTAAAATAGCAATTAATCGCAATAAATACGGCGATTAACCATGTTATTTATTGCGCTATTTTTCAAAAGTTTATATATTTGATAGATAAGCAAAATAAAAGTTTTATCGCTAAACTCGGTTTTTCCTCAGGGTTATATTTATTGAGTGATTAATTAGCTGATAAGTGAATATCACTTGCCGAGAATAAGGAGTTAATTTTGAACGACAAAAATTTCATTACTAGTGGCCGAAATACCATCATCCACAAAATTAGAAAAATAGATTTAATTATTATCAATGGCGCAGCCTCTCCTGTTATTGTAAGTCATCGCGGCATTGGTCAATACAATGGGCCAGTACCAAGAAAAAAAGCCGATGCTAAAAAGAATTACCAAGAAGTTATTGATTTAGGTTCTATTGATATTTTTGGTGAAGAGAAAAAATTATTGTTTATTCAGGCCTTAGATAACAAAGAATATAAAATTGACTATACCAAACAAGGAACATCGAATTTTATAAAAATTCATCAAGATAACTATATTTAACGATACTTTTTAATCGATGTTATTTTATCGAAACCGCTTAATTAATATTGTTATTGAAGTAGGGTAGAGAATTATCTAATGACCACAGCAAGTTTAACGCAAAATAAAAAGAATAACGTTAACTTAGTATTGGTGCCGGCTAAATCGGATAAACCTTTTGTCGAGGCCTCAGTTTATCAATTAATTGAAGCGTCTGAATATACCAGTTTATATATTATTACCCCCAACATAAAAAATGCTATCGCCGAATTAACCAGTGAACTTAAAGCATTGAGTGCTGGACTCAAAGGTAGAGAAATCACCTATGAAGTGTTGGAGCGACGCGATGCAACCATAGCGTTTGCTATTGAAGCTGATGAAATGTCAGCCAGCGCTACGATCACTACCGCGTTAGGTGGTAAACACTTAAGTGCAAAAGCTATTTTAAATGCCGCCCAAGAAGCCGGGATCACCAAAGGCTTTACCAAAGAAGGCTTGATAGCCTTTGCGCAAGAAGCAGCAAGGGCTGAGCCAGGGACCGAAGTTCAGGTTATTATCGCAAAAGGTAAAGGTCCGGTAAATGGCAAAAACACCAAAATAAAACCTTTAGTTGAAAGTGCCCAGTCGCGGATTTTAAAACCTCAAGAACGTGAAGACGGCTCTGTCGACATGCGTGATTTGGGCGATATTATTTGTGTGAAAGTTGGTGATCCGCTCGCCAAGCGTATTCCATTTACTAGCGGAGTAAAAGGCTACACTGTTAAAGGTGATTTACTTGAACCAACACCGGGTGAAGATGCCACTTTAATTGCTGGAGAGGGCACGGAATTAAGCCCCAAAAATAATGATATTCTCATTTCAACGTTAGTTGGACTGCCAAAAATTATCGATAATGGCATGATGGTTGATAAGGTTTATCAACTTAATAATGTTGATGTCAGTACTGGACATATCCAGTTTTTAGGCAGTGTTATTATTACCGGCGATGTTAAAGAAAGTATGAAAGTAGTCGCGTCGGGTGATATCACTATTGCAGGTTTTGTTGAATCTGCCCATTTGGAAGCTGGTGGCGATATCACTATCCAAAAAGGAGTGATCGGCCGTAAGCAAGAAGTCGATGAACTAGGTGATATTAAAGATATTCAAATGAGCGCTTTGATCAACGCGAAAGGAAATGTCTTTGCTACTTACTGCCAATATGCCGAGATTAATTGTGAAGGTAGCATTCGTATCGAAAATCAATCAATGCATAATATTGTTAATGTCGACGGTTCGTTATGGTTAGGTAAAGAAGATAAAGCGAATGGTAAATTAATTGGCGGTCATATTGAAGTAGGCGAATCTGTACATGCAGGTATTATCGGCGCAACCGCTGGCAGCAAAACCATCATTAAATTCAATAAACGAGTAAATACCTTTAAAGAGCGTATAACTGAAATTGATGGTCGACTACAATCTGAAAATACTAAAGCTACAGATTTACAAGCGTTAGCCAAAAAATTAAAAGACTTACCGGCGAAAGTTGCGGATCCTGAAGTGTTGGCTAAAGTGATCACCACTTTTAAGCATCACAGTGAAAACGTCGCAAAGATCACCCGAGAAAAAGAACTCGCCGAGCAAGAAATGCAAGAATATATGACTCGTGTTTATGTTGAAGGGACCGAGCGCCTCTATCATGGTGTTGAAATGCATGTTGGGGATTTTAATGAGCGTACTAAAAGGGAATATGGCCCCAGTAAGTTGACTTACCTTGAACGTAAAGTTCATATTGAGCCGATTGTAAATACCTAAAATATCACTATTTTTATAAATAATATCAAAAATACGTATTTCATTATTTATTAAAGTGTCAAAGCTTCTATAAATCGTATTTTTCTTTAACAAGTGATTGAAACTATATTTACTATCCCCATATAGTTTTTAACTATGCATACTTTCTATTTGTAAATTAAGTATGCCTTCTCTTTATTAAATTTTCCGAGAGAGTATCTATGAGCAAAGCTCTATCAAGTGTCATTGAAATCCCTGTATTAGCCCTGCGTGATGTTGTTGTTTATCCGCAGATGGTTATTCCTTTATTTGTTGGTCGAGAAAAGTCGATTCGTTGTTTAGATTTAGCAATGGAGTCTGATAAACAAATATTTCTCGTCGCCCAAAAAGACGCCTCAATCGATGACCCTACATCAGAAGATGTTTATCAAACGGGGACTGTAGCGACTATTTTACAAATGCTTAAACTACCAGACGGTACTGTTAAGGTATTAGTAGAAGGGTTACAGCGTGCAGATATTGAAAAGTTTACTCAAACTGAAGAATTGTTTTTAGCTGATATTCAATATTTAGACTCTGATATTGTTGAAGATGAAAATTTTGAAGTACTGGTTCGTTCAGCTATTTCTCAATTTGAAGGTTATGTCAAATTAAATAAAAAAATACCGCCAGAAGTATTAACTTCAGTTTCGGGTATTGAATCTTCTGAGCAGTTGGCCGATACCATGGCCGCTCATATGCCATTAAAGCTTGAAGATAAGCAAAAAGTTTTAGAAATTAGCAATGTTGCCGAACGCCTTGAATTTTTAATGGCGCAAATGGAAGGCGAAATTGACTTACTGCAAGTTGAGAAAAAAATACGCACGCGTGTTAAAAAGCAGATGGAAAAAAGTCAGCGTGAGTATTATCTAAATGAGCAAATGAAAGCGATTCAAAAAGAGTTGGGTGAAATGGACGAAGTACCTGACGAAGGTGAAGTTTATACCAATAAAATTGAAGACGCGGGCATGCCAAAAGAAGCAAAAGATAAAACCTTAGCTGAGCTGCAAAAACTTAAAATGATGTCACCCATGTCAGCTGAAGCAACAGTTGTTCGTAGCTACATAGACTGGATGACCAGTGTGCCATGGAAAAAACGCAGCAAATTAAAGAAAAATCTTAAACTTGCGGAAGAAGTACTGAATAAAGATCATTACGGTTTAGACAAAGTAAAAGAACGCATTTTAGAGTATTTGGCCGTGCAGCAGCGCGTTAGTCAATTAAAAGGGCCCATATTATGTTTAGTTGGGCCTCCAGGTGTTGGTAAAACTTCTCTAGGGCAGTCAATCGCTAGATCAACCGGGCGTAAATATGTCCGTATGGCGTTAGGTGGCGTAAGAGATGAAGCGGAAATTCGCGGTCATCGTAAAACTTACATTGGCTCATTGCCAGGTAAATTGATTCAAAAAATGGCAAAAGTGGGCGTTAAAAACCCACTTTTCTTGCTGGATGAAATCGACAAAATGGCGTCTGATATGCGTGGTGATCCATCATCTGCATTATTAGAAGTATTAGATCCAGAGCAAAACACCTCTTTTAATGACCATTATTTAGAAGTTGATTACGATTTATCAGACGTAATGTTTGTTGCCACCTCAAACAGCATGGATATTCCTGGGCCACTACTTGACCGCATGGAAGTTATTCGTTTGTCGGGTTACACCGAAGACGAAAAATTAAATATTGCTAAACAACATCTTACGCAAAAACAAATTGAGCGAAATGGCTTAAAAGCTAATGAGATAACAATCGAAGACAGCGCCATTATAGGTATTATTCGTTATTACACTCGTGAAGCGGGCGTTCGAAACCTAGAGCGTGAAATCTCAAAGTTATGTCGTAAAGTTGTGAAAGCGATTTTATTAGATAAAAAAATAAAGAAAATCACAATCTCGCAAGATAATCTAAGTGAGTTTCTTGGTGTGCAGCGTTTTGATTATGGTAAAGCAGACGAACAAAACCGCGTTGGTTTAGTGACAGGCTTAGCTTGGACACAAGTAGGTGGTGAATTATTAACGATAGAAACCGCTTCTGTGCCCGGTAAAGGCAAGTTGTCATATACCGGATCATTAGGTGATGTTATGCAAGAGTCAATTCAAGCGGCGATGACAGTGGTCAGAAGCCGTACTGAAAAATTGCGCATTAATGATGACTTTAATGAAAAACGCGATATTCATGTTCACGTGCCAGAAGGTGCAACACCGAAAGATGGCCCAAGTGCGGGTATTGGCATGTGTACCGCATTGGTTTCAAGTTTAACTGGGAATCCGGTTAAAGCGGATGTTGCAATGACAGGTGAAATTACCCTTCGCGGTGAAGTATTAGCCATTGGTGGTTTAAAAGAAAAATTACTTGCTGCCCATCGCGGCGGCATTAAAACGGTTATTATTCCAAAGGATAATGAACGGGATCTTGCTGAAATTCCAGACAATGTTAAGGCTGATCTCGCTATTCATCCAGTGAAATGGATTGATGAAGTCTTGGCTATTGCCTTAGAGCATCCGTACGAGAAATGGTCAGTTGAGCAGCGAAAAGACTGATATTTGAGTAAAAATTGAAAAAAACGCAAAAAAAAGTGAAAAAAGTGCATTTTTTTCTTTTCAAACCTGAAAACTATGGTAAGTTAACTACGCTTATTTAGCGCAAGCCCTTTGTAACAAGGGCTTGGTGAATAAAAACAAAATTAATAATTTTGCTTATTTCTTGAACTCGGTGCTTGAAGTTCCAAAAGAAGCTTGATATAAGTTTCTCCAGAACGCTAACAATGAAGATAGCGCTGTAATAAAAACAATTGAAGGGGAAGACACTGTGAATAAGTCTCAACTAATAGAGAAAATTGCTGCCGGCGCTGATATTTCTAAAGCTGCTGCTGGTCGCGCATTAGATTCATTTATCGAAGCGGTAACTGAAGAATTAAAAACTGGTGAACAAGTTGCATTAGTTGGATTTGGTACATTCTCTGTACGTGACCGTGCTGCTCGCACTGGCCGTAACCCACAAACTGGTGCAACCATTGAAATTGCAGCAGCTAAAATTCCATCTTTTAAAGCTGGTAAAGCATTAAAAGACGCTTGTAACTAAGATTAGTTTCAGCAAGTTTTTAAAAGACCACCTTAATGGTGGTTTTTTTGTTTTAGAAGCGTAAATATTGATATTACATCTTCAAGCAATTGCTAGCTTCTGATAGAATCGCCTCCAAAGTATAACCTTTCGGTTTTTTAAGAGAAAAAAATGTTAGAAAATATTCGTGAAAAATCACAAGGTATGACGGCTAAAGTTATTCTTGGCCTTATTATCTTTACCTTTGCGTTCGCGGGCATTGGTACTTACACAAACTCAGTTGATACTTCAGTGGCAACAGTCAATGGTGAGAAAATATCGCAACAAGAATTTGAAAAAGCGTTTCAACAACAACGTGGTCAAATGGCACAACAGTATGGTGAAATGTTTGAATCATTATTATCTGATCCTACATATTTAAATAATTTACGAAACGATGTCGTTAATCGTTTAATTAACGATAAATTATTAAATCAAAATGCTGATGCTTTAGCAGTTCGCATTTCAAATGATCGTATTAAACAAACGATTGTTGAAATGAAAGAATTTCAAATAGACGGTGTTTTTAATAATGATCGCTATCTTGCTTTGATCAATCAAGCAGGTTTTCGTGAATCGTCAAACTTTCGTGACTACTTACGTGTAGAAATGGCGCGTAACCAGTTAACGCAAAGTATCGTTGCTAGCGAATTTAGCTTGCCTTACGAAACTAAAATGGTAACAGCGTTAAGAGATCAAAAACGTGATATTAAATTTGCCACGATTGTCGCTGAGCAATTCAAATCGCAAGTGACAGTTACCGAAGAAGAGATCAACAGTCATTACCAAGCGAACCAAAGTGCTTATCAAAGTGATGAGCAAGCAAAAGTTGATTATGTCATTTTAGACGTAAATGACATCGCCAAAACGATTGAAACTTCTGAAGATGATGCGGCTGCTTATTATAAAAATAATATTGCTGCTTATACAGAAACAGAGCAACGTAGAATTTCTCATATCCTAATTGAAAGCGCTGACGATGCGCAACAGCAAGCAAATGATCTTTTAGTTAAAATCAATGCCGGTGAAGACTTTGCCGCTTTGGCGAAAGAGCATTCAGCTGACACCTTCAGCGCAACTAATGGTGGCGATTTAGAGTGGTTAGAGCCTGGTGTTATGGTACCGGAATTTGAAGCAGCGGCGATGGAATTAAACACTGTTGGCCAAGTCACTGATGTGGTTGAAACTGAATTTGGTTTCCATATCATCAAATTAACTGAATTCAAGCCTGAAGCCATTACAGCTTATGAAGATGTAAAAGCTGATATACTTGTTAAAGCAGCGCAAGAAGCCGCACAAACCAAGTTCTTTGAATTAAAAGATGAACTAGGCCGCATTGCCTTCGAAATGCCAGACAACCTTGAAGAAGCAGCTGAAACCGTATCGGCAACAGTGCAAACATCAAACTGGTTAACAAGAGCCGGGAATGTTGCGCCATTTGATAATGCTGACGTGCTCACTGCGGTTTTCTCTGACTTGGTATTAACAGAAAATTTAAACTCTGAATTAATTGAAGTGTCAGATGAAGTTGCGGTAGTTGTGCATTTAAATGCCTATCAAGCAGCAGAAGTTAAATCGCTTGAAACTGTTAGTGCAGAAATCAAAGCAGCATTAATTGCTGAAAAAGCGACAGCGAAAGTAAAAGAAGTGGCTGATGAGTTATTTGCTAAGTTCTCAGCGAATGAAGATATTACTGAGCAACTAGCAGCTATTGGTAGCAGCTTTGAAGAAAAAGCTGATATTGCCCGTTTTGGTAGTGATGTTGACGGCACTATTGTTCGTAAGGCATTTACCTTAGCACACCCAACTGATGGCGTGGTTTCAGCGGCAACGGTTGCGCTTGCAAATGGTGATATTGCACTTGTTGCGGTAAACGCAGTCAAAGCTGGTGAAACAACAACAGTTTCGCCGCAGCTTAGTGAGCAATTCGCTTCTCAATTAGCACGTTCTGCTTATGTGGCTTATGTTAGCTCGTTATCTGATAACGCTAAAATAACACGTCGTACACTTACTGATGCGTCAACTAATTTATATTAATTAGTTAGTCGTTGTTAAAAAAGGCTTCATTAAGAAGCCTTTTTTTATGCCTGTTGTTTCATACAATTGATGAGGACGCAGGTAATCAGCCAGTGCAGGAAAATAGTGTTCTAAGCTCACAACAGCGCCATTTAACCCTTAGCTATCAAAACTAGGCGATAACCCTTAAGTTGATGTTATAAAGCCGACAGTTAGCTACTCAGCTATTAATTACAGAGTGTCTTGGCTTAATTGCGCATGTTTATATAACGAGAGCCAACAGCAGTAAACGACAAAAGCATTGCCAAGGTGCCATAAAAAATGAGTTCCTATTGGCAAGCTACTACAAATCGCATCATCAATGGTTCTAAAGGTTAATGACAAAATAAATAATATCCCGGCTGTCATGATCACATAATCATACTTTTTATTTTTGTATTGATAAGCAAAACCAAAAGTTAATAAGGAGATAATGGTGGGCAGGTACATTTCTGAGCCATTAATATTAAAGGGTATTTGTTTAGTTAATAAAGTCAGCACTACATAGATCACAAAAAATCCGATGGTGGTCAGCGATTTTAACGACAAGGCATACTGGCAGTAACACCATAAAAATATCACTTGGAATAAATAGATAGGAATTTTATCTACCGCTTCAGACCAAGGGGTTGCAAAGGTGTGAAAAAGAAAACTACCAATGCCGATACAAATCATGTTGATAGCAAGTAGCCAAAGGTGAAATTTTTTATTTTTAGCGGTTGATAAATAATAAATTGCGAATAAACCAGCAATGACAAAACCAAAATTGGTAATTGCATTCAGTGGCTCAGACCAAAAACTCGCGTCAATGCGTTCACAATAATTGTCGATATTCGTACTAGCCATATTGATAACTTTCCATGTTAAGCCATTATATTTTCGAATGACCGCTATCTTATTGGAGAATGGCGATAAATTAAATATTTATTGCGAATAAAAAAGCCTGTTTGCAAAACAAACAGGCTCTAGGAATAAGGATTTAGCAATTAAGCTAAATTAATTGTGCTATTTTATTCAGCTAAGTTAATAGCGTAGCTACTTGTTTTAGCTAAAGTTACTTGATTAGCTTTCGCTTTTTTATCTAAGTTAGCTTTAACTAGGTTCAAGCTTTCGCTTGCGTCAACCTTTACATGTAACTGCTTTAATTCAGTTGATAACATTTGCTTAGCTTGTGCTGCTAACGTGGTGTTATCTACTGATACAACTTTAACTAATTCTACAGCTTGAGCCGGGAAAATAGCTACAAGAGCGGCTAATACGAGAGTTGGTAAAAAAGTTAATTTTTTCATGTTTACACCTATATATTTTCATTGTCTGTATAGATGATCTAGAACTAAGGGCTTGCAAAGAAAGCTGGTTGGGGGTAGCTTTCTTTGCAAGTTTCTCAAAAACTTAACCCTTCATTGGGTTTGACTTTTAAGCCATGTCCTTCATCTACGGTTTGAATTATAAGTAACTTCTGGCAATATTTAAAACGACCATTTATAATCTGAAGCATTAGAAAAACTAATGTATAAAAATATTGGTTTTTTACCCATTAATAAGCTGAGTTTTTAAATTTAATTATGGCCGCCAGATTACCACCACTTAACGCTTTGCGAGCATTTGAAGCGTCTGCTAGGCATTTAAGTTTTACCCGCGCTGCAGATGAACTTTTTGTGACACAGGCGGCAGTTAGTCATCAAATTAAATCATTAGAAGAGTATTTAGGCATAAAGTTATTTATGCGAAAAAATCGTGCTTTATTATTAACCGAAGAAGGCCAAGCATATTTTCTCGATATTAAAGATGTTTTTAATTCGATATTAGAAGCGACCGAAAAATTATTAGCTCGCGGCGCTAAAGGTTCGATCACCTTAAGTTTGCCACCAAGTTTTGCTATTCATTGGCTAGTACCTAGGTTAAATGCCTTTAACCTTTTACATCCTGACATCGACATTCGTATTAAAGCCATTGATCAACATGACGGTTTATTAACTGAAGATGTTGATGTTGCTATCTATTATGGTCGGGGCCAATGGCCTAAAATCAAATCCGATAAATTACACACTGAATATTTGATCCCTGTGTGCTCTCCGCTGATATTTAATGGCCCTAAACCATTAGATGAACCTGCTGATTTAATTAATCATACTTTGTTGCATGACACCTCAAGGCGTGACTGGAAACGCTGGTTTAAACAATTAGATATGAAAGCAGTAAATGTGAACCACGGCCCAATCTTTAGCCATTCATCAATGATCTTACAAGCGGCTATTCATGGCCAAGGAGTAGCATTGGCGCACAATATTTTAGCAAAGCCTGATATTGAAGCTGGGCGATTAATTTGCCCATTTTCAGATGTTTTGGTCAATAAAAGTGCTTATTATGTTGTTTGCCGTGAAAACCAAGCGGACGTTGGGAAAATTGCTGCCTTTCGTCAATGGATTTTAGAAACAGTAGAAAATGAACAAGAAAATATTGAAGACGGGTTATTAGTGTAATGGTTACTGAAGCGAATACCTACGCTACAGCTGAAAGCTTATCGCCCGATAGCTATGAATCTACCGAAGCTGAAAATCCAATAGCTGTTTTTATTTTTGCTCATGGCGCCGGAGCAGACAAAAATCATGCTTTTATGACGGAAGTTACTGAGCAGTTAGTTGCGCAAAATATCAGCGTGGTGCGGTTTAATTTTCCTTTTATGATCAAACGTGCTCTTGACGGTAAAAGACGACCGCCAGATCGTATGCCGGCCTTGTTAGTGCATTATCAAGCCGTTATTCAGCAAATATTGGCTGAGCAAATGAGCGAAAGCACTGTTAAGCTTCCGATATATATTGGCGGAAAATCGATGGGTAGTCGCGTTGCTATCAGTTTATTGAACCAGCAGAGCTTAGCGGCAATGCCGTGCTCTGCGCGTATTAAAGGCGGCATTGCTATTGGTTATCCTTTTCATCCGCAAAAACAAAGTGAAAAACTAAGGTTAGCGCCATTACAAGAGTCGGCCTTGCCTGTGCTTATCTGTCAGGGTGAACGGGATGCGTTAGGCTCACAGACAGAAATTGCTGAATATCAATTGACTGATTTATGCCAGTTGCGCTTTTTTGTTGATGGCGATCATGATCTAAAACCACGGGTTAAATCAGGCTTTAACCATCAACAACATAAAAGTGCGGCGGTGCAAGAGATCGTGAGTTTTATTAATGAACATAACTAAAACACAAAGTAATACTATTAATAGTAATATTAGCGCTAAGGTAAATAAAACTTTGTGCTTTTTAATGGTGTTTGTTGGCATCAGCGGCTGTTTTTCTGTACTATTCGGCGCTTGGTTAGCCCATGCCGGTCAAGCATTAGCATTACCCGTTCAAATACGCTTAGCTTCTGCGTTGCAATATCAGTTTATTCATACTATTGCTTTATTATCGGTACTGATTTGGGCAAAAAATCAACATTCAAACTTATTATTAATCGCGGGTCTGTGCTTTTTTATTGGCATTCTCGGCTTTAGTGGAAGTTTATATCTTAAAACTTGGTTAGGTATTGATGCGTTTGGCAAAGCGGCTCCTTGGGGCGGCACTATGTTAGCCATTGCATGGATCTTTGTTGCGGTAGCAGGTAAGAAAATTAAATGATGAGCGTAAGTTAATGACAAGTATAATATTATATTGTCGTCCCGGCTTTGAAAAAGAGTGTGGCGCAGAAATTCAAGAGAAGGCCGCTTGGAACGAAATTTATGGCTATTTAGAGCTAACCAAAAAAGAAGGCATTGTTTATTTTCATTTACAAAATGAAGATGATGGCGAAAAAGTCATGGAAAAAATGCCCTTACGACGTCTTATTTTTGCACGCCAATGGTTTATTACGTTAACCAAAAAAATTGAATTACCGCCAACAAATCGGGTTGAAGCTATTGTTGAAGCCTTAGGGGCTGATTGGCAATACACAGATTTACGCATGGAAACTGCCGATACCAATGATGGTAAAGAGTTGTCTAAATTCTGCCGTAAATTAGCAGTACCGCTGCGTCAACAATTGCGTAAGCATAAAATATTAACCGAAAAAGGTGAAAATACCGGCGCAAATTTACATGCGCTGTTTTTATCTGGTCAAGAAGTCATCTTAGGTTATTCATTAGGCACTAATAGCTCGCCGCATATTATGGGTATTCACCGATTAAAATTCCCTAGTGATGCGCCAAGTCGTTCAACACTAAAACTCGATGAAGCATTTTTATACTTTATTCCAAAAGAAGAGCGAGAATATCGTGTTACCTCTGGTATGCACGCGGTTGATTTAGGGTCAGCGCCTGGTGGTTGGACTTATCAACTTGTGCGCCGCGGAATGATGGTAACGGCGATTGATAATGGCTTAATGGACGAGTCGTTAATGGAATCAGGGCAAGTTAAGCACAAGCAAATGGACGGTTTTAAATATGTGCCGATGAAGAAAAATGTCGATTGGTTAGTGTGTGACATGATTGAAAAGCCGCAGCGAGTCGCTAAATTAATGGCTGAGTGGCTTATTAATGGTTATTGTAAAGAAGCAATGTTTAACTTGAAGCTACCAATGAAAGGCCGCTATCAGCAAGTAACTCATGACTTGCAAAGCATTAAAGACATTTTTGCAGATTATAATGTTAAGTATGAGCTATATGCTAAGCATTTATATTATGATCGTGAAGAAGTTACTGTTCACGCTAGATTATTGTCAAAGCCGCAACAGAAATAGCTAAAACTAAAACGAAACGCCAGTTATTAACTGGCTTTTTGCTTTTTAGCCGCTTTGATTTCTGCCCGTCGGCGTTTAAAAAAGCTCGACAGCAAACTACTACATTCGTCAGCCATCACCCCTGCGGTAACTGAAACTTGATGGTTAAGGACATCGTGTTGCGTTAAGTTCATCACGGAACCTGCGGCGCCGGTTTTTTCATCAGCCGCAGCAAAAACTAAGCGACTAATTCTGCTATGTACTAATAAACCTGCACACATCGGGCAGGGCTCTAACGTCACGTACAAAGTACAGTCGATTAAACGGTAGTTATTTAAGCTTTGACCTGCTTGCCTGATGGCGAGCATTTCAGCGTGTGCTGACGGGTCATTTAAGGTGATTGATTGATTGTAACCTTCACCAATTATCTCGCCATTGGCAACAACAACCGCGCCAACAGGAATTTCATTGATTTGCTCAGCTTGATGCGCCAAAGCATATGCGCGCGCCATAAAAAAAGCGTCGCGCTCAGCAGTGGCGTTATCAAGCTCAACAGCGTTAGTATTGGCTTTGCTGTTAGTCTCAGCGCTGGCATTGTTTTTTTTCATGATAAAAAAATGGCTAATAAGTCGTTTAAATAACGATGCCCAAGTTTAGATACTTGCCAGCCTTCGACCGATTCTAACATTAAACCCTTAGCTTTGGCTTTTTGCAGATCCGGCAATACCACTTGAGCATTTAACCCGGTTGTTTGTTCAAAATGCGCCAGCGTAAAACCTTGCTGCAACCTTAATTGGTTCATCATAAACTCAAACGGTAACTCTTCTTCACTAACAGTATTGAGCTGATCAAGTGCAGCGCGTTCAGTTTCTAAATAACCTTTCGGGTGCTTAGTTTTGACTGTGCGGTAAATTTGACCCTTGTTAATATCGGTAAACTTGCCATGAGCACCACAGCCAATACCGAGATAATCGCCAAACTGCCAATAATTTAAATTGTGCTGACTTTGCTTGTTGGTTTTGCTGTAAGCCGAAATCTCATATTGTTGATAACCGGCGGCAGCTAATATAGCTTGCCCTTGCTCTTGAATATCCCATAGCACGTCATCCTCAGGTAAAGTTGGCGGCTGTGAATGAAAAGCAGTATTAGGCTCAATCGTTAATTGATACCAAGAAATATGATCAGGATTTAACGCAATCGCTTGCTGTAAATCATCGAGCGCATTCTCCAACTGCTGATTAGGCAGGCCATGCATCAAGTCCAAATTAAAGCTTTTTACGCCGCAGGTCGTTGCTAAGTGCGCGGCATATTTTGCTTGCTCAGTGTCATGAATTCTGCCGAGTTTAATTAATTTATCAGACTCAAAACTTTGCACACCAACAGATAATCGCGAGACACCGGCTTTAGCAAAACCAATAAATTTTTCTGACTCAACAGTACCTGGATTCGCCTCTAAGGTTATTTCAATATCGGCTTGATACTGAAAACGGGCTAATACTTGAGCTAATAAAGATTCAATAGCAGCGGCTGAGAATAAACTGGGCGTACCGCCGCCAATAAAAATACTGTGTAGTGCGGGCAGTTGACCAAGTGCTGCTTTGCTTAATGAAAAGCGCTCAAGATCATCGTCTAAGTCTTTTATCAGCGCAGTAACATAGGCTTGCTCTGGAATATCATGTTTCAGTGCATGTGAATTAAAATCACAATAAGGGCACTTTTGCACACACCACGGAATATGAATATAAAGTGATAATGGTGGTTGTTTTAACAAGGTCGGCTCGATGCGTTAATTAAAATGGGTAATAAGTTGTGATAATGCTTGGCCGCGATGGCTTAATTTATTCTTAATATCTCGCGGTAATTCAGCCGAAGATAATAGCAGATCAGCTTGCCAAAATAGCGGGTCATAACCAAAACCTTGTTCGCCGCGCGCTTCAGTTAAAATAGCGCCTTCCCAAACCCCATGACAAATGATTGGCGTTGGATCGTTTTCATGTTTCATATAGACCAAAACACAATGAAATCTTGCAGTGCGTTTATCTGCTTTAATGTTAGCTAATTCAGCTAACAGCTTAGCGTTGTTTTTTTCATCAGTGGCATTGTCGCCGGCATAACGAGCTGAATAAACACCGGGCTCGCCATTAAGTGCGTCAACTTCTAAGCCTGAATCATCGGCAATCGCGGGTAAACCAGTTAATCTCGCAGCATGACGAGCTTTAATAATGGCATTTTCGACAAAGGTGGTGCCGGTTTCTGGCACATCAGGGACGTTAAAGTCTGATTGCGGCACAATGTTAATACTGTGCGCTGCTAATAATGACGATAACTCTTTAACTTTACCTTGGTTACCCGTAGCTAAAACAATAGTTGCTGGTGTGCTATTAATTTTAACTTGCTCGGATTTAATATTTTCAGACATAAAAACTCATACATTTATTGGTGTTGAATGGTTAATCAGCGTAGATTTTTTGCTGAAACTTTAGCGTGGTTTTATTACCGTTATCGTAAATATCAAGATTAAATCGATAAACCTCTTCGCTGGTAAAGCTAAATTCCGCCAGATAATAAATCGCATCGCCTTCTTTGACTTCGACAAATTCCAATGTGCGCTCTTGCCCTAGAATATTTTTAACTTTCCCGACTAGCGTTACTGACTTAGCTGGCATGCCTGCTTCATTATTAGCTAATACCGAAATATTAAGTAAGGCATTAACTTTACTGCGGGTAATTTTATAAGCACTTGCAATTTCAGGGGTTAAAAAAGTCGAATTCAAGGCAATATAATGAACATTGATATTATCAAAGCTTTGCATGTTGTTAGCATGGCTGACATTGGTGAACATCAACAAAGAAAATACTACCGCTGAGCAACGCATCATTAAATTTTTCATTTATTTACCTTCTAAAATTACCAGTCTAATTTGTCTGTTAGCTTATCTATAGTTATTGATAGTTATCGACACTTCTCAATAGTTATCTGTAAATTAACTATCATCATCGTAATTAACAAAAATTTAAACCTTAAATTAAACAACCGCCCAATAAGGCACCGAACCGGCTAACAAGATGTTGATTACGTTTAACAGTAAAAAAGCAACGAGTACCGATAAATCTAAACCGCCAAGATTCGGCATAATTTTTCGAATAGGTCTTAAAAACGGTTCAGTTAGCTGACTAAAAATAGCCAAGGTTGGATTGTAACCTTGTACCACCCAACTCATGATTGCCATCACTAACATCAACATAAACAGCAATACACCTGTTTGTTTAACTAATGCGATAAAACCAACATAAAACGAACCAGCAATATTAATATCGGCGCCATTTATTGCCTGCAAAGTAATAAATTTAAGCACTGATAAAGCAAAAGCTAATAGTAAAGTCGCGGTATCTAAGGCGCCAATGCTAGGAATTATTCGGCGACAAGGTAGCACTAACGGGTTACTGACTTTGACAATAAATTGACTGAGCGGATTATAAAAATCAGCACGAACTAATTGTAACCAAACCCGTAAAATAAATACGATGACAAACGCTTCAAAGAAAAAGTCTAATAAAAAATTAATGGCTTCCATTAATGTCCCCTAAATGAGTAATTATTCAGTATATCTGTGCTTGGCGTTAACTTATCAAGCATTTTTAGCCATTTCTTTTGCCCGAGCAACTGCTGCGTGCATAGATTTTTCTACTAACTCAGGTAAACCGCCCTCAACAAATGAAGTTAATGCCGCTTGAGTTGTGCCGCCTTTAGAGGTTACGTTTTCACGTAATTGACTGATTGATATGTTATTTTTAGCAACCATTGTGGCTGCGCCTAAAGCGGTTTGCTGCACTAATAATCGGCTTTGCTCAGGTGTAAAACCAAAGTCTTTGGCGGTGTTTTCCATCGCTTCCATAAATAAGAAAAAGTACGCTGGCCCTGAGCCTGAAACGGCAGTGATATTATCAATGTCACTTTCGTTTTCCACCCAAACAATTTCGCCAACGGCTTTAATTAAGGTTTCGCTGAACGCTTTTTGATCTTCATTTACTTCGCTTGATGGATAAGCACCGGTAATGCCTAAACCTAATTGTGATGGGGTATTTGGCATAGTGCGAACTACGGCAACATTACCACCTAATGCTTGCTGAATTGTTGCAACCGTAGTGCCAGCAGCAACAGAAAGAAAACACTTACGGCTAACATCAATGGCTTGGCTTATTTGTTGGCAAACATCGGCAATAAAATGTGGTTTTACGCCTAAAACGATTGTATCAGCAAAGTCAGCAGCTTCAATATTATTGGCGGTATGTAAAATACCCAGTTGCTTGGCTAATGCTTCTCTTTTTTCTGGCGAAGGGTTTGAAACAATAATGTTTTTGGCATCAATGCCGCTATTGATTAAACCTGAGATAATAGCCGTGTTCATATTGCCGGCACCGATAAATGCAATTTTGTTCATATAAGTCACTTTAAGAATAATTAAATTTTATTGAGAATTAAGTTGTTAAACTATTATTTTCAGCGGTTTAGCACCTGTTGTCAGTGCTTAAACGGCTGCTGAATTACTGTCCCTGCTACCAAAAATGGCAGAACCAATTCGTACCATGGTTGAGCCATTTTCTATCGCTGGAATTAAATCGTCAGACATTCCCATCGATAAGGTGTCTAGCGTACTATATTTTTGCTTTAGCTGCTGGAAGAGTTCCTGCATTTTGATAAAACTTTTATTACTGGCATTTTTCTCTGGAATGGCCATCAAACCTCTAAGCGTTAAATTGGGTAAATTATCGACCATTTCCGCGAGTGCATTTAGCTCAGTAATATTTACCCCTGATTTAGACTCTTCTTCACTAATATTCACTTGTAAACAAACATTTAGCGGGGTATCTTGAGGTTGGCGTTGGTCATTAAGTCGCTGTGCAATTTTAATTCGGTCGACACTATGGACCCATGAAAAATTCTCGGCTATATGTTTGGTTTTATTCGATTGAATCGGACCAATAAAATGCCAGATAATCTCCGGCAAGTGAGTCGATTTTGCTATTTTTTCAACGGCTTCTTGAATATAACTTTCGCCAAATTCTCGCTGCCCTGCGTGGTAAGCTGTTTCGATCAAAGTTAGCGGTTTAGTTTTACTGACCGCTAATAAAATAACGTGCTGGTCATTGCGATTTGCCGATTGGCACGCTTGTTTTATTTGCTGTTCTACCTTAGCAAGGTTATCTTTAATGTTAATCATGCTGACAATTTATAAAATTTAAAAGAGGTTATTATGGATATTACAGAACTCTTAGCGTTTAGTGTTGAACATAACGCATCAGATTTACATCTTTCTACTGGTACACCACCGTCGATTCGCGTAGATGGTGACGTTCGCAAGCTTAATATACCAGCATTTGATGAAAAAGACGTTAACGCTTTGGTCTATGATATTATGAATGACCGCCAACGCAAAGAGTATGAGCAAAATTTAGAGGTCGATTTTTCATTTGAAGTGCCAAATTTAGCCCGTTTCAGGGTCAATGCCTTTAATCAAAATCGCGGCCCAGCGGCTGTATTTCGTACTATTCCAAGTGTTGTTTTAACCATGGAGCAATTAGGTTGTCCGGAGAGTTTTAAAAATATTGCTGAAAACCCGCGCGGCTTAGTATTAGTTACAGGGCCAACCGGATCTGGTAAGTCAACCACATTAGCCGCTATGGTCGATTATATTAACTCCACCAAACACGATCATATTTTAACCATTGAAGATCCGATCGAATTTGTTCATGAAAATAAACTATGTTTAATCAACCAAAGGGAAGTACATCGCGATACATTAAGCTTTAGTAATGCTTTACGCTCGGCCTTACGTGAAGATCCCGATGTTATTTTAGTGGGGGAAATGCGTGATTTAGAAACCATACGTTTAGCGATGACCGCCGCTGAAACCGGTCACTTAGTCTTTGGTACCTTGCATACCACTTCCGCGCCAAAAACCATTGACCGTATTATTGATGTTTTCCCCGCCGAAGAAAAAGCTATGGTTCGTTCCATGTTATCTGAGTCACTGCGCGCGGTTATCTCTCAAACGCTAGTGAAAAAAGTTGGCGGCGGCCGAGTTGCCGCCCACGAAATTATGATTGGTGTGCCAGCAATTCGTAACTTAATTCGTGAAGATAAAATCGCGCAAATGTACTCGGCAATACAAACCGGGATGTCGCATGGTATGCAAACAATGGATCAGTGTTTATTAAACTTAGTAAACCGCGGGTTAATTACTCGTCAAGATGCAGCATCGAAAGCACATGATAAAAATCAATTTAGCGGCGGCTATTAATTAGCAAAGCTTAGATAAAAAGTATTAGGTAGATATGATGAATTTTCATGATTTATTACAAAAAATGGTCGCGGCGGGGGCATCTGATATGTTTGTCACCGCTAAGCTGCCGGTTAGTGCCAAAATTAATGGTGAATTGCAACCAATAGATGAACATGTACTGAGCGGTGACGAAGCTTTAGGGCTGGTTCATAATGCGATGAGTGAAAAACAAAAACAGCAATTTGATAACGAAAAAGAGTGTAACTTTGCCATTTCAATCGATGAAATTGGTCGTTTTCGTGTTTCTGCTTTTTGGCAGCGCGATATGGCAGGTATGGTTATTCGCCGTATTGTTACCGATATTCCAGATGTTGATTCACTGGGCTTGCCTTCGGTTTTAAAAGAAGTGGTGATGTCAAAACGCGGCTTAGTGCTCTTTGTTGGTGGCACAGGTACGGGTAAGTCGACCTCGATGGCTTCACTGATTGGTTATCGCAATCGTAATTCTCGTGGTCATATTTTAACGATTGAGGATCCAGTTGAATTTGTGCATGAACATGCCAAAAGTATGATTACTCAACGAGAAGTGGGGTTAGACACAGAAAGCTTTGATGCAGCACTAAAAAGCTCATTACGACAAGCGCCTGATGTTATCTTAATTGGTGAAATTCGTAGCCAAGACATTATGGAACATGCGTTAAGTTTTGCTGAAACAGGGCATTTATGTATTGCCACGCTGCATGCTAACAATGCTAACCAAGCAATCGATCGTATTATGCATTTAGTGCCGGCTGAGCAGCACGGTAAATTATTATTTGATTTAGCGTTAAATTTACGCGGCATTATTGCCCAGCAATTGATCCCAACTAAAGATGGTAATGGCCGAGTTGCCGCCATCGAGATTTTATTAAATTCACCTTATATTGCCGAATTAATTAAAAAAGGTGCGGTTGATGAAATTAAAGAAGTGATGCAAAAATCAACCGATCAAGGTATGCAAACTTTCGATCAGGCCTTGTTTAATCATTATCAAAAAGGCTCAATTAATTACGCAGATGCGCTTCATCACGCTGATTCACCGAATGATTTACGCTTGATGATCAAGTTACGCAGTAATGATCAAGGCGGTACTGGCTCGTTATCAGGTGTGACTTTACATGGCTTTGAAGATAAAGGTGCTGAAATATAATGAATGTATACACCCGGATTTATCGTTAGAAAACGGGTGTTTTTATTTAAGTTGTTGTCTAAATTTTTGTCTAAATTTTGCCAATTTTGGTAATACTAACATTTGGCAATAAGGGTTTTGCGGATTATTACTAACATAATCTTGGTGATAATCTTCCGCGACATAAAAACGGCTGGCGGGTGTTAGCTCTGTCATTATTGCCGCCGGCCAAATATTGTCATTGTTCAGCTCAGTTATAAGCCTTTTCACTATTTCTTTTTGCTCATCACAATGATAAAAAACAGCCGAGCGATACTGGGTGCCTACATCATTACCTTGTCGGTTAAGCTGGGTTGGATCGTGCAGGGTAAAAAATATGGCTAATAAATCTTGGTAAGAAATAAGCTTGTTATCGAAGCTTATTTGTACCACTTCAGCATGACCTGACTGGCCGGTGCAAATATCTTGATAAGTTGGGTTTTCAGTACTGCCGCCCATATAACCGGACAACGCAGCATCGACACCAATAAGGCTATTAAAAGCCGATTCAATACACCAAAAACAGCCGCCAGCAAAAGTGGCTATTTCAATATTATTTTTCTGCTCATTCATCGCGCTACCTTTAGCTACACTATTATCGCTTCTTTGAATTAACGATAGCGCGATTTTACGGTAAAGGCGAGTTGCTATTTATTTTAACTGATAAGCAATATGTTGATGAAAGCGCATAGTGACATCGTCATGGCGCGGCGTTAACTCTAATTCAGTGACCACTAATTTTAACGCCTGCTCCACTTGATTAAGAAACTTGCCATAACCAAATTCGGTTTGATTTTCTTGGTTAGCGACAAAAATTAATTGAATGCTATCAACTAGCTCCTTGGCGTTCCATTTACTGATCAAGCCACAGGGATTGTCTGTTGGATTATACCCCAGCATCTGTAATTCACCGCGGGTCGAGGTTGTTTCAAAGGCACTATAACGTACAATCGGTACCAGTCCGTTTGCGATCATTGCGCCGTTATTAATATTGTATCGTTTTGCCGCTTGGCTATAGGCCTCGGTAATAAAGGTATATAGCGGGTTGTATGGATCGGCAGAGTGATGATCGACTTCCACCAAACTTAACAGGTGAGCGGTAACAGGAATTTTGACCACAGCATAATTCATTTCGACTGCGGCAGTGGGGAGCGGATAATTTTGCTGCTGGTAACGAGTGGGTATGGCTCTTAGTTTATGAGTTTTGTTATGTTCGCAGCCTTTTTCACTGGAGAAAATATCGTAGGTAATATGTTGATGATCTTTCACGCGAAAGCAGCTGTTATCAAGCTTAAGCACTGTAGCTAATTTAGCCAATACTTTAACTACTTTATGATGCATTAATGCGGCATTTAAGCGAATATCTAAACCTGACGCTAAAAATAACAAACTGATTTTTTTAGCGCGGATATCACTGTCATAAAAGGTTTTACTTAACTCATGTTCACTTGGATGATAATAAAACAGAATTTGCTGATTGGTTTGCCATTGATGCATTTCTTGGCTAAAACGCACTCGCGGTAATTTATCATTGGCAATAAACTGACAGTTTTTAATTTCAGCGTTATCACATAGCTTGAAAAAAGTTTCTGCTAGCTGGCGGTAACAAGCGTTATACTCTTGCGCTGTTGTTGATGCTACTTTAGCATTATCATTGGAAACGTCATAACGGGCGATTAATTCATCGGTGAGGGCAAACTCAGCAATAATATATTGATTTTCTCTGGCGTTAGTTGGAATGTTTGCGTTATGAGATGCGCTACGTTTTCTAATGATGGACATTAAAGATCCCTTTAATTATTCTAGTCCGGTCAATTATAAAAGGGTAATGTGACACTTTTCCAAAGTATCAATGACACAAATATGACAATCATTTTTCACGCAAAAGAGATAACCATGGAACAAGATCAACAAGCATTAGTTGCAGCCATTAATCAAAAAATGCCCTTTGGAAAATATTCAGGCCGTAAGCTCTTACATTTGCCTGAGCCATATTTAGTATGGTTTTACAGTAAAGGTTTTCCTGAGGGAAAACTTGGCGAACAGCTTGCGCTTATTTATGAAGTTAAACTTAATGGTTTGGAAAAAATGTTGGCTCCACTGCTGACCGATTAATAATTATCACTCACTCATTATTAAAGTTTAGCTAGGGTGCATTCCCATGAAAGATCGAAAGCTCGAAAGGAAAAAAGTACTAAAGCAACGAACTAAATAAGCGAACCGCCCCTGAAATAATTATTATTAGTTTATTTCGTCACTGTCATACAAGTGTCACAAAGCTTAAATATAATTGTCACATATCCTTTATATAGTGTTCACAATTCTTAAACGCTCATCGGAGATAATTATGAGTTTAAAACGTGCCTTAGGCATTATTGGTTTAGCAAGCTTAGTCAACTTTTCAGCATTAGCGGTTGATAGTGATTTACCTACATACAAAAAAACAAGCGGTATTTCAGGTAACTTATCTTCGGTAGGTTCTGATACTTTAGCAAACATGATGACATTCTGGGCTGAGGAATTTAAACGTACTTACCCAAATGTTAATGTTCAAATTCAAGCTGCAGGTTCTTCTACTGCACCACCTGCTTTAACTGAAGCTACCTCTAATTTAGGCCCTATGAGCCGTAAGATGAAGTCGCGTGAAATTGAAGCATTCGAAAAACGTTATGGTTACAAGCCAACAGCTGTACGTGTTGCTATTGATGCGTTAGCGGTTTTTGTTCATAAAGATAACCCAATTAAAGGTTTACGTATTGACCAAGTCGACGCTATTTTCTCTAGTAACCGTAAATGTGGTGCTGTTGATAATGCTGACCGTTGGGGTGATTTAGGCTTAACCGGTAACTGGGTTGGTAAAGATATTCAATTATACGGCCGTAATTCAGTATCAGGTACTTACGGATATTTTAAAAAGAAAGCGCTTTGTAAAGGCGACTTTAAAAATACTGTGAATGAGCAACCCGGTTCAGCCTCTGTTGTGCAATCGGTATCTGCGTCATTAAATGGTATTGGTTATTCAGGTATTGGTTATAAAACCTCAGGTGTGCGTGCTTTGCCTTTAGCGAAAAAAGGCAACGACTTTGTAGAAGCATCAATGGATAACGCCATTGCGGGTAAATATCCATTATCACGTTATTTATATGTTTATGTTAACAAGCATCCGAATAAACCGTTAGCGCCAATGGAAGCTGAATTCTTAAAAATGGTACTGTCTAAATCGGGCCAAGAAGTGGTCGAGAAAGATGGTTATATTCCATTGCCAGCAACGGTAGTTGAAAAAGAATTTGCTAAATTAGATTTGAAATAACCGTTAGTTAAATAGTTTCCCAAACTTTGTTAAAAAGCCAGCATCTGCTGGTTTTTTTTTGTCAAAAACTTAGTGTCATAATTCATAAAGGGGAGGCATAACAAGTGATGATTTTTGTTTCCGTTTTAACAATGTTCATAAACATAAACATAAACATAAACATAAACATAAAAAGTGTAGTAATGATAAGAGAAAAGGGCGCAAGTATTCAGTGACTGTTATTCCGTGACTGTTATTCCGTGATTGTTAGCTTGATATCAAGGATTTTTAATTGGTCCTGTTCTTGACTCAGGGCAGCGGCAATAATTGGGTTTTCAATGAGCCAATTTTTAGGTAACTTACATTTTAGTTGATCATTTTTAATGACGACCTTAATCGCTAAGCTTTGAAAGTCGACACGTTGTTTACTAAATAAGCAGGCAAGTCTTAATATTACTAAGGTGCTGGCAAGTTTTACCGGCTTGATTAAAAACCATTTATTGTCATCTGGGCGCTGAATTTTTCGTCGTTGGTTCCCCACTAACCAAGCAAGGGCTTGTACTTGCTCTTGGTTAAAACCCGCAAAGTCGGCATTTTCGATAATATACCGGCCGTGGCGATGATAACCCGAAGGGTTAATGTCTAAACCTATTTCATGTAAAGCCACCGCCCATTTAAGTAAGTTTTGGTAGTGCTTACCAGATAAGCTCCAAGCCTCTTTCACTTGTTGAAAAATGTCATTAGCAATATGACTAACCCGCTCAATGTGTTCAACATCAATGTTAAACCTTGTGATTAAACTATTAATCGTGCGCTGATAAATATCATGATCAAGTTTTTGAGAAAGCTGATCAAATAATACTCCCTCGCGTAGGGCATAATCACAATACTCTAGCTCTTTAATGGCAAAAACTTCCATTAAGGCAATCAAAATAGCGAGCCCTGGACAAATCACTGTGCGTCTTGTTTCTTTTAACGATTTAAAGGCTAAATTATTAACATGCTCAGCGCTGATCATTTGCTCTTTTAGTGCATGTAGCTGCACTAGCGTTATTGGCTGGGGGAATTCATGTTCAGCATTAATAATATGATAGATACTTTTTATTGTCCCAGACGTACCAAGCGCTTGCTTCCAGCGGTGTTTTCTAAAGCGAGAACTGATCGCTTCGATTTCTAAACTGGCATGTAAAATAGCGTGCTCAAAAGCCGTTTTAGTTATTTCACCGTCAGAAAAATAACAGCGATTAAAGCTGACACAGCCCATATTGACACTATCTAAAATAGCAATTTTATCATTTTTGCCAATAATACATTCGGTACTACCGCCGCCAATATCAATGACTAAGCGCTTTACATCAGCTTCGACATAATGACTTACTCCTTGATAGATTAAGCGAGCTTCTTCATGTCCGGAAATCACTTCAATATCAAACGGAAATATTTTAGCTGCTTGGCTTAAAAATTGGTGGGAATTTTTTGCTTGCCGCAAGGTATAAGTTGCAAGCACTTTAAAGTTGTCATTGGTTAAATTTTCAGTGGTGCTGGCCAGTGATGAAAGCGCTTCTAAGCCCCGATTGATCGCTGCTTGCGAGAGGAAATCATGTTTATCTAAGCCATCAGCTAACCTGACATCGTGTTTCTCACTGTGTAATATTTGTAAGTGGTCATCAACAATACGGGCGAGGACAAAATGAAAGCTATTTGAGCCCATGTCTAAAGCAGCTAAACAGTTGTCTAGCTTTGTTGGTTGCTGATGATCAGTCATAGAAAAAATATACCATAGGGTAATGGATAATAAGAAGCTTAGCTTTAGTTGTAGTCGCTTTCATAAATAATTTCAAGTGCTTAGTATGCCAGTTTAGTTATCGGCACTGAGTATATGAATTTGTCGTAGCAAACATAAAATACTCAGCACCAACCCTTTAGCAAAGGCTTAATTGTCAACGTAGAGCTATTAGCTAATTAGATATAGCTTCAATACTTTCTTGTGTTTTAAAATAGTCGTAAATTGCCAACTGTGAGCGAATTGGCTCTTTACCTTTAGTAACATAGCTATTACTTTGCTTTTGATTAATTCTTCGCGCTTTGCAATTATCACTTAGCTGTAATTCAATAACATCGATAATGCGTTGTTTCAGCACGGGATTGTAAATTGGCGCGGCAACTTCTACTCTGTGATCTATATTTCGCTCCATCCAATCAGCAGAACTAATAAATACCGCTTTGTCACCGTCGTTATGAAAAACCATTACTCGAGGGTGTTCAAGAAATTGATCAACAATGGAAATTGCTTGAATATTTTCGCTTAGTGTTTTAACACCAGGTATTAATGAACACATACCGCGAACAATTAACTGAATTTTAACGCCAGCGCTGCTGGCTTTATAAAGGCGCTTAATTAAATCTTCATCGACCAAGTTATTGACTTTTAAAATAATGTGCGCTTTTTTACCTGTTTCGGCAAAACGTATTTCATTTTCTATTAACTGGTTTAGTCGGCGGCGGCAAGTTAACGGCGAAACAATTAAATGATTAAAGCGAAAACGTTTATAGCTATGGGCAATAAATGAAAAGATATTATCAACTTCGGTGCTAATTTCTTTATGTTTGGTGAACAGTGAAAAATCAGTATAAACACGGGCATTCTTTTCATGGAAATTACCAGTGCCGATATGGGAATAGGTTACTAATTTGTCACTTTCAAGGCGCTTAATTAAACAAATTTTAGCGTGTATTTTTAACGACGGAATGCCAAATTCAACTTGAATTCCGGCATCTTTCATTAACTTTGCCCATTCAATATTAGCTTGTTCATCAAAGCGCGCCTGTAATTCAACGACTACAGTGACGTCTTTGCCATTTTTGACCGCTTCAATTAGGGAATGGATTATTTCTGATTTTTTGGCGACGCGGTATATGTTTATTTTTATTTCTTTTACTAAGGGATCATATGACGCTTGGCGGACAAACTCGGTGAAATGACGGAACTTATAATAAGGATAATACACTAAAATATCTTGTGCCGAAATTGCGTCAAATACTGAATTATGGCGAATAAAGGGTTGGGACTCTAATGCGTGAATATTTGTTTTTTCGAGCGACTTATCGCCTAAATTAGGAAAACTGACAAAATCTTCAAAATGGCGAAAACGCACGCCCGGCACTAAATTGTCGCCGCCTTTAATTTTTAGGTGTTTTCTTAAAAATTTCACCATATATTCAGGCATAAATTTGTCATAGCCTAAACGTGCAGGTTCAGCAGTTAAACGCTGTTTTAAGCCCTTAGACATTTTATCGATTAAGCTGCCGTCAAGCTCGTCATTGATATTAAACTCGGCATCGCGACTCAGCTTAATAGAATAAGCATCAATAGCGGTAAAGGGGACTGTACCTTTAAAAATATCTTCGAGAAAATAGTGCACAATATCATCGAGCATCAGTATTTTCTTAAAGCCATTTTGCAGATGATCCGGCATAATAATAAAGCGTTTAACTTCATTTCTCGGAATTTCTACTAACGCGAATTGCTCGGAGTCGCCGTTAATTAAGGCGACTAAAAAATAGATGCGATCATCATCTAAACATGCAGAAACATTGGTTTTGCTGTTAATAATGATGGGGGTGATATGTTTAACCACCTTTTGTTCAAAAAACTGCTTTAACCACAAGTGTTGCTCAGGTGATATTTGCTCATCAAAAATTTTTGATTTTTTGTCATTAAAAATAAGCTTAATACCGTAGTTTTCAAGTTCGGCAAAATTTGCTAATGCAACCTCGCGAAAGCGCTCTGTTAAGATGTCTATCTTCGCTAATATTTGATGAAGTAAATTTGACCAATAAGGTTCATTGGTTTTAAACTCTTCTGGGTGAGCTTGTTCAACTAAGGATTTACGACGTATATTGGCAACACGAACACGGAAAAATTCATCGAGATTTGACGAATAAATACCTAAAAAGTGGATACGCTCGATAAGTGGTACCGTTTTATCTGAGGCTTCTTGTAACACACGCTCATTAAATGATAACCAACTGAGTTCTTTATTATAAAAAAGGCTACTATCTTCCATATACACACACTATTGATATAAAAAGATAATGATAAAACGCTTTTGTTACTGAATTATTGCATCGTCACAAAAGCGTCATCTAAAATTCAAGATTATTATCTACTGATATCAACCATTAAGTCATCAGCAATATTTTCTAAAGCAGCGATCATGTCATCAACATTCGTTTCATTGATGGTGATATGTGCTTTGGCATTAAACATTAATTGTCCGGAATGCGGGGCACTTTGTTGGCTACTAACGAGTTTTATTAAGTTACCATTGTGCTGATGTATCACCGAAGAAATGCTATTGATAATACCGGATCTGTCATTTGCGGTGAGCTCTAGCACTAACTTCCCTGTTACTACTTCATTATGCTCAGGCGCGACCTCAATTTGTAGATTAAGCTCAGGTAAACCTTTCAGCGCGCTGCATAAGCTCTCTTGCTGATCGGCGGCAACGGTTACTTCAATAATACCGGCAAATAACCCCGATAAATGATGCAGGCTACTGGTTTGCCAATTGCCTTGATGTTGTTTAATGGTATTTGAAATAAGGTCAACAATACCTGGGCGGTCGTTGCTAATAAAAGAAATAATAATATGCTTCATAAAAAGTCGCTTTGTTAGTTATTGTTGTTTAGTAATGTTATGTGTGCGTTCGTTGAGTTTTCAAGTGTTGGTTAGGTGATGAATTTTTGTAGGTTAATGATGGGTGATTAATTGACTTGTCTTTATTGCGCCATCGTCAACTGAGACAGCTCTTTATTTAACTGTTCAGCGTCACCTAAGTTTAACTCAACCATGCGCCGTAATTGTGAAATACTATCAATATCGATGGCATTTACTCTTAAACCCATTTCATTTCCTTGGGCATGCACAACAGCAATATGCATAGTTATTTCTTCTGAGCCACCTTCAAATTGAAAAGTTAACACCCCTAATTTACGCGCTAACGCATCATTAGTGTCGGGCGAGGTAACTAATGCACCATTTAATGAAATATCATGAATCGTTACCGGATAAAAATTATCTTCTACTTCTAGCTTAGCTTTAATAGAAAACAAGATACGGGTAAATTGACGTCTATTTTCCATAACTCTAAATAACTTTAATTGTGTGTCTATTTAGCATAGCTTTGTTTTATAAAAAAGGCACCCTTAGGTGCCTTAAATATTTGATTAGCCGATTTTTTTATATTTAATTCGGTGTGGCTCAAGTGCTGCTGGCCCTAAGGTTTTCTTTAACCACTCGTTATAATCGCTAAAGTTACCTTCAAAAAAGTTAACTTGGCCTTCATCACGATAATCAAGAATATGGGTAGCAATACGATCTAAGAACCAACGGTCATGAGAAATAACCATGGCACAACCAGGGAATTCTAATAACGCTTCTTCAAGCGCACGCAATGTTTCAACATCCAAGTCATTGGTAGGCTCATCTAATAGCAGTAAGTTACCACCGGTTTTTACTAATTTTGCTAAATGCACACGGTTACGTTCACCACCAGAAAGGTCGCCAATAAACTTCTGTTGGTCGTTACCTTTAAAGTTAAAGCGCGAACAATAAGCGCGTGATGGAATCTCGTAACTGCCAATCTGAATTAAGTCATGGCCTTCAGAAATCTCTTGATAAACGGTGTTTTTATCATCCATATCATCACGGAATTGATCAACACTGGCTAATTTTACCGTGTCACCTAATTCTGCCGTGCCGCTGTCTGGCGCTTCAGCGCCCGAAAGCATTTTAAATAGCGTTGATTTACCTGCGCCGTTAGCGCCAATAATACCGACAATAGCGCCTTTAGGAATGCTAAAACTTAAGTTATCAATTAATACACGGTCGCCATAAGACTTTGTTAAATTGGTAACGTCTAATACTTTGTCACCTAAACGAGGGCCTGCTGGAATATAAAGCTCGTTTGTTTCATTACGTTTTTGATGCTCTTGGTTATTAAGCTCTTCAAAACGTGCCATTCGGGCTTTGTTTTTCGATTGACGTGCTTTTGGATTTTGGCGAACCCATTCAAGTTCTTGTCTGATGGTTTTTTGTAATGAACTTTCACTTTTAGACTCTTGCTGTAAACGTGCATCTTTTTGCTCTAACCACGTAGAGTAATTGCCTTCCCAAGGAATACCGTAACCACGGTCAAGCTCTAAGATCCAACCGGCTACATTATCTAAGAAATATCTATCATGGGTTATTGCTACCACAGTACCGGCGAAGTCATGTAAGAAGCGTTCTAACCAAGCAACAGATTCAGCATCTAAATGGTTAGTTGGTTCATCAAGTAATAACATGTCTGGTTTTTGTAGTAATAAACGACAAAGCGCAACACGGCGGCGTTCACCACCACTTAAAATACCAATTTTTTGATCCCATGGCGGTAAACGTAAAGCGTCAGCTGCTTTTTCTAATACGTTGTCAATATTATGGCCGTCTTGGCTATTAATAATATCTTCTAACTCGCCTTGTTCTTTTGCAAGGGCGTCAAAGTCAGCCCCTTCTTCAGCGTATTCGTTATACACTTGATCAAGTCTTGCCATGGCATTTTTAACTACGGATACCGCTTCTTCAACGATTTCACGTACGGTTTTTTCTTCGTCTAATACCGGCTCTTGCGGTAAATAACCAATATTGGTACCGGCTAATGCGTTTGCTTCACCTTCAAAGTCAGTATCAAGTCCGGCCATAATCCGTAATAAAGTTGATTTACCTGAGCCATTTAAACCTAAAACACCAATTTTAGCGCCAGGGAAAAATGATAATGAAATGTCTTTTAAAATAGTACGTTTGGAAGATGAAATAACTTTTGATACTCTAGACATAGAGTAGATAAATTTATCAGGCAAAGCCATAAGGAAACCTTTTGTAAATGGATAAAATAATATTCCAGTATTGTAGAGTATCTACTAGCGAACAGTCTAGCGAAGGAAATGGATTAGATAACCAAAAGCGCCAAAACGAAGCTTATATTAAAGCTTTAATAGATAATGATCCAAGTTTAATAAGGAAAGATGATATTGAAGAAGTAGGCTCTGCATTTTCGGGTAATAATTTTACAAAGGTACTTGATAAGTTAAAAGCAGGAGAAATACCCAAAGATAGTATTGTAGTAATGTTTGACCATACTCGATTCAGTCGAGAAGATCCTTTAGATGCATTAGTAAAGCTTAGAGAGGTTGTTAGATCTGGTTTGAACGTTGGCTTTTCGACTAAGCAAGAACTTATTACTCCAGAGACAATAAACACTTTTAACCATTATATTGCTCACTTTGTTTCTACCGCTACAGCCAATGAAGAATCACAAAATAGAAGTAACAGAACATTAGCATCGTACAATCGTAAGGTTGAACTTGGTGGGCTAGTTTTATCTGGTGCTTTACCTAATTGGATTAAAAAAGTATATAACGAAGGTAATGTTATTGATATAGCATTAATTCCTGAACGTGCTGAATTAATAAATAAAATTTTTAACTTATATCTCGAAGGCCAAGGAGCAACCACTATTGTTAAATGGCTTAATGAAAACGAAGAGGTATGGCTAGAGCACCATAATAGAGTTAGAGCGAATAAAAATGTTAATAAGCTTGCAGACCGATGGACTGAATCCTATGTCACTAGGTTATTAACTGACAAAAGGTTGATAGGTGAAAGGATATTTAATTTAGGTAAAACAAATGAATCGGTGAAAGAGGATTATTATCCCCAAGTAATAACTAATACAAAATTTTATGCTGCCCAAGAAATTCGTAAAAATAGATCGCGTTCACCGTCAGTTAAAAAGTATCCGCCCGTTATTTTTATGGGCATAGCTAAATGTGGTTATTGTGGTGGAAGGATTGCTGTTCAGCAGTATAAAGATAAACGCCCTGTTATACGGTGTGCTAGACATTCAAAAGGTGAAGAAAATTTATGTGCAGGAGGTAGCTCGCCAGCAAGGTATTTAGAAAAAGTACTTATTGAATTATGCCGAGACAAAATTAATTATGACCTTTTATATCAACCTATAGACATAGGTGAAAACAAACTAAAAGTTCAAATAAGATCATTAGAAAATGAACAAAGCGAGACAGAACAAAAATTAACACGACTAGAAGAACTTTATCTTATTTCAGGAATAGATTTAGATAAATATTTAAAATACAAAGAAGACATTGATGAAGTATTATCTAACACCAAACCCAAACTACGGGAGTTAAAAGATAAGCTCGCGCAATTTAAAGCTAAATCGACAAGTGATGATAAAACATTTCAGGATTTAGTTAATTATGTTGCAGTTGATGAAATACCAACAGAAATAAGGTTAAAATTAAAGGCATTACTTCCTGAATATATACAACGCATTGATGTATATCGTTACGGTTTATTTGCTAAACCAAAGGTAACAGACAAAGAGTATAAATCTTTAATTGAACAATATGGCAGGAACCACTTTAAAGTAATAAAAGTAACACCAATTAAAGATAAAAGTATGTTGCTTTATCGTATAATCTTTAAATCGGGTGGTGGTTCTAGGTATGTTTTATATAATGCTGGCGATTGGAAGTATGTGGATCATACACAAGAAGTACTCAAAACGGTTGGAGCATCTTTACCTGAAGATATTCTTTTTAGTAATAAGGATAAATAATGACTGAAATAGATTGGGATGATTATCGAGGCTGGTATGATAATGGAAATAAGCCAAGGTTGGCGTTTTATCAAAGAACATCCAAAGTCAGTGGAAATTATACGAACGTTATTACACAAGAGAAAAATTTGCTAACGTTAAATAAAGAAATAAAAGGGCAAGCCCAATATTATTTAAATGGTGAGTTTTACTTTGATGATCATTGTATATTTGAATCTGATTTAAATAAATCAGGTAAAGATATTAACACAGGTTTACAGACGTTTTTAAACCAATTGGGTTATGACGATGTTGTATTGGTGTCCTGTATATCTCGTTTAACTAGAATGGACGTTAAGTCAAAAGCATTTAAATATTTACTTGAAAAGATATATGCACAAAACCGTTCGGTATACATATACAACGGTAAATTAAACCCCAGTTGTGTAGATCAAAAACTATTTGTTCATTTAGCAAAAATATCTAATGAGCAATTTGAACAATTGAACGCGATCAGTGCTATTGGTAACGAAAAGAAAAAACAACAAAAACAAATTCGTGTTAAAGGGACTTTGGAAATGCTAGAGCTAGGGATGTCAGACAAGGTAATTGCGGACACTTTAGGTCTTTGTGAGAAGACTGTACGTAATTATAAAAAAGAATTAAAAATAGCAGGTAAGTGGAAGCGAAAAGGCAAGTCAAAATTAGCCAAAGCTAGTAGCCCTGAAGACATGATTATATAAAGAGTTCATTGGGTTTTTCCTAATAGGATTATAAAGGGGGGAGTTGAAATAAATACAGAACACCTGATAACCAACCGCAGCGATGATAATATATCGAGGAAATAGATTAGATTACTTTAGTGACATAATATGTCATTAGCTGTGTATAATGTAAATCAAATTGTTTAATAGGAAGGTATAAATGGAATTATTTTTTTCAATTGGCTCTAGCTGTATGCTTATATTATTTGTTAAGAAAGTGGTATTTACATATAGAAAGTAGTGATGCTAGAAAATCAAGAACTAAAATATCAACTCGCAATTCTAATGGTCGTGTTATTTCATCTTCAAGGGATCAGAAAGGTAGAACTGATAAAGCTATTCATGATCTAATGTTCGATGAATTAAAAGAATTTGTAGTTGTAGACTTAGAAACTACAGGTCTTGACTCTCAAAACAATAGAATTATCGAGTTCGGAGCACTTAGAGTGCAAGCAAATACAACGGAAGTGTATACATTTCAGGCTCTTATAAAACCAGATAAAGACTTCCCAATTCCTGAGCATATTACAGAAATTACAGGCATTAGCACTGAAATTATAGAAGATGAAGGGAGGGCTATTACTGATGTATTACCTGAATTTATTGATTTTATCGGAGACTTACCAATAGTTGCGTATAATGCAAAGTTTGATATTGCCTTCCTTAAAGCTGAATGTAGTAGACAAAACATAATTTTAGCCAATGAACCTATTTGTGCATTAGAAAAAGCTCGAATTGCATGGCCTAACCTACCAAGCTATAAATTAGTTGATATGGCGAAAAGAGGCGGTATTAATATTGATTCTGCTCATAGAGCATTAAAAGATTGTCAAATTACTTTAACCATTTTTAACTCAGCCAATGTTATTTTAAAGAGTTAGGATAATATTGTTACAATGGTATCAACAAACATTCGTTTAATGATACCAATCAATGATACCATAAGGCTGGTATCATAAAATGTAAAAATAAATTGTTGATACCATACTTGATTGTTGATACCATTTTATGACGTAACACATAAGGTAATCACTATGAGTAGAATATTTGCATATTGCAGAGTATCAAAAGAAGATCAAACCACAGACAATCAAATACTGGCAATCAGAAGTGCTGGTTATAATGTTGATGAGTCTAGGGTTGTATCTGAAACTATCTCAGGCAAAACGCCAGCAATGCACAGAGAGGCTTTTAAAGCCTTACTGGAGCATAAAATAGAACAAGGTGATACCTTAATCGTTAATAAATTAGATCGCCTTGGCAGAGACTCTATAGACGTTCAAAGCACTGTTAATTATATTCTTGATGCTGGCGTAAAACTTATTGTATTAGACTTACCAGAGCCTGATCTATCGACACCTAATGGTCAGTTACTCGTAGGTATGTTTTCGGTATTTGCACAGTTTGAACGTAACCGTATCTCAGAACGTACAAAAGAGGGGCAGGCAAGGGCTAAAACACAAGGTAAGGTGATTGGTCGCCCTATCGCTAAAAACACCACAGAGCGCGTTTTAGAGGCTAAATCGAAAGGGTTAAGCCAATCCAAAGTAGCCGCTGAATTAGGGGTAAGCTTGCCTACAGTTAAAAGGCATTGGAATAAATAAGCTTTACTTAACAATATTACATAAACAAGTGAATAAACCTTAACCTGAACTGTCAGGTTCGATCAATATGAATCAATCCAGCCTGACGCTATAAAAAGCTATCAATACAATCATTGGTGAAATTGTATTTTGTTGCACTTCTAGTTGATACCAAGAACTTTTTTACGGGAAATTCTTAATTAATTTATAAGTAATACTACTATTATCTGCTTTTATAACTTCTATGGAAGCACCTTTATAACCAATAATGTTAGATGACGATAAATCATACTCAACATCATTATTAAATGCTGGGCGGGCAGTATTATTACTAAACTCTCTATAACCAATATTTATTTTATTTCCGACTCTGCCGCTGTATATGAGTGTTTGTTGAAAACTATTACCCCTTTCTGATAACTGTTTCTTTTTTTCATACTCACCTTCATAGCAAGCACTCCCACCAAACACCGTTACTACGCATAGCTCAGCGTTTTCTTTTTTTTCTAAAGCAAGAGCTTGAATAGGATCTGATAATGCACCTTTAACAACTCCAACTGAAGAGTAGAAATCACGTTTTTCGTCATAACCTATTTGTGGGTATTTTCTCGCAGTAATATCGTAAGCAACACCATCAATAGTTTTATGGACAACTAAAACATTTTCTTCTGTAATAGTCCCCTTTTGAACAAGGTGATCACCAACAAATACAGTTATACTTTTCCTGTTTCAGGGTAGCTCACTTCTTTTACAAAAGTATCCGATCCATTGTACTTAACCGTTGTACATCCTGATGCGATAAGTACAGAAACAACTAATAGTAAGACTTTCATTTTCTCTCCATGTTTGATTGTATTGTTAACGAATTGTTAAGAGTAAACTGCAATTTTTTTTTATAAAACGAACTGTATCTGTGATTTTTCATAATATCTTGTTAAGTAGTTTTAATACTAACCTTGCATCATCTAAAGATTTAAATTTACGAGATAATGCAATGTTGAAATGAATTATAACATCTTCTAACTTATATGATGGTAACCGAATAATAGCTCTTCTTAATTGTGATTGAATACAGTAAATTTCCTCTGGGGCTGTTTTGCCATTGTACTCATAGAATAAATCTAAAAACGGTTTTGTAAAAAATTTACTATATGTAATTACCGGTAGTCCGTCTATAAAATTAGTCAGTTTATCAATAACTATTAAAGAGTCTTGACCCTCGTCGTCAATGATGTCGTTAGTAAAGCCGTTTATGGCGGTTACATCGTCTTGAATATCAACACCACTTTCAACAATAGCGTGAAAGTGGCTCGTTTCTATAATTTCAGGGGAGGTAGCAATATCATTAATTGAATCTAAAAGTTCATCAAAGTATTTTATTTCAAAAAAATGCGATGTACATTCTACTTTTATGGCTCCAACCTCAATAACTTCATCAAAATCAACATCTAAACCTGTTGTCGCTATACATAATATGATGAACTTATTCGGAATCCTTCGATGTAGTAGATCCATTCCCACCTCGGTTAAAGTAAATATGAACTAAATAAGAAAATATAGAAGCGATTAAAATATAAAAAAATATAAACATTTAGGGTTATTCTTCTTTATTATTTGATAGTGCTGAAGCAATTAAACCCGCAGGTATACTGACGATAGCTAATCCTAAAATTAACAAAAGAAAAGTCATCATTCTGCCAAGTAAAGTTACAGGGTAAACATCACCATAGCCAACAGTAGTTAATGTAACTATCGACCACCATAAGCTATGAAAAACAGAAGCAAAGACTTCAGGTTGTGCATTTCTTTCGCAAAAGTACATTACAATGGCTGAGAAAAATAGAATTCCGATTGTTATTGCGCTAAATAACAAAAGATCATATTTAATACTTGCAATTGCTCTACTAAACCTTTTGATTGTTTTGCTATGCTCAAAAAGTTTCAGCAATCTTATAAGCCGTAACATTCTTAAAAATCGTAAGTCCAGACCCGTTAAACTTAATAGGGATAAGTAAAAAGGGAGTATTGTTAATAAATCGACAATTCCGTAAAAGCTAAATACAAATTTTCTTTTATTTTCACTGATATAAATATGGATCATATATTCTAATGTGAAAATCGAAATTATTATTATTTCGCAGACATAAAGTGAGCTTTTAACCCATACGGGTAAATTGGGTAATGTTTCAATAGAAAATAATAAAATCGATAAAATGATTAACCCTTGAATTGTTAATCTAAACTTTCTACCTATCGGATTTTCAATATTAAAAAGTATCGATAAACTTTTTTTAATATTAGTAGATGGCTTTTGATACTTTTCATTTTCAACATCTTCCATGAAATGCCCTTTGTACGATTGATATTAAATCCATTAGTTAATAAATCAGCATAAAAATGGTTATATAAGCCGTGGTATTATATGACCTAAAAATTGATATTTCTACCTTTTATGTTTGGTAGAAATATTGTGAATGATAAAAGGCTAGTTATTATTGGAAAACGTATTAAGGAGATTAGGAAGCACAAAGGGATATCACAAGAAAAACTTGCCGAACTATCTAATAATGAAAGAAGCTATATGGGAAGGATAGAAAGAGGAGAACGAAATATTACGATATTAAAAATTTATGATATTTGTTCAGCTTTAGATATTGATATTAAAGACTTATTTAAAGATAAACCTGATTAAAAATAGGGTTTTATATAAATTATTTTAATTTCTTAAGGTGTGCGTTTAGGCGGAACTACTTTGCTAACGCGGTGCATTGAATAGATAAATTTATCTGGCAAAGCCATGAAAGAAACCTTTTAGTTAAATTAACGAATTAAATTGGCTGTATTGTAGAGTATCAACTAGGAAACAGTCTAGTAATGTTAAAGCTAAGTTGTGTTAGCCATGTTGATACAGGTACTTGATGTACTACGAGTTAGTTAAAGATACCAAACTTAGTAATGGCGTTGCGCTCTATTAACGTTTATTGAAGCTTATTGAATTGGGCTAACCATAAGGTAAACGAATCAGCAACTTTGTTAACGGTTGATAAACCATGGTCATAAAACCAAACTGGACTATCGGGCTGCGAGCTGGCGCAATCACTTTGCTTAAAGCAAAACATATTGCCTTTGCAATCGGAGGCAAACAAAATATGCCCTTTAGGCATACCACTGAGCTCATAAAGTTTAGATAAAGCTGCAACGTCGTCTAGGCTTAAAAAATCTTGTACTTCGGAGATTGCGACATTTAAGTCACAAATTTTAGTGAGGACATTGGGAGTGTGCACTAAACCATAAGTGCTAATTAAATACTTATAGGCGTCGGGTAAAATGGCGCATAATCTAGTTTCAAGCTCGGCAATATCCGCGCTGTTAATTGGCACCATCATCGACTTAGAGGCCCAATTTTTTACAAATAGATCAATGCTATTCATGTAATAAACTCCAGAAAGTAATTCAGATATTTAAAGGAAATAAAGTTATATTTTAGTTAATTCGCAATTAAGCCAAAACATATAGCGCGGCAGTATCTCACACTGGTAAGTTAACTGGTATGTACTTTTTTCTTTGGCGCAATAACCGAATATCACGAAATAAGCGCAGCACTTTGTTGCTGGAAAGTATAATGTTCTTCTATCGCTAAAACATTATACTTGGGCTTGAGGTTTAAGTAGCTTTGAGTTAATCAATATTAAAGCCTGCGCCAGTACCTGTAGCTGGAAAGTAAGAGAAAAAAGGGGTGCTAGTACTTGAGAACACGCTACCACTATGATTAATATAAACACAGGCAGGGCCAAATCTTAATGCTGACCACTCAGTTACGGCGGTTGCGCCAGGGTAGCTAATAATATTCATTGAGCTATCCATCAGGTTATTCCAAATTTCTACACAGCCGGAATGAGTACTTGCAGCGCTGGTCGGATAGCCTTCATCACTCATCAAAATAGTATTACCATTTGAATCAACACTTGTAGGCTCATCTTGAATTATACACTTTAAATTGAGTTGAGTTGCGTTGCTGCGCTGAATAAGCTGCTCATAGCTGAAGTGGTCACGGCTTTATTGGCATCACTGTTAAGGTCAACAAAGCGCGGTAAGGCGGTGGCGGAAAGGATCCCGAGAATTACAATAACAACGACTAATTCTATTAATGTAAATCCGTTTTTTTTTCATAAGTTTACCGCCATGTAAAGTTGTACTTCATACTTAAATTAAAACTAGTCCAACATTTTTTAATTACCAATAAGGTAAAGTTAAATTATAACGAGGCTTACATTTTCAACTATTGAGCCCTGTAGCTAGAGTACGATATCAGTAGTAGGGTTTTATTGTCGGTCAAAGGCCAATATAAATCGTTATTAACAATACTTAAAGCGCCATGTTAATGTTTTGCGATAACTTTTTGTCGGCTAATTCGATAAGTGTCTACAATAGCGATAACCCAGATAATAACCATGAAATAAATTTGGTAATTCAGCGTTTGGGCATCAGGGCCTGTAATACTAGTAAGCGAGGCAGAGATAGCATCAATATTTAATGGGATCTCACCGCGGGTAATTTTATCGGCTACTTGCTTGGCTTTGGCGATAATATCGCTCATTACTAAAAATAACGGTACTGAAAATAGTAAGGCGAAGATAGCCGCGCTAATATATTTTTTAAGTAAGTAGTGGCCTGCGCCAGGATATAACAAAGCAGAAAAGAGCACAGCTTTTGTTGATTTTGTCATTTTAGTACCTTAATTTTACTACCTTTAATGTGATGCGAATATTAATTCAAATATTTGAATTAAGGTGTCTTTTTTACTCATCCTACTCTGACTTTACTGCCATATCAGCTTTATCGCGACTATTACTTTTATATTGAAATACGCCAGGTAAAACAATAATTAAATAAAAGATGATAAAACCAGCTAACAAGATCAGCGGTGATTCTTGATCTGACACTTTTAATGAATAAACCGAACTGGCAATCCATACTAACTTCAAGGCAATAAACCAACTGAGACAATAATTAAAGGTAAATTGGCGCTGATGAAAGCGGTTTCTATTTAAAAGAAATAAAGTGCCAATAAAAAAAATTAATACTATCGGGATTGCAACAACTAGCATAACAAAAGCGAAAAAGCCTTCTAAATAAGAAGCATGGGCAACGCTTGGAAAAAATAATAATAAAAACAAGGCGCTAAAACGCCCGAAAGTTAACAAGACTTGTTGTTTACAATTATTCATTAATAGCAGATCCTTTTGCTAACTATTTTTATTGCCAATTAACTCACTTATGAAAAGTAAGCCTGTTGTTACGCTGACTCGTTAATAATGTCGCGAGCGCGATAAAGTGAAGTAGAAAATATAGCCGCTAATCGACTTGATAATCAAGTTCAATAAAATCAACTACTTCTTTAAGCCAATAATTTTCAACAAAATCGATATGTTGCGGATGATGATTATAAAATTGATAATCATCATTATTGTTAAACTCCATTGATAGCGCAAAATCAAAACTATTTTTGCTACTGATTTGTTTTAAAACCTGAAAATTATTAACTGAAGTTATATCTGCTAGTTGTTTTGCGCGAGTGATAAATTTTGCTTCATCAACAGAGTTTTGCTGATGTTTAAGTTTAAAAGCTACGGTATGTAATATCATGATTTATCTTGAATCTTTGAGGTGATCACTAATAAAATAGAGATCTACCATATAAAAACTAATACCTGATGTCTATATTGATATTTTTATCACTAATAGCCGATTTAGGTAATAGGTTCATGGCATAGATTAGTGGCGAATGATAAATAAAATGGATAATTATGACTAAAAATTTAACTCCCTCTGTTTGTATTGATGCTGTTTTTGCTGGCGAGTCTTTTGCACAGGCTTGTGCGCAAACTAAACAAGCTAATATTTCTGCGATTGAATTCTGGGGCTGGTGGGATAAAGACCTAAGCGCGTTAAAACAAGCACAAGAGCAACATCAATTAACAATATCGGCCTGTTGTACCAAATTTATTAGCTTGGTTGATACAAGTAAAAGAGCCGAATATTTACTAGGCTTACAAGCATCGATAGCTGCCGCTCAGGAGTTAAATACTAAAATATTAATTTCTCAAGTGGGTGACTTGTTGCCAAAGGTTAGCCGTGAACAACAAAAACAATCGTTAATTGATGGCTTAAAAGCAGCGGCGCCGTATTTAGAAAAGGCAGATATTACCCTAGTTATTGAACCGTTAAATGACTTGGTTGATCACCAAGGTTACTTTTTAGTTCACAGTAAAGAAGCGTTTGAAATAATTGATGCGGTTAACAGCTCGCACGTGAAAGTGTTATTTGATATTTACCATCAGCAGATAAGTGAAGGGCACTTAATTAATAATATCGTGAATAATATTGATAAAATTGGTCATTTTCATGCGGCTGGCAATCCAGGGCGCCATGAATTACAGCGCGGTGAAATTAATTACCGACAAGTGTTTATGGCGATCGAACAAACCGGTTATCAAGGGTATGTTGGCTTAGAATATTGGCCACAAGATGATGATAAATTGCCGGCATTAGCTGAAGTTGCCAGCTGGCTTGCTTAAAGTTAATTCTTTTAAATAACTTTAAGCAAAAATAACTAAAGCCAGAAGCTGGCGACGCGTTCTATAGTCCAGCCCATAGTGACCACACCAATAACCAGCCCTGTGCATTGCTGAAATTTAAACGTCTTTTTAGCTAAGCTTGGATCAGAGTGTTTAGTTGATGCTAAACGGGCTGGCTTGAGCTGCCACAGCTGCTTGATGAGATAAGCAGCTGAGACCAGCGTCAGTACAAACAAAACTTGTCCTATTTCGACGCCGACATTAAACATCACCAGTGCCGTGGCAATATCTGTTGTTGGTAAGCCTATTTCTCTTAAGGCCGAGGCAAAACCGAAACCGTGTAATAAACCAAAACTGCTTGAAACCGCAATAGGGTAACGCCAAGTAATGGTATTACGATTGTTGATTACTATTTCTCTTGCTAAAAAGACAATGGATAACGCAATAATGGCTTCAATCGGCGCAATAGGTAAGTAGACCAGCTCTAATGCTGACAGGGTTAATGTCACTGAGTGGGCGAGGGTAAAGCCGGTAATAGTGATCAAGATATTTTTCAAAGAGCCCGCGATAAATACTAAGCAGGCAACAAATAATAAATGGTCGTAGCCTTCAAGAATATGTTCAATACCAAAAATTGTATAAGTTTTAGCAACGCTTATCAAATCAGCTTTACCAATAAACTGATAAGCGGAATTTTTAGCGGATAGCCGAGCGGTTTCAACCACGTTATTTAAATACTCAATTCGTACTAAAACATCAATGTTAACTTGTGTTAAGCCAAGCACAGTAACAGATGCCGCGGCTAAGTTATCCGCGTGGATAATTCTACTGTTGATAATATCTAGCTCATTAATGCGCGTACCTTGCTCGCTTGATAGCAGCTTTATATCATCAGACCATAAAAGTTCGAGTATTGAACTGGTATTGGCTGGTTTTGTTGGCAGCTTCCAAGTAACACTGAATTGCTCGTGACTAGTTTGTGTTATTTCAAGGTAAGCGGGGTGATAATCGTCTGCTATTGCGCTCGTACTTAACATTATAGCGGCAGCAATAACAACAAATTTAGTGAGCAGGTTTTTTATCTTGAACATGTTTTTATTCTTATATTCTTTCATCGATTAGCTATTAGCGCTAAGGTTTTAGCTTGGCAACGTTGATTTGATATTGCTGTTTTAACTTTTGATACTGCACTGCTTGTAACTGGTTTTGTTGAACTTGCTGCCAATCAGCCAACACTTGTGTTTTCACGTCAGTATAACTTGGCATCTGCTCGGCCGAGAAATCAGTGATTTTGACAAAATGAAAACCAAAATCTGACTTAATCGGGCCTTGCCATACCGTTAATTTTTTTGTGTTTGCCAGCTCGTTCAATTGACTGCTAAATGCTTGACCGAACATCCGCTCAATTTTATTACTGGGTGTATTAACCAGCTTCATATCAATTGCTATTGGATCAAAACTATCAGCCGGTAAATTTAACGCGGCTAAGTTTTTGCTGTTATTAATTTCTTTAGCAAGCGTACTAAGTTTTGCACTAAAGCTGATTTTTGGTTTAGCCAAACTTTGGCTCTTGTGCTGGCTAGGATCAATAAAAACATGTTCAAAACTGTAACTTGCTGGCGCTAAATAAGCTTTTTGATTTGCTAAATAGTACTGCTGTAATTGCTGATCAGTGGCGATGGGTAAATTAACTTTATCTCTAAGGACAGAAGTCATTTTTTGTTGTAAGCGATGTTTAATAATCGCATCATTTTTATCTAACTCAAGTGTTAATGCCGCGTGATATAACACTTCATTTTTTATTTGCTGTTCGATTAGCTCATTCAACTCACTATTGCTTGGTGCTCGGCGCCATGAGTTTTCAAAAGAGGCAATAAGTGTTTTTATTTGCGCTTGATTAACGGTAATGATGTTAATGTCTTGTTGTTGTTCAGTAGCCGTTGCTACTGTTTCTTCATTAACTTGCTCAAACAATAAAAATAATAATAAAGCCAACAAAAAAAATACGAACAATGGATCTTTTAAAAATTTAATTACCATTTTTATTTACCTTTTTACCGCTAGCAGCCTAATTGTTTGGCTATGGTTTTAGCTGTTGTTATTACAAGTTCTTTAGCCGCTTGCTCATCTAATTCATGGGTAATACTCGCGTTTAAAGACGAGACAGTTAACGCGGCTATTACTTTACCTTCGGGCTCTCCAATAATTACTGAAAAGTCATTCACGCCTTTAGTTAAAACATTTGAAGCGCTATAAAAGCCGCTTTGTTTGATCTGCGCTAGTTCTCCAAATAGTTTTTTTTGCTTAGCTTTACTGAGCTTTTTATAGTCTTTATCGCGCTCTAAAATCATCGCTCTTACTGATTCATTACTATTGGCTAATAATACTTTGCCAGGTGTTGATGTAAATGTTTGAAACAAGGTGCCTTCTGCAATATTAATCGAAATTGGGCTATGACAACGAGCATGAATCAGCACCATAGTCTGACTTTGATAAAGCATACTTAAATGGCAAGACTCGCCTATTTTTACTGCTAAGTCTTCCATATGAGGTAGGGCACATTCACGCATTTGATCAATAGGGGAGAGACTACGTGACAAATTATAAATTTTTAAAGAAACACTGTAGCGGCCAGACGACTCGTCTCGAACCAAATAGCCCCTTGCTTCTAAACCAATAAGTACACGATAAATTTCGTTAGCACCGCGCCCTAAACCTTGCGCGATTTCAGATTGTGTTTTAGGCCCAGCATGGCTAACTAAATATTCGAGAATATCTAAGCCTTTATCAAGTGCTGGAACCGCATATTTATTTGTACTAGTTGTTGCCAATTTGGCTGTCTCTTTGTTGCTTTTCTTGTCGGCAATGATAGCGACTTGGATAAAAAAGTTAAACTATTATTAACGCGTTGTTTTATACCGATATAAATATTGTTTAATTTTTATTATTAACCTGACAAATTTAATGATTAATATTTTAATTTATCTTATTGAAAATAAAGTGTTATTTTTATTTATTTGAGAAATTAGTAGTAATTTCAAGTTGTATTTTTATATAAATCAAGACTTCATATAAAAATAAAAGCTTGCGTTTAAATCATCAATACCTGATTATTGTTGACAATATGCAGTACCTGCTTTGTATTAATAGCTGTAATGAGGAACGACCCATGGCTGAAAATAAATTAACTGAACAACAAATTGCTGACTTTAACCGTGACGGTTATGTTATTGCTCGTGGCTATTTTACCGAGCCAGAAATTACGCGTTTACAAGAAACTGCTTTTAATGATCCTAGATTGCTCAATGATGCATGGCATAAAAAAGATGGTACAGGTGCGGTAAGTAAAGTGTGTTTGTGGCAAGAAACCACAGATGACTTATATAGTATGTTTTCGCGTAGCCGTCGTTTAGTTGACTCTTGCGAAGCTATTATTGGCGAAGAAATGTACCACACCAGCACAAAAGTGATGATGAAAGAGCCAAAAGTTGGTGGTGCCTGGGAATGGCATCAAGACTTTGGTTATTGGCATCACGATAATTTAATGCTTTATCCCAAATCGATCAGCTGCATGGTGGCAATTAATAAAGCCAATAAAGAAAATGGTTGTTTACAAGTATTGAAAGGTTCTCATCATTTAGGGCGTTTAAATCATACGAAAACAGGTGATCAAAAAGGTGCTGAAATGAAATTTGTCACTGAAGCGATGAAACATCTTGAGCTGGTTTATGTTGAATTAGCACCAGGGGATACTTTATTTTTTCACTGTAACTTGTTGCATAAGTCGAATCAAAACACCTCTGATCATGCGCGTTGGTCGATGATTAGTGCTTTCAATGCGCTGTCTAATCAACCGTTTGAAGAAAACGAATCGGTTTATTATCCACTTAATCGCGTTGATGACGATGCCATTTTAAATTGGCAACAAGCTTAACGTTGCTAAGTTTTTCATTGGAAAATAAAACGGTGCTTGCCTAATTAATCAGGTCAGCACCGTTTTTCTGTTTTAATTACCTTTATTACAAGGGAGAAATCGTTTGAATTCATACCTACCTAAATCAGCAGAAAACCCACACGGAAAAATTATTGGTTTTGGTGATTTTAAATACCGTGTTAACGCTTTATGGGGGCAGCTTGATCCTGAAAAAGTACCGGTTGAAAACTGCCATGACCTAGTGATTGATGCGCAAGGGCGGATCATTATGCTCACCGATAATACGAAAAATAACTTTGTGGTTTATAGCCAAGAAGGTGAATTATTAGAAACTTTTGGTACTGAATTTCCTGGCGCTCACTCATTAGAAATTGTGATTGAAAATGGCGAAGAATTTATCTATGTCGTTGATCATGGCTGGGTCGTTAACCGTAAATGGGACGGCGTAAGTAATGATGCTTGGGACTCGCCTTTTAATAAGGTTATTCCACAGCAGGGTTTTGTTAGTAAATTAACCCTTGATGGCCGCTTGGTTTATACCATAGGTCATCCGGTCACTATTGGTATTTATGATCCTGAGATGCCTTTTAGGCCTTCTGATATTGCTGTTGCTCCCAATGGCGATCTTTATATTACTGACGGTTATGGCTCTGACTTTATTATTCAATACGATAGTTATGGCCGTTATATTCGTCATTGGGGCGGTCAAAATAATATCGATGAAAATTACAATTTGGTTAATAGTCACGGCATTGGAGTTGATAGCCGAAACCCTGATGACCCACACTTAATTGTCAGCTCGCGCTTTGAACAATGTTTAAAGTTGTTTAACTTAGATGGTAGCTATCGCGGTAAAATAGCAACACCAGGTGCTTATATCCATGGGCCAGTCTTTAATGACGAACATTTTTTTGCCCCTGTTTGTTGGTCACATATCGACGATCACAATAAAGAAGATTCAGGTTTTATCTGTATTTTTAATAAAGATAACCAAGTGATTGCTACCTTAGGCGGTGAACAACCGGAATACATTGATGGTCAATTACAAACACTGTCGACCAGTTGGGATATTTTTAAACATTGCCATGGTATGTGTGTTGATGGCGACGGTAATTTGTATATTGGTCAATGGCGAGCCAATCAAAGTTATCCATTTAAACTGGAAAAGTTATAACAAGACTGTTTGTTGACAATTTACATTAGACAAAGCGTGTGGTATTTTTAGCATTTACTTAATTTATTAATCCTAAGTAAGTGCTAAAACCACTGACTGATGTTTTGTCAGTCATCCCAACATTAAGGACTTTTATGATAGCCACAAAGAAAAATATCGCGCTATTCTCTTGCACTCTAGTCGCCATACTTTCCTCGTTAAGCGGCTGTAATAATCTAAAACCAGCTGATCAACGTCAGTTACCCGCGCTTACCATCACCGCTGAAAATATTATTAATAAAACTGCCATTATTAATAATCAACAAGATCATAACCTTGTATATAATGCTAAAGGTTCATTATTAAAAAAATTAATCATCGAAGTTTCGGTCGATAAAAATTACGGCAGCTTAAGCTTGTTTTCCGATGATAATTTATTGCTTGATAATATTGATATTCCTAAAGCCGGCAAACAAACGTTAAATGCATTAGTACATTTTAATAAACTAGGGTTACAAACCTTACGTTTTTCAGGCCGTAGCAATAACATTGAGTTACTAAATGCTAGGTTTGAAGATATTAATGATTTAGCGCTGCCAAGCTATAAAGATATCTCCCAAGAAATTGGTTTAACTACCGAAAAAACTTATAAGTACGGTGGTCCGTCGATCGGCGATATTGATAACGACGGTGACTACGACTTTGCGCTCAATAATCATAATCATATTCCAACACAGTTAGTGACTAACCAAGGTAATGGTAAAGTATCAATCAAGCGCTTATTTCCTAATGCGCAAGACTTTCATGGTTCAGCTTTTGGCGATTACGATAACGACGGCGATTTAGATTTAATGGTTGCGTTAGGCGGCGCTAATGGTACTAGCCCAACCTCGTATGCGTTATTTAATAATGACAATGGCAATTACACTAATGTTTCTACGCAAGCGGGTATTGCCACCCCTGCACGTGGCCGTGCGCCGCGCTGGATTGACTTAGACTTAGACGGCAAGTTAGACCTAGTGTTAGTTAATGCTAAAACGCCAAACTATGATGGCCCTCAGCAAATTTTCTATAAAAATAATGGTGACGGTACTTTTAGCCAAATTCGTATTGATAATATTGAGCATGCTGAAGGCGAGCGCATTTTAATTACTGATTTTAATCATGATGGTAAAGATGACTTAATGATTTTTTCACCGGTGTCGTTATGGCAAAACAATGGTGACTTTACCTTTACTGATGTTTCTGAAAAATGGTTACCCGCTACTATTAAAGGACAAAGCGCGGTGATCACGGCAACGGATATTGATATTAATAACGATGGTTTATTAGATTTATATTTTGCCCGCGGTAAAACCCATTATTTATTATCGAAAAAATCTATCGACTTTAATCCTAATACTAAGCGCCTTGATATTCGTGATGATGGCGAAAAAGGCACAACAGCAATTAACTTTATCAGTGACGGCGCTATCATTTTATCGGATCTGGAGTTAACTTATCGTCAATATAATGGTGGTTATGCAATATTTTTAGGCAAAAATAAGCAGCGTAAAATTGTTAAAGCCAAAGGCTTTCAAGTAACACAATTACCGCCTGAAATGAAAGATGCTGATGACTCTCTTGATATCAATATGGCTGACGCGCAAGGCTGGCCAGAGCAGCGACAAGAAAATGGTTTATATATTGGTTATTTAGGCAATGGTCAATGGCAAGCTGAATGGGTCAGAACACAGAACGTTTATTGGACTGTGACCTTCTCGTTAACCGGCTTAAAAGATGTAAGTTACGACTGGCAAGCTAATAACCGCAATGAAGCTGACGTGCTTATTATCAATAAAGGTGATCATTTTGTTGATGCTTCAGCGCAGTGGAATATTCCTAAAGGTGGCGATCACTGGGGCGTAACTCATGGCGACTTGAATAACGATGGCTATGAAGATCTGTTCGTGTACCGTTATGGCTTTTTAAAAGAGCGTATTGCCGATTTAGTGTTGTTAAATAACGGTAAAGGGGCATTTGAACAATTTACCGCGCATGGCGCAAAAGATGTTAATGATCCTGGTCATGGCGATATGGGACAAGCTTTTGATTTTGATCTTGACGGTAAAGTAGATTTATTAAATGGCAGTGAAGAAGAAGGCCATTGGTATTTATACCAAAACCAAAGTAAATTGAGCGGTAATTATGTTTTAGTGCGGGTTGATTATAGCCCGAAAGCGCATGTCGACCCTTATTCTGCTGTGGTAACAGTGACCACAGAACTAGGGAATAAATACAGTAAACGTGTGGGCTCAGCAGGTGAGGTCTTCTCACAGAGTTTAATTAATACTATTCATTTTGGCTTGGCAGAGGCGAAGAAGATAAAATCAATTGAAATTAAATGGCGTAATGGTGAAGTGCAAACCTTAGAAAACTTAAAGGTTAACCAGCTATATAAAAGCCAATAAAATAGCTTCATCAGAGCCAATAAGGCGGCTTCATAAAAGCCAATAAGACAAGGGCGCCTTAGATTAAACACTAAGGCGCCTATTTTTTTACGCGAAATTGTTTACGTATATTTGCTTACTTGTGGTGTTTAATTTTTGCGGTGAATTTTATTTAACGGCTTCGCTGGCAACGGTTGTAACTTTAACGTCTTTAATATCTTCTACGCGAATTGTCGCTGTTACTATTTTAACTTCGGTACTGGTTTTACCCGAACGTGAGCCCAATTTTTGCAAATTAGGTAAAACATCCTCTAAACCTTTAACGACTTCACCAAAGACAGTATGACGACCGTCTAAATGCGGAGTCGCATTAAAAGTAATAAAAAACTGGCTGCCATCAGTATTTTTTCCAGCATTCGCCATGCTTAACATACCGGCTTTATGGTGTTTGGCTCGTTGGTTAGCGGCGTCGAATTCACCCGCATATTTATAACCTGGATTACCTCGGCCACTACCAAGTGGATCGCCACCTTGAGCCATAAAATTAGGAATTATTCGGTGAAATATCAAGTCATCATAAAAGCCTAATTGCGTTAAATACATGGTACTAGAGACATGCATTGGCGCGACATCATGAAACAGTTCAATACTAATGTCACCAGCACTGGTGGTTAAGTCCCAGTAATATACTTTACCTTCGGTAAAAGTAAATTGCTCCGGCTGGGTTAATTGTGTTTTCCATTGGTTATTAGTTTTATCTATCTGCTGCTGAGCAATAAACTCATTAACTTGCGGTATCGTTTGGTCGGGTTTAGAGCAGCCAAAGATCATGAAAGAAAGGAGTAGCGCATAAAATGTTTGCTTAAAAATCATCGGGTTTCCTGAACAGTTGATGAGTGTTTGCCAGTAAAATTACTAGCCCATAAATTAGCAACCATACTAATGTAAAGTGGAGGCATAAATAAAGTAATGAAAGTATGTTTATTTCATACTGTTAGGGGCTGTTGACCTTTGTATTATAAACAAAGGTCAACAGCCCCTAGTTAGCTTATTATCCAGAGTTTAGATTAAATAAAGATCAGGGCTTAAAAAGCTCAATGCTGCAATGTAAAGAAAAGTAAAAATTAGCTTAATAAAAACATTTACATGGTAACGTATGATGTATTAATAAATCACATGTATGGGTGGGTTGTGTTTACCTTCAAATTCAGCAAACTAGAAAAATTAAATAAAGCCTTAAAAGTAAGTAAAATATTAAAAATTATCTTGCCGTTAGTGTTATTAGCTGGTCAAACTAGCTCAGGATCTGCGTTGGCAGCTACAAATACCGAGAATATATATCCTGTCTCCGACGCTAATAATAGCGGCGGCTGGAAATACAATACAGAGGTTAGCGATGAGTTTGACGGCGATAAAATTGACGAAGAGCGCTGGTATATCGTCGGTAAATTTAAAGACGGAAAACCTTTCTATAAGCACCCTGATTTACCCAATAAACGTGTATGGAAAGGTCGTGCGCCGTCACAATTTTCCGGCAGGAACTACCGATTAGAAGATGGAAAGTTAATCTTAGAAACGCGCTGGGAGCCTGATTTTCCTTTTAGTGATGAAATGCGTAAACCGGTTTTTGGCGAAGCAATGCCTTACGCTAATTTAACGACCGCTTGTTTTATCTCTCGTAAATTTTTCAAATATGGTTATATGGAAATAAAAAGTAAAGCTGCTGATGCTGAAGTGTCGAGTGCTTTTTGGGCGATGGGCAAAGGTTTAGAAATCGATTTTTATGAGCTATTTGGCGATCATCGCGGTGAAAATAAAGAACATGTTGAGCGACAATTATGGTGGTCAATTAGAGATTGGGAATCTAAAAAAGTTAGAGGAAAACCAACGTATACCGAACGTAAAGATTTAGGTTTCAGAGTTGCTGATGACTTTCATGTCTACGGCGTAGAGTGGGATGAAAACGGCATGAAATATTATGTTGATGGCAAATTATTCTCTGAAGTCAGCGCCGCAGATGTAACTAAATGGGCCAGAGAAAATCGTGAGGTTGATAGCGATTACAACGGTTATGTGGCGACTAAACCTATTAGTATTTGGTTAGATCAAGAAACATTTCCTTGGAACGGTATCCCTGATAGTAAAGCCGACTTAGAAAAGAACAGCCCCGCCGGTAAAAAAGATGATGGCGTAGTTGATTTTGAAATTGAATATGTACGCGTTTGGCAAAAATAATTTGTTGCTAGGAGCGGTATAACTTCTAAATTGCACTTTTATATTAAATTTTGCCCGAATTAAATACTTTTTGCTCGCGGTTCTTGGAGTGTCGCAAAGTTGCTTTATGTAAATTCCTTGCCACAAAGTTCAACCGACCTAGTTTAAAAATTAAGTAAATTGTTAATTAAGGAGCCTTCAGGCTCCTTTTTTATTGAAAGTGATTTAACTCTAGCCGTTAACTCGATACTATTCATCGCATTAATTGGCAGCGGTA
>JBPOFN010000089.1:0-4555 GCA_051251725.1 Thalassotalea sp. | reverse complement strand
AAACCTTACTTTAAATTCTTAACCCAAATAAAACAATAAAAATCAAGAATGCTGAAAGCCACCTAACGCTTTGCTAAGCGGAAAATAATGGTTGGCTATAATCGCGAAGCGATGGCCAACTGTTATTTTTCCGTTTTAGCAACTTGTTAGGCTGTTCTGGCCATGAGTTAATCTATTTCTTGATTGACTGTCGCAGCCCCGTTTGCCCAAATAATTTAATTTTCATGTCTGGCCCTTCACCATCAAAGTATGCATGCACACCCGTTTCATGAACAAACTCACGGTATTTACTTTCAATCGGTATCATAACAAGGGGTAGGCGGTTGCCTGCGGGGAAGTCAAACTTGAGTATATTATGTTCGTAAGCGACTGAAACCTCCCAGCCTTGTTCAGGAAAAACGTAAGTACCTGCAAGTGATTTCAATTCTTCTGAAGAATACTCTTTTCGTTTAACTTTCTCTCCTTGAAACACTGGCCAGTTATAGGCGCGGGACACAGAACTCAGGAATGCTTCACCAAGATTCGAGGCATTATCAGAATTGCTCAGAAACACAGCTCCGTCACCTGTTTGCAAATTCAAAGTCATCCCTGCCCTGTAGCCAACGGTACCGCCATAATGTGTTATAAACACTTGGTCACCGTTAGCAATTTGTCTAAATCCATAAACATGATTTTGGATAGGATTATCCAGTAACTCACGAATATTAGATTGTGTGAATATATTACTTTCGCCATCATAACCCTTGTGCATTTCAATAAGAAACATGGCCAAATCGGTTGCCGTTGCCCATAGTCCTGCCGCCGCTTGTTCAGGGTAGTTATTCCATCCCCCAGGAACAATGGTGCCATCCATTTGGTGTCCACTAGCAGTATAAGGGTGGCGCTCTTCGGGTAATGGCATAGTGAACTCTGCTTGTTTCATACCCAGTGGGGTAATCAACCATTCAATCATGATCGTTTCAAATGGTTTGCGTAGTTTATCCTGTAGAGCAATTTCTGCGACGGTGTAACCACCACCTGAATAAGCCAGGGCTAATCCCGGCGAGTTGGACACTTCCACTTTAGGCGAATTGGTAGGGGCTTCCCCTAAGACGATCTGTTGGTCGGTTGGAATCGGTTCTTTCTTTGTATATCCAGCATAACCTCCCCTCGTGACGCCTGACGTATGGGAAAATAAGTTACGGAATGTTACTGGGTTTTCGCTGGTTTGTTGTCCAACCGGAAGTTGGTAGGATGAAAGGTAAGTGTCAACGTCACTGTCAAAATCTATATGTCCTGCTGTTTTAATACGCATTGCAGCGAGTACAGTTAATGGTTTCGCAAGAGAACCCGCTTGGAATAGACTACTGCAATCAGCTTGATCACCGCTTCTTTTTAGGTTTCCCCAAGTTGCGCTCCAATCTAACTTGCCTTTATGAATGACTGCGACTGAAAATGCAGGCGTCTTTGAAAGAGCCATCTCCATTTCAATATTGGTAGGCTTTATGTCTCCATCAAACACAACCTGAGGCAGTATGCCGTTTTCAACTTTATTCTTACGCTCTTGTGCATCACTTGCCATATAGCAATTCCAGTAATTGAGATTAGCATGCTGGCGGTTTTCCATCTCTAATACTTCAGATGCATTAGCAGTGGTTGAACTAATTATGCTAGTTAACAACGTTATAAGTTGGATTCTTTTGTTCATGTCTAGTTTCCGAGCATTTAACTTAATTGGATGAGTGGATGAAATATCGATCAGCCTAACGCCCCATTAAGGGGCTGATAATGCTTGGCTATACTGTGTAACGAAGTGGAACTGAGCCAAGCTTTAGCAGTCCCGCCTTAAATGGCTTGTTATAAGCCACCACCTGCAACCTTTGGATACATTAATACCCAAGGATCTTGATTATTAGTTTGTTTGTACCAATTAATAGTAGCTCTAAACATTTCAATGCCTACTGATATTGGTATATCGGTATTGCCACTATTTGAGCTAGTTTCATAAGGGTAGCGAGCTTTTATAAATAGGTTATCGTACTTTTTAAAATGCCGCTCATGTTTTTGAAAGCCAAGAGATTTAAATAACTCAGGCTCAATTGCTTTAGCTAATTCCGTTAATTTGTGTAACCTTTGTCCCTTAATTTCGTATTGTTCTCCGAGTGTACCTTTACGATCATTTTCTGATGGTTGAGCCAAAAAACTTTTAAGAATTATTTCAATTGCAATGGCTGCATTAACAACGGCAACACCATTTAAGTTGGGTTGCCCCCAGAGAAGTTTTGCTGCTCTTAAATAATCAGAGGCACTTTCTAGCATATAAGGGGATTGATTATTGCTCATGACTTCCGTGGCTTATAACGCCTCATTAAGAGGCAAAAAATAGTTTGCTAAAATAAGCGACGCAGGAGCAAAAGCAAACTGTTTTTTGTCCTGCTTTAATGACTTGTTATGTGTAAGACCTAAGCTTGAGCGGTTTACCGCTTTTACTAAAAAACTTAAGAAAAACACACAACGTTGAATTATTAATTCAACCTGAAAATTTAACCAAGGAAAGAATACAAGACATGAATTCAATCCCTGAATTTAAAAGTTTAACACCTGATTTATGCGACTTACTTTAAAACTTCACCCAAACTAAAACAACAAATATTTTTGAATGCTGGAAGCCACATAACGCCCTATTAACAGGCAAAAAATTGTTTGCTAAAATGTTGAGGAACGAAACAGCAAACTGTTTTTTGTCCTTGTTTAATAGCTTGTTATGTGACTTTACCACCAAGCTTAATGTTTTTAAAACCCAATATAAATAATACACCACAATTAACAATTGAAGCTAAAAATAGAATTGATGCAATGTAAGGTTGTTTACACCTAAACTCTTCGTGGAATAGTGAGAAATTGCTTTCACAATAACCGCTAGCCAAACTTGATGAAGAGAATACCCACATTAAGAACCACAACGCGGCAAAGAAAAAGAACAAAGAAAATGCTAGTTGAGTAACTCCTTTACGTCGATAATTCATAAATCCCTAGAGGCACATAACGCCCTATTAACAGGCAAAAAATTGTTTGCTAAAATGTTGAGGAACGAAACAGCAAACTGTTTTTTGTCCTTGTTTAATAGCTTGTTATGTGACTTTACCACCAAGCTTAATGTTTTTAAAACCCAATATAAATAATACACCACAATTAACAATTGAAGCTAAAAATAGAATTGATGCAATGTAAGGTTGTTTACACCTAAACTCTTCGTGGAATAGTGAGAAATTGCTTTCACAATAACCGCTAGCCAAACTTGATGAAGAGAATACCCACATTAAGAACCACAACGCGGCAAAGAAAAAGAACAAAGAAAATGCTAGTTGAGTAACTCCTTTACGTCGATAATTCATAAATCCCTAGAGGCACATAACGCCTCGTTAAGAGGCAAATAATATGTTGGCTAAAATAAGCGACGCAGGAGCAAAAGCCAACTGTTATTTGTCCTGCTTTAACGACTTGTTATATGTACATTTTTACCAACCTAGAAGGAATGTCTTTACCCTGAACCAGACCGATGCTGGACGAATATTACTGATTTCTTGGGCTGTAAAATTATACTTTGAGTTACTTTCACCTGAGACTGGAACAAAAGATTTAGCAGAATGAACCGACAGGTTACGAATGATTTTATTATTTTTTAGCTTCACATCAACTCGATATAGATCCCAATGTAAATTCTGCCCACACTTTGATTGTAGGTGTTTAGGGATTTCTATATAGATATCAGATTCCACAATACTTCCTGTACATATAACGCCCCACTAAGGGGCTAAAAATTGTTGGTTATAATACCGAGCGAAGCGAAAGTAGCCAACTGTTTTTAGTCCCGCTTGAGTGACTTGTTAGTTGCCTATTCGGCACACTCTTTTTTTATTTGCTCAAAGTTTGTATCTGAGATGTTTAACTCTTGTTCACCCAAATATATAAAAGACTCCACAGCTCCGGCACCTTCACCTAACTCTTTGAACGCACGGATTTCTACTTGAGTTAAGCCTCCTTCCAATTTTTCTCTCGGGTGAATAATTATATCTGGTTTGCCATAAAGCCACATTTTAGAAGATATTAATGAAATAATATGGTTCAGTAATTTTTCTGCGCAAAAGAAATTAGCTAGTAACACTCGAGGGTGAGAGAAAGGGTTTGTTATATCACGATAAACAGAGTTACCAAATGCAACGGCTTCCGAATTTCCTTTAGTAGTTTTGCTAACTTGAAGATGTGGCTTTTCATCAAAGATTTGCCCTGTTTCAACATTCACAACTTTAATGCGATTTTCCCAAATTTGAGCATATAAGGTTATTTTAAAGTGCGAAGTAAATAACTTTAACATTTAGGCCATAGTCTCCTTGGCAACTAACGCTTTGCTAAGGGGCAATTGACTGTTGGCTAAACTTGCGCGAAGCGCCAAGCCAACTGTTAATTGTCCCAGTGAGTTTACGAACGAACTTGAGCAACTTGTTAGATTTTTCTCGCATTCTAAAACGACCTCAGTTTAGCGAAGACATGATTATCGTAGAACTGTCCGTTTTTA
>JBPOFN010000088.1:0-4578 GCA_051251725.1 Thalassotalea sp. | reverse complement strand
TGTAAACAAAGCACAATACTTTAAATTCAAAGCCAATTTAAAACAACAATAAACATAAAGAAAAAACACCTAACGCCCAATTAACAGGCAAAAAATGGTTGGCTAAAATAGGTGAACGTAGTGAACAAAAGCCAACTGTTTTTTGTCCTTGTTGAATTTCTTGTTATGTTTCAATAACTCAGAACAACCAAATTAGAATAAAATAAATTCCAAGTGAAATAAACGTATTTAAAATTATTGGTATTATAAATACAGCAAGGCTAGCATAAACAAAACGCTGTACATTATTATAAGGGATACCTCTTTTTCTTTTATATAGATCTTCCGTAAATGCCTCTGTAGCGTCTTTATCAAATTCTTTTGTGAAACCAGAATCATATTCATCACCGTTTGAAAATACGGAATTATAAAAATAACGGTATACAGGGAAGATTAAAACAAAACCAAGTGCGAATGAAATTAAAGCTATAAAGTTATTCACGAAACCTTCCTTGAAACATAACGCCCCATTAAGGGGAAATTTATTGTTGGCTAAAATAACGAACGAAGTGAGAAAAAGCCAACTGTAAATTTTCCCGCTTGAATGGCTTGTTAAGTGCCTACATCACCGAAATATCAAAGGTTACGTCTTTTTTAGGTCCGTGGCAAAAACCGAATATAGCACCATCAATACTAGAACCAAAATTGCGATGAATTTTATCAGAAATTAACGCCATGGTAGATATAGGTTCATTAAAATTTGGTGAACAAATATTTGTTTTAATCTTATTTCGAATATGATGATACATGTCGCTAATAATATAGTATTTAGCTGCCATTATATTTACAGCGTGGTCATCATTAATTTCGAATATCTCTCCGCTTGAATGAGCATAAGAAAATTTTTCAAAATCCATTAGAACATTACTACCTGAAGGGTATATAAAACGAGACATAGCATAGATTTGCATATCAACGAACTGTAATGTGAAAGACTCAAAACTCGATAAATCATCTTTTCTTATAGGTGCTTTAGCTGTTAACAATTTTATTTTCGTTTTTTGGTAGCTAGATACAACGTCATTAAAAGCAGTTAATTGAGCACCTTCAATATTATCAGTGACTATTTCTATTTTAGAAAACTTGTGCTGCTCAAGCGAGTCAAACAGTCCCTCATAGAGGACTTTATAAAACTCAATGTTTCTATATTTTTTATTTGTAGATGATGGGTGATATTTATTTTTGTTCAAACTACATGAATGGAATTGATAATGAAAATTGCAAGCACCAAGGTGTTTTGACCACAAAAGCCACCTTGTTAAAGCATGATCTAATGAATCTTTGGTTTCTCCTTCATGGATTCCACTACCTTTTAAAAACCAACCGCTAGGTTTTAAGTTAGGCTTAAACTTTTTTTTGAACTTAATCATAAAACGCTTAACTTTTTCAAGATCGTCTCTTGCGATTAAAATGCCCCCGATAAACATAAATCCTGTAGGGTCTTCTCTTTCATCTATTAATAAAACCAAGTCGGATTCATCGTTTGTATAGTTAACAATAGTCCCACTATATTTTGAACCGGGCAGTACATGAAACATTAGAGGTAAGATATCCGACTGCCTGATTTCGTCAGCCCTAGGTCTGTAATATTCGAAGTCACTAAACTTTAATTTATACGTCATACTCTGCCTAGGCATTTAACGCCTCACTAAGAGGCAAATAATTGCTGGCTAAAATGTGTGAGGCACGAACAACAGCCAGCTGTTATTTGTCCTTTTAAGTGACTTGTTAGCATTACTTTTCACCTAAATAATCAAAGATTTCTCTACGTTGTTCTGAACTAAACGTATAATAAGAAAACTCGATATTTTCTTTGTTTTTACTCAGTAAGACAACCAAACGGGGGAAATTATTTTTAACAGTAAAACCATCAAAGCACTCCCAGTTAATTGCCATAACACTTCCATAATTTGTATAGATAATACCATTTTCGTCAAATTTTAAACCGTGTCCAATAAGTTTACTTTTACCGGAATTAAATAACATTAGCCACAAAGTAATTACAGTTACACCAATGAAAAGACCAAATATATAAACACTTAAGCCCTTAAAAGGCTCATCCATTAATATAGGCAATAATACCAATGGAAGTATCATCCAAAGAAATTGAATTGAGCATAAATAAAATCGATTAAAAACACTTTGAAATTGACTTTGACTATAAGTTTTACTCACCAAACCTCCCTGTAATGCTAACGCCTAAATAACAGGCTAAAAATGGTGGGCTAAAATGGAGCGGAGCGAACAGCCCGCTGTTTTTAGTCCTTGTTGATTTTCTTGTTAGCAATATTTATAACAATGCTGTCAACGCCGGAATAAAAGGAGCTACAAGTGTCATGTGAGATGCTGCGGAACTGATAAAGTTTTTATATGTATCACCTAATCCACCAATTTTGTTAGCGGCTTTCATCTCTTCTGTAGCAACAATTAAAGTTTCTTTATCTTCAATATCTGATGAGTGTATTGCTTCTAAAATTTCATCAAATAATTGTTCGTTTATGTTTAATGATTGGGTTACATTTGAAGAATTTACAGCGATGTTGCTATTAGATACTTGGGCAATATTAATATTATGCGTTTGTTTGTTATCCAAAGCTATTCCATTTTCTAGTTTATATGAGTCACTATTTTTCAATAGGTTAAGAGTTTGTTTAACAATTTTAGCTAATTCCAATTGCTCATTAAAGGTTTTAAGCATTTCATTAAAAGCCCAAGTATACCTAGTGATTTCACTAGCTGATTCTTTTGCTTCTTCGATAATAAAGTTTAAATCTTCATAAACCCAGCCATCGTCAAACTTGTGAACAATTGAAGTTAAATTTGGGTATTTAGTTAAATCGAAATCTATAGAACCAAGATCATCGGATAATGAAAGTCCCATATCTCTTCCGTCACAATAGACTCGTTCAACCAGAGATCTTTTTTTTCCATCTGAAATTGAATAAATAAACTCTTCCCAATCTTCTTTGTTTTTTAAATGAGACCAATAGGAGTCTTTACTTCCATACTCTTTACCGATTGATAACAATCTACAGATTAATGGCTCTACTTCCTTGAGATCTTTTCTAGTGGTCAAAATAAACTCCAAATTTGACAATATTGCTAACGCCACATTAAGCGGCTTAAAAAAGTTGGCTAAAATAAGTGAGGCACGAACGACAGCCAACTATTTTAAGTCCGTTTGAATGCCTTGTTAGGTGCAAGACCAATACCTACGCGGTTACGCTAATAACCAAAAGTATTTGGAAGAATACCTAAGCTTGTTTTTATAAATGAACAAGAATGTTTAACAAAGAAAGAAACACTAAAGATGAATTCAACATTTCCCTGTAAAACTAAATAACTTCCCTGCTTGTTTATGCTAAATAATCTTTGATTTAACAATGCTAAATTTCAAAAGTTTAACATTGTTAAATGAAACCTTACTTTAAATTCTTAACCCAAATAAAACGATAAAAATCAAGAATGCTGAAAGCCACCTAACGCCCCACTAAGGGGCTAAAAATTGTTGGCTATAATATTGAGCGGAGCGAAAAAAGCCAACTGTTTTTAGTCCCGCTTAAGTGGCTTGTTAGCTGGCAAGCAAATGAACCTACCAGTAACGCAAATATTTAAAGCACACTAAACTAATTGATTTTAAAGAAAAGAACCACTGATTTTATACAACAGCCTACTTTAAAAGTTAAACACTTATTGCGAAAACAACGGATTGAAATCACCAGTAAGTGTTAAACGTAAAACAAAGAATGGATTGCTAAGCGATGAATGTAAAAAGCTTAATAAACAACAAATTCCTTTTTGCCTGCTAACGCTTTGCTAATGGGCAAAATACCGTTTGCTAAAATTGGCGAGGTACGAGCCGAGCAAACTGTATTTTGTCCTGTTGAGCAACTTGTTATGTGTAAAACCTAAACTTGAGCGGTTTACCGCTTTTACCAAAAAACTTAAGAAAAACACACAACGTGAATTGATTAATTAAACCTGAAAATTTAACCAAGGAAAGAATACTAGATATGAATTCAATCCCTGAATTTAAAAGTTTAACACCTGATTTATGCGCCCTACTTTAAAACTTCACCCAAACTAAAACAACAAATATTTTTGAATGCTGGAAGCCACATAACGCTTTGCTAATGGGCAAAATATGGTTTGCTAAAATGGCGAAGCACAGCAAACTGTATTTTGTCCTGTTAAGCAACTTGTTAGACGCTATTAAATTAGCTCGTTAAGAATACAAAGCCAACCAAAGCGCCCAAACTAAAATAATGCAAAGAGATGAATAAGCATTCCTTTGCCCGACTCAAACGAAGTACCGATTGAGATAAATAATTAAAGCTAAAAACCTAACCAAAGGTGTTTCGCCAAAAGTGGTATAAAAGTGTACCAAACTGCTTGAGATGAAAAAACACACCTGCAAACTTACATACGCAAAATTAATTTAGTTAAATTCTCTATTTGCGTATAACGCCACATTAAGCGGCTTAAAAAAGTTGGCTAAAATAAGTGAGGCACGAACGTCAGCCAACTATTTTAAGTCCG
>JBPOFN010000087.1:0-4869 GCA_051251725.1 Thalassotalea sp. | reverse complement strand
AAAAGGTAAGAAACCAATCCTAGAGTTTTTAATATAATCAGAAATTTTACTCAAAATCATCCTTGAAACATAACGCCTCATTAAGAGGCAAAAAATTGTTTGCTAAAATAAGCGACGAAGGAGCAAAAGCAAACTGTTTTTTGTCCTGCTTTAATGACTTGTTATGTGTAAGACCTAAGCTTGAGCGGTTTACCGCTTTTACCAAAAAACTTAAGAAAAACACACAACGTGAATTTATTAATTAAACCTGAAAATTTAACCAAGGAAAGAATACAAGATGTGAATTCAATCCCTGAATTTAAAAGTTTAACACCTGATTTATGCGCCCTACTTTAAAACTTCACCCAAACTAAAACAACAAATAATTTTTGAATGCTGGAAGCCACATAACGCCTCATTAAGAGGCAAAAAATAGTTGGTTAAAATAAGCGACGAAGGAGCAAAAACCAACTGTTTTTTGTCCTTTTGAATGACTTGTTAGTGCTACCTGTACAACTATTTGATTCTGAATATGTGCTTTTTGATATTCTGAAGTACACCCCATGCACAAATACCCAAAACAGATATATACATAATGGCATAACCAGCATTGCTTCCATCACCTCTGGTGCCGCCACTACTCCCACCGCTTGCGTACCACAAAATAAGAAATACAGGTATGCACCAAAGTGTTCTTGGTAAGCCGAGTAAAAAGAAGATAAGCATAATTATTTCCATATATCGTTTACTCCTTTAATTATTTAGACTTTATACATTGAAATTCGCAAAAACTATAAGTAGCACTAACGCCTCATTCAGAGGCAATAAAATAGTTGGTTAAAATAAGCGAGGCACGAGCAAAAACCAACTGTTTTTTGTCCTGCTGAAATGACTTGTTATGTGCCTATTGCACTATGAATTTAGTTTTTACCTTTCACACAGGTAAACTGAACTTCAGTTTCTGGAAATTGCCCAAGCGATCTTGGTACATCATTACTTTTCAATATCTCTAAGGATAAGTTTTTAGATTTACAGAATTTGGAAGCATCTTTATAAGCTAATGCTTTTAAATTCCCTAAAGAAGCTAAAGGACCATTATCACTGTGCGAAACCATATATTTTTCATTGCCCATAGGAATAACTCCTGTGGTAGAAGAGCAACCTGAAATTAATAAAAAAAGACTAATTATAAAAAGCTTCATTAAAATTACCTTAATAAATACACTCACCAGTTGACTTGGCACATAACGCCCATATTAACGGGCTAAAAATAGTGGGTCAAAATAGCGAGGGACGAGCAATGGCCCGCTGTTTGTGTCCCGTTGAATTGCTTGTTATATGGTAGCTTGATGTACTCTCAAAGTACTCAGCCAACCTTTAATAAGCAAACCAAAACCAAAAAGTAAACTCAAAAAAACATGACCTTAGCTTCTGTGATAAGCCTTAATCCTATGTAAATATTGCGCTAAGTTAAAAAGCAACTTGCACATATTTACATAGGATTAAGGATTAAATAAAGACTAACACGCGTCAAGTCATTTTAAATAGACTTTGTTGTTTTGAAAGAAAAACGTGCCGCTTATACTGTAGAAAAGCGGAATAATTCTCGCTTTCACGCATCTCGTCACACCAGCAAAACTATTGCTACCAAATAACGCCCAATTAACAGGCAAAAAATAGTTGGTTAAAATAAGCGACGTAGGAGCAAAAACCAACTGTTTTTTGTCCTTGTTTAATTTCTTGTTAGGTGTTTTTACTCTTTGCTAAATTATACTTAGCAGGCAGTCGTCCCTTAATCGTTATATAACCGAAAAATATAGACCAGAGGATAAAGGCAACAACTCCAATACTTGCTGGAATTAATATTGATGGATTAAAAGAACCTCCAGAAATAACCGTATATAACGTAAATATAATTAGGTTAATTCCATAAAGCCCTAGAGCGCACATAGCACCAGTTAAGAACCTGAAAACAGGACGAATAGTATTTTGATCTATAACGCTTGAATTTGAATCTTTCATATTTAGCATTACCTAACGAAACACCTAACGCCACATTAAGCGGCAAATAATAGTTGGCTAAAATTATGAGCGAAGCGAACAAAGCCAACTGTTATTTGTCCACTTGAATGCCTTGTTAGGTAGCCTTAGTCACCACCGCCATCAGAGCCCCCAAAATCACTCGGGCTCGAGCCATTAGAAAGAGTATCAGATGAATTATTAGTTATTAGAAAAGTTAAAAATACGTAACTTAACAGCCTGACTTTAGGTTTATTCTGTATCTGCTTTAAGTCATTACCACCAATCTGCGATATAGAAAAATACAAAACCAAAATAGCCCCCAAAAATGGGACTAAAAAAACTAAGATAGATTGCGCAATTAGTTGATGCTTAGAAAACATATCTGAAATAACTGCATAGTAAATAGCAGAACAATTCAAATATAAATACAAAACTATAATTATGCTGAGCAATTCCATTGGCTACCTAACGCCTCGTTAAGAGGCAAATAATATGTTGGCTAAAATAAGCGAGGAACGAGCGAAAGCCAACTGTTATTTGTCCTGCTTTAACGACTTGTTAGGTGAAAAGTCACCAGATTTTAAATGACTACTGGTAGAAGCATTGCATTCTAACTGCCAATGGAAATGATTGTTTACAGGGTTCATATAATGGTATTTTACAATCGTTATCCAATCATCTTTGTTTTGGGTTACTTCAAATGCCTGCTTAAAAAATAATGCACCTCGTAGTATTTTATATATCTGCTGTGACTTTATAAATGGATAGGTAACCACATAATCATACTCATCGTCACTGCCCATATAATACCAACGGTTTCCAAATTTAGAATCTAGTGTTGTACAGATAGTGCTTTTTAATTCCGTTATATTAATTTCATCAGAATATAAAGTAGGTGCTATCCGTGCAACAGCCTCTTTACTTGATTCAGATACAACATGACCAGAGGCTAATCCTACAGTAGCAGATGTCTCAAGCACGGTACAACCTGAGTTAATAGTTATAGATATAAATAAAGCGAATATTAGCCGCATTCTCATTTCACCTAACGCTTTGCTAATGGGCAAAATGCTGTTTGCTAAAATGGCGAAGCACAGCAAACTGTATTTTGTCCTGTTAAGCAACTTGTTAGACGCTTTTAAATTAGCTTGTTAAGAATACAAAGCTAACCAAAGCGCCCAAACTAAAATAATGCAAAGAGATGAATAAGCATTCCTTTGCCCGACTCAAACGAAGTACCGATTGAGATAAATAATATTAGCTAAAAACCTAACCAAAGGTGTTTCGCCAAAAGTGGTATGAAAGTGTACCAAACTGCCTGAGATGAAAAAACACACCTGCAAGCTTACATACACAAATTTAATTTAGTTAAATTCTCTATTTGCGTATAACGCCCTGTTAAGGGGCAAATTGTAGTTGGCTAAAATGTGAAGCGAAGCGGAACCAGCCAACTGTAATTTGTCCCGCTTGAACAGCTTGTTAGTTGCCGACGCCACCAAACCTTTTTAAGTAGTCGTCTAAATTTGGCGATATATCTATACGTTTAACTACATTGTTACGTAGGAAAAACACTAATTCATTAGATGGATCTACATATTCTTTAAATATACCGTCATTTATCTCTAACACTAAACTTGGAATGTGAACCAATAACTCTGACTCATTAAACCCAATTGGTTTAATACTATTTAGTTTTGCAGTTTCAGAGGTTACGGATATTTCCCATAACCTAAACTCTAAATCAGGATCAAAATACAATCGTATTCCTTGATTTTGATAATTCCAAATTTCGGAACTAACACCGTCATGACCTAACTCATTTTCAATTAAATCAGGCGTTCCAAATAGCTCATTAGCTTTTTCTTTGGAATCACCAAATTCAATACTCTTCAATCCGACTAATGGCACAATATTCATAAGGCAACTAACGCCTCGTTAAGAGGCAAATAATATGTTGGCTAAAATAAGCGACGTAGGAGCAAAAGCCAACTGTTATTTGTCCTGCTTTAACGACTTGTTAGGGCAACTTACCATATGACGTATCAAGCTCTACGCTATATGTTATATTTGTATTACTAGGGTTTAACTTAAAACTTGTAGAATCCCCTACAGTTAAATCCATAGCGTGACCGCCCACATAATATGGTTTACCTGTTGATATATCTTTAAGGTTGATTAACACGTTCACTTTCTTAAAGTCGTCACTACGAGTTGTTATTTTGAATGTATATTGATCCTTAAAATCAATTGTATTAACCTCATTAAAGTTAACTAATACTGCACTATTATAAATTTTACGTGTTTCCGATTCTTCAGATATTTTTATTGTTTTAGTTATAACAAATTGTGTAACCAAACCATCTTCAGCTACCGCATTTAATGATAGAAAAGAAAAAACAATTGCGGTGATATATTTCATAGCGGAACTTCCTTGGTGCCCTAACGCTTTGCTAAGGGGCAAATAATGGTTGGCTATACTGTGCGAGGCACGAGCGCGGCCAACTGTTATTTGTCCCGCTTGAGCAACTTGTTATATGCAGCGATGATTAAACCAAACACTACATAAACTGGCAGTTGCCGTAATATAAAAACCTATCCGTGAACTTTTACGCTACACGCGAAAGGCTGAACTAATTAATAGTGTTGCCACCTTTGAAAAAGGTAATAAAGGCAACGCTTATTAGTGAATTGCACCAAACAGAATTTAGCGTAAAACACGTTGTAATTGATGCGCTAAAACTAAAATCACGCACCGAACTATAAAAATAAAAGAATACTTTCTTGGAAAGCATATAACGCCTCACTAAGAGGCTAAAAATTGTTGGCTAAAATAGTGAGCGCAGCGAACCTAGCCAACTGTTTTTAGTC
>JBPOFN010000086.1:0-4875 GCA_051251725.1 Thalassotalea sp. | reverse complement strand
ACCTGAAAATTTAAATAAGAAAAGAATACGTGAAGTGAATTCAATCCTTGAATTTAAAAGTTTAACACCTGATTTATACGACCTACTTTAAAACCTTAACCTGTTTAAAACAATAAATAATTTTGAAAGCTGGAAGCCACATAACGCCTCATTAAGAGGCAAAAAATAGTTTGCTAAAATAAGCGACGAAGGAGCAAAAGCAAACTGTTTTTTGTCCTGCTTTAATGACTTGTTAGGTGGTAGAGCAATACTGGCGCGGTTTACCGCTAAAACCTAATGACTTAACAAGACATAAAATTATAACTTACAGTGATATTGGAAAGTTTAACCGAGAAAAGAATACTTGATTTGAAAAGTCCTTTTCACCGAGGTTAATGATTTTTCCATAATCACCGAATTTTGATAAAACACAAGGTTAACAACTTAAAAGTTTAACCTTGTAAACAAAGCATAATACTTTAAATTCAAAGCCAATTTAAAACAACAATAAACATAAAGAAAAAACACCTAACGCTTTGCTAATGGGCAAAATACCGTTTGCTAAAATTGGCGAGGCACGAGCCGAGCAAACTGTATTTTGTCCTGTTGAGCAACTTGTTATGTGTAAAACCTAAGCTTGAGCGGTTTACCGCTTTTACCAAAAAACTCAAGAAAAACACACAACGTGAATTGATTAATTAAACTTGAAAATTTAACCAAGGAAAGAATACAAGATGTGAATTCAATCCCTGAATTTAAAAGTTTAACACCTGATTTATGCGCCCTACTTTAAAACTTCACCCAAACTAAAACAACAAATGTTTTTGAATGCTGGAAGCCACATAACGCTTTGCTAAGCGGCTAAAAATTGTTGGCTAAAATTAGCGAGGAACGAGCAAAAGCCAACTGTTTTTTGTCCGTTTAAGCAACTTGTTAGCTGTATTATTTACACTCGTCTTTAATAAGCTGCCCCCATAAAAGAAGAGATTTTTCATATTCCGTCTTATCCGAACCTTGAAGAGGTTTTGCTCTACGTCCAGTAGCTCCATTGTTAAGCTCAAACGGTGGATTAGGCATAATTACTGCTATTTTTACAACTTGTTTTTTAGGGATAATAACTGCTTTTGATGAGGTAACATCCCAATAAAATAAATTTGCTGATGTGCTTCCTATATTTACTACGCATTTCAGAATATTGTTTTTATTATATGTAATTTGGTGTATTGGTAAATTTAAACTTCTAATTTTTTCTATCTTATCCAGAACAACCGAGTAAGAACGATATATAACACCTAAAAAAACAATAAAACTAAGAATAATTAACCTATATTTATATAGCTTGCCGACCCCCCAAATACGCTCATATTTTAAAGTGATATTTTTATCTTTAGTTTCGTTTATAGATCTAAATACAAAAAAACTAGATACAAACCAAAGAAGACTTAGCAAAAACCAAGGATGAACAAAAATAACAAAAAATAAGTCAGACGTTTCTGCATGGTTTAAATAACTAATTCCGAACTCGTTATAGTATAAAGATGAATAAACAAAACCCACAATAGAAAGAATTGTTACAAAAAGTGAGGTAATGAATACCCAGTTTTCTTTAATATCAATTTTAATAGATAACCCGCCCTTGAGATACAGCTAACGCCTCACTAAGAGGCAAATAATAGTTGGTTAAAATAAGCGACGAAGGAGCAAAAACCAACTGTTATTTGTCCTTTTGAGTGACTTGTTATAACTCGATTTCACCTGACACTATTTTTGATACACATTGTTCAGAGTCCATAGTTTGTGAGCTATACCAGCATTTTTGAATTGAAGGTTTGAGGACTTCAATTGATTTAGCCGTAAGTCCCTTTTGAGACATTTCGCATTTTTCTTGCGTGTAATATTTGAATGAAAGCATATCGTAAGACATTTCATTTACAACATCTGTGTTGAAGATCTCTTTACTTAGAGCCTTAATTTGATCTTGCGACAATCCTAATTTAGTTAAACTTTCATGATTTACAACGGCTAAAAAACGCCAATCCATTAAAGCTTTCTCTTTGGCCGTTGAGTTTTCAGAAGATAGTCTTGATGCCCATTTCATAGCAACTGCGCCAGAAACAACGCTACTTAGTTTTTCACAGTGTGTCTCAGAGGTTTGAGCTACTTCTTTTTCCGTAGTACTAGCACAACCAGTTGCCATCAATATTGACACCAATAATAGAAATTTACGCATCACTTTCCTTAGAGTTATAACGCCCGTATTAACAGGCAAAAAATAGTGGGTTAAAATAAGCGACGCAGGAGCAAAAACCAACTGTTTTTTGTCCTTTTGAGCGACTTGTTAGGTGAATTTATACTTTCACCATATAAAAACAATTTTCCAATGGTATTTCATCTGGATAATCAGCCATAGAAAAGCCAAGTTTTGTATAAGCTTGAATTGCACTTTTATTGTGTCCTAAAACAAACAGCGAGCATGAATCAGCTTTTAAATCTGATTTACCCAAAGTACTCAATTTTTCTATTAAGTGAGAAGCAACTCCTTGACCACGTAGATTAGGATTAACAACTAGCCTACCAAGGTGACATCTATCAAGTCTCAGATAATATTGCCCAAACGCCAATAAATCTCCTTCCTCCGAGACTAATGAGAATGACTTAAGTGAATCAAGTTTTAAGTCATTCTTAAAGGAAATTAAATCAAATGGGTATCTAAAACCAGGTCCAGACCAAAGACTTAATTCTTCTTCGGTTGGAAACCAAGACATCAATTCAATAAAGTTTACATCAGAAGGTTGAGTTAAACGCATATTCACCTAACGCCACATTAAGCGGCTTAAAAAAGTTGGCTAAAATTAGTGAGGCACGAACGTAAAGCCAACTGTTTTAAGTCCGCTTGAATGCCTTGTTATATATTTTTTAAAGTTTAACTAAATTAACCAGTTAAACCATTATTTGCAATATGAACTGCATCACCCACCACAACGTAAACCCGAACCTGATTAAAAGGAATTTACGCATTACATTATTTTATAAACTTAAGGTTTAATTAATACAAAACCAAAAGAATTACACACCAATTTGCTTGAAATACACAAATGCTCGGAAGCAATTAAAACAGAATTAGTTGTGGTATATAACGCTTTGCTAATGGGCAAAATACCGTTTGCTAAAATTGGCGAGGTACGAGCCGAGCAAACTGTATTTTGTCCTGTTGAGCAACTTGTTATATGCCGCGCCACCCGTCCTTATTAAACGCCCCTTACAGCCAGCACAAGCAAGCTTATGACACTTGTTAAAAGTACGCTGTAAACAAAACAGCGTACATAATAGTTAATTTTTTCACCTAAGAGCAAGCAACCAAAAGCTACACAACCCCACGATGACATAGCCAATAGATTTGAAATAACAACGCCTTGTAGGTATTCATGCCTCAATGGGTTTTCCAGTTCGACTGTGTGTAAAAAGCTAAAATATAATAACGTACCGATAAAATATAATGCCGGTAAGGTTGCAACTGCAATTAATAACCACCCAATTTTATATTTCACAAACACCTCAAAGGCATATAACGCCTTGCTAAGCGGAAAATAATGGTTGGCTATAATCGCGAAGCGATGGCCAACTGTTATTTTTCCGTTTAAGCAACTTGTTAGCTATTTGTGACTACCACTCTTTCAAAATTTCATAGTGAGAGAAGCCTTTGCCAGCATTGGCACTTGCTTCCATATCCATTAATTTAAAATACTCATTACACTCAGCACAACTGAAAACTTTTTCTCCTGCTGCAACAGCTTCTTTTTTTGTATTCCAATGAATAACATCGGCATACTCAATATCACTTTTTTTAATAAGTTCACGCTTTATAAACCCTGGTTGTTTTGTTAAGAACTCAAGATTTACATGATCTGCTGCAGCAATTAACTGCTGATCACTGACTCCATTAATTTTAACAAATGGTGCCCACTCTACAGCGATAGGATCTTTTGCATTTGAGACCATACTACTTACTAACATCAAAACTCCCATTAAAATTTTCATTCTATGTTTTCCTATTAACCCAAAACAAATACTGTATATAAAAACAGTTAAGATGTAAATAAAAATGCCAATGGTAATGAAAATAGCTAACGCCCACTTAAGCGGACAAAAATTGTTGGCTAAAATTGTGTAGCGGAGCGAAACGTAGCCAACTGTTTTTGTTCCGTTTAAAGTGCTTGTTAGCCAAGTCACAGCGAATTTTTCGATACCTTTTTCTTTAACAACATTACAAAACCTACAATTAATAATATAAAGAAAACCATAGTAAAACTGCTTTTTAGAACAGTGAACATACTAGCAATTTTAACTGTAGTCACCTGTAAATCCGGAAATGAGTTTATCATTTTTATGATATATATATTTTCAACGTAATCAAAAATACCAGTAAAAAAAGGTACCAATGCAAGGTAGTAAATTTTAGAGTTTTTATTAAATAGTTTTCTACATAGCCAAACTAGCATTAATGAGTATGTGACAGAAAATAAGCCAGGATAAATAAAGTCTAGGGGTAATTGAATAGACAAATATAAATTGCGTCCATCTGCACCTAATGTGCTGAGTAACTCACTTGCGTAACTGAACGAATAACCTGAAGGTGATAAATCAAACAACGGAAGTTCTGGTGCAAATTGAGAAACTGCAGGAATTGAATAAAAGAGCATCGCAATGTATACAACCATAGTTGAGACAAATAGCAAACTTACGATTTTTCCTGATGAGTATTTCTGCATAAAGCGAATTAATACCTCCATGTAAATTATGACTCCAATTGAATGATTGGCTAACGCCCAAATAACAGGCTAAAAATAGTGGGCTAAAATGGAGCGGAGCGAACAGCCCGCTGTTTTTAGTCCTTGT
>JBPOFN010000085.1:0-4939 GCA_051251725.1 Thalassotalea sp. | reverse complement strand
CTAACGCCTTACTAAGCGGCGCGAAATTGTTGGCTAAAATTGCGAGGAACGAAGCTAGCCAACTGTTTAGCGTCCGTTTGAGTAACTTGTTATGCAGTTTTACCACAAAGCCCCATTTCTAATTTCTTGACAATTGTAGCAAGCACTTTTACCTGCGCCTTTGTTATACCACACATGATTCCATTTATTGTCATCACAAGTGCTTGGTTGCAAATCATACCAATGTTGATCTAGGTATTCTTCATCAGTTCCTTGAAAGATACGCATAGTACTTGATACTTCTGTAACCACACCATCTTCAATGATTTCACTTATATTGAATTCATCGATAAATTCGATGCCGTCTTGGGCATACTCATTGAACTCTGCAAGGATTTGTTTTTCAGCCACAGATTTTGAGGTAGCTTCAGTGATAACTACTCGTTCTTCGAACTTTGGAATTCGATTCGTGTCTTCATAAATATGTTTGAATATTCCACTACCGATATATTTCATCACGTATCCATACTTAACTGCATAACGCCACCTTAAGCGGCAATAAAATAGCTGGCTAAAATTAGCGAGGAACGAGCAAAAGCCAGCTGTTTTTTGTCCGTTTAAAGGTCTTGTTAGGCGTATTTACAAGAGTGTATTGGCATAAAAATAACTAGCCACAACTCCTGCGAAAACATTTGTAATTAATGATATAAAATAACCTAGCATTCGATTACGGCTTTTCTTATTTGTCTTAGTCATCTCGCCATAGTCTTTGTCTATAAGAGTTATAAACGACTGTTTTCTGAAATAAAACTTATGAATAGCAATTTTCTCTACAATTTTTAAAAATGTTGCGAGTGACAACCCAATGTAAACAAAATTGATTAAATGCTCGTAATAGGCAACTTGAGAAAATACGTTCGCGCTATTATCAAAAAACATACTCTTTGTTGTAAAATACCAATAAGAACTGAATGCAAACATGATCAGCCAGAAAAAATAATCAAACAGATCATCTTCAAAACGTCTCATCCATTGCATAAAACCTGAGTATTTATACATAAAGTTTGAAGCATGATTGTCTAATACATTCGATATATCTGATGCCCATGTTCTATCGTAAACGTCCGGCGATCAGCACCTAGCTAAGTTTTACATTCCAAGGTAGTAAGGTTTCAATATCTGCATTTTGATCGCTCAGTTGTTCAAGACAATGAGTCACATAGTCGAATGGTGTTAACCCATTCGCTCTAGCTGTTTCGATTATCGAGTAAAGTATGGCACTGGCGTTAGCGCCATTAGCTGTCTTTGAGAACAACCAATTTTTACGGCCTATCACAAACGGTTTAATCGCACGCTCTGCGCGGTTATTATCGATACTTAGATTACCATCATCAATGTAACGTATCAGTTTATGCCATTGGTTTTTGCAATACTGTATCGCTTTTCCTAAGGCTGTTTTTGGCGGTACATTCGCTTTTTCAAGCCACTGGTGAAACTGCTCAAGCAAAGGCTTGGCTTTTTCCTGACGCTGCTGGTATTTATCATCGGCAGGCTTATCTTTTAAGCTAATTTCTAATCGATACAATTTTTGTATCATGCTTAAGGCAATATCGGCTTTGCCTGTTTTACCTTTCGGTTGCGTGGTTTGCGCTTCGATAAATTTTCGGCGTGCGTGTGCCCAACAACCAACCAAAGTTGCTGCGGTTTTTTCATAACCGGCATAACCATCGACTTGCAGATAACCGGTAAAGCCTTGTAAATAATCGACAGCACATTGACCAGCCCGACCGGATTGGTAGTCATAAAGCACAATGTTGGGTGTTGTTGTATTATTCGGTGAATCGGTGCCTGTACAATAAAGCCACATGTAACTTTTTACTTTATCTTCATTAATGACTTTTAGCGTGGTTTCATCGGCTTGAATAACGTCTTGCTGTAACAGTATCGCTTGTAGTCGTTGATAAAGCGGTGTAAATAAATCACCACTTTTTATCATCCAATCCGCCATGGTTTTACGGCTCAGCTCAATGCTGTATTGTTTAAACAAGCTTTCTTGACGATACAGTGGCAGCGCATATTGATATTTGCTGGTGATGATTTGGCTTAATAACGTCGCGGTGGCAATACCCTTAGGAATTGGGCTTGCGGGCATTGGCGCTAATTGAATTTTTGTCGAGGTACTTTGTTTTTCACACGACCGGCAGCTGTATTTTAACCGGACATGCTCAATGACTTTCACTTGGGCGGGAATAAATTCTAGCTTTTCACTGCGCTCTTCGCCCATTTGATGTAAATTATTGCCACAACACGTACAGGTTTTATCGTCAATATCATGAATAATCGTTTCACGCGGTAAGTCGCTTGGTAGCTTTTTACGTACCGGCTTTTTCTTAACCGTAGTGACGATTGTTTCTGAGGCTTCTAGCGCAACATCCAGCTCTGCTTCGGCTTCGTTAAATAAGTCACCTTGTGCAGGATGGCCTTCGCTGCTCGCACCAAAGCGTTGTTGTTGGGCAAGGCGAAACTGCTCTTCTAAAAACATGAGTCGAGCCGCTTGCTTGGCAATTAACGCTTCTTTTTCAGCAAGTAATTTTTGGAGTCGTTGAACTTCATCAGTCATGCCGTTATTTTATCAAAAAACTTGGTTAACCTCTTGGTCTTATTTAGATTATTTCGTGATCGATAAAACCAGCTTATGATCACAGGTTATAAGGCGACAGAGCCATAGTTAACCGCTTGATGGCCAAGGACATCAAAGCCGTTTAGTAGCCAATGTAATTGTTGCTCGGATAAGTTCAGCGATTGCTGGGGAAGTTTGGTTGGCCACTTGAATTTGTCTTTTTCAAGACGCTTATACCACAAGGCAAAGCCTGTTTTATCCCAGTATAGAATTTTAAGTTTATCGCGGCTTTTATTGCAAAAGACATAAACACTGCCATTGAGCGGCGCGCATTGCATTTGCTGCTCAACAATCGCAGCCAAGCCATTTATCGACTTTCTAAAATCAACCGCATCGCGATAAAGAAAAACATCCGGTACACTGGTAAACATCTTCATGATGCTAGCCCGTTAAGTAGCTCAATTAAAAATGGCGCAGTTGTTGTACCAGGTAACGATAATTCACCGGCTGAGGTTGTTAATAGGAAGTTGGCATTTTGGTGCTCACTGACCATGGTCGTATGTTGAGTTACAACGTGGGCTTGAATAAAACGGGTTTGCGATTCATTTTTAACAATGATTGCTTTACGTCCATAGAAATATTTAGGATTTAGCTGATGTTCTTGACAAAACTTAGGCACTGATAAGCCGCTGGCAATTTGTTTATCAACGAGGTTTTTCCAATCTTCAAGTGTTCTGCGCTGCATGGGTTGCTCCAATAAAATAAATTAGAGCAACTTTAAATTGAAAGATTAATTCAGGAAATGTGCTGATGGCCGGACGTTTACTTTAATATTACCAAGCCATAGAAAACCATCTAACTCAAACGTCTGACCAACACTTAGTTCACTTAATGGTGCACTAAGACTCGATGCGACAGTAATTGATGAGATGTCATTTACATTTGAATCTGTAAATTGAATGAAAGCTTCATAAGGAGAAAAATCAATTGATAATACTTTTCCTGATATCTGCACTAAACCTTCCCTGAAATATAACGCCCTAATAACAGGCAAAAAATTGTTTGCTAAAATGTTGAGGAACGAAAACAGCAAACTGTTTTTTGTCCTTGTTTATTAGCTTGTTATATGGCACTTACTGCACCACTTTATCTTTTAAGCGATAGTAAATATGACTACGTACTGATGTTGAACTTATAGGCCAATAATTTATAACACCGCTACCACTACATAAATGGGAATAACCCTTATCGTCAGTGACAAATAAGTGATCTTGACCAAGCATAATAGAATGCCCGCCATTTACAAAATACACAAAGTTAAGTTTCTCTGGATTGCCTTTGATAGTTTCAACAAGCTCAAACTCTGCAACGGCTCTTTTACCGCCTCTGAATTCAGGAAAATCTTCTATGTAAGCTTTAGTTACATTGCCCACAAAAATATTCGTAAAGGATTCATTCTTTAAAATAGTATCCTCGTTTATATCACATTTAGAAGCGAAGCTAACCTGTGAAAAAAACAACGTAAATATAACCACCAAACTTTTCATTATGCTCAAAACCCTCGTGCCATATAACGCCTCATTAAGAGGCTAAAAACAGTTTGCTAAAATAAGCGACGAAGGAGCAAAAGCAAACTGTTTTTTGTCCTGCTTGAATGACTTGTTATGTGTAAAACCTAAGCTTGAGCGGTTTACCGCTTTTACCAAAAACTTAAGAAAAATACACAACGTGAGTTGATTAATTAAACCTGAAAATTTAACCAAGGAAAGAATACAAGATATGAATTCAATCCCTGAATTTAGAAGTTTAACACCTGATTTATGCGACTTACTTTAAAACTTCACCCAAACTAAAACAACAATTAATTTTTGAATGCTGGAAGCCACATAACGCTTTGCTAATGGGCAAAATACCGTTTGCTAAAATTGGCGAGGTACGAGCCGAGCAAACAGTATTTTGTCCTGTTAAGCAACTTGTTAGACGCTATTAAATTAGCTCGTTAAGAATACAAAACTAACCAAAGCGCCCAAACTAAAATAATGCAAAGAGATGAATGAACAATCCTTTGCCCGACTCAAACGAAGTACCGATTGAGATAAATAATTAAAGCTAAAAACCTAACTAAAGGTGTTTCGCCAAAAGTGGTATGAAAGTGTACCAAACTGCCTGAGATGAAAAAACACACCTGCAAACTTAAATACACAAATTTAATTTAGTTAAATTCTCTATTTGCGTATAACGCTTTGCTAATGGGCAAAATATGGTTTGCTAAAATTGGCGAGGTACGAGCCGAGCAAACTGTATTTTGTCCTGTTGAGCAACTTGTTAGGTGATGGTTAT
>JBPOFN010000084.1:0-6047 GCA_051251725.1 Thalassotalea sp. | reverse complement strand
AAGCTTGAAGCCTAACCTTCCAGCCTTTAGCTTCCAACATATTTTCTGCCTCAAGTCTCTATTTCCGTTATTGTGCCGCTAGTGCGATAGCTGCCATTTTCATTGTGCCTTCGAATGATGCTGTACCGGCAATAAATAACCCGTTATGGCAAAACATCGCATCAGCAATACCAGTAACTTCTTGTAAGGCTTGATCAGATAAGCCCGCCCATGGTTTTGGTAGTGGTTTTCTGTCTTCAAATGAACCGGGTTCAACCGGCACAGTTTGAATTCGCCATTGGCCAGTTGGAGACGGGTACACCATATATAAAGCGTCGGTTGACAACGCGTGCACTGTTCTTTTCCACGGAATATATTTTTCTAACACGATCACACGTGGATCTTCAGCGTCTTCAATCGCTTTAGCGACAATAGATTTTGCGTTGATCCCGCCGCTAGCAGAGGCAATAAAACGTGTTAATACCCGTGATGCAAACTCAACCGCTTCATCAAAACAGCGGTCAAAGTCACTTTCTTCTTGCCACGTTGGGTTAAACATTGAAATGGTTTGGCTTAAGCTAATACCGGTTTGAACACCTTCGACATGGCCGCAATCAATCGCGTCAATATTTGACACTAAACCGGCATCAATAGACTTAGCTACGTCGTTATTACCTTGGCATATTTCGACGCCATATTTTTGCCAAATTAAACCAAATGACGAATAAGGAATGCCATTTTCACGTTCACCAGCGCCACCGCGTTGATGATGATCAAAACGGCCTGCTTCAGGATCATATTCACCACCGACATCAAGCACAATATCTGCGGCAGCAATAACGGCTAAATCTCGGGTGCGGACAAGCGTAAAAGTAGGGAATATGTGCTTAAGTGCGGCGACACTGAAAACATCATCTGCATGAAAATTACCGTTGTGCGTTGCTATTTTTATATCATTCATTTTGTATGTTTCATTTTAGTTGTAGTTAGCTGTGTTAATTTTGTCAGCTGAGAAAGGGATCAGACAGTGCGCGGTTTTACCTATTAATATTTTTTCAAATGTGAAAAGGTAAAAATCACCGCAGATTTTATACGAAGACAGCGAACAAAAGTAGCTAATTATTAATAACTAAATTTTAAGCGTTTTGCTAAATACACTTTAGCGCTTAGCGTAGCGGCCTATCATCAATAGCGACTGCTTAGGTCGTAAGATATTAATAGCCCTTAAGATCTTAAGGTTAACGTAATTAACACAATACCATGATCGGTACTTTCACCATCACGTTCAAAAATAGGGTTTATTAAATGTCGGTCGTAAGTATGATAAGCGCTGACTTGATAAAGGCTGTCGTGATAACTGGCGTCAAATTCACAAGACAATAAAATATAGTCGAGTACTGAGCTGCTAGTGCCAAAATAATGAGTGGGTGCGCGGGTTATTAATTCTGCTGTGCTGGCGTTATTATCGGCGCTGTTTTCATTACTAACGACCGCTTGATATAAATGCCAAGCATCTTGTAAACAATATTTAGCCAGGTAAGCATCACGATCAATGGCTGAGACAAAACGTAAGCTTTTAGTAACTAGTTGGTTTAAGACACCATCGGTTAAGGTGTTATTAAAGTCCCCCATTAACAGCATAGGTTGGCTCGTTTCTTCGCGGCGCTGGATCATTTCTATCATTAATAAAGTTGCTTCACTGCCGCGCTGTACGGTTGAACCCCAACGACCAGCTACCTGTGCTTTTAAGCTTTCAATAATCGTTTTTTCAGGTGAAAAGTTATTGTTTTGCTCATCAAGTTCAATCATTGAACGCTTAGATTTAAAATGCACCACATAACAGTCACAGTGGCCTAAATGAGGGACATCAATCGTGGCTCTTAATACTTTACGGCTAAAAGAAAAATCAGCAGTTAGGCCTAGGGTTTGTGCCAATTCATTATCGTGACTAACGGCAGCTACTGCTACAATCGGATAGCGCGAGGCAATAGCGACAACTGGGCTGCGATAAATAAAATCATCAACCACTTCAGGTTCATCAACAACAGCAAAATACTCATAACCTTGTGTTAATACTAATGCTTGTAACGACCCAGCACTAAAGACTTCTTGAAAACCAATAATGTCAGGTTGATATTGGGCTAAATAGTCCGTCAGCCATTTTTGTTTTTTTGCCCATTGTTCGACGCTATAAATTCGCTCAAAATCATAATAAGCATTGGGCGGCTCAAGGTAATTAAATAAATTGAAGGTGGCTATTTTAAGTTGTGAATTGGCTATTGGCGCTACTTCCGCTGCGTTTAATGACGCGTTTGGTGTCAGCGACTGAGCTATTTCGTGCTGGTCTTTGTGATCTAAGTGGTCTTGATTATTGATATTGTTAACTCGAATAAACGTTAAGGTATAACTGCGCGCCGAGTTATACAGCCATGATGGCGATAATTATACCTTATCGATAATAAAATTTATCACTGATAATAATTAGCACCAGTAAAACATTCAGTAATAACCCTGAGTAATCGCCATCAGTAATGCCTGTAGTTAGTGTTAGCGGCTACTTGCTAAATCACTTTTCTTAAGTTGAGTATTACCCCTGTAGCCGTTAATACCATAAGTAATAAAACTTGGTAAATAGCTGTTAAATCGCATGATTTTTATAATACCTTAACTATACTGGAGCTAGGATAAAATTTAACAGGATGGTTGGCGCTTGAAAATAAATAAAAAATATTATATTTCATTAGCCTTAGCCATAGTGCTGGCCACTTTATTTTCTAGCTGTTTTTACCTCTACCTTGATGATAATCAAGTAAGCCAAGATCATATCGAAACCGTTTATCATTTTGAGCAAGTCGAGGGCGCAATTCAACCTATACCTCGTACCATAACCATAGATAAAAATTGGCTGGTGTTAGGTAAGGCGTTATTCCATAGCCCATTGCTGTCAAAAGATAATACTATTTCTTGTTCGTCGTGCCATATGGTTGATTTTGGTGGAGATGATGGTTTTCCGGTGTCAACTGGGGTCAATAATGCGCAAGGGATTAGAAATTCACCGACAGTGCTTAACGCTAGCCTTAATTTCAGACAGTTTTGGGATGGCCGCGCAAGTACCTTAGCTGAGCAAGCAGCAGGGCCAATTCATAACCCAATTGAAATGGCCTCATCGTGGGTTGAAATCATTCCTAAACTGACCAAAGAAAGTTATTTTTTTAGCACATTTAATAAGCTAAGCCCGTCAGGTATTACGCCAGAGAATATAATTAAAGCCATTACTATTTATCAACAGTCACTGATCACGCCAAACTCGGCTATCGACCGCTATATCTTAGGGGATAAAGATGCGTTGACCGCGCAACAAATTAATGGCTTAAAAATTTTCACCAATTATGGTTGTGCTACTTGCCATCAAGGCCGGAATATTGGCGGAAATATTTACCAAAAACTGGGCCGAATTGACATTATTCCTGCAGTGTTAACCCAAGACTATGGCCGCTTTGAAGTAACCAAGAAAGCCGCTGATAAATATGTTTTTAAAGTGCCAACCTTACGTAATATTGCCGAGACCGCGCCATATTTTCATAATGGCGCTATTGATAATTTATCCGATGCTGTGCGCATTATGGCTAAAACCCAATTAGCGCGTGAATTATCAAATGATGAAGTTGAAGACTTAGTCGCTTTGCTGCAATCCTTTAGTGCTCAAACGATGAAGGTCGAATGACATGAATAAACTTAAGTTTATCCCTGAAATTATCTGCATCTTGATCTTTATTGTCTCTTCCATGATCTGGAGTTATAAAACCCGTCAACACGAGCAGTTGAATAAGCAACTTAGCGAATTAACTTATTTACAAACTGTATTATCACAGCATAAAGTGCAATTATTAAGTGCTAATTTCAGTGACCAATTACATTACGACAGCTTTTCCCAGCTGCAATCTCAAATAGAAACTATTCTTCATCATCAGTCTATTAGCCCTGAACTTTTTGCGTTATTAAATGACTATACCCAAATATCGCTAAGTTATATTCAGTTGGTGACTATGCTGAAAACCTCGCAAAGGGTATTAAGCACAGATAACCAAGTACAAAACCATAAAGTATCTCAGTTATTAAACAGCGTACGGGTCGCGTTGTTTAACTTTATTGTTTCACCCAGTTTAAGTAATAAACAAGCCACTTATGAGTTAATGTTGACGCTTAACAAAAATAACAAAAATAAAACCGAGCACACAGATTCAGCCCAACTAAAGCTGTTTACCTTACACTTTAGTTTTATTGTAGATAATTACGAAACTACCGCCGATTATCGTCAGCAATTAATGAATATGCCGGTACTGGTTAAAATAATTAATGATATTTCTAGTCACCATGAAAAAATTGTCACTGTTCAATATCATCGTTATGTTACTGGTTTTGGGTGTTTATTAGCCTTGTTTTTAATCTTTTTTATTATTTTAAAACGCCAACAATATGCCTTAAAACAAACGTCTATTGCTTATCAACATGCGGCACAAGTGAAAACACAATTTCTCGCCAATATGTCACATGAGATCAGAACGCCAATGACCGGCATTATTGGTTTACTGGATTTGTGCTTAAAAACCGAGCTGAATGATGAGCAGCAAAGCTATTTAGAAAAAGTACAATTTTCAGCTAATTCTTTATTAACGATTATTAATGATATTTTAGATTTTTCGAAAATAGAATCAGGGCAATTAGTGATTGAAAGTATCCCTTTTGAACATCATAAAGCCATTGATAGCCTCAATATGATGCTAGGTTATATTGCCGAAGAGAAAAACATTGAGCTGATCTTTGATTTAGATCCTAACATCCCCGCGGTTATCATTGGCGATCCTGTTAGGTTAACGCAAATACTGTTGAACTTATTGTCTAATGCGGTGAAATTTACAGACACCGGTCATGTGATTTTAAGAGCTAAACTGGTTAATAAGAGCGAGACGGACTCGCATCTTCTTTATCAGGTTGAGGATAGTGGCATTGGCTTGTCAGAAGAAGAGCAAACAAAGTTGTTTAAACGTTTCACTCAAGCGGATGACTCAACCACGCGTAAATATGGCGGAACAGGCTTAGGGCTGGCGATTTCTAAATTGCTGATTGATATTATGTTAGGTGATATTAATGTTACAAGTGAAAAGGGCAAAGGCTCAATCTTTAGCATTAGCTTGCCGTTAATTACTGCGGATATGCCGACAAAAATACCACTAACCCAACAGCCGTTGCTTGATAATGCATATCAAGGTATGCGGATGCTGTTACTTGAAGATAATGAAATAACCCAATGTGTTATTGCCAAAATGGCCAAATACTGCGGTGTTGACATTGATGTTTGCAATAACGTTAAGCAAGCTAAAGCCTTGTGTCAAACCAATCAATATGACATTGCCTTGATTGATTGGAGCTTAAAAGGCGAAACCGGCTTAGATTTTGTTTTAGCTATTCACCAGGAAAGCTATTGTCCGCACTTTTTGGCTATTTGCAGCGCCTACAGCAAAAGCTATATTGAAGAGCATTCCAGCTTTGATTTCAGCGTTCATTACCTTGCGAAACCTTTAACGCTAGTAAGCTTTACCCAAGTGTTAGCGCTATATTTAAAACCTAAAGAAGACACTGTTGTACTGCCATCAATTAATGAAAAAAAACCAAGCGATGACACTGAAAATAAGTTAAGCAGTGGCACTGCCCAACAGCTTATCTTGTTAGTTGAAGATAATAAAATTAACCAGATTATCGCCACTCGATTATTGGAAAGTTTAGGCCTGCAGGTTGATGTTGCCGAAGATGGTTGCGAAGCCATTACTATGATCAACCAAAAGCAATACCCTGTTGTATTAATGGATATTCAAATGCCCAAAATGGATGGCATGGAAACAACCATTGAGCTGCGTAAAACCTTCGATTCAGCGCAATTAAAAATTATTGCTTTAACCGCGAATGTTACCGCCGAAGAGGTCGATTATTACACGAGTATTGGTATGAATGGCCACTTAGGAAAGCCTTATGAAATTGATAGAATTCGTGAAATATTGATGAATTATTAT
>JBPOFN010000083.1:0-6154 GCA_051251725.1 Thalassotalea sp. | reverse complement strand
ACTTTTAAGTGACATAAGTTGTATTATTGATGAGGTGTTATTATTTCATCAAAGCTTCATTGTCGAATGTACTCACACACATTGTATGCTGCGTGCATTCTCCTAGAATTAACAGCTAATAACCGCGTTAAAATCAGCTCTTATCCTTGTTAATGATTAAGCTATAAAAAAGCGCTACTGAAAAGTAGCGCTTTTTTATTTTCTAACTTCCCGTACTAGTACGGGACAAACAATAATTTTTTATTGTTTAATACCTTCAAGGTGTAGGTCGAAGTCAATTTGGCCAAAGTCTTTGCCAAAACCAAAATCTTTCATATTAATGCTAGTGGTGCCTGAAAATCCTGCGCGGTAGCCGCCCCACGGATCTTTACCTTCACCAATTTTTTCAGCATCAATGACAATTTCTTTGTTCACGCCATGCAATGATAATAAACCAGTGATTTTAAGTTTGTTATTACCTAAGTCTTCAACTTTTGAACTAACAAAGCGGGCACTGGCAAAATCACTCACTTCTAAAAACTTATCGCCACGTAAATGTTTGTTACGTTCCGCGTGATTAGTATCAACACTGGCGGTATCAATATTTACCGTGATTTTAGACGCGCTAACATTAGCTTCGTCGTAACTAAACTTACCGTCGAAAGTATTAAACCGGCCTGTTAACCAACTGTAGCCTAAATGTTTTACTTTAAAGTTAATTGAGGCATGAGCACCTTTATAGTCGATAACATAATCAGCAGCTTGTGTGGGTAAAATAGCAAAAGTTGCGGTTAATAGTGTTGCGAGCACGAGTTTTTTCATCATTTATTCCTTTTTATGTAAGTCAATTTTAGTCAGTTAGATGTAAATTCTAGCGAACTAAATGTTTATTTGAGCATTCTAATTAAGGTCTTGTCTTTATCAATAAAGTGGTGTTTCAGCGCGCCCAGTACATGGATTATCGCTAATAAAATAACGGCATTAGTCGCTTGCTCATGTATTGCGCCGGCAATATCTTCTTGATTACTAAAAAGCTCTCCCATTGAAGGGATACTAAACCAAGAAAAAACCTCAATGGCGCGGCCATCAGCGGTCGAGATTAAATAGCCACTACACATTGCGGTGATAAGGCTAATATAAATAAGGTTATGGCCTATTTTAGTGGCGCGTTTAATATTAATGCTATGGCTTGAAATTGGAGCAGGGCTACCCACTTTTAATTTCCATACAATTCGAAAAATAGTTAATAACAATAATATTATGCCGATGCTTTTATGCCAGTTGGGAGCAAGACGATACCACTCGCTGTAGTAGTCTAGATCTTCCATCCATTTACCTAATATATATAAACCAATAATAACGAACGCAGATAGCCAATGGACTAATTTACTAATTAAGCCGTATTTATCATGAGTATTTCTGAACATGTTTTAAACCACTTCCAATCAATGCCCACATCTTACAAGGTTATTTAAAAAGTAGAAGTATTAAAAATTGATAGGTTTAATCAAAAAATTTGAATGAATATCAAAATAAGTGCTGTAACTGAGTCTTTTACTTGAAATAAAAGTTGCGGATGAAATCGATAAACTATATTATGGCGCCCGCTTTAACTTATCTCTTAAGCTAAATGCCTCGATAGCTCAGTCGGTAGAGCAGGGGATTGAAAATCCCCGTGTCCCTGGTTCGATTCCGGGTCGAGGCACCATCTATTTTACCTTTTTTCTAAATATTATCTCCTTCGATTCTTTTAAACTAGCTAACGTCTTTAATTTTTATCTTTATTGCTCTTCGCTATTTTTATTTATTACTTTCGCTCTGACTCTAGCTCTATTTCGAATAATGCTGTTATTTTTAAATGGCAATATCACCCGCGCTGCGCGTAAATTTAATACTTGATCATTAATACCAGATAAAATTACAGCTAAAGCGAGAAACTGTGTGTTTTTATATTAAATAGTGGGAATAAATAATTTGTAAGCGTTTACAAATGAGCTGATGTTAACTAAAGTTTAATTATTTATAGGCTTTGATATTGAACATTATATGCAGCAAGGAACGTTTTTTTGGCTTAGTAAGGAACCGAGTATCTCTGCTTTCAGGGATGGGCTTAGTTACATCTTATCTAAACCAATCAGTAGCTTAATAATCCTAAGTTGTAGTGATAATCATTATCCAGAGCAAGATGTTGATAACTTATTAGCGTCTATTAACCTACCTGTTTGCGGCGGCTGTTACCCTCATGTTTTCCTTGAAAATACCTTATTAGCAACCGGTGTTGTTTTTATTGGTTTGCCTTTTGATATTAATGTTCAGGTCTTTGCTGATATTGATAACAACGCAGATAACATTGATCGCCTTCTTGAACAAAACTCATCAATAATCCATGCCACCAATGCGCTGATGTTTTATGACGGTCTGATGGCCAATACCGAGGTTTTTATTGAAGAATTGCATAGTTTGCTTGAAAACCATCTTGTTATTGCTGGCGGCGGCGCAGGGAATTTAGACTTTATTGCACGGCCCTGCGTGTACACCAATGACGGAATCAAAGCAGGGGTAATTCAGCTGGTTATTCTCCCCCAAAAGTTAACTACCGGAATTGGTCATGGCTGGCAAATTTTAGAAGGCCCTTTTCTCGTCAGTGAATCAACGGGGGCGACGATTGAAAGTTTGAACTATCAGGAGGCTTTTGACGTTTATCAAGAAACAGTTGAGAAGCTGAGTGATTTTAAATTCAGTGAACATGATTTTTTTGATATTTCAAAGCATTTCCCTTTTGGCATTGAAAGTATTCATGGCGAGCTATTAGTTCGCGACCCAATTGTGGTAACGGAGCAGGCCATTTTGTGCGTCGGTAATGTTCCGATCAATTCTATGGTTTATATTCTAAAAGGTGAACAAGCAGTATTAATTGATTCTGCGGCCAAAGCTACGGATGTAGCGCAACAGAACCAAGGCGATATCACGATAGTTTTTGACTGTATAAGCCGAAAATTATATTTAGAAGACGCGTTTGAGCAAGAGTTAGCGTTATTTTGCTCACATAACGACACACAGCATAGCTTTGGGGTGCTTTCATTAGGCGAAATAGCCAATGACGGTGGTGGCTCTATTAAGTTATTAAATAAATCAACAGTGATAGGTTGTTTATAAGTCTATGAATAAAGCTTTATTTATTGTCTCGCTGCAACATGAGTTAGCGATGGCAATAGGAAATGATTTAGACTTAAAGGTGATGTTAAAGCACTTTATTCAAGTGTGTTTTAATCGCTTAAGTTTATGTAGTGCCCATGTTTATATTCATCAAAATTCACAAGGTGTACCTATTATTGCCAATGACGATAGTGTTAATAATGGCTGTATTGTGCAAACCCGTCATTTTTTGAGTATGCCTAAAAATATTGAAGGTAAAGCTTGGCAAACTACGCCGGTATTAGTTAACTTTTCTAAAAAATTAATAACTGGCCATAAAAATCTAAAATTACAGCAAGATAATGGTCACTATTTATATGGTTTTATTTTACCGGATCATGGCGTGATTATTTTTGAAACGCATTTTGAATTTGAAGCAGCGATAGAAAAAGTACTGCTCCCAATATTATCTAAATTGGCTAAAAGTTGTTATACCAATATTGTTTATGATTCCTTACTTATTGAAATGTCGGCGCGTAAGAATGCTGAAGACCGTGTTAGTTATCAAGCTCAGCATGATGCCTTGACGGGCTTGTCTAATCGGCAATATTTTAAAGGCATACTGGAAAAAACTTATTATCAAGCTATCAATGAAGGCAGTTTAGGTTGTGTTTTATTTTTAGATTTAAACCGCTTTAAACCCATTAACGATGCTATGGGTCATAGTGTCGGTGATGAAATTTTATCGACTTTAGCCGAACGCTTGCAATATTTAGTCAGTGAAAACAAATACGTTGCCCGTTTTGGTGGCGATGAATTTATTTTATTACTGGCTAATTTACCAAAAGCTGAAAGTGAAGCTGAATTGATTGTTAGCCAGTTTATTGCACAAATTAATGAAAGCATTAATTCGCCAGTATTTTTTGAGGGTAATATATTCAAACTGACCTGCAGTATTGGTTATCATTTTTTCCCGCATCAATACACTCAATTGATTGATGTTATACCGTTTGCCGATATTGCCATGTATGAAGCAAAACGAACGGGTGCCGTTGCTGGTTTAAAGTATCAAAAGGCAATGTCGGATAAAATTAATTTAAAAAACGACTATGTTGAGGAGATGAAGCAAGCGATAGAAAATAATGAGTTTTGTCTTTATTATCAGCCGCAGTATAACCACCAGCAGCAAATTATCGGTGCTGAAGCATTATTACGGTGGCCTCACCCGACCAGAGGAATGGAGTCGCCAGAAGTTTATATTCCTATTGCTGAAGACAGTGATTTAATTCTTGATATTGGCACTTGGGTGTTAGAGCAAGCCTGTCGAGATTTAAAAAAATTAACCGCACATGGTTTGCCTGACTTTTTCAAAAAATTATCAATTAATGTTAGCCCGAAACAGCTAATACAAGATGATTTTAAAGACTTAGTATTAACGGCGGTGGAAACTAATCAAGTTCCGGCTAATTTATTAGGTTTAGAGCTAACAGAAAACGTGCTGGTTGAAAGTTTCAGTAGTACTATTTCATTAATAGAGGCATTAAAAGAGCATGGTATTGAATGTAGTATTGATGATTTTGGCACTGGCTATTCATCACTGACCTACCTAAAACGTATCCCCGCATCACTGCTGAAAATAGACCGCTCTTTTGTCACTGACATACATAAAGAAACCGAAGGTGTGGCCATTGCGAAAATGATCATAGGTTTAGGTAAAGCGTTAAATATGAATGTGTTAGCAGAGGGGGTAGAAACCGAACAAGAGCTTAACTGTTTAATGTCGTTAGGCTGTTATCAATATCAAGGCTACTACTTTAGTAAACCACTCCCCTTCGAGCAATTTATTCAATTACTACCAGTAAAAACCCCTTTTATGAGCCACTAGCGTTAACTCGCTAAGTAGTTAATTGACAGTTCTGGCAACATTTTCTGATTATTGATTTTAGTCTGCAGCCAGCTGCAAAACTGGTTGATTAAAGTGGAGAAATATCTATTTGTTTTACTTCAATATCAGCTTTTAGCTATAGCCATAACTATCGATGTATTATGATTAAATTTTATAGTTTTGATTAACTCGCTAAGCGAAATTAAAAACTATATAATAGGTGTCAGTAATATTTACAAAAATACAATTAAAACAGCTTTAATAGTTATAAATAAAGATTAATCTTTTGAATTTAAAGGTTTAATTTTTATGGGAATGTATTTTGCATTTACCCTAGTAATATAGTGATTTAAGTCGTTCATAGGAAAAAAAGATGTTAAAAAATATTTTAACTACATTAACAACCGTAGCTATGGTCTTTAGTGCCTCTGTTAATGCTGCCGATTATACGATTAGTTTTGATGAAAGTGCTGTTCATGGTCCAACAAACTCAGAAAACTGGGGCACCATCATTGATAATGAGTATACCTCTTCGGGTGATGTAGGTTCTTTAGGTGGCATCGATGTTAACTTTTGGGTGCAGCAGACAGCTCAAGGTAATGGAAGTATTGCTACCGATTATAACGATGCCAGCAGCTTTAACAAAGTTAATGCTGATGGTTTTTTAACTTTGTTTAACTCTGATTTAACAGGTACATTAGACCCCGACTTACAAGTTAATGAAGGGAATTTAGCGGTTATTCATGAAAGAAACACTGACTGTAATAATGCAGTTTCCGGAGGGTGTACAAACCCTGATGATCGTTTTCAGACTAACAGTGAAGATGGTACTGATGGTGCAAAAGGTGGTTTTGTTTTCATTCAGTTTAGCCAACCAGTAAATTTACATTCAATTGACTTAGCTGATATTGAAGATACTACTGCTCAACGAGGCAGTTTTAGTTTTTATAATGCTGCTGGTGTTACGGTTAAAAATGGTACTAATAACTGGACTCTAATGGATGCTAACGGTGATGGTTCTTATGCTACTCAATCATTTGGTTTTGCCAACGCTATTACTACTATGGTAATTCGTATGCAGGGTTCAGGTGGTTTCAAAAACTTAGCCTTTAGTAAAGTACCAGAGCCAACAACATTAGCTGTTTTTGCTTTAGG
>JBPOFN010000082.1:0-6636 GCA_051251725.1 Thalassotalea sp. | reverse complement strand
TCCTTCGAAAATTCTCACGCTAGTTAACAATTACTTCGTGATGTTTGAGTACAGAAGCTTAACTCATTAAACCCCTTAAGCAGAGAATCTGCGCATGTCCATGGCGTTATACTTGAGTTTTTTCGCTCATCTGGCGGGTTATCCGGTAAACTGTCAGACCAACCACCGTGTCCAATTAACGGGAGAAGCGGCCGATTATGGAGCCATGCTAGACATACTTCAGAAATTGTACCGGCACGACCACCAATTACGATACAAGCATCGCCAGAAAGCGCCATCAATAGGTTTCTAGCATCCCCCATGCCGCATGGGATCAATACGTTACATGGCCAATCCTGTATATCGATATCTGCACTTGGAATAATACTGATAACATTACCGCCCAAGTTATGTGCTGCTTGTGCCGCCGCTTTAGTTGCCGGGCTTCCGCAGCCACTGATTAAGGTAAATCCAAGTTTTGCGATTAAAACTCCGGCTTGTTCTGCCATCTCATAGGCGCTAGAACCTTCCTCGGCACTGCCCAATATACAAATTTGTGGCGGCCTGATGGTGAAATCTCTCATAATTCATCCTTATAAATTGTTATTACTAAACCTTATGTGAATTACCAATAGACTCAATTAAATAGTTTCAACGCGGCGTATTGAAGCAAAATGATGGTTTTAGCATCTTTAATAACACCTAAATCAATCTGTTGTAATGCGTCAACTATCGGGAGCTCAAGCACTTCAATATCCTCACCCTCTTCGACTTTACCACCACCTTTGTTTACTCTGTCACTCGCTTTATAAGGCGCGATAAAAAAATGGAGTTTCTCAGTAACCGACCCAGGGCTCATAAAAGCTTCGAGGATCTTGATCGGCTTTTCGATGGCGAATCCAGTTTCTTCGGCAACTTCTATCCTGATAGCTTCTTCGGGACTGTTCTGTTCCAGTAACCCCGCTGGGGTTTCGATTAATAATCCATCTTCGTTGCCATTGACGAAGGTTGGATATCGAAATTGCTTGATGAGTATTACCGTTCGCTGTGACAAATTAAAAAGCAATATTGTTGCGCCATTTCCTCTATCATAGGTTTCACGCGATTGTCGCTGCCAACTGCCGTCATTGCGTAAATAGTCAAACGTTGTTTTATTAAGTGTGTACCAATCGTTTGAAAGTTGTGTTTTTTCGATAACGCGTACTCTATTAAATTTTGACATTACGGACTCTTGTATTATTCTAAACAAGTAACAACGTGTAGTATCGTGCAATTTCATGCAAAAGCAAGTAAGGAATAAAAAATGTTAACTGAACAACGCAAGCAAATGATCCTAACTTTGCTGGCAAAAGAGGGAAAAGTGATTGCTAAGGATCTAGCTTCCAACCTTAACTTATCTGAAGATACTATCCGCCGTGACCTGCGAGAACTCGCTAAAAGCGGTCAATTACAGCGAGTTCATGGCGGAGCATTACCGGCTTCTCCTGCCGTTGTAAATTTCGTAAAACGCGAAGAGATATCTAATCAACAAAAAGTAAATATCGGGAGAAAATGCGCCTCCCTTATTAAGTCAGATCAAATAGTCATTATTGATGGCGGGACAACAGCAGTGCAGCTTGCTAGGCACTTGCCCCATAACCTTCATGCAACAGTTGTAACCCATAGCCCAAGTGTTGCTGTTGAGTTAATCAATCACGACCAAATTGAAGTAGAACTTATCGGCGGCCGCCTTTTTAAGCATTCGATGGTCACCATGGGAGCAAGGGCGCTTGAAGCGCTTACGCATATTCAAGCCGATATTTATTTTATGGGCGTTACCGGCGTGCATTCAGAAAGAGGGCTTACTACCGGCGACTTAGAAGAAGCTTATATGAAAAGAGCGCTTAGTGAGCACGCTGCTGAAACAATAGTCATGGCATCAGATGAAAAAATCGATGCGGCATCTGCATATTTAGTACTCCCAACTCAAGAAGCAAGTTCGATAATCGTGGACAAAACTTTAGGAGCCAAAAGAATGTTAAAATTTACTGATTTAGGGGTAAAGGTAATTTATTCCGACAGCGCTAGCTAAGCTGGTGAAAGAGGACAGTACGTCTTTTAAAAATAATAAAAAACGAGTATGACTGCTATTATTTTCCGGAGGGATTACCGGATATTTCAGTCGTTCGGATCAAGCGCTTTTTAAGTTTTTTGGCATGTTAAAAAATACGTAGACTTATCTTTCTTCTGATGGACAATTGAGCCACCATAGCTGCTAGCCATTCTAAACGATCACTTTGTTAAGGTTTTTAGATATCAGCCAGTACACAAAATCTACCAGCAGCCAATCTTAGGAAGGCTGATGTCTAAAAGGCTCACAATGAAGAAACCGCGGGGATTGAACTCGGTGCTATGGGGATTGCTTGATCGCCGAGATGGCGAGCCGTCATATGGTCGATAGGATTTAACCCTGGAAATAACCAACCGCCCACAAACATTTGTCCTTGTTGGTTGGCAAAGCGCCACCAATCCCTTAAATGCTCAAGCAGTACAGGTGATAACATCGCGTATCGGTCACGACTACCTTTACCTTGTTCAACACGCAGAGTCATGCGTTCACTATCGATATCACTGACCTTGAGAGAGACAACTTCGCTAACGCGAAGCCCTGAGCCATAGGCGACAGCTAAAGCTGCTTTGAATTTAGGATGTGTTGTCGCGGACATAAAACGTTTGGCTTCTTTTAAACTCAAGACCACGGGTAATTTACGAGCAACTGTCACAGGACAAACCCGTGCAACCACCTCCGGTTTGTCTAGGGTTATTTGGAAGAAGAACTTTAACGCCGTGAGCGTGGCATTGACGGTGATACCGGAAACGCCGTGATTAACCATAAAAAGCTGAAACTCACGTAACTCTTCTTGGGTGGTTGTTCGAGGTGAGCGCTGTAAATAGTCACAGAGTTTATTAACACCACGGATATAAGCAATTTGTGTTTTAGTGGCGAGTTTACGCATCGTCATATCTTCGTTAAAACGTTTACGTAGTGGTGCTGAAAAGTATGGGCTGATGATCATGGGATATTCTCCAGTCTAAGATGAGGCGACATGCCTCAAAACTTAGTGTAGGAAAATGTGAATGTGTTATAGGAATATGCGGTGCTTGCCAAGATCACCATTACCGCGGAGCGGTTTAGTTCTTTGAGCCGAAAGCAGACTTAATATAGATTGATAGTTCAAAATAGAACCCGACCGATAAGTCAGCTCAACTAAAATACATAATATTTTCATTTGTTTCTATCAGTATTACACAGGTAGTTTCATTACCCAATCAATTCGCCTATCGCGCTTTATTTCAATGCTAATATCACTTAAAAGGTAGGCGCGGCGAACACAACGAGAGATTAAGTGATAATAACGGGTATCTTGCAAAGACACTTGTTTGCTGCGTGCTTGAGTCATAAAAACACCTCCTTCCTTGGCGATTATTTAACCATAGTAAAGAGGTGCGATTTAATCAAAGTTTATGGATGTCCCATTATTTTGATGCCATTATTTTTTATATGGATGTCCCATTATTTTTTAAACAACCTAAAACCAACTTACTCTGACCCCATTGGTTTGATATTTATCAAATAACAGTGGGTGTCTTAGTTATTTTTTGGTTATTTTTTCTAAATCATATAACCCATCCAAAACGCGTAAAAAACTTTCTTTATCATCAATTTCGATCGTAATTAAATGAACATTTTTACTATCTTGTTTATCTAATATTTCAATTGAATAAACATCTATAACATCGATATATTTCGTAAAAACTAAAAGTTTTGGCTTTGCAAAGTAATATACTTGTGATGTGTCATTTATTGAAATAGGTAAAAACAAACTATTACTTACATACAACTTCATTTGATTGTTCAGTGTTGTGCAATCTTTTGAATCTGATTGAATAACGTCCATAAAACTTTCAAATAAATCACCTTCATGATCACTTGTAACTAATACTGCGGAATAATCTATGCGTAATTTACGATCTCTCCCTATCAAAGAGGTCTCGCTATGATCTACTAAAGTAAAAGTTGAAGAATCAGGATAAATAAGCCCATTAAATCCTAACCTTGTTTTTTGGTTCAACTTCATAGGCTCTATACCAATTTTTTTTTCGTAAGTACTTAAGCCAAATCCAAGTTTACCGTTCAAATATTTACAGTCGTCTTCTGCATAAGCAGAAGGTGATAAGAGAAAAAGAAATAAGCTATTGTAAATAAATTTTAAGGTCATATTTTAACCTCCATAAATACCCTCTAATGTTTTTTGATAATTATTTATAGTACCCAGAACGCCGTTTCCAGAAAGCATATTATTAGTATCTAAAACCGCATTCATTATAGTATATAAATCATTTATATTTGTCGTACCCGCTACAGCTATTTGTGTAAAGCCCTTAGTTCCTGCCCCAAGAGCATTTATTGAAAACGCTTGTTCTGTACTTAATGGAGATGACCCTAAATGACTCAAACTAGAAGCTAAAGCAGCTTTTATTACTTTTGAATTATACTTTCTAGCAACTGAAGTTCGCGCATCAAGTGTGTTTTTCAATACTTTTTTATAGGCGTCATTTAAAGTTTTATTTCCTCCCAATAAATAGTAATGTGCAGCTAATCGCATCAGACCTGAATCGGTATTATAGCGATTATTCTTTTCAAGCTCATAAAAGTCATTTTTTAAGTGATAGAATGCATTTTGATACTGTGCGTCTAAATCTTTTTGTTCTTGTTCATAATCATCTTGTGCATCTTGTAAATTTCTACATGCACTGCCTTCTTCGCATTGTTCTATAGGTTGTTGAGTATAAGTAGTCGTATAACAACCGTGGCTTGAAGTACATTCATAACCCGTCGGATCGGTAAAACTCAACGGATTATTAAACACATAGCTATAACGATTATAACTTTGGGTATTCGTTGGCGCTTGAATTAAAATATCAGCACTTAAAAAACGCCCAACCGTAGGATCATACACCCGACCATTCATGTGAATTAAACCGCTGTCATCGAGCATTTCATGGCCGGTAAAACCACGGCTGGTGTCAAGCCCGCTTAGGCTGAAACTACCACTGCTCCAGTCACTTGCTCTGCGTTCGCCCCAGGTATTAAAGCTTAAGCGCTCTTCAATTGTTCCCGCTTCATTGGTAATGGCAGTCGTTGAGCCTAAATGATCTTTTAATATATAACGACGCTTGGTGGAACCATAATAACCATAAGTCACGTCTTCTTGTAATAAATAAACACCGTCAACATAACTGTTATAGGTAACCGTAGGACCTTTGTGAATTTCTTCATACATCCCCCCCATCAAATAATAGGTTTTGGTGCCATCAGCATCTACTTTTTTATAACGGCTGTGGTCTGCACCATAGAAAAATTGCTGGCCGTCGATATTGGTGGGTTTATTAAAAATACCGTAGCTGATGTTGCTGCTACCTTTTTGCGTGGCATTACCATAGGCATCATATTGATAAGATTTACCATTCGCTGAGGTAACGGCATGCACACTGGCACCGTTGGTTTTATTGTAATAAAAGGTACCGCCTTTATCTGAGCGATAGTTCAAGTTACCCAAATCATCATAACGATAACTTGCACTGCTGTTTAATTGATAACTTGCTCCCGCATTTTTACGGTAAACTTTGCTTGATTTAACACGATTTAAGTTGTCGTAAGTAAATTGTTCTTTAACATCAAACGCGCCCGTTAAATGGATTTGTGTTTCTTCACGTTTATTTAAAATATTCAGTAGGACATCCAATAACTTTGAAAATGTATTCAGTAGGACATCTGTATTCAGTAGGAATATTCAGTAGGACATCCAATAACTTTGAAAATGAACAATACATTACATAAATAGCTTTGCCAAATTAGACGATGGTAGATATTTCGTTTTTCTATCAACTTATTAAGCTGTTCTAGCTTATTAAACTAAAAATGACTGAATTTTACCCACACGAACGCCCGAGTCGCTGTTTAGGCCATTTATAATCGACTTAGTAATATTAGTGAAATATTTGCGCTTGCTGTCGATGCCCGCCAATCCATTTTTTACCGGTATGGGCAGCAAAACTATTAAGCTCAGCTAACGAGCCAACCGCTTGATGGTATTGTTTGCCAAAGTGCTCGGCAAGTTGTAACCAATCGTCACCATTTATGTTTAAAGACGTTAATAATGAGTAGGCTTTTTCATCAATATGTCCGCGTTTGTCTGCTCTGATAACCTTGCCTGTTGCTTCTACCAACGTTAAATAATCAAGCAGTGAAAACGCTAAGCCTTTAGGTGAGTGATTGTGTTCGTTGCCAATAAAGCCAAGCAGGGATTTAGGTGTAAACGGGAGCTGTGCTTTGTTATCTACATCACTTGCTTTGTTATGAAGCCGTTCAAAAATAGAGGTGTATTGCCCGGTTTGTACTGAATCAGCCATTTTGGCTCTGATGGGGTTTAAGTCAACATAGGCCATACAGGCTAGCACTGCTTTTTGATCAAGCAGTGCTTGTGATTTAAAGCGACCTTCCCAGAATCGGCCTTTGCAGTTATCTTCTGCATTGGCTTTACGGGCAATGTATTCATTTAAGTTACGCATCAACCACGATAAATCACTTAAACGGCTTCGCCATTCATTAATAAT
>JBPOFN010000081.1:0-7156 GCA_051251725.1 Thalassotalea sp. | reverse complement strand
AGCATACTTTCTTATAAATCCCGATATTTAGAACAGTAACCCATCTAATTTTAATTGAATACGATGAGAAATGAAGATCTTAATGGCACAAAGCTGAAAAATAGCTGGTATCATGATCCCAAAAGTAGATGAATTCTTGAACGGCGTTGACCAATGGCAAGAAGAGCTCAAAAGACTTCGCGAGTTAATTTTGGATTGTGGGCTAGTAGAGGATTTTAAATGGAAGCATCCCTGTTACACTTATAAGGGCAAAAATATTATACTGATTCACGGGTTCAAGAACTACTGCGCTTTACTTTTTAATAAAGGGGTGTTACTACAAGACACTACACAAATTCTGATTCAACAAACAGAAAACACGCTATCTGCCCGGCAAATACGGTTTACCAGTGTTGCCCAAATAGAAAATCAAAAAACCATCATCAAACAATATATCCTTGAAGCTATAGAGGTAGAGAAATTGGGACTTAAGGTAAAGGTGAAAAAGGTAACGGATTTTGAAACCCCGAATGAACTAAAACAAAAATTCAAAGAAAATCCTGAATTCAAGAAAGCTTTTAAGGGCCTCACGCCTGGAAGGCAAAAGGGCTATCTCTTACATTTTTCCAAACCCAAACAATCCAAAACCCGAATCTCTAGAATAGATAAAAATAAAGACCGCATTTTTGAGGGTTACGGACTGAACGATTGCACCTGCGGCCGCTCCAAACGAATGCCCAATTGTGATGGGTCTCATAATTACTAAACCCAAACATGCCATTTTGGAAATAATAGTCCAATATGCTTTGCTAACCTTTATATATTAGATTTATAAATTTCATAATATGTGTTGTTTGCCCCTAACACATTCTCTAAAATACTGTTAATTCCCAAAACAACTAGTTAAACTTAACTACCTTTGTTTCAAGATGAAAAAGGTATTCCATAAAATTAGTGCTGTCTGTATGGCGTTCGTGGTGATGTTCACTGCAATGTCATTTACATTAGATGCGCATTATTGTGGAGATACTTTAGTAGATTTTTCGATTTTCCAAGAAACCGAGACTTGCGGTATGGAAAAAATGCAAATGCCTGAGTCTGGTAAAGATTCGCTTTCGGAAAAATCATGTTGTTCAGATGAGCAACTGGTTGTGGAAGGTCAAGATGATTTAAAAACTTCATTTGAACAACTAACGCTTGAGCAACAAACTTTTGTTGCCAGTTTTGTTTATTCATATATCAATCTTTTTGAAGGAATGGATGAGAACATCGTTCCTTTTAAAGATTACTCCCCTCCCTATCTCATACAGGACGTGCAGATTCTGCACGAGACCTATTTAATCTGATTTTTTAAACAGTCCCGCTAATATGGGAACCACAGCCCAATGGAAAATTTCATCTTGGGTTGCACGTGTTGTATTCCATGTTTTTATAACTGGTGTTTCTAACTGTTTAATTATCAATTTATATGCTGAATAAGGCTATTAAATTTCTCATAGAGAATAAGCTTGTCGCGGTACTTTTACTGGCCCTTTTTGTGGGTTGGGGAACGGTAAATGCCCCTTTTGGGTGGGATACCGGACTTCTGCCGTCCAACCCCGTTGCGGTAGATGCTATCCCAGATATTGGTGAAAACCAGCAAATTGTCTACACCAAATGGCAAGGTCGTTCGCCGCAAGATATTGAGGACCAGATTACCTATCCTTTAACCACATCGCTTTTGGGGGTTCCTGGAGTAAAGACGGTTCGTAGTTCTTCCATGTTCGGTTTTTCTAGTATCTATATCATTTTTGAAGAAGATGTAGAGTTCTATTGGTCGCGTAGCCGTATTCTTGAAAAACTGAATTCGCTTTCAGCTGGACTTTTACCTGAAGGGGTAAATCCTTCATTAGGGCCGGATGCTACAGGTTTGGGGCAGATTTTCTGGTATACGTTAGAAGGGCGGGACCCAGAAGGCAATGTTACTGGTGGATGGGATTTGCAAGAGCTTCGTAGTATTCAAGATTACTATGTTAAATACGCGTTATCATCTGCAAGTGGCGTTTCTGAAGTAGCATCTATTGGTGGTTTTGTTCAAGAATATCAGGTGGATGTAAACCCGGAATTGATGCGGCAATACAATATTGGACTGAGCGATATTGCAAAGGCGGTTAAGGATAGCAATAAAGAGATCGGTGCACAGACTTTAGAAATGAACCAGGCGGAATATCTCGTACGTGGCTTGGGGTATGTGAAATCTGTTGCGGATATTGAAAATGCTGTGGTAAGCTCAGAGAATTTCACGGCTATACGCATTAAAGATGTGGCAACGGTAAAACTGGGGCCGGAAGCGCGTCGTGGAATTTTGGATAAGGAAGGTGCAGAAGTTGTTGGTGGCGTAATCGTTGCCCGGCATGGTGCCAACCCTATGGAGGTCATAAATAATGTAAAAGAACAGATTAATGAACTAAGTGGCGGACTACCTTCAAAAGTATTGTCTGATGGCACTTCTTCTCAACTGACCATCGTTCCTTTTTATGACCGTACAGAACTTATAAAAGAAACATTGGATACCCTAAGTGAAGCGCTCACCATGGAGATACTGATTACTATTTTGGTGATTATTATCATGGTTTTTAACCTGCGTGCTTCTATTTTAATTTCCGGACTTTTAGCTGTTGCCGTGTTAATGGTGTTTGTGGCCATGAAGCTATTTAATGTAGATGCTAATATTGTGGCGCTATCTGGTATTGCTATTGCTATTGGTACCATGGTAGATGTAGGAGTCATACTGGCAGAAAACATGATTAGGCATTTGGAGGACCCAGAACGCGACCCTAATTTGTCCGTTAATGAAGTGGTTTATAATGCAACTTCGGAAGTTTCGGGAGCTATTCTAACTGCTGTTTTGACTACGATTATCAGCTTTGTGCCTGTTTTTACTATGATTGGAGCAGAGGGTAAACTTTTTCGGCCTTTAGCATTTACAAAAACCATGGCACTTACGGCTTCATTAATTATTGCGTTGTTTTTAATTCCACCTTTTGCAGCTTTCCTTTTCAAGAAAAATAGCATTCAAAAAGTAAGTAAGACTATCATAAATGCTGCTTTAATTGTCTTTGGGGTAGTGGTAATGTTTTACGGATATGGAACAGGTTTGGTACTTGTTGCTTTTGGATTAGTAGGTATTGCGGTTACACGGAATTATATAGATGCAAAGCGGGCTAATTATTTAAATATTGCTATTTCTGCAATTGCCATTGTATTTCTTTTGGCAGAACATTGGCGGCCACTAGGGTTTGATAGAAGCATTGTTATGAACGTCCTGTTTGTAAGTATTATTTGCTTTGGATTACTAGGTGTGTTTATCGTTTTCAGAAAATTTTACACAAGTATTCTAACTTGGGCGCTTAATAACCGATTGCTATTTCTTAGTATTCCCACTACTATCGTCATTTTAGGCGCTTCCATTATGATGAATACCGGAAAGGAATTTATGCCATCATTGAACGAAGGTTCCTTTTTATTGATGCCTACCTCTTTACCACATGCCGGTGTAGAAGAAAATAGGCGTGTGTTACAGCAGTTAGATATGGCCGTGGCTAGTATTCCAGAGATTGAAACCGTAGTAGGTAAAGCTGGACGAACAGAATCTGCTTTGGATCCGGCACCTTTATCAATGTATGAAAACATGATTCAGTATAAACCTGAATTTATGCGAAATGCTGATGGAGAACGTCAGCGATATAAGGTAAATGAAGAAGGTCTTTTTGTTTTAGCCGATGGAAAATTGTTTCATAATAAAAATATAGAAATCAGTTCTAACACAGTTGATAATGCGCGTAACAACGGAAGCTTGTCAACCATAAGCAATGTATCGAGGAAAGACCTAATTACCGATGAAGACGGAGAGTATTACAGAATCTGGCGCCCTGAAATTAAAAGCCCAGATGACATTTGGAACAAAATTGTTGAGGTTACTAAATTACCAGGGGTTACTTCTGCTCCCAAATTACAGCCTATAGAAACGCGATTGGTCATGTTGCAAACGGGTATGCGTGCTCCTATGGGAGTAAAAATAAAAGGGCAGGATTTACATGAGATTGAAGCTTTTGGGTTAAAATTGGAAGCCCTACTAAAACAGGCGGAAGGCGTTAAAGAACAGGCCGTTTTTGCGGACCGCATTGTTGGTAAGCCCTACTTGTTGATCGATATTAAACGAGACCAGCTGGCCCGTTACGGAATCTCTGTTGTAGATGTTCAAGAAATTCTGCAAATTGCTGTTGGGGGAGTTCCACTAACGCAGACGGTTGAGGGTCGTGAGCGGTATGCCGTTAGGGTTCGTTACCCACGCGAACTCCGAGCAACACCAGACGACCTAAAGAAAATTTACGTACCCGTAGAAAAAGGAAGCCCGGTGCCTTTAGGTGAATTAGTAGATATCCGCTATGAACAAGGTCCGCAGGTTATTAAAAGTGAAGACACCTTTTTAGTGGGCTATGTACTTTTTGATAAGTTAGATGGTTTTGCGGAGGTGAATGTGGTGGAAAATGCCCAAAAGCTGATTCAGGAACATATAGATTCTGGCGAATTGGTTGTTCCCAAAGGTATTAGCTATATGTTCACAGGAACATATGAAAACCAACTTCGGGCAGAGAAGACACTATCTGTAGTAGTGCCCTTGGCACTACTAATTATCTTTTTAATTCTCTACTTCCAGTTTAGGTCGGTAGCTACGTCTTTAATGGTCTTTACAGGAATCACGGTGGCTTTTGCCGGTGGTTTTATCATGATATGGTTGTATGGTCAAGATTGGTTCTTCAATTTTAGCTTCTTTGGAGAGAACATGAGGGAGCTTTTCAATATGAAGACCATCAATCTTAGTGTAGCCGTATGGGTTGGATTTATAGCCCTTTTTGGCATTGCAACAGATGATGGTGTTGTTATGGCTACATATCTCACACAAAGTTTTGACCGGGAAAAACCAACAGATAAGAAAGGCATACGACAGGCTGCTTTGGTAGCCGCAGAAAAACGGATTCGTCCCTGTTTGATGACTACGGTAACTACCATTCTTGCTTTGTTACCTGTATTAACGTCCACAGGAAAAGGAAGTGATATTATGATGCCCATGGCGATTCCTATTTTTGGAGGAATGATTATAGATGTTACCTCTTATTTTATAGTTCCGGTATTGTATAGCTGGAGAAAAGAAGCTCAACTTAAAAAAGCCATCCGATGAAAAATAAAATACTAATGTCAGGTCTATTGACAATTTTCTTGGTGTCGTCTGCCTTTTGCCAAACAGCCGAGAAAGCGCAAACACTTTTGGAGTACATTCAAGAAGCAGAGGCAAACAATCCGGAAATCCAAGCTTTTGAAGTGCGGTATAGCATTGCCGAGGAAAAAAAGAACGAAGTCAATTCCTTACCTAATACGGAGTTTAGTGCGGGTTATTTTGTGGTTCCTACGGAAACAAGGACTGGTACGCAAATAGGGAAGTTTTCGGCAAAGCAAATGATGCCTTGGTTCGGTACGATAACGGCTCGTGAAAATTATGCAAGTTCTTTGGCGGAAGCAGAATTTGTATCTATTGTTATAGCAAAACGGAAGTTGGCATTATCAGTTTCTCAGTCGTACTATCAGTTGTATGAAATCCGTGCTCAACAGGCAGTTTTAGAGGAGAATATACAATTGTTGAACACCTATGAACAATTGGCTTTAACCTCTATAGAAGTTGGGAAGGCTTCTGCAGTAGATGTGTTGCGGTTGCAAATTCGGCAGAATGAGTTACAACAAGACAAGGAAGTGTTAGAAGAGGCTTTTTTATCTGAGCGGATTGCATTTAACAAACTGCTTAACCGTAATGAAGATAGTCCAATAGCGGTGGTACAGTCACTGGAGCTAATTGAGGATGAGGCGGCATTTATAAAAGAAAATATGCAGTTGCACCCAGAAATACTAAAGTATGATAAGTTGTATGAATCTGTTGCGCAATCAGAATTGTTGAACCAATCAGAAGGAAAACCTTCTATAGGTTTTGGTTTTGATTATATAGCACTTTCCGAACGTACCGATATAGAAATTAGTAAAAATGGCAAGGATATTTTTATGCCCATGCTTTCGGTTTCGGTTCCCATTTTTAATAAGCGCTATAAATCCATTTCAAAACAGAATGATTTGCGCCAACAAGAGCTACAGCTTCAGAAAAATGAAAGATTAAATGTTTTGCAGACCGCTTTCGCAAAAGCAAAAGGACTACGAAACCAAGCAAGAATAAAATATACCACGCAAGTTAAAAATTTGAAACAGGCAAAGGATGCAGAAGAAATCCTAATTAGTAGTTATGAAACGGGTACTATAGATTTTAACAACGTACTGGACATTCAAGAATTACAATTAAAATTCGCAATGAACCAGATTGATGCAATACAGGTGTACTACTCGCAATCTGCTGTCGTGAATTATTTGGTAAATTAATAGAGAGACAACAATAGTAGTAGATAGAGATAAAGATTAAAACCATTTTAATAATGAAAAATATGAAAATCAAAATAGGAATTTTAGCATTGGCCTTAATGGCAATATCAATAGCATCATCATGCAAGGGGGAAAATAAAGAACATAAAACAGACAGTGATCATTCAGAAATGAATCATGATGGTGATAAGAAGGTGGCTGCTGCAAACGATAATCAAGAAGACAATAATGAGGATATCCTAAAAGATTATTTTAATTTAAAGGATGCTTTGGTGAAAGATGATAATAAGGAGGCCAATACTATAAGCAAAATATTAAGTAAAAACTTGGCGAATTTTGATGCCTCATCTTTTAGTAAAGAACAAAAATTAGAGTTGGAGGAGCTTATTGAAAAAGCAAAAGCACATGCAGAAGAAATTTCCAATAGCACTATAAAAAAACAACGCCGCTATTTTAAATTGCTAACGGAAGAAGTAACGAAGATAATTACTATTACAGGGTCTACAAACAAGGTATATGAACAATTTTGTCCCATGTATGAAGGTGGTAGTACTTGGTTAAGTATGAGCGATGAAATCCGAAATCCGTATTATGGCAGTACAATGTTGCAATGTGGCAAGGTCCAAAGAGAAATATAATTTAAGAAAATAATGAACGAAACTTTCTACATAAAAAATATGGTCTGTAACCGTTGTATAGCTTCGGTTTTAGAAATATT
>JBPOFN010000080.1:0-7169 GCA_051251725.1 Thalassotalea sp. | reverse complement strand
ATTTGTGTGAGAACTTTTATATTACCCACATTTTCGGATGTGGGGGAGTCCAATTATCTATTGCTAGAAAATCCAACACCGCTAAGCATAAAAAGAGCGTTATCGAGGGATCGGCTTATCCAGAGTTCAGGTTACCTATTGTTGTTGATTACATATGCGCTCGCCGTCGATTAGCAGTGAGCAAAGTGATAATCGTGCTCTTTTATCAGTTACAGTATTTTGACCATGACTAAGTGGGGTGTAATCCCACTATGCCGTTAATACCGTAGACATATTACATTTTATATCAATTACTTATTAACAACAGGATCAAAATCAGGTTCAGGTTCAGGTTCAGCTTAAGAATAAACCTGCATCAGTAAATTATCAGGTTAGCGTCTTGTGTAAGGGCAGATTAATTCAGCTAAATATTTTGCTGTGTTCTGTTCTGTGCTTCTGCTTCTGCTTCTGCTTCTGCCGGGATATTTTTAATAATTTAAAAGTAAAAAACCCTTATAACTTTCGTTATAAGGGTTTTTAAATTTAGACGGTTAATTAAATAAACTTAAGTCACTTAATTAGTCTTTGACTAACGGCTTAGAAGAACGAATGTTGGATAGAAACAACAAAAGTTCTCCCGTCAAAATGCGTTGCTCTAGGTTGCCATTCAACCGATTCATACTCTTCGTATAAAGACTCAGTTAAGTTATAACCTTTAAAGTTGATCTTAGTTTGTTTAGAAATTTTATAGTAAGCAGAAAAATCTAAACGACCCGCTGCTTTCACAGATTTATCACCTGCACCATTAAATGTTCCAACACTTTCAAGTTCATAATCTGAACGATAGTTATAAGACAAACGCAGACCATAATTATCTTGTTCAAAATAAGCGATAGCATTAAAAGTATCGTCAGAAATACCGGTTACTTTCACATCATTTTCAGCATCTGAAGATTGTGAAGTATAAGAATAATTTAAGATACCACCTAAACCATCCCAAGGAGCAGGAAGGAAATCTAAGTTCTGCTGAACCGAAATTTCAATACCGTCAACAGTAATATCATTCGCTAAGTTTTGTACTTGCGTAATATCAACTTCAGCGCCAGCTTGAAGAGAACCAGCAACACCAGAAGTAACACATAAATCATCAACAAGAGAAACTTGACCAACTAAATTAGTAAAACCCGCTTGAGCAACAGCTGCATTACTACAAGTAATGCCTTCATTAATAAAGTTGCTGATATCTTTTCTAAAGATCGCAAGTGTTACTGCGCTGCCTTCACGGTTATACCACTCTAATGACGCGTCATAGTTTTTAGCTTCAAATGGGTCAACCTGAACACCAGGAAGTGTAACTGCTGCCGACTGTTGTTCACCACTAAAATCACCATTAATTTTAAGTGTTGCTGCTGGCTTAGCATTACGTAAATTCGGACGAACAATACCTTCGTTATACGCCAAACGAAGCACTAAATCTTCACGTAACTCTACCGACGTATTTATGCTTGGCAATAAATAGTTATAATCATGTTTAGTAGTTAACGTATCTGGATTAGTAACGTCATCTAAGTCATATAATGGCGCTGAACCAGCCACATCAGATTGTACATAACGTAAACCAAAGTTACCGGTAACTGGCATATTGCCTAATTCAAGGTCAAAAGTAGCCATCGCAAATGCCGCATGATTATCAATATCAGTGCTATAGTTAAGACCTTCAGTTAAACGATCACCACGTTGAATAAAACCTCGATGTGTTAAGAAAGGTACTTCGCCACTTTGTGGATCAACGGCAATATCACTTAACGGTGGAATTGTTGCGATTAATTGCTCAATCATTGGGCCTGGAGCAAATGATGTCCAGCCACCTTCAGCCGTTAAGAAACCAGGCGCTTCGCCCCCAAAATAACCACCACCTGTCGCATATGCTGGCGCTTGTAGTGTGTCATTATTAAAAGTAACCTGGCTCATATCAACACCAGTAGTTGAATTTTGGTAACGCTGTGAGTCAGCTGTTTCATTCGAATAACGATAGCCAAATTTCACACTTGAGATAACACCATCAAGTAATTTTTCTGCACTAAACTCAAAAGAATTACTTTCTCTGTCGATATTCTCATAGGTACCCGTAATACCAAATTGACGACGACCGCCAGATTCACTAATTGAGCTATTACTACCCATAGTTACATTTGGAGAAGGCCAATTAATATTACCTACATCACTAAATTCTGGTGTCGAAGACAAATCCATATTGAAGTTACCAATGTTACCTTCACCAGTATATAAATTAGCTGTCATAGGGTTAACAGCACTTCCTGATTCAGGTCTAAATCTATTGGCTAAAAGCACTTCATCAAAAGTTGCTTGAGCTTCAGCAATTGTTAATGCACTTGCTAATGTCCAATCACCTGTTTGATATTCACCATCAAAAACAATTGCTTGTGACTGAGTGTAAATATCCATTTCGCGGCTACCAAAAGCGATTTGAACATCACGAACATCAATATCAGCTACCGACCAGATTTCATCGCCACCTGATGTTAAAGTACCTGTATTACGAGGCGCACTTTTTGGATTAACAAGAGAGCCACCTTGTCTAGGTCTGAAATCTACTTGTTGATAGCCATTATCATCCATGTCACGTTCGGTATAAATTACGTTAGTACCAAAAGTAAAGTTATCTGTTGGTTTCCATTCGATGCCACCAGAGAAAGAAAGACGATCACCAAAATTGGTTTCAGAGATTTGACGAAGCTCCCCTGGCATTTCAACGGTAGCTCCTGCAGGCACGTTATTCGCTGCTTTATAAGCGTCGTAATCCATGCCCGCTAGTTCGCTATCAAAACGAGATGACATATTGTCATAACGGTTAATCTTTATAGTATCGCGACGGAAGCTTTGCTCAGACCAAGCTAAAGTACCAACAATACCAAAAGTTGCATCTTCATTATGTTTAGAGCCAGTTATTGCAGTTTCTGTATCATAAGTGTCGTTAAGCTCTTCATAACGAGTACCAACACTTACTTTAAGACTTTTTTCTTTTGCTGATAAAGCTCGTGCTAATTTTTGATCGATAGTGCCTGAAATACCGCCTTCAACCATATCAGCACTTGATGTTTTGAGCACTCTAACACCATTAAAAATTTGTGCATCAAATGCGCCAAATGGGTTAGGAGCACCTAAATTTTTATTACTACGACTTGCACTAGCAATGGTTTGGCCATTAGCCGTTGTCATTACAAATCCTGATGGTAAACCACGTAAGTTTACACTTGACTCACGACGCTCACCTTCACGGTTAAGCTGAATACCTGGTACCGCTTGTAGTGCTTCACCTAAATCTAATGCTGGTAATGAACCAATATCATCGGCAGAGATACCATCACTGATTGTGCTAGAAAGTTTTTTATCGCTAAGTGCAGATTTTAAGTTACTACTAAAAGTCCCTGTTACACTGATCACTTCAACGGCTGCTTCGCTTTTAGCAGTCTCATCTTGAGCATAAGCGCTCGCGCCCATTACATTCATTGCGATAATCGAACTGATTAACGTTCTTTTAAAATTTGGCGTCGATTTATTAATTATATTGTTAGACATACTCTTTCCCCTGTACTTATAACTATTATTAGTATTTACATGTCGCATCAATATATCACCAAGATACCAGAGGGTAAAGAGGCAAAGCGGCCTTACCAATATGTTTTTTTATAAAAATACATTAACCTATTGATAAATATAATTAAAAAACTTTGGAAATTTTTCAAACTGAAAATTACGCCCGTTGTTAACCAATATACAGACAAAAAAAGGCTAATAAGTAGCACCAAGAGTTTCGAATTTATGCGCTGCACAGCTCAATGTAAAAAATAAACAAGCTTGTCTGGTGATGGCGGAGTGGGGAAAATGAGCTCAGCAGAGTTTTATCTGCCATACCTGTGTATATATATAACCTGAACTCGGTTTAATGGGTTTTGTAACAGTTTAATTTATAAAAAATAATTTAAATAATTCACGTGTTTATTTTGTTTCACCTAGTTTATCTTAGACTCGATGATGAAATTTAAGTGGATATCAATGCGTTTTTTCGCACTAATAGCTGGCTATTAGTAGGAAAGGCAACGCTGATAGGCGCTAAAATAGCATTATTGAGTAAAATAGCTTAAACCGAATTAAGGTTATTTAGCGAAAGTAAATTAATTTGGCGAGGATACCAACAAAGAGAAGTTTATAACTTTAACCACATAGGCGAGTTTTTAAGTTCTTCTGTTAAAGTAAAGTATGGATTAGGTATTTCTATCATTTTTCGATCTTTTAACTTGGCTTTATTAATGGCTTCTCCATAGTGTTTAGTTAAAATAGTTTGTAATTCGCCATTATTTACCATTAACTTTAATCCTGCTTCAAGCCTTTTGGCAAGCCGAGGTTCTTTTGGTGAAACATAAATATAAGTAGGCATTGGCAATAATAACGCCAGTGTTGGCTCAATAACAACATTGGCTAGAATTTCTGGCCGCTGGGCTAAATCATCATATATTTCATAAACCGAACGCGGTAAATAATCAAAACGTCGATTTTGTAACAAGAGAAATAAACCTTCAAAAGTTTGAGATATTTCTGTTTTAAATGCTAACTGCTTAAATATATCTGCCGTTACCCAGCCACTACGTAAGCCCGCGGTTAACTGCTTTAAATCATCAAGGGTGTTCACTGCTGAAAATTTTGCTACATCTTCTTTATTAACTAACAATAAACGATAGCTTAATAAGCCTTGTCTGATGGGGATCGCAATAGGCAGCGTTTTTTCATCCCACTCTTTATTGCCTGGGGCAATATAGATATTGTTTGGCGCGCCGTTAATCAGGCTAATAAGTGCTCGACGCCTGTTCATACTGACGTCAAGCACGTGGTATTCATAGGGGCCAAAAGTTGCTTCCGTTAATACTAAGCAGCGCTTAACTACTTCATTTTTATAGGCAAACATCACACTATGTTGTGACTGTGCTGTTGACACTTTCACTACGTCAATAGCATTCACTTGTAGCGATAACAGCAGCAGACATAACATGGGAACTATAGATTTTAACAAACTAAATTTTTGCATATTATCTCGGCATAATTGGCTATAAGCCTGGAAAACAAGAGCATTTTAAGAATTAAGAGTAAAAATAAACAGGGTCTATATTACTTAATATATAGACGCTATTTCAGCTAAGAAATGAAAAAGGCTATGAAAAGGCACAACTAAGATTGAACTAACAACAGTTACAGCTCTTTATTAATAAAGGTTATTACAGGTCAAAATCTATAGTGGTGGTCGCATGGTCTAGGTGATTTTTCATCGCTAAGCGTGCTTTTTCTGGATTTTTTTGTTCAATAGCAGTAACAATTTTTTTGTGCTCTTCAACACAGAGCCCTTGTTTATTGATTGCGCCAATGACCAAGTTACTCAGCACCGACTCTTCTCTTAATTTCCATAACCATCTGATCGCAGCTTCCATTGCGGCATTTTCGCTAGCAATAGCAATAGCGGTATGTAACTTACTGTCTGCTTGTTCAAAGGTTTTAGCATCGGAAGCTAGTTCCATTTCAACGATGATTTCTTTTAATTCTTTGATCTGCTCAGCATTAATTCTAGATGCCGCTAAAGCGCAAATTTCAGGCTCTAAGACATAGCGCATTTCTAAGATTTCAAATGGTCCGATACCTTTACTAATAGCTGCAACGGGTTCATTCGCATGGTTATTGGTAACGTAAATTCCTGAACCGGTTCTGATTTCGATATAACCAGATAACTCTAGCGCAACCATGGCTTCACGAATGGTGGGACGACTAACACCTAACTTCTCAGCTAAGGCTCGTTCAGCGGGAAATTTATCCCCAATTTTAAAAACATTATTTTCTATCAGTGTACGTAATTGCTCTGCTACTTTTATATAAAGTCTGTCTGACTTAATGACCTTAAATTGATCTACACCACTCATTTCTTAAACCTGTTTTAAGCGCAATTGTGTTGTCGTGTTATTCAATTACAACACAAATACTATTTATCAAAATGTTTTGCGGCGTTAACTGTAGCATTTTCAATATGGTTTTTCATTGCTAAACTTGCTCTTTCAGGATTTCTTTGTGCTAAAGCAGCTGCAATTTTTTTGTGATCTTCAATCGACGGATGCACACCTTCTTTTCTGATCGTTTTAAAAAAGCTATTAGTAAGAATAGATTTACTTCTTAGATCCCATAACCATTTGATTGTTTCATAAAAAGCACTGTTTTGAGAGGCTTCAGCTATCAGCAAATGAAACTTACAATCCGCTTCTTCGGTTGAGTCAGGCAATTTTTCTTCTTCCGCCATTTCCTCAATTAATTCGTACAACCTCGCCACTTGTTCATCAGTGATTCTGGTTGCCGCAACGGCACAAATTTCAGACTCTAACACATAACGCATTTCTAAAATTTCAAACGGGCCAATGCCTTTGTCGGTTAACTTAGGAATCGCAACATTCGGCTTGTCAGAAACGTAAATACCAGAGCCGGTACGAATTTCGATAATGCCTGATAATTCTAACGCAATCATGGCTTCACGTATCGTCGGCCGACTAACGCCAAGCTTTTCCGCTAAAGTTCGTTCGGCTGGAAAGCGATCACCGGGCTTATAAACCCCTTTTTCAATAAGGCTACGTAATTGTTCGGCAATTTTAATGTAAAGTCTGTCCGTAGTTATGACTTGGAATTGTTCTAAGTTGCTCATCTTCCTATACCTTATTTTCTTCTTATCAATACCAGAATTTTTGTGTTTGATCGGTGTTTCTGTGGTGTTTGGATTACCTAATTGCGCGAAGATCACGTCACAAATTTATTTCACCTTAAATCTATCTTACCAATTAACCAATAATTTTACCATTACTGACTAAAATTAAAAAATTCGCCTGTATAGCCTTTAACCTATTCAGTTTTACTTTTAACTTCTCATTGATATCTATCTAACATATAATCGGCCTTACCATCTACCCAATTGTTATACCACCGGTATTTCTAGCTATATTTATATCCAGTTCAGCACCAAGATGCTCTCGATATAAATTTAAATAAACATATAAAACTTAAACTTAGATTCAGGAGAAGTTATGGCGTCACGTCAAGATCGCGCTAACGCAATTCGTGCTTTAAGCATGGATGCAGTGCAAAAA
>JBPOFN010000008.1:0-126457 GCA_051251725.1 Thalassotalea sp. | reverse complement strand
TTTTATCCACTGCTAGCTTAATATCTGCCGCTAATTATTAGGATTTTATTCCCTGTAATTTGCGGGAGGTTATATATGATAAATTTAAATAAACCTTTCTAATTCTCATTCTGTAAACCTGACACCATTAAGAAAATAACGCTAAAACATTATTGCCAAAGGGTGAACATAGCCAACTTAAAATCCCGAGATTAATGACGACTGTGCCCCAAAACACGATTCTAAATTCTTTTTTAGACGATTTATGCCTTAGTAATTGTTGGGCTATTGTAGCGCCTGGCCAACCACCAAATATTGCGAAGGTATGTAAGGTGCTTTCTTGAATACGCCATGCATTTCGTTGTGCTTTAGATTTGTCGAAAGCGTAAACGATAAAAGTAACAAGGCTTAAGCCTAAATAAAGATATAGTAAATATTCAGGTATACGCTGAAAGTAAAACGCGACCGTTATCGCAGTTAAAAAGGTAACGGCTAAATAAATAGAGAATTTACTGCGTTTTTTCGCTGCTTTTGGCATTAGCTTTTCACCGGTAAAAGTGGCGTCGCTGGCGCAATATCTGTTTTGTTTATCTCTAATCATAGAGAAGGTAATGATATCGTTTATCTGGGGTGTACGGTTTCTATTGGCTAATGCGGTTTTATGAATAAAAACATGATCGCCACCGCCGTTTGGAGCAATAAAACCAAAAGCTTTGCCTGAATTCCATTGTACGATCTTTCCTTTTAAACGCATTGTGCTACCTATAATATTTCATTTATTAAAATGATGAGAGTGTTACATTAGATTCATATAGATGATTTTAACTAGATAATTACTAAATAAGAAATGACTTATGGCTAACAAAATAAACTATTTATCAAAACTAGAAAAGCAGTTTTATCAGCATTTTACTTTGGTGAAAAAGCAGACACCTGATCATGATTTAAAGCTGCGTATGCAAGGTTATATCAATGCGGGTCAGGTGCTGGGGGTTATTACTTCAGCGGATGCAGAAGCTATTATGGAGCAGCAGCATCAAGTGGTTTTTGGTGAGTCAATTGAAGCTAGAAAAACAGCCAAGCAACAATTTAAAAATGCCGTTAAAACTCGTGATGAAAGTTTTTTTGAATTACCCGCCATTGAGCGTAATGGTGTGAATAACTAAGGTACTTACTTTAATTTTCGATATTAAATATCCGCTTCCAAAGAGAACTATTTATCACGAATCCCCCAAAACTTTATCTCGTTGTCAGTTAAAGTTTGCTCTGCCTGTTCCTCTTGTAATAATGCTAGTGTTGCTAAAAACCGGCTTGAATACATTGCGGCGCGGCTACTGTGATTGCGCTGGGCGGATTTTTTACTGGCCAACAGGTAGTCACATTTAAAATATGACGGTAGCGTTTTTTGCTGTTAATAAATAACGCCGAGCGTCAACACTGGTCGCATTGCGCCTTGTTTAATGCTGACAACAGTTGTTTGTGCGGCAATTTTTTTATCATAGCTAATATTATTTTGCTAGGAGCGCTTCAAGCTCTTGTTGATACTGTACTTTTTTGTTGTCAGTAAAACCGATATGCGCGCTGATTAAGGTGCCTGAGCGGTCAATAATAAAGCTGTTTGGCATACCTTTAACTTTGAATTTTTTGGCAAGTAAGCCGCTAGGATCATAGATAACCTCAAAATTATTCGGAAACTTTTCTAGAAACTCATCCGCGTTATTTTTGTTGCTATCAAGGTTAATGGTGATTATTTTTAATCCCTGTGCTTGATATTTGGTTTGCATTTCATTCATCCAAGGAAAAGACTTACGGCACGGCACACACCAAGAAGCCCAAAAATCGAGATAAATTACCTCACCTTTATGTTTGGCAATAAGCTGTTCGAAACTGGTGATTGAACTTGGCTTGCTGTTAGGTTCAGCAACAGCAGAAAATGATGAAGATAATAGCAATGCTAATAGATAAGTAATTGGAAGGAATAAGTTTTTACGTTTCATTTAACAGCCATTTGATAAGTGGTTTGCAAATAATGCCTTAGTAGTTAAGCATTATTAAAATAGTAAGCAAGCAGCGAATGTTTTAACTATGCGACTTTACAATAACTTAAGACCGTTAGTATTTGTATTTGTTTTCAAGTTTATTTAATTAACCTAAGTATTTTTGGTTAACAATTTATCGTGTACAAAGTGTGCTATTTTGAATATGCTAGTAGCCGTGTACTGCCGATAGGTTTATTTGTGACGTTATTTAACCGTTTTCCCTTATTTATTTTGCTGTTTGCTAATCTTGTTTTGGCAGCGCCGAAAACAATCTCTTTTGCTGATGATATCGCTGTGCTAGGCAAACATTTCCAGCCAATTGTACTTAGCCAAGGACAAGCAAAAATTGTTTTGTTAGCTGAATTACAAGGCCGTGTTATGACTAGCACAGCTAAGGGTGAACAAGGCTCAAGCCTTGGTTGGTTTAATCGAAAATTAATTGCCAATAATAGCGTTAGCAATAACTCGGCGCTTGGCGGTGAAGATAGATTATGGTTTGGTCCAGAAACAGGCCAATACGCTTTATTTTTCAAGCCTGGCAAAGCGAGAACCGTTGAAAATATTCATGTGCCAGCGGCATTTTCAACCCAGCCATTTTTATTAACGGCACAAACTCAGCAGCAAGCAACTTTTAAGCAAGCACTTACTTTGCAAAACCATCATGGTTTTATTTTTGAATTTGATGTAGAGCGTACTATTTCATTATTTGATAACACAAGTATCGAGCAAAACTTAGGCATTGAACTAGAGAATGTTGACGCGGTAGGCTTTAAAGCGGAAACAATGATTTGTAATACCAGTACTAAAACGTGGGCTACAGAGACGGGTTTAATTTCTATTTGGGACTTAGGCGCTTTTCCTCCAGGCAAGCAAAATACCGTGGTGATCCCACTGAAAAAACCGTTATCTGAAGTGATCAGTTATTTTAGCCCGACTTTAAACTCGCATACTCAAATTGAGCCTACCCATGTCTATTATCGCGCAGATGCTAATTATATGAACAAAATCGGCATTCCACCTGAAAATGCTAAGCCAATAATTGGCGCTTACGATGCCGCCCGAAATTTATTAACTATTGTCACTTTTAATTTTGAAGATAAGCCGGAAAATATTTATGTCAACTCTGTCTGGTATCCGGAAAATTATCAAGCTTATCAGGGGGATGTGATTAATATCTTTAATGATGGTAAATCCGGAGATGAAGGCCCATTTGGACCTTTTTATGAAATAGAATCTTCTTCAAATGCTAAAACATTAAAGCCAAATGAAAAACAATATCACTTTCAAAGCACATATCACTTTGTAGGTGAGCGCGATTTGTTGAATAATATAGCCGTTAAACTACTGAACACCTCTTTAGGCAAGATAAATAAAGTATTTGAATAAGGCTAACATATGAAAACAGTATTGATCACAGGTGCAAATCGCGGCGTTGGGCAAGGTTTTTGTCGTCATTATTTATTGCAAGGCTGGCGAGTAATTGCCGCAACCAGAAACGGCTTAGATGTAGAATTTATTAAAGGGTTTTCTGAACCGCAGCGAAAAAGCTTATTAGAAGTAAAAATTGAGCTGGAAGATGAAAATTCAATTAAAAAAGCAGCACAAGAGGTTGCAAAAGTTTGCCCAAACATTGATTTATTGCTCAATAATGCTGGGGTTTCGATTAATCAATCTTTAGGTTATTGGACCCAAGACGCTTTGCTAAAATCTTATCAAATTAATGCTGTTGCGCCAGCATTATTAATTCAAGCGCTTGAGTATCAATTTAATGAAGGCAGTAAAATTATTCAGCTAACCTCTGGTTTGGCATCGATAGAAAACAATATCAACCCGCTTGGACCATTCGATGCTTATAGCATGAGTAAGGTTGCGGTAAATATGTTGACGCGTCGAATCGCGAAACAGTTTGAATCACAAAAAATAGTGGTTTGTGCGTTAAGTCCAGGTTGGGTGCAAACCGATATGGGCGGCGCAGAAGCAACTGCCAGTGTGGAAGAGGCTGTTGCACAATTAACAAGTACCATTGAACAATTAAAAATAGAACAAAGCGGTGGCTTTTTCGATGAGCAGGGACAACCAATATCTTGGTGATATCCCTCAAATTAACAATTAAATAGGGTAGGATAATAATATGGTTAAGCGTAAGTTAAAGACAATGAAGCAGTTATTGATGTTGGGCATTTTTGGCTGTTTTATCACTGCCGTGCAAGCCAATGAACTGGCGATTGTGGCAAGTGATTTTGGTGTTCATAACCAACAAAAAGTAAGCTTATTTAATTTAACTAACGCCAACGGCATGACCGTAAAAATCACCAACTATGGTGCGACTGTTACGGCAATTATTCTACCTGATGCTAAAGGAAATAAGAGTAATATTGTTGCTGGTTTTGATCACTTGTCTGGTTATTTCAGTGAAGAATATATTAATAACTCGCCTTATTTTGGCGGTATTATTGGCCGCTATACCTCGTTTATTAAAAACAGTACTTTTACTTTAGATGGTACTGTTTATAACGTTGCCGATAATGCCAAGCCTCATCATATTCATGGTGGTAAACAAGGCTTTGATAAGCGTTTATGGCAGGTAATTAAACAGCAACAAAACAAAGATAGTGTCAGCCTTGTTTTAGGCTTAAAAAGCCCTGACGGTGAAGAGTCGTATCCTGGCAATGTTGAAGTGTCGGTTGAATATCTCTTAACCAATAACAATGAACTGAAAATTAACTACTTAGGTAAAACAGATAAACGCACGCCGCTGTCGTTAACTAACCATACTTATTTTAATTTAAATGGTTTTAAAAGTGACGCCCTTGATCACAATGTGCAATTGTTAAGTAAAGCGTATTTAACGCCTGATGATGTTGGTATGCATGACGGTAAGTTAACCCAAGTGAAAGGTGCCACTGATTTTAACCAGTTAAAACCACTACGTTCAGCTTTTAAAGATTTACCACAGGGGTTTGAGCATTTTTATGTTTTTGATAATGCCGATAAAAGCTTAGATAAAATTGCTTATGTTGAAGAGCCAACCAGCGGTAGAAGTATGGAAGTGTATACCACTGAGCCTAGTACCTTATTTTATACTGGCAGATATACTTCAGATAAACTAAAGCGTGAAGACGGCACCCAATTTGGTAAGTTCAGAGCGTTTTGTCTCGAAACCTCTAAGTACCCAAATGGTCCGAATATTAAAGGCTCACCAAGAACGATTTTATCGCCTAATGAGCAATACAATGAAACCACAGTTTATAAATTTAGCTGGTAATTTTAAGCGTTTATAACAAAAAAATTACGAATTAAAGCCCTCATCTCAAGCTTGAGGTGAGGGCTTATTTTTAGTGTTATGTATTACTAAGCCAGACCGTTTGATAGGGAGTTAGCGTGATAGATTGTGTTAAATCGCTAATTTCCATACCGGAAATAAGATCATGCCATGACTCGGTAATAATTAAGTTTAACTCGCCAATTGGCAGTGCTATTGGCTGATCAGAAATATTACTGATACAGAAAATGCTTTGCCGGCGATTCGGACTTTGTCGCCAAAAACCAAATAACTGTAAACCTAAATGCAAAGTGAATTGTGTTGCATTCGGATGAAAAGCCGGTTGCGCGGTTCTAATATCAATTAATTTGGTCAGCGTTGTTAATACTCGATGATGATGGCTTTGTTGATCGGCTAACTTTGCTTGTAACTCAGGATAATGCCAGCGATGACGATTTATCGAGCGATTATGATGGGTGTTTTTAAGTTTTTCATAATCATTTTGTGTTCCTAATAAGCTATGAATATAAATCCCAGGAATTCCTTCCAAAGCTAACATCACAGCATGAGCACAAATAAAGCGTTGCATGCCAAGTTGGTCTTCACCTGCGGTTGTCCCTTTTAAAGCATCATATAACGCGATATTCATCTCATAAGCTTTCTGCTCACCAGTTTCTGTGGTGCGCCACGATATTTTCCCGCCAAAATTTTGCATGGTTTCAACCAGCGTGGTTAATTCTGAATCATCCAATAACCCTTCTGCAGGTCTTAAGCCAACGCCGTCGTGTGAAGCAATAAAGTTAAAATAAGTGGTGCCGTCTTGCGCTGGTGGCATACTCATTAACCAGCGTTTTAAATATAAGCAGTTACCCGTGATTAAGGTATTGATTAATAACGGCGGCAATGAAAAGTTGTAAATACAATGGGCTTCATTGGCATTACCAAAATAAGTTAAGTTTTGGGTATTAGGAATATTGGTTTCAGTAATAATTACCGCATCGTGCTGTGCATGTTCAATGAGTGTACGTAATAGTCGAACAACCTCATGGGTTTGCGGCAAGTTAATTGACGGTGAACCAACAATTTTCCATAAAAAAGCAACAGCATCTAAGCGAAAAACATTAACACCGGCATCTAAGTATTGGCGAATAATTTTAACAAATTCTAGTAATACCTGCGGGTTAGTGAAGTCAAAATCGACCTGATCATGGCTGAAGGTACACCACACATGCTGTGTCCCTTTAGCGGTTTCTGTTGCTCGTAAAAGTGGTGACGTTCTGGGTCTAACAACGTCAGATAAATCATCGCTTGGCTGGCCGGTAAAGAAAAAATCACTGCCGTGGCCATCACCTTTAATAAAGTTTTCAAACCATAGACTTCTGCTTGAACAATGATTGATCACTAAGTCTGACATTAAGCGTTTTTTCTTGGCGATAGCACTAATGTCATGCCAATCACCAAGCGATTCGTTAACGCTAGAATAATCAATAACGGAAAAGCCATCGTCTGAGCTATATGGAAAAAACGGCAAAATATGTACGCCATTAATGCTCGCTAAATAATCATCAATAAAGTTTTGTAATGTTGCCAGTGGTGCTTGTTCAGGTTGCATAACACTGTCGCCGTAAGTGATCATGATCACGTCTTTTTGCGACCAATGATTAGCAAAAGGCTGAACTTGTTGACAATATTCATCAATATTCATTAATGCGATAAGTTCTGTCGCTAACTCTTCGAGTTCAATATTGAGCTTAACGTCTTGATAGATAAAGGCGAGTTGCTGCTGAACTTTATGATGTAGGGCATCTAATATTGCTGACATAGCTTTCCTCCATTTGGTTACAGGCCAAGTTCTGAACGAAATTCTGCGTTGTCTAATTCTACCGCTTCTTTTAACTGCTCTAGTACGTCAGGCATAGCGCTAACTACGCGGCTCCAAGTTGGCATAAACGGCGTTTCCATTGGATTGTCTAAAAAGCGCTGGCCGGCGGTCACTATATTTTGTGCGAACATTTCAACTGCTTTTTCTTCAATATGAATATCAGTCGTCAAACCATTCATTAGGGCGTCGTTGTGATAGGTTTCAACATAATCTAAAGCAATACGATAGTAAGTCGCTTTTAATGAACGAAATGATTCGGTACTAAAAGTTTCGCCTTGTGTTGCAAGTTTTCTAAAAAAGGCCTTGGTGATATCAATCGACATTTTTGATAAACCACCTTCTTCATTATCAAGGGAAAGATCTTGATGTTTATGATCGTAAACATCAGCGATATCAACCTGACAAATACGGTTATGGGCATAATTTCTTTGCATTTCGCTTAATACGCCAATTTCTAAACCCCAATCACTTGGGATCCGTAAATCGGTTAAAACATCACGACGGAACGAAAATTCACCTGCGAGTGGGTAACGGAAACTGTCCATATATTCTAAGTATTCGTTGTAACCGACGACGCGTTTTAAGGCTTTGATCAGTGGCGTAACTAATAATCTTGAAACCCGGCCATTAATTTTTCCGTTGGCAATGCGGGTATAAAAGCCCTTACTAAATTCATAATTAAATTGCGGATTGGCTACGGGATATAATAATCGCGCTAACATATCTTTCTCGTAAGTAAGAATGTCACAGTCATGTAAGGCAATAGATTCGGTTTTGCCAGAAGCAAGGGTATAGCCCATGCAATACCAAACATTACGGCCTTTACCTAGTTCTTTTGGGGCTAATCCTAATGCTTCTAATTTAGCATCAAGGGCTTTTAAACGCGGGCCGTCATTCCATAAAATGCGATGAGGCTGTGGTAACTTATCAAAGAATTTAATGGCGTGGCGATACTGTGCTTCGTCAGCGCGATCTAAACCGATCACGATTTCAGATAAGTATTTTACTTCGGCCAGTTTATTAACTATATCCGGTAATGCTTCACCCTCTAACTCCGAGAATAAAGACGGTAAAATAAGCCCCATTGGACGAGCGGATGAAAATTTTAATAATTCTTGTTCTAGTTCATCATGCGATCGGTCAGTTAAATTATGTAACGTTGTTACTATGCCATTTTGGTAAAAATCGGCCATGTTATTATGCCCCTATCGTGATTGGGTGAGATTGTAAAAATAAAATATTCGATAAACATTCGGCCCAGCCTTTAGGGCCGACTTCTGTGCTTCTAAAACATTGCTCTGATTTATTGAGAATTGGGAACGGGTGAATAGGTGATTTTATTTGAATTGCGATATCAGCAATTTCCAACATTTCGTTGTCGTTATGACTATCGCCTAGTGCAATGGTTTGCACCGGAATCTTAAGTTGCTTGGTATAAATATTAGCTAACCAAGTTAATGCTAAGCCTTTATCACTATGGCCACCAACATGTAGAAACCTTCCTCCTTGTAACATATGAGCACCAAGCGATTCCATATGAGCAATAAACTCTGCTTTGTTGCAGTTATCGCCATGCCATAACAAAGGCTCAGTGTATTTTCTGTCGAGTGCGTATTCAGCATTTTCTGGTTGTAAACCGGTTAAATTACATAGCTCTTCTAAAGACAGTTTTGAAAAACCTTGGAATAAATCAATATATTTTTCTTCAATGTTAGCGAGCAGTTCTAACCAGTGTGCTCTTGGTGGACAAAATTCTTTTACCCAATATTCACCGCGTATACTGGTACCTTCAGGTTGAGTGTCAAAATAGCCAATGGGAATATAAATGGCGGCACCATTTTCGATAATAAACGGGGTATTTAAATTAATTGTGGTTAAGATTTTAATCATTTCAGCATAGGTTTTGCTGGTGTTAGGAATGATCGGGATTTTTTGTTTTTTTAATTGTTCGATAATAGGTGACGCAGCTAAAAAACTGTAATCAAAGTGATCTAATAATGTGCCATCTAAATCGGTAAAAATAAGTGATTGTTTTTCCATGATCGAATCCTTTTCAAACATTTGAGTGACTTTTCTGGTCTTGTCTAGTGTCAAGACCCAATGACATTTTTCAGGTAAGTTGCTTAGGCAAACCTCGGTTAAACGTTGATAAAATTGTATGAATTGCTGAACTTGCGCTTTATTCATAACGCCGGCTCCTGAGTTTTTAACCGCCAGCTTTTCTTCTTGCTGCCAGCGCCAGTCTTCAACGCAGGCAAAGCTCGGCGCTTGTAACATCAGCCATAAATCCATGGTGTGATAAAGCGGTTGATAGTGCTTTTTTAATTGCTGATTAACATAGTGTCGCCAAATTCCTTTTGCATCATGTTCGCTTTCAACCGAGTTTATTGCGGCTGTTAACGCTTGCTCGGTTTGCGCTTGTGCGCCCCAACACCAGCCTTCAAATAATACGATGTCGACATGTTTTGGTGCGGTTTGCCATTGAGACTCAGGGTATAAATCGTCGGTTGCTTTATTAAATTTTGATAACTTTATCGGCGCCGATGAATTTTTTAGTTGGCTTAAGGTTTCACTAAGTAAGCTGATATTATGCGTGCCAGGAACACCACGGGTGGCAAATAACGGATGAATTTTTTGACTTAATTCAATACGTGCCTGTTTGCTGAGATAAAAATCATCAAGCGATAAGTTAACGACATTAAGCTGGTGATTTTCGCTTAAATATTCAGTTAAAAAAGCAGTTAAAGTTGATTTTCCTGAGCCTTGGCAGCCATTAACACCAATAAAAAGTGGCTTGTTTAAACTGAGTTGACAGCGCGTGGCAACTTTATCAGCGAGCGGAATATAAAATTGCTCTGCGGTGCTGACAAAACTCTCGGATAAATTATGTTCAATAACAAATTTAGCTAACATTGATACTCCCTTGCTGAACTTCATATCGATGCTGATGATATGGCTTTATAGTAAAGAGTAGTTCACAGAACATGCCAGCTTAAGTTTTATTCTTGTTATTACTCTGCTAGCGCTTATTAAATAAGGGATTAAGCTTTATTTTTACGAGTACTGATGTGGGGTAAAACAGCTAAAGAATATGACGGTAGCTTGAATAACCAACAAAAAACGCACCTTATTGGTGCGTTTTGGTTAATGTTCTTTAGTTTTATTTTGAGCCGATAATAGGCTTAGTTATTTAAAACAGCTCTTCGATCGTATTGGCTTTTTCACCAATCAAAATTGTGCCGGAGTTATCTTCGACAACATAATCTGTTGGCTCAGTACCTAAGCTGAAATATTCAAAAGTACTGGTTTTGTCAGTTTTATTGGTGAGCTTACCGGAGGTTTTATCAATTCGTACGGATAAAATGTTTTCAGGCTGCTTGATGGGTTCAACCGGAAGGTCTGCTAAACCGGTTGCCATAAATTGAATCCATGCGGGTTGTGCCGATCTAGCACCAAACTCTTTACCTGTCGTTTGATCACTCCCCAAGTTAGCATTGTAAACACTCGAACCTAGGTTTTTACTGTGATCGTCAAATCCTATCCAACTAGTGGCAACTAAGCGTCGGCTAAAACCAGAAAACCATGCATCTTTCGCTTCGTTGGTGGTACCGGTTTTACCAGCAATATCACGACGCTTCAATGAGCGGGCGCGAAATCCTGTGCCTTGCCAGTTCGGTTGAACTGACCATTCAGCGCCCCAAATTGCACTTTGTAATGCTTGTGCCATTAAAAAGGCGTTTTGTTCACTGATCACACGTTTGGCTTTTTTAATAACCTTGGTGGTATCAGCTGCTGTTGCTAAATCATCAGTAAGTGTAGAGCTTTCAGCGCTTACATTTACTGCGGGTATCACGTCATCACATATTTCACAGGCCCAAGCAGGTTGCGCTTGAAAGATGATATTGCCAAATGAGTCTTCTATGCGCTCAATTAAATAAGGCTCAATTAAATAACCACCATTAGCAAACGTTGCAAAACCGGTGGCGACTTCCATCGGCGTTAATGAGGCCGAACCTAGCGCTAATGATTCATTATTTGGCAGCTCAGCAGGCGAGAAACCAAATAAAGATAAATGGTCAATAATTTTACTGAGGCCAACGGCTCTTAGGAGCCTAACGGCGATAACGTTTTTTGATTGTGCTAACGCTAATCGAACGCGAATAGGACCATCGTATACCGGCGGTGAATTTTTTGGCCGCCATACTACACCTGAACTGTTATCCCATTTATTAATCGGGGCATCGTTCACTAAACTGGCCAATGTAAAGCCATTATCAAGCGCTGCCGAATAAATAAAAGGTTTAATATTCGAACCTACTTGGCGCTTAGCTTGGGTTGCGCGATTAAATTGACTTTGTTTGAAGCTAAAGCCGCCAACAGCTGCTTTGATTGCGCCGTTGTCAGGTGATAATGATACTAAGGCGCTGCTGACATCAGGAAGTTGACTAAGTTTGTAGGTTTGCTCTGCAAGTCGCTCAACATAAATAACATCACCATAAGTTAATATATCACTGGCTTGCTCTGGCGGACGGCCTTGTTTACTGTCATTGATATATTCTCGCGCCCATGACAAACCTTGCCATTCGATAGTCGCGACAGATAAATCAGCAAATATAATATTAGCGGTTTGTCCTTGGATACTTTCAACAAAAGCTGGGATCAAACTTTCAAAAGTGGTGATCTTGTTGAGTGCTTCACTAATTTCTTGTGCGGTTAATAAATCATTTTCGGATAACGGAGCGTTTTCCACATGGTTGTTTTTTGTCAAAGGACCCAATTGTAAAATCGGACCACGATAACCGTGGCGTTGGTCATAAGCCATTAAATTGTCGATAACGGCTTGTTTTGCTGCTGATTGTAACTTAGATGACACAGTAGTAAATACCTTATAGCCTGAGCTATAAGCATCTTCTTTACTGTAGCGGGTTAACATTTCTTGATGTGCCATTTCAGCAATATAAGGTGCGGTTAATTCAATTTCAGCGCCGTGTTTTTGCGCGGTTATTGGAGCATTTTTAGCTTCTTGATATTCAGTAACGCTTATGTAATCGCTAACTAACATACGTTTTAATACCACAGCACGACGCTCCATGGCACGTTCTGGCGAACTAATGGGGTTCATCGTGGATGGGGCTTTTGGTAAGCCAGCTAAAACGGCGATTTGTGCCAAGGTTAATTCTTTAACATCTTTGCCGTAATAAACCTGGGCTGCCGCGCCATAACCAAAAGCGCGATGGCCAAGCTCTATTTTATTCATATAAAGCTCAAGAATTTCATCTTTGCTGAGTAGGCTTTCGATATGGAAGGCTAAAAATATTTCACGGATTTTTCTGATGGCAGTAACTTCTCTAGTTAAAAAGAAATTACGGGCAACTTGCATGGTAATGGTTGATGCACCGCCCTTGTTTTGCCCCATCAATTTACCAAGTACCGCTCGCCCCATACCGATAGGATCAACCCCAAAATGCATATAAAAGCGATCATCTTCGGTTGCTAGTAGAGCATTGATCAGTTGCGGTGGCATTTCATGGAGTTTTAATGGGATACGTTTTTTTTCGCCAAATTGTGAAATTAACTTTCCATCAGTACTAAAAATCTGCATCGGCGTTTGCCATTTTAAATCTTGCAATGATTGTACGCTCGGCAGTTCATCCCTCAGATATAAATACAAACTAAGAACGCAGAGAAGGCCGAAAAACATCGAAAAAAGTGAAAATTTGATAAGTTTTCTTAGTGAAACCACAAGTAAGACTCTACAATTATTTAAAAACATGCTAATAATGACTAGTATATAGTGTAAAACCATGTAATAAATGTATTTATTGCATGGTTTGTGTAATTAATTATAACAATAATAGTTAGCAGGACGTTATGTTAAGCAGCCTATGGAAAACTAAAACAACTAAACTTGTGGGTATTGATATCGGTTCCCATGAAGTTAAAGCTGTACTATTAGGTCAGAATGACCAAGGGTATATTCTAGAAGATTATGCGATTGAACCTATGCCTAGAGGCGCTGTGATTGATCGAGAGCTTCAAGATATCGAAGCTGTTGGTAACGTTTTAGCAAAAATACGAAAGAAAATATCTGATCCCACTAAAGAATGTGCTGCTGCTGTATCTGGGCAAACGGTGATCACAAAAACAATCTATATGGACGTCGCGCTAACAGAAGACGATTTGGCTAATCAAATTGAAATTGAAGCGGATAGTCTAATTCCTTTCCCACTCGATGAAGTAAGCCTTGATTTTGAAACGCTTGATGTTAATGAATCTGATCCGAGTAAAGTTAATGTTTTATTAAGTGCTGCCCGAACAGAGTCTGTTGAAGCGAAAGTTGCGGCTTTAGATAGCGGAGGCTTTATTGCTAAAGTTATTGATGTTGAGTCATACGCAATAAGTCGTTCATACGATTTGTGTCTACCTTTATTACCTGATGACGCTAAAGATAAAGTTGTTGCTATGATTGATATTGGCGCAACCATGACTTTGTTTTCGGTCACAGATTCAGGTAAACATATTTATAGCCGTGATCAATTATTTGGCGGTGAACAATATACTCGTTCCATTGTGTCTTATTATAATAAGACTTTTGAAGATGCAGAAAAAGCCAAAATTAATAATGAGTTACCTCCAAATTACACCTTTGAAGTTTTAGCTCCTTTCCATACCATTTTAGTGCAACAAATACGTCGTGCATTACAAATGTTTTTAACCACAAGCGGTAAAGATAAGGTTGATTATATCGCCATTTCTGGTGGTAGCGGTATGGTGGAAGGGATATCAACGCTGTTAACTGAAGAATTGGGTATATATACGATTATTTGTAATCCATTTAGTGAAATGGAAATATCGAAAAATATTAATCAAGAAGAGTTAGCTAAAGTTGCACCGCAACTTAATGTTGCCGCAGGATTAGCATTAAGGAGTTTTACTTCATGGCATATATAAATTTATTACCATGGCGTGAAGAAGCGCAAAAGGCTAAGCAAAAAGAATTCTTTATGATTCTTGGTGGTGTTGCTTTATCAGCATTGGCGATTACTTTATTAATTGGTCAATTTTATCAAATGCGTTTAGATGGTCAAAATAGTAAAAACCAATTCTTGAAAAATGAAATTCAGCTGCTACAAATAAAAATAAACGAAATTAAAGGGCTGAATGAGAAAAAGTCGGAATTAGAAAGTAGAATTTCAGTTGTTCAGCAATTACAGCGAAGTCGCAATGTAGGTACTCAAGTACTTGATGAAATCACTAAAATGGTTCCCAACGGTATATATCTCACAAGCCTTGATAAACAGGGGAATATGCTTGAGTTAGTGGGTAAAAGTGAATCTAATAATCATTTGGCTAATATGATCCGAGAGATTGAAAGGTCAACCTTGCTGGCGGATGCACAATTAAGTTCTATCAGTAGTAAGGAAACAAAAAGTCGGTTATTAAGTGATTTTATTATGCGCGTGCGTATTGAAGGCTTAGTAAGTGATTCAGACCTAGCTGATGCTAGTGCACAGGGGAGTAAATAATGGATTTAGACCTGTCACAATTTGATAATTTAGAGCTTGAAAATATTGGTCAGTGGCCAAAGGCAGCAAAAGCTTTGTTATGTGTTTTTGTCGCTGTTGTCGTCTTGGCTGTTGGTTATATGATGTTTGTTAGCGATCGTATTACTGAGCTTGATACTAGCGTAACGGAAGAAGCTACCCTAAAAGAACAATACAAAGTTAAATATCATGTCGCCGCCAATTTAGAATTATTTAAAAAGCAGATGATCGAGGCCGAAGCTTTATTTGCTAGTCAGCTGAAAAGTTTACCTGAGCGCCATGAAACCCCAGGCTTATTAGACGATATTACTTTTGTTGGCACCACAAGTGGCTTGGATTTTGTCACATTAAATTGGCAGCCAGAAGTTGCTCGAGATATTTATATCGAATTACCGATTGATATTGTTGTGGTTGGAACCTACCACGAGTTTGGTCAATTTGTCAGTAAAATAGCCGGCTTGCCGCGAATTGTCACTTTACATGACTTCGATATTTCCAAAATTGACGGTACGAGTGAACTACGATTAAAACTGCAAGCTAAAACTTATCGGTATCGTGAGGCTAAAGGACAATGAAAAAATTAGCTATTTCGTCTATATTATTGTTAAGCGGTTGTTTTAGTGATACTTCAGATATCAAATCTTATATTGCTAATGTACAATCCAATACTAAAAGTTATATTGCGCCAATGCCCGCAGTGCCGGCATTCAATCATATTAAATACTCTACTGATTCGGAACGTAGTCCGTTTATTTTACCTAAGCCAGAAGCGATACAAGAGCGTATGCAGCAAATGGCCGGATGTTTAAGCCCTGATCCTAGGCGCCGTAAACAGCCGTTAGAAAAATTTGCGTTGGATTCACTTTCAATGCGAGGAACCTTAGGGGAATTAGGCGTAACTTGGGCTTTAATTGAAGCTGCTGATAGCACTATCCATCAGCTGACAATAGGCAGTTATTTAGGTATGTATCATGGAAAAATTACAGACGTGACTGAAGATTTAATTAAAGTGTTAGAATTAATACCAGATGGCGCTGGTTGTTGGGTAGAACGTGAATCTGTTATTTCGTTATCAGATTTTTCGGCAGAAGGGCAAAGGAAGTAATGTTAATGAATAACTATAAATTTAAAATCGAACGCTTCGCCTATATAAAAAGTGCCAGTGTCGCTTTGCTTTTTATGTTGTCAACCAATCTATTTGCATCAAGTATCACAGGGGTTAAATATAATACAATTCAGAATGATGAAATTGAATTGGTATTCACACTTTCTGAAAGCTTTACCTCACAACCCGAAGTGAAAACATCAATGAATCCTGCAAAGATTGATGTGTATTTTGAAGCTGATGACTTTGATCAAAATCTCGATAAAATTGATGTTTCTCATGCCGGTATTAATAATATTGTTTTAACTAAGCAAGCTGGAAAAGTATTCGCAACAATAAATTTAGAGAAACTTTCGGTATTCGACGTTAGCCAAGTAGGTAATGAATTTTCGATAAGATTAAATAAAGACTTAGATGATTCACCCGTTGCAAAAATAACCCCAGTTGGCGGAAATTTTATCAATAATATTGATTCAATAGATTTTAAAAAAGATGTTGATGGTGAAGCTCAGCTGTTAGTTTATTTAGCTGATAGTAAAGTTGCTGTTGATGTTAGGGATAAATTAGGCAAGCTTTATGTCGAATTTCACAATACTCAGATTATTGAAGATCTTTTATATAAATTAGATGTGACAGATTTTGGTACTATAGTGCAAGGCATTGAAACCTTTAAAGAAGGTCGCAACGCTCGCTTAGTGATCGACATATCTGAAGAGTATGAATTTGACCATGAGCAATCTAACAGCCTTTTCATCTTAACCGTTAAGCAGAAAACAAAATCGCCAGGTTATTTGGCAGACGAAGAAGACTTTGTCGGTCGTGCGATATCATTAAATTTCCAGGATATTTCTGTTCGCACGGTTCTACAAATAATCGCTGATTATAATGGCTTTAATTTAGTTACCAGCGACACAGTTGCCGGTAATATTACCTTAAGACTTGATGGTGTTCCTTGGGATCAAGCATTAGATATTATTCTGAAAGTGAAAGGTTTAGATAAGCGCATGGATGGCAATATTTTGATGATTGCGCCAAGTGATGAATTAGCTGCTCGGGAAGCAAGAGAGCTACAGTCTCGTCAACAAGTGGAAGAATTAGCCCCGCTTTATTCAGAATATGTGCAAATCAATTATGCCAAAGCATTAGAGTTTTCTAATTTAATTAAAAATGAAGATACTAGCATTCTATCGCCGCGTGGCAGTGTTAGTGTTGATGAACGAACTAATACCTTATTAATTCGCGATACAGCTAAAAGCATTGAAGATATCAAACGTATGGTGTCGGTATTAGATATTCCAGTTCGCCAAGTAGTGATTGAATCACGCATGGTAACGGTGAAAGATAATATCAATGAAGAATTAGGTATTCGTTGGGGCGTTACTGATACCGATGGTGAAAGTTCTACTTCAGGTACATTGTTAGGTGCGGATACGGCTGGAACAGGCGTTGCTCCATCTATAAATGATCGCATGAATGTTAATTTACCGGCATCGACAGCGGCAGGGAGTATTGCTTTTCAAGTTGCGAGATTAGCTGATGGTACTATTTTAGATCTTGAATTAAGTGCGATGGAAAAAGAAAATAAAGGCGAGATTATCGCAAGTCCTCGTATTACCACGGCAAATCAAAAAGAAGCATATATTGAGCAAGGGGTTGAAATTCCTTATCAAGAAGCTTCATCTAGTGGTGCAACCACAACCCAGTTTAAAAAGGCAGTCTTGAGTTTGACGGTAACGCCTCATATTACCCCTGATGATCGCATTATACTTGATCTAGTGGTAACACAAGATACGGTATCATCGATACAAAATGGTGAAGCACCAGCAATTGATACCCAACGTATTGGTACTCAGGTATTAGTTAATAACGGTGAAACTATTGTTTTAGGTGGAATTTACCAACAAGCAATTGTAAATACCGTTTCAAAAGTACCTGTTTTAGGCGATATTCCATATTTTGGCTGGTTATTTAGAAATTCAAATAACTTTAATGAGAAGAAAGAATTGTTAATTTTCGTTACGCCACGCATAGTTACAGAAAGATTCTAAGAAAAAATGCAAGTAAGTGCCTAGTTTTATAAACACTTACTTGCAAACTACCCCTAACAATTGCGATAATTACGCCCTTAAAATTTGCAAGGGGGATTCCCCTTTATCCTTAAATCAATTTATTAACTGAGTTTTAACAAGTCTAATGGCAGAAAAACGTAATATTTTCCTAGTAGGTCCGATGGGGGCTGGAAAAAGTACCATTGGTAGAGAATTAGCCGATAAATTACATCTTGAGTTTTTCGATTCTGATCAAGAAATTGAACGCCGTACTGGTGCTGATATTGCTTGGGTCTTTGATCTAGAAGGCGAAGACGGATTTCGTAAACGTGAAGCATCGGTAATTGATGACTTAACCCAAATGCATGGCATTGTCCTTGCGACTGGCGGTGGTTCTATTATTGATGATCAAGTAAGAAATCGTCTTTCAGCTCGCGGTATCGTAGTCTATTTAGAAACGACCATTGATAAGCAAGTTGCGCGTACTCAACGTGATCGTCGTCGTCCTTTACTACAAACGTCTGAAGAACCGAGAACAGTGTTAGAAAAGTTAGCTGTTGATCGTAACCCTTTGTATGAAGAAGTTGCTGACGTTATTGTTCAAACTGATGATCAAAGCGCAAAAGTTGTTGCGAATAAAATTGTTGAGCGTTTAGACTTTTAATTATGGCACTTCTTAATGTTGATCTAGACGAACGCAGTTATCCTATCTATATCGAAGCTGGGTTATTCACTGGTGACAGCCCATTGGTAAGCCATATCGCTTCGAAACGAGTTTGTATCGTTACCAATGACATCGTCTATCCATTATATGCTGATAAAATTAAAGCCCAACTTTCGGCTTTTGATGTTGATGAAATTGTATTACCAGATGGTGAAGCCCAAAAAAGCTTAGCTAATTTCGACGTGATTATGTCGCACTTATTAGCCAATACTCATGGTCGAGATACAACATTAATTGCTTTAGGTGGTGGTGTTATCGGTGATATCGCCGGTTTTGCCGCAGCCTGTTATCAACGTGGTATTGATTTTATTCAAATACCAACCACCTTATTATCTCAAGTAGACTCTTCTGTTGGTGGAAAAACTGCCGTCAATCACCCTTTGGGTAAAAATATGATTGGCGCTTTTTATCAACCTAAAGCCGTTTTGATCGATATTGATTCACTTGCTACCTTACCGACCCGAGAATTTAGTGCTGGTATGGCGGAAGTCATTAAATATGGCATCTTAGGTGATGGCGAATTTTTTACTTGGTTAGAAGAGAATACAGAGGCCATAAAAGCGGCAGATACAGCGACTCTTATCACTATGATAGAACGCTGTTGTCAATGTAAAGCTGACATTGTTGGTGCTGATGAAAAAGAGGCCGGTGTCAGAGCTTTATTGAACCTTGGTCATACTTTTGGCCATGCAATTGAAGCAGAACTTGGTTATGGGCAATGGTTACATGGTGAAGCTGTAGCCACTGGCATGGTACTTGCTGCTAAATTAGCAGTAACAATGAATTTGATTGAAGTGTCAGATCTTCGTCGCATTGAAGCCTTAATTGCCGCATTTGATTTACCGTTAAATGCACCTGAATCAATGGGCTTAGCAGAGTTTATGCAACATATGCGTCGAGACAAGAAAAACCTAGCCGGTAAGCTACGTTTTATTGTTCCTACAGCTATTGGTCAATCTGAAATTAGAGATGACGTCACTGAGGACATGCTTCAACAAATTCTGTAATTAAGACTTACAGAAGGTGGAAGATGTCAGCTGTTGCAAAAGTTTCAGTTAATGAAAATTCAAATGGGCAATTAACGAATATCAGCGTTAATGCCCGTATAGATTATATTCTTCGCTTCAGTAAACAAGCGGTATTTTCTATCGCGCAAGAAGCGCAAGATTATTCTGCTGTTTGTAGTCACTTCCTTAGTAATTTAAACTCAGCTCACAATGCCGCCTATATTTCTTTAGCGGGTGCGTTACAAGATATTCAAATTAGAAGTCGTATTATTGAGCAGCTGTTTAATAATGTCTTATTTGATCCTGAGCAGTCATTAGCGCTAAGCATTATTAACTTAGTTAAATCCCATCCGCAAAAAATCTCTATCGCGATAGATCATGGTCAACACATTTCACTGCAAGTGTTACACGAATTAACACAGCTAGCAGAAATTGCGAAAAAATCGCAATTAACCATAGATATATTGGTGTGTGGTAATCATATTTTAGGGCGTAAATTAGCGCAAAATAGTATTTTATTTAAAAATAAAACATCAATAATTTGTGCTGAAAGCGGTCAATTAATCGCACTAAGCGCATCTGCTTTTAAAGAGCAAAAAACTTGGTTTAAAGCACCGAGTTGGTCATTAAAAAAAGTGCTTATTTTTACTTTATTGTTAATGCTTATTGGTTTCAGTGTAGTTTTGTTTAATTTACTTTTAACCGGCAAGATAATTAAACCGGTACCAAAAGTGCTACCACAGAAAGTACCAGTAGAAGTTTTTGCAATGAGTAAAGGAATAGCCAAATCGCTGGAAAATAATGCGAGCTATGTCGATATTCTTTCAGCCATTGAATCAATACCAACTAAACCATCAGAGCAAGCGTCGAGCGAAGAAGTTGCCAAGCTTTTGTTAATAGAAGCCGAACCAATAGCGTTAACACCACCGGTAATTGTTGAAAATAAAACGCCGATGGTGGTTAAAAACAGTGATTGGTATTTAGCAACACCAACTGGCTTTGTTATTCAGTTTGCCGCGTTTAGTGATGAAAAGGTTAAAAATGACTTTATCAAACAATTTCCGTCGTTAGACTACATTAGTTACTTTCGATTAATAGACGGACAAAAATTTGAAGTACTGACATCTAAGCCTTATAAAAAACGTGATACTGTTGAAACCGCACTTTCTGCGATGCCAGAGTCATTAAAAAGCTTAAATATTTGGATTAAACAGCTTAAAACCATAAAAAGTGAAATCAAACACTTCCAAAGCTCCCAATCTTAGCTGATATTCGCTACAATTCTGCCATTAAAAAGTAGTAGGCTTTTAGGAATAAATGACAACAAAACAGCGTGCATTTTTAAAGTGGGCAGGTGGCAAGTACGGACTTAGTGATATTATTGCTAACATGCTTCCTGAAGGTGATCGTTTAATTGAACCTTTTGTTGGTGCTGGCTCTATATTTTTAAACAGTGACTATAAAAAATATTTGTTGAATGATATCAATAAAGATTTGATTAACCTCTACCAGCTGTTAAAGCTCAGTCCAGATCAATTTATTCACGATGCTCGAGAATTTTTTAATTCAGATAAAAATGATCCAGATATATACTATCAATTACGTGCTGAGTTTAATCAGACAAATGATATTTATACCCGTTCGCTGCTTTTCCTTTATATGAATCGCCATGGTTATAACGGTTTGTGTCGTTATAATAAATCCGGTGGATTTAACGTGCCTTTTGGTAAGTATAAAAAACCTTATTTTCCAGAGCGAGAGCTTAATGCCTTTGCTGAAAAAGCAGAGCAAGCTGAATTTACTTGCTTAGGCTACCGCGATGTTTTTAAAAAAGTAACAACTGGTGATATTGTTTATTGTGATCCGCCTTATGTGCCGTTAAGTAAAACCGCTAGTTTTACCAGTTACTCAGGAAATAGTTTTGGCTTAGACGAGCAAGCCGATCTAGCCAATGCTGCTGAAGAGTACACAGCAGATAACGCTACAACGGTATTAATAAGTAATCACGATACTATTTGGACGCGAAAAATATACGAACATGCGAAGAAAATTAAGTCGCTTAAAGTTGCCCGTACTATCAGTCAAAAAGGTGGAAGCCGGAAAAAAGTGGGTGAAATATTAGCGCTTTATTAAGTGTTAATTGAGCAATACTTACCAGTTATTATTACTAGGCTAGGGTAAAACAAAATTAACCGCGCTGATCAGCAAAGTAATAAAAATAACTACTGCGATAATGCCGGCAATAATAAAATGACTAAACTTACCTTCACTAAAATCTCTATTGCGGTTCTTATCACTTTGAACACCTAAAAAGGCAGCGGCAACACTTTTTAATGTGGTTTTAAAGTTCATCAGCTTTACTCTCTTGCTCGGTAAGAAAAATGATTACCTCCTATCATACTAATATTTTATTGTTAAACCTAACTGCTGCTTCATTGAGTAAAATTTAGGCATAAAAAAACCCGATTTATTATCGGGTTTTTAACACTAACTGATTATAAAATTATAATTCAATATCGATAGCGTAAGAAACGTAAACTTTCATTTCGTCTGATGAGTCACCTGGGCTTACATCAAAATCAACTTGAGATACACCAAAAGTGAAGCCGTCTTTGCTAATTGATGCACCAAAGTCAGTAGACTCAGCACTAAAGTCACCAGAATAATCGCCTAAGTGTAAAGCAATTTCAGCGCCGTTTGCTAACTCAGTAGACCAATCAATTGAAGCATAAGTAGAATCACCAGCGTCAAAGCCATCAGCACTTGCTAATGAAGCTACGCCTAAAGTGAACCCAGCGTATGATAAGTTTACATAAACTTCAGAAAAATCTGCATCGCCAGTAGCATCTGGATAAGCATAATAGATAAAACCAACATCATAACCAACACCAGAATCGCTAATATCGCCAGCAAACCCAGCATAAAAATCTAATTCATATGTCTCATCACCACCGAAATCAATATTCGATGCCCAAGTACCCGCATATAAACCTTTATCATCGGCCCAGTCAATACCACCAGAGATTGCGCTTTGACCAGCAGATTGCTCAAGACCACGCCATAAGTAGTTACTAGTAGCAGCAACGTTAGCTGAAACTTCAGCTGAAGCAGTAGTTGATACAAATGTTGCACTTGTTGCTAAAGCGATAAGTGTAAGAGGTAAAGTTAGTTTTTTCATAGTAATTCCCATGTTTTATAGTTAAAAAGTATTTTTTATTATTGATTTTCGTAATTCAATATATATCAAAGAAATAGCAATTTGAATGCCTACTTACCAAAAAAGTGCCAAATGAAAATTAACCCTTTAAAATCATCGCCTTACACTGTTGCTTTGTTTTGGTGCGATGGTGTGCTTATTACTCGATAACAGTAATTCGCATCATCTTGGGGCTTCATCACCAAGATGGTGCTTGGTGGTTAGCGATTAAAAATTTTTTAACTTCAATATTTCAGCAGTTTTAGGTAAAGTAGCGCACAAATTAACATGCTTAAGTTATAGTTTTATGTCTAAATTTTTAATTGCACCTTCAATCCTTTCTGCTGATTTTGCTAACTTAGGACAAGATGTCGCCAATGTGATTGCCGCGGGTGCTGATGTGGTACATTTTGATGTTATGGATAATCATTATGTCCCTAACTTAACGTTTGGCCCGATGTTTTGTCAGGCACTAAGAGATTACGGTATTACCGCTCCTATTGATGTGCATTTAATGGTCAAGCCAGTTGACAGTTTAGTTCCTGCTTTTGCCAAAGCAGGTGCAAGTATTATTACTTTTCACCCAGAAGCGAGTGAACATGTTGATAGAACGTTACAGTTAATAAAAGAGCAAGGCTGTAAAGCGGGCTTAGTGCTTAACCCTGCCACGCCATTAAATGTTTTAGACTTTGTTATGGATAAAATCGATGTCGTCATGCTGATGTCGGTAAATCCTGGTTTCGGTGGTCAAAAATTTATTCCTGGCAGCTTAGATAAATTAAAACAAATTAAAGCAAAAATTGCAGCCAGTGGTTTTGATATTCGTATTGCTATTGATGGCGGCGTGAATGTAGATAATATCGCTGAAATTGCTAATGCCGGTGCCGATATGTTTATCGCGGGCTCAGCTATTTTTAACCAACCAGATTACAAAGTTGCTATTGATGATATGCGTACGCAGTTAGCAACAGTATAAAATGAATTATTAAAGGAAAGTCATGACTAAACCAATCGTATTAAGTGGTTGCCAGCCGTCTGGTGAGTTAACCATTGGCAATTATTTAGGTGCCGTTCAGCAGTGGACTAGAATGCAAGATAGCCATGACTGCTTCTATATGTTGGCTGATCAACATGCTATTACTGTACGCCCTGATGCAAAAGCGCTAAGAAACTCAGTACTTGATGGCCTTGCGCTATATATGGCGTGTGGTATTGATCACGAAAAAAGCACTATTTTTGTTCAATCACAAGTGCCTGAGCATAGCCAGCTAAGCTGGGTGCTTAATTGTTATACGCAAATGGGTGAGCTTAATCGTATGACCCAATATAAAGATAAGTCACAAAAATCAGAGTTGAATATGAACTCTGGCTTATTTACTTATCCAGTATTAATGGCTGCAGACATATTATTATATCAAGCTGACCAAGTGCCTGTTGGCGATGATCAAAAGCAGCATCTTGAGCTTTCTCGAGATATAGCTACGCGCTTCAATAACTTATACGGTGACATATTTACGGTACCTGAGCCATTTATTCCTGAGCATGGTGCTCGCGTAATGAGCTTACAAGACCCATTAAAGAAAATGTCTAAGTCAGATGATAATGCAAATAACTTTATTGGTTTATTAGAAGACCCGAAAAAAATTACTAAAAAGATTAAACGTGCAGTGACTGACTCAGACGAACAAGCTCGTATTTATTATGATGTCGCTGAAAAGCCAGGTGTGTCGAATTTATTATCTTTGTTATCGTGTACTACCGGCCAGTCAATTGACAAGCTAGTACCTCAGTATGAAGATAAAATGTATGGCCATTTAAAAGGTGATGTCGCAGAAGCTGTAGTTGCGCTATTAACGCCTATTCAAGAGAAATTTAAGGCTTATCGTGCTGACCAAGCATTTCTTGATGAAGTAATGCGTACAGGTGCTGAAAAAGCGTCAGCTAAAGCAAACGAAGTACTTGCTAAGGTTTATGATGCGGTTGGCTTTATTACTAAGCCTTAATTGATAACCTGTTTTCAGGTTAATTTATCGCGCTAATAAAAAACGCAGCTTATCGGCTGCGTTTTTTATGCTTAACTGTAACTGTAATAACTAATCTTTCTTTTTATGAGCATCAGCTTTCGCTTTTTTAAAGATATTGGCAGAGTCTTTAATAAAGCTCTCGGTATCACTACCTGAATTTAACAGAAAGCTCGGCGACATAATCGTGCTGTTATAACTTGGATGAGCTCTAAAATCTGGTTTTTTACTTAATTCGGTTAAGGTCATACCGCCAAATAATAAAACGACTAAGCTGGCTGAAACAATATTTCGGCGTTTATTCGACATTTGAAAGCCCACATAAGCATTGAGCCAGAATAAACAAAAGCTTAATATCAAAGGTAAGATCATTGCGACTAACCCGGCCGGAAAGCTGCTCGAAGTATTAAAGAAAAGAATTCCCTCAGACAGATCACTAAACCAAAACAAGTTATAAATGATAAAGCTAACGCCAATTTGTGCCCATATTCTCGGCTCATTTTTGGTCAGTTGTGATACCAAGGCAACGCCCATTGGCCATAAAGCGAAAATAAAGGTCGTTTTCAGTACTGGGGCAATAAGTTGGGTTAATTTTACTTCAACCGGTACCGATAAAAATATTAAGTAGGCGTTTAACAGGCTGAATAATAAGATAGCACTAATAAAAACAGCGGGCTGTCTGGCTAAGTTAATCAACTCTTCGAACGGGCTGAATAACAAGCTTTCGGCAATGGGGTGATCAGGGAAATAAAAGCGAATTTGGCTTTTACCTATTCTGATAACATCCCCAGAGCGAATAACATGCTCATTAGCCGGGTGTTTTTTATCACCAATAAAACTACCATTAATGGTGTTGTGATCGGTAATACGCCAATCTTGGCCATCAAAATTAATCGTTAAGTGATCAGAGCAAACATGCTGATCAGTTAAAATAATATCATTATTGAAACCACGGCCAATATCGATCGATCTTTGGGTAAATTTATGACGGCCAATTAATTTATGGTTACGGCTAATTTCTTCGATGATTATTGTTTCCATGAAACAGCCTCCATGTATTTTTTCATAAACGCCAACGCGTTCTTTTGCTCAACACCGGCAATAATAAATAGGCTGATAAGCGCTTTATCTGATTTGTCGACACTAGAAGAGAGGTATAAAACATCATATAAGTCAGTAAAGTCTTTATAAGCACGGGCACAAAAAACGGCTTTGTTTTTAATGTTTTGCTCACTAGCGTTAACAATATCGTGATGACATTGATATTCACCGACATGATTTTTAGTTGCTTTATTATTAGGCGAGACCCCCGCGATTCTTTGTGCGTATAAACGATAAAACTTACTGTCGGTTAGTTCTTTAGCATCCATAAAGCGATTATGCATTTCAATACTGCCGGTAAAAAATTCCCCTTCAATATAAATATCGTCTTCTAAACTGCAACTGGTTAATGCTGTGAAATATAGGTCATCTTTTTTATCGGCATTGGAATTACCCCAACAGCGCATATAAGGTAAACCGATGATCGGTACATTAGCATCATCTAAGTTTTTAATTTGCCACTGTGCATTAACTAACGACTGAATCAGTTTGTTTTGATACGCAGTCAATTGCTCAGTCATTTGGTCTTTAATATCGGTGGGCGGCGTGTTTTGATATTTTTCAAATAATGATAACAATTTATCATGCGGTACTAAGAAGCCGATTTGATTACCTGAAGTTGCCACATTAACGCCAACCACTTGCGAGTCTTGGTTAACGACTGGGCCACCACTCATGCCTTGGTTTACCGAGCCCGTAAAATGGATACGGTCGTTAAACGAGTCTGATTTCAAGCCGTTGTAGGTGCCTGGCACAACGATCATGCCTAAATCATGTGGATTACCTAATGAATATAATTCTTCCCCGCGTGTCGGAGCGACTTGAGCAATACTAAAAAAAGGCATTGAGCTATCAACTGTGCGTTTAACTAAAGCAAGATCATTAACAACATCAACGCGTTTAAGCGTTAACTCACCTGTTTTTCCTTCACTGTCGAGGTATTGCATTTGATATTTTTCAGGATATCGAGCGAAGCCTGAAATAACATGATAATTGGTTGCTAATAAACCGTCAGCGGTAATTTGAAAACCTGTTCCTATTGATGATTTTTCACCACTGGCGATATCAATCAACTTAATTTGATAAACCGAAGGGGCTAATTTTTTAAATAATGCTTCTGCGTTTTCTTCAGCAATACAAAAAAATGGTACGATACAAAAAATGAGCAGGGTAAATAACCTTTTCATTTATCTTCCTTTTATTTGAAAATTATCAATATTGTGCCATTGTTATCAGAATTGTCATTAATTATTATGATAAATAATTGAGACGTTTATATTTGTAGTTATAAACAAGGAGATAGTTACTAACATGGATTACCAACAAGTACATCAATACCTGGTTGATAAACCTGAAACACAATTACTTCATCCTTTCGGTGAAGAAGTAAATGTCTATAAAGTCAAAAACAAAATGTTTGCCACCTTAGCAATTGGTAAAATGGCTAAAGGTGATGGTGAAGAACCATTAGAGTATTGGTTAAATTTAAAGTGTGATCCTGATGAAGCGATCATGTTGCGTGATATTTTTCCTGCAATTATTCCTGGCTATCATATGAATAAACGTCATTGGAATACCGTTATTCTGAATGGCTCGGTCCCTCAAGGTGAAATTGAGCGGATGATTGATAACTCATTTAAACTGGTCGTCGAAGTGATGCCAAAACGCGATCAGCAATCGCTATTATTACAAATGTAAAACCTAGCTCTGACAACAAGCTTAAACAATAAACATACTTGAATACGTGTTTATTGTTTGCTCTCATCAGCTAACAAAAACAGTAAGGGTAAGTGCAGGCGTGCTCGCCATGAAGCTTCATTATGCCCCGCGCCTTGATGAGTGCTTGTTTGCCATTTATCGGCTAAATAGCCTTTCGTGCGCATGATGTTATCGACCCGTTGTTGTAGTGGTGCATAATAACTATCTAAGTCTTGATCGCCATGATCAAAATAAATTTTATGCTTACCATAGGCTGGAAAGGTCTCGCTTAGATAATTAAATAACGAAGCCGTAATAGGGTTATTGAGCTTTTCATTGCCGACCGGCCAATGGCTTGATAAACATGCGGCCCCAGCAAATACTTCAGGGTACTCACTTAAACCATAAAGACTGATTAATCCGCCCATGCTTGAACCAACAATAAAAGTGTTTTCGCGCTTGTTAACAACAGCATAATGTTTATCAATATAAGGCTTAAGTTCAGTCACAATAAATTGTAAATATTTATCTGAACGGACCTGAGCCATTTCCGTTTGACCATAACGTTGTAATATTTGCTGATACCAGTTGGCTTGTTCTGCTGTCGATAACGCGGTTAATGGTTCTTGCGGGGTAAATTCAGCATAGCGATTTAAGGCGCCCAAGTTGTCGATAGCGACGACAATAAAAGGTTTAGTCTGTTGCGCTGACTGTAATGCTTGAGCTACTTCATCTACTTCCCATGCTTGTTTATTCCAGGTTGAGTCAGCATCAAACAGCATTTGACCGTCATGCATATAAACGACACTGTATTTTTCAGTGCTTGTAGGGTTGGCTGAATAGCCTTGTGGCAGCCAAACATGCACCGTTCTTGGCGGAATGAGTTTTGATGGAAATAAGCTTAATACATCGATTGAACCTTGTGTCACCTTGATGTTAGCCGCTGCAGCAAAGGAACTTAAAGACATCAGGCTACAAAATAATGTACTAAAAAATATTAGTGCGTTTACAAGGTTAAGCTTTTGTACTTTCATCATGGTGTAATTGCCTGAATAAATTGTCATCGCTTTATCTTATACCAATCATCTAAAGAAGTGACTACTTAGAACGACGTAGGGGATATGATAAAAAGCAAAATATGTTTAGATATAGTCATTCTATATTAAACAAATTTTGTGCCTTTATCATGATGCCTTGCCTTTAAGCCTTAAAATTCTCGCTAAGCGATCACTTTCTTAGACGCAATGGTATTAGAGAGCAAATCAAGGAGCATCAATCATTAATATTTCACAATCGGTTAACGCGGTAAAAGTAAGTGCATTGATTGCTGTTACTTCTGCCCCATCTCCTTGGGATAATATACTTGAGGTCATGTCTTTACCGTCAGCGTCTGCAATTTCAAATTCGCCTGAGGACGATAAAATATAAGCTTGATTGGCAATGCTGTGTTTAAAGCGAGTACCTTTAGCTATTTTGCCACCATAAATACGGGCGTGCTGATAAATAAATAGCGCTTCTCCTTCATCTTCAGCAAAGCCAGAAACCAATAACGGCAAATGTGTTGAAAACTGAGTTGGAAACATTTTACTGTCCCAACGCGGCTGGACATTCTGTTTATTGGTTTCGAGCCAAATTTGAAATAAAGTTAAAGGCTCATCACTATGGTTGTATTCGGCATGGACTATGCCACTACCAGCACTCATCACCTGTACTTCACCGGCTTTAGTTGTGCCTTTATTACCTTGGTTATCTTGATGAGATACCTCGCCAGAGCGAACAAAGGTAATAATTTCCATATTCTGGTGCGGATGAGCAGCAAAGCCTTTACCGGCAGCAATCCAATCATCATTAATGACGCGTAAAGTGCCAAAATTCATCCGCTCAGCATTGTAATAACTGGCAAAACTAAAATGATGATTAGCCTTTAACCAACCGTGATCTGCTTTGCCTAAGGTTTGATAAGGAATGTGAGTGATCATAAGTTTAGCCTGATAAATAGTTTGATAATTAAATCTTAAATAATTGTATTCAATAGAAACACCGTATAAATTTGTTTTATATCATCAAAAAAATTGATTATTTATTTTTATCACGGAATCTCTTATGGCTAATCCCCCCATTACTGTTGAAGCGTTAATCGTTTTAGATGCTATTGCTGAGCAAGGAAGTTTTGCTGGCGCGGCGGAGCAGTTAAATAAAGTGCCATCAGCACTGTCATACATAGTGCAAAAGTTAGAAGAGCAATTGGCCGTTACTTTATTTCAGCGTCAAGGGCGGCGCTCGGTATTAACACCCGCGGGTAAACATTTATTGGCAGAAGGACGACAGGTACTCGTTGCTCTTAACAAATTATCAGAACAAACTAAAACCATTGCTAACGGTTGGGAGCCGAAAATAAGAATCGCTATCGACTCAATTATCGATGTTCGCAATATCTTTCCTATACTGGCGGAGTTTTTAACTGAACACCCAAATATAGAGCTGGATATTATGGAAGAGGTATTAAATGGCACTTGGGAGGCTTTGATCGATGATACCGTTGATCTAGTGATTGGCGCACCTGAGCCTATTCCCGTTCAAAAAGGCATTCGCAGTGTGCAACTAACGGTTAATGAAATGGCTTTTTATACTCAGCCTCAATCTGCGTTGGCGCAATTAAAACGGCCAATAACCATTCATGATATTGAGTCTGAAACCACCATCATAGTACATGACTCAGCCAAACGCGCGATCCCTATTTCGGCCAATGTTATCGAAAAAAGTCAGCATATTTACGTGCCGACATTAGATTATAAAATACAGGCGATTATTGCGGGTTTAGGTTGCGGTTATTTACCGAAAAAACGCGTGCAAGGTTATGTCGAATTAGGACAATTGGTTGAACTAACAACAGCACATCAATTATCTCAGCATCCCTTACATATTGCTTGGAAAATAGTCAATCATGGTAAAGGCTTACAACGTTTAACACAAAGATTAACTGAAGCCAACTTAGCGACAATGTTATAAGCTTTTGCTTAAAAACGTTACATCATTAAGCGCTATGGAAATATAAAAAAGTAAGTTAATATCAAACTATTAGCCGTAAAAACAATACGTTTAAAAAAATTTTGACATAAAAACAATAAAATAGAGGTGAACTGTGAGCAAGGCAAGTTCGTACTGGCAAGAAAATTTACGATTAATTTTTATCTGCTTAATTATTTGGGCAGTAGTATCTTTTGGTTTTGGTATTTTACTGGTTGAGCCGCTTAATGAGATTCGTTTAGGCGGTTATAAATTAGGTTTTTGGTTTGCTCAACAAGGCTCCATTTATACCTTTGTCGGCCTCGTTTTTTGGTATTCACATAAAATGAATCAGCTAGATAAAAAATATCATGTTGAAGAAAGTGAAGGTGATAGCGGTGTTGAGGAACAAAACTAATGGATGAGTTAAAACTTTACACTTACATTGCGGTTTTTGGTTCGTTTTCACTTTATTTTGCTATTGCTTGGTGGGCTAGAGCAAGTTCAACCAGTGATTTTTATGTTGCTGGTGGTGGTATTACGCCCATCCAAAATGGTATGGCGATAGGCGCTGACTGGATGAGTGCTGCGTCATTTATTTCGATGGCCGGCTTAATTGCCTTTTTAGGTTATGGCGGCTCAGTGTTTTTAATGGGCTGGACTGGCGGTTATGTTTTATTAGCTATGTTATTAGCGCCTTATATGCGTAAACATGGAAAATTTACCGTGCCTGAATTTATTGCTGACCGCTATTATTCTAAAACCGCCCGTATTGTTGCTGTTGCCTGTTTAATCATTGCTTCGCTGACATATATCATTGGGCAAATGAAAGGTGTCGGTGTCGCCTTCTCTCGCTTTTTGGAAGTAGATTATGGTTTGGGATTAGGCATAGGCATGGCGGTAGTTTGGGTTTATGCGGTTTTAGGTGGTATGAAAGGCATTACCTATACCCAAATTGCTCAGTACTGTGTGTTAATTTTTGCTTATACCATTCCGGCTATTTTTATCTCTTTACAGCTCACCGGAAATCCTATTCCACAACTAGGCTTAGGCAGTACGCTGGCAGACGGCAGCGGTATCTATTTATTAGATAAATTAGATCTAGTAGTAACAGATTTAGGTTTTAAAGAATATACCACTGACAACATGGGCGGCACCTTAAATATGTTCGCTTATACGATGTCGTTAATGATCGGCACTGCCGGTTTACCCCATGTCATTATGCGATTTTTTACTGTCCCGTCAGTACAAGCTGCGCGCTCATCTGCTGGTTATGCGCTGGTTTTTATTGCCTTGTTATATACTGTAGCGCCTGCGGTTGGCGCTATGGCGCGATTAAATTTTATCAATACTATTGAACCTGCGGCCGAGCAAAATCTAGTATATGAAGAGCGCCCGCAATGGTTTAAAGATTGGGAAAAAACCGGTCTGTTACAGTTTGAAGATAAAAATGGTGATGGCAAAATCCAATACAGCGCTGATGCTAACAGCAATGAAATGGTGAAAGTTGATCGCGATATTATGGTGCTGGCGAATCCTGCCATCGCTAATTTACCCAATTGGGTTATTGCTCTGGTTGCTGCCGGTGGTTTAGCTGCCGCACTTTCAACAGCTGCGGGTTTATTATTAGCGATATCCTCCTCGGTTTCTCATGATTTAATGAAAGGAGTAATTACCCCTGATTTATCGGAGAAAAATGAATTATTAGCTGGACGGGTAGTGATGACACTGGCTATTTTAGTGTCAGGGTATTTAGGGCTCAATCCACCTGGTTTTGCCGCCGGCACGGTTGCTTTAGCTTTTGGTTTGGCAGCCTCGAGTATTTTCCCAGCATTAATGATGGGCATCTTTGCTAAAAAAATGAGCGGGCCTGCTGCAGTGTCAGGAATGATCGCAGGTATTGGCGTTACTATGCTGTATGTTTTTCAGCATAAAGGCATTATGTTTATTCCGGGCACTGATTTTCTTGGTGATTTAGACCCTAATTGGTTTTTTGGTATTTCACCTAATGCTTTTGGCGCGGTTGGGGCAATTGTTAACTTTGCTGTCGCATTTATTGTTTGTCGTTTTACTGGTCCGGCGCCGTTAGAAATTCAACAGTTAGTTGAAAACTTTAGAATTCCTACTGGTGTTGGTGCGGCTCATGATCACTAGCGCTGTAATATGTGAAGTAACTAGATTAAATGACTAGATGAAATAATTAAGTTAAGCCCTAAATTAAATAAGAATATGATGAATAAACATAACAAACTGGCGTTATTTATAGCGCCTTTTTTAATCGTGATCGGCTATATCGCTTCTGATTATTACGTTGAAAGTACACAAGAATACAAGGTGATCCCTTTAACATTAACAGGGGCGTGTCAGCTGCAACAGGAATGTTTATTCACCGCCGGTGACTTAAAGCTTAATATTTATCAGCAGCAAGAGCAGACCATAGTGAATGCAACCCATGCTTTAGATAGTGTTTTACTTTTTGTGGTTAAAGAAGAGCAAGGACTTGAAGTGAGTCAACCGTTTCAATTAACTAACAGGGACAGTCAATTTTATTGGCAAGCAGATTTAGGTTTGCAAAAATATAGCGATCAGCCTAATAAAATAAGACTAATCGCAGAGCTTCAGGGTAATCGTTATATTAGTGAGTTTTTAGCCAAGTATTAACGACTTGAAATGCGGGATTAATTAACTTCGAGGCTGATTTTATGTAAGCTGATTGTCGCTAGGCAATGGCCTTATTTATCAGCCATTAAAAACAGCCACTGTTCGTTAAAGTCATCGCTGGGTTTGCGATCAAAACTTGAGCGGACATATTGGCTAATTTTCCCTTCGGCAAACGACACCAACATATTGGCAATGGCCTGCTCACTTATTTTAAAGGTTTTCCCTTCTCGTAATTTACGCTCACGTAATACTTGTTTAAGCTGAGATTCCAACTTTTCGAAAAACTGGTTTACTCTTGCTCTGAGCCTTTCATTTTCACCCATCAAGGCATCACCGGATAGTATTCGGCACATCCCCGGATTACGTTCAGCAAAGACTAATAAAACATGCAGAATATGATGACACCTAACCAGTGCCTCTTTGTGATCGGTTAAAATCAGATTAATACGCGAAAAAATAGACTCTTCAATAAATTCAATTAAACCTTCAAACATTCTCGCTTTTGAAGGGAAGTGACGATAAAGCGCGGCTTCTGAGACACCAACCTCGGCGGCAAGTTTGGCGGTAGTAATACGCTGGCCAGGGCTGCTTTGTAACATTAATGCCAAGCATTCAAGAATTTGTTGTTTGCGGTTTGGTTTTTGATTTACAGGCATCAAAAGGTCCCATGATTTTTATTATAATAAAATAGATTCTAACGGTTTTTGATTGCCGCTTTCAACCGTTTTTATTTTAAATTTGTATTAATGAATATATTTTTAACTAATACCAGCAGTGAGTAGCAAGTATGTGGTTACTTACTACTAAAATATTATTGAGATCTTGTTACAGTAAAGTTAAGTAAATTCATATATTGAATGGTGTATTTATATATAATATAGGTTATATTCTCTATAATCTAGCCTTCCTCTTTATTGGTAAATATACAATGAAAACTACGATGAATAAATTATGCCTTACTTTAGCTATCTCGAGCGTTCTAGGTGCTATGAGTGTTGCTGCTAAACCACCCGAGCCAGAAGAAGGTAAAAGGTGGGTCATTAATAATGCTTACTCTGATGAATTTAATAGCAGCAGTTTAGATAAAACTAAATGGCTTGATAAACATCGTACGTGGAAAGGGCGTCCGCCAGCTATGTTTGAGCCGTCTACGGTGTCACTTAGCAACGGCAATATGCAAATCAAAAACCAGATGATGGATAAGCCGAATAAAAAATATACGATTGCTGGCGGTGCTGTGCAATCTATTGGGCAAACGGCATATCATGGTTATTATGAATCGCGCTTTAAAGCGTCGCGTTTAAATATGTCGACAACGTTTTGGTTATCAAACCGAAATGTTCCGTATGAAGGCAAAAACCATTTAGGCCAAGATTGTGATAACGACGGCTGGTCAATGGAGCTAGATATTGTTGAAGCGGTTGGTGGCGTGATTGATAAACCTTTTGGCGTAAATTTCCGTAAAGGTATGCAATACAATACCCATGTTTGGTATAGCGGCTGTGAAAAAAAATCCAGATCACGATTTTCTAAAGGCGCCAATGTTGCCGAAGGTGATGGCAGCGAAGCCTTTAATAATCAATTACCCGATGGTGAAGAAGTTTGGCAAAACTATAATACCTACGCTGCTTGGTGGAAAAATGAGAATGAGGTTAAATTCTTTTTAAATGATGGTTTTGCTGGCAATATTGCCGTTGATACCACGCTGTTAGAAAAACCTTATAGTCGGCCAATGAGTATGCAATTGTTAACTGAAACATATGATTGGGGACGTCCGTTACCAACACCTGAACAATTGGGTGATGACAGCATTAATACCTCTTATTATGACTGGGTCCGTTCTTATTATTATGTTGGTGTAGAGCAGGATGCTAAGCAACAGTTGGAGCGAGTTGGTAAAGCTGATAATATTTTTGAAGAAGCGGTTCGTGTTAAAAAGCATACTTTGATACGTAATAAATTAGAATTTTCTTATTTATATGAATCAGATGAAGATACCGTGGCTGAAATTATTATTAACAAAGGCAACAAAAAAGTTTTTAGCAAAAAAGTTAAGTTAAAAGCGGGTTATGGTCATGTTAAAGATCAGCTGGAACTAGACTATGCCATGATGTTCGATAAAGCCGAATTAACCATTAACCTGTTAGCCAAAGGCGATATTATCGCTTCATCGACCCCGAAAAAAATCAAAGTAAACGTGAAATAATTTTCCTAGTTAAAGTAATGAAAACAAAATAAATCCGAGCTTAGTGATAGTCACTGAGCTTGGATTTTTTTACATGTACTATTGTGTTAGTCAGTTTTGGGGCTGCTGACACTAAGCACTGGGATATAAATTCTGTCGGATGGTAATAGCTAAGAAGTAAAGTGCTGAAATTACATCAAATTAATCAGTATTAAGGCTTCGTATTTATCAAAAATAAAACGCCATAAGACTACTTTTAATCAAAGATACTATTATACTGAGGTAACACTCTTTGCCATTTTAAAATAAATAATGCCGTTATATAACAAAAGCATCGCATTAATTTTTTTGTTGTTTTCCTTCACTGCCCACAGTATCCAAGATGTTTCTTTACAGCTGAAATGGCTGCATCAATTTCAATTCGCTGGTTATTACATGGCGAAAGAAAAAGGATATTTTGAGCAAGCGGGGTTTAATGTCGACATTCGCGAGCGTGATTTGAATAGCTCGCCAGTAAAAGATGTTAACGCTGGTAAAGCAACTTTTGGTATTGCTGACTCTAGTATTGTTTTACAACGATTATTAGGTGATCCGGTTGTTATTATTTCAACTGTTTTTCAAACCAGTCCCTTAGTGTTTCTGAGCTTAGAAGCACAAAAAATAAAAAGTCCTTATGATTTAATCGGCAAACGCATAATGTTTCAACGCGATGTTGATGACGCTAGTTTACAAGCCGTTTTACATATGTTTAATCTTGGCTCCGATGACTTTTCTTTTGTTCCACATAATTTTGATAATTGGGCGCTAACTAATGGTAAGGCGGATGTGATGTCAGCCTATACCTCTAATCAACCGTTATTATATAAAGCGCAAGGCTACCAAGTAAATATCATCGACCCAAGCAGTTATGGCATTGATTTTTATGGTGACTTGGTTTTTACCTCAGAAAGTTATGCTAAAAATAATATAGAAAAAATTAAGCTGTTTACCCAAGCAATACACCAAGGTTGGGCTTATGCATTAGAGCATCAAGCAGAAACGGTGGATTTAATTATTGCAAAATACAATCCCAAATTGGAACGAGCAAGTTTATTAGACGAAGCAAAAGCAACCGCCAATATTATTAAATATGGTTTGGTTCCTTTGGGCACTACTTATCCAGCACGCTTTAATAAAATTGCTAATATCTATCAAGAATTAGGGATGGTGAACTCAGATAAAAAGTTAAGGGGTTTATTTATTCAAGAGTATGAAGACCCTAATTTAGCCATAAGTAGTGAATTGTTTGGTGGCTTGATTGTTGCTGCAGTTTTAATCTTAGGTTTTATGGTTTTTCAATATTTGTTCACCCGTAAACTTAAAAAAATAGTCGGTGATAAAACTCGCGAATTACAAGAAAGTAATGATGTACAAGCTAAACAATTAACCCAGTTATTAGATAACAATCAGCAATTGGAGAAATCAAAACAGTTGGCAGAAGTTGCCAATAAAGCCAAATCAGTATTTGTCGCCAATATGAGCCATGAAATACGTACGCCAATGAATGGTGTGTTAGGTAGTTTACAAGTATTGCAGCGCTTACCTCATCAAAAAGATGCGCAAGATTTAATTAATACCGCGATATTTTCGTCAAACTTTATGCTGACCATTCTTAATGATATTTTGGATTTTTCCAAAATTGAAGCGAAAAAGTTAACCTTAGAGCTGCGAGCTTTCAATTTATCTAAAATCTTAGAATTACTGCTCTGTGAGGTTGCGAGTTTAGCGCAAGAAAAAGGCAATACTTTAAGCCTTATCTATAGTGAAAATTATCAAGAAGGCTGGCTTGGTGATCCGGTGCGGGTCAAGCAGATCATCCTCAATATTATTGCCAATAGTTTAAAGTTTACCGAGCAGGGGCAAGTGACTATCACAGTCAGCATTCTAAATGACAAACTTAATATTGCCATTGCGGATACCGGTATTGGTATGAGTAATGACGAGCTTGAGATGTTATTTCATCGTTTTGAACAGGCGAATAAATCTACTACGCGAAAATTTGGTGGCACAGGTTTGGGCATGGCGATTACAAAAAATTTAACTGAATTAATGCAAGGTGAATTAAAGGTTACCAGCACTTTAAATCGCGGCAGTTGTTTTGAGGTTAGGTTACCTTTAAAGCAAGCGGTATTAACGAATGAAAATGAAAATGAGCAGGTCAAAACACCAGACTTTACGGGTGTTGTTATTTTATTAGCTGAAGATAATCGCGTTAATCAAACCATCTTCTCGGCGATGGCGAAACCTACTAACGCGAGCGTTGTTATTGCCAATGATGGCTTAGAAGCGGTTGAATACGTTAAAAACAATATCCCTGATATTATTTTTATGGATATTCAAATGCCTAATCTTGATGGGGTCGATGCCGGTAAAATAATTTTAGCTAGCTCTCCTAATATTCCTATAGTCGCCTTAACTGCGAATGTGATGGAAGATGATATTAAGAAGTATCAAGAAGTTGGTTTTTATGCGCATTTAAGCAAACCGCTCGATCTGAAAAAGCTTTATCAGGTACTTAATGAGGTTATCCACGCGAACAAGCCTTAATCCTATTCGCCCTTAGTTTATCGCGTGTAATGACCTATTACCAATCTAAGCCTTTTTGCGCTTTTACGCCGATTTTAAATGCATGTTTGATCGGTTGTACTTCTGACACGGTATCGGCTAGTTCAATGATTCGTCGATGACAGGCCCGTCCGGTAATTAATACATGTTGCATTTTAGGGCGATTATTTAGCGCTTCAATAATCTCATCAAGTTCGATGTAGCCGTATTTCACCATATAAGTCATTTCATCAAGTAAGACGATATCCAGTTCAGGATTACAGAGCATTTCTTTCGTTTTATGCCATGCCTTTTGCGCAGCAGCGATATCGGTTGCTTTATTTTGCGTTTCCCAAGTAAAACCTGTGCCCATCACGTAGTGTTCAATTGGAAATTGTTTCAAAATATTGAGCTCGCCACATTGCCACTTTGTACCTTTAATAAACTGCACAATACCAGGTTTTAAGCCGTGACCTAATGCTCTAAGTACAGTGCCAAAACCGGAAGTGCTTTTGCCTTTGCCATTGCCGGTTATAACCACCAAGACACCGCGTTCTTCCGTTGCTTTCGCAATACGTTTGTCGACATTTTCTTTTATTTTTTGCTGCCTAGCTTGGTGTTTTTGTTCTTCAGCTGTCGATACTTGCATTGGTTGTTTTTCGTCGGTCATCATAAATCCTTAGATACTAAAATCGCTCGTTTGTTGAACTTGATAATTACCATTAGCAACAATTAATCGCTGCAGTCAAAAAAGTCTTATTTGTTTCTCCTTTTATGTGGTTATAACCTTCTGTTTTTATCAAAAAGCTTAATGGCCAATGCGGGGTTGCTGGGTAAATACCAATGCATATAAGAGGCGATAATATTGCCATGTTGATAAATATATTCACCTAAACGTTTTGACGGATGGTGAATGGTTTGGCTGATCGGCGCTAACTTTATTTCAGCGCTCGAATAATGAAAGCTATGACCGCGCATGATGTTTTGCGTGTCATCATTATTTTTAGCTAAATTAAATAAAGCAATGTCGGCGTATTGTGAGCCAATGGCTGCGAGCTTTTTCTGCATTGCCGCGGTGCCGGGTAATAAACCAGCCATGGTCAATTTTTGTTGGTTTAAATCGGTTAATTCATCTAATAAATAAAGCATGCCACCACATTCAGCAATAATCGGTTTGTTGGCGTTGGCAAAAGCTTTTAGGCTTTGAATAAAGCCGGTGTTTTCTACCAGTTGTACCGCATACAATTCAGGGTAGCCGCCTGGAAGGTAGAGCACGTCACAATCAGGTAAACATTCATCATTGAGTGCCGAGCAATAGATGATTTCTGCCCCCGATTGTTTTAAAAATGCGATATTGGCTTCATAAATAAAGCTAAAGGCTTTGTCTTTTACGATAGCAATTCGCGTATTCGCTAATGCTTTTTCATCATCGCCGTCGAACTTTACTGGGTGTTCGGTAAAAAATTCGACCGCGGCTGGTAAGTCTACTAATTTGGTATTAGCTATGTGGCTGGCCGCTTTATCTAATTGTTGATCAATATCGGCAAGTTCTTGTGCTTGCACTAAGCCTAAGTGTCGTTCTGGTAAAGTAATGTCAGCGTCTTTAGGGATCCGGCCAAAAAAGGTAGGTGCTGAGCTTTGTTCTTCACTTAACTCACTGCTTAATTCAGGTTGTAATGCCGTTGCCAATATCTCCATATGCCTTGGGGTGTTGACTCTGTTGGCAATAACGCCGGCAAAAGGTAAGCCCTTACGATAGTTTGCTAAGCCAAAAGTTACCGCCGCAAAAGTTTGTGCCATCGCAGATGCGTCAATAACACCGAGTACCGGAATATTAAAGTATTGGGCAATATCAGCACTGCTCGGTGTACCATCGAATAAACCCATCACGCCTTCAATCAATATCAGGTCAGATTCTTTTGCTGCCGAAAATAACAATTCACGACAGTCTTTTTCACCCACTAACCATAAATCTAATTGGTAAACTAATTCGCCGCTTGCTTGGCGTAGGATCATTGGGTCAATAAAGTCAGGTCCAACTTTAAATACCGTCACTTTTTTACCTTGGTTGCGGTGGTATCGAGCCAATGCCGCCGTTACTGTGGTTTTTCCTGAGCCTGAAGATGGCGCAGAAATAATAAGGGCAGGACATAAAACGCCAGTCCCTTTTTGGTATGCAAGCGGATTGGTAAACGCTGAATGAGTGAGGGCGTTTTTAGTCATGATACTGCCTTATTGATTAAGTTTTTGTTAACACTAACGATTAAACAGACGTGCTGTTTTGCGGGTTTTTTAGTGCTTGGGCAGATAAAAAACGGCTAACAGTGACATCAATAACGACAGCACAAATAACATAAAAAACAGGATTAGAGATTGAGCGAAAGTAATATTTATCAACGCGTAAGGTATATTCGGCCCAGTTTGGCTCAGGGAATTTGCCAGAAAATAGGTAATAGCTTCCATTTGAAATTAAAAAAGCAATTGAACTGGCAACAAATAAAGCGATGCAAATTTTAAGCACATTCAAAGCAATATTTAGTACTGCAGGTTGTTTTAACCAGTTAGCGCGGCTATAAAAGCCAGCAGCAAACATGGCAGCATAACTAAATGCTAAGGCCGGATATGAGACGGTGAGGCAATCACCTAGCTGGCCGCGATAATAAGATGAGGCTAAATCGATAACAATGGAAAGAATATAAAAGAACCAAAAGCTTTTTAGGCTGCGTAGATACATGCCGGCAAGAAAAAAGATGGCAATAGAAGCGCTCGGCAGTTGATCAAAAGCAGAAAAATGATGAGTGCGCGTTGCTAACATTAACAAGGTTAATAAGACAAAAATGGCGATCAGCGAGGTTGCCGGTTTAGGTAAGTTCAGCGGTGATTTTATTGAAATTGATTTCATAATATTTCCATTAATTAAATTAACGGTGTAGGAAATCAAAGTTAGTAAATAAACGGTGGGGTCACGACAAAATATCGTCCGCTAGTTCGGTATCGGCTAATAATATATCAACATAATCATGTCTAATATTATCGCAGTAATTGATACCGGTTTATTTCTTATCGTAGTGATAAAAATTTATTTACTAGTCTCTGAATCACCGCCCACCGCAGTTGTCGAGTAAATTTAGGCCGGTCTCCGGACTTCTGTTCATCGCTATTGCAACACCTTCCCATATTTATCACTAACAAAGCGTTAGTTAATACAGTGGTTTTTGTTGCAGCTCACAGTTACCGTTGCGGGGGCAGTACTGGTATTTAACCAGTTTCACGTTTCACCTTCATTTAAGCTTTAAAAGCTTTGAAGACACCTAAATCGGCGCTGATAGTACGTGAAATTTCCGGTAGTTTCAACGAGATAATGTTTGACGCTGATAACAGCGGTTACAAATGCAATTGAACCAAGCGCATGATTTAGTTATCCTGCGCGTCGCTAAAATGATAGAAGAAAGAAATGAAGACAAAATTTTATTTGGCTCGCCACGGTGAAACGCTCTGGAATAAAGAACAACGCTTTCAGGGCCAGCTCGACAGCGACTTAACCTGTTTGGGAAAAGAGCAGTCACAGCAAGTAGCCAGAAGACTGGCGGATAAGTCGATTGATCTTATTATATCGTCTGCGCTTGGCCGTGCAGTTGCGACCGCTCAAATTTGCCAAAACATGTTAACTGTTAAGTGCGAAATTAATAATAAGCTAAGTGAGCGCAACTTAGGTGCTTGGCAGGGACAGCAATTAACGGCACTGACAGCAGAAAATAACTACGATGAAATACTGCATAAATTCACTGATGTTGCGCCCATAGGCGGAGAAAGTGCAATTAAATGTGGTGAACGCATGCTAAATGCAATTACAACTATCAGCCAAAAAAATATCGGGAAAAGTATTTTAGTTATTTTTCATGGTGAGGCATTACGTTGTTTGCTTTTATTATTAGGTCAGCGCTGCCAAGGAAATGCTTATCGTTTATTTGCCAACGGCTGTCTTTGGGAATTAAGTTATGATCACGATAAGGCCGAATTTCAATACGCGATGTTGCCAATATAGTTTGTACACTGACAATGGATTTTAAAAATGCAAATGAATGCGACTAGCTCTGAAAGTGTAGCAAGTTATTTGAATATTGATGGTTTGCTCTCAGTGTTGCCTTGTTATGCGCTGTCATTGACTATTTTGCTGGCGCTGATATTAGATCATTATCTTGGTGAAGCTAAAAAATATCATTATTTGGTTGGTTTTGGTGGGCTTGCCCAGCGATTAGCCTTGTTAGTTAATCCTGATCGCCATGCCACTGAATTAGCATCATTTTCAATTTATAAAGCAAGTTTAGGTGCTGGTGCTTGGCTGCTTTTAGTAACGCCGATACCGCTGCTTTATTTCACCTTTTTAAATGATTTTGTTTGGTATTGGCAGTTAACACTTGATGCTGTAGTACTTTATTTAGCGATAGGGCTTAATAGCTTATACAAACATGCTATGCAGGTTTATCGCCCCCTTAAAATGGGGTATTTGGATACTGCTAGATATTACACTGGTTATCTAGTGAGTAGGGAGACGAAAACGCTGTCGTCAGCTGCTATGGCGCGGGCAACAACAGAATCCATGTTAGAAAATGGTCACGACTCAGTCATCGCTTCTATTATCTATTATTTAATTGGCGGTGCGCCACTAGTGATCATTCATCGCTTTGCGAATACTTTGGACGCGATGTGGGGTTACAGAAACCCGCAATATAATAGCTTTGGTTATGCTAGTGCTCGGCTCGATGATTTACTTGGATTTTTTAGTGGTAAGTGCTGTACCTTTTTGTACGCAATTCAGGGTCAGTTTATGCTCAGTATTAAAAATGCTTACCGGCAGGGTAATCGTTATAAAAGTCACAATGGTGGCTGGGTGATGGCGGCTGGCGCATCCGTTATGCAGCGGACTTTAGGCGGCTCAGCCAGTTATCATGGTACTGAAGTACACTCAGTTACCTTAGGCAAGGGTAAGGCGGTAACCTTAGATGATATTCCTAACAGTGTTACCCTTGTCAGGCGCGCAGCCGTGTTATTGTTAGGGCTTAGTTTTGCTTGGCAAACACTGAATATTTTATTTGTTCATGGGCTTGTTTAAATGATAATTATCGAGGCGTTTTTTATATGACCCTAGTACACGGTGGTCAATTACAAAAAATTGCTAAGCAATATAATATCTCGCTATCTGGCTGGCTTGATTTATCGACCGGTATTGCGCCACTTAGTTACCCCGTACCTGATATTCCGCTGGCGCTGTGGCAGCAACTGCCGCAAAAAAGTACTGGCTTAATTAGCGCCGCTAAACATTATTATCAATGCCAAGATATTTTAGTTACCAATGGTAGCCAAGCCATTATTAAATCCCTGCCAGCTCTTTGGCAGCAGCATAATCCGCTTGCTAAAAAAGTGTATTTACCTGAGCGAGGTTATCAAGAACATCAGCAGGCATGGCAAAAGGCGGGCTATCAACTGTGTTTTTATCAGCAAGCTTTACCTGAAATAGATAGGTTAGCGAAAAATAGTGTCTTGGTGGTGATTAACCCGAATAATCCCAGCGGCTGCCATTTTCCGAAAACAGAGTTAAGGGCTTATCAAGATAGACTAAAAAAACTTGATGGTTTATTGGTGGTCGATGAAGCCTTTATTGATGTTTTCGAGCCAGAACATGCGATGGCTTCGCTGGTCGAAAATAGCCATACTTTAGTACTGCGCTCATTTGGTAAGTTTTTTGGTTTAGCGGGTATTCGTATTGGTTTTTTAGTCGCTTCGCCGTATTGGCGAGATGTTTTTTCAGCACACTTAGGGCCTTGGCAAGTGAATGGCCCTGCACAATTTATCGCGGAACAGGCATTAGCAGATCAACCATGGCAACAACAGCAAAGAGCTACTTTGGCAAAACTGCGTAACGCCCAAGAAACCTTATTATGGCAAGTGCTTGGGCAAGACATTATTGCTGATATTAAGGGGACTGATTTATTTTTAACGGTAAGCTTTTGTCAAGCTGCTAATAAAGATCATCAGCAAACTAATCTGGCAAAAATATTTTATCACCAGTTATGTTTACAGGGGATTTATGTTCGTTTATCTGACGAGGAAGACAAGTTACGTTTTGGCATCGCGCTGAGTGAGCATTTGCCGCGATTAGCTCAAGCCTTAAGCAAGATAAAGCAAAGCCGAGCCTGAACGCTATATTAAATTATGTAGCGAAGACTCGGATTTACTCTGCTTAATTTTTCTTATTGTTATTTTTTATAACACTGGCGCTGTGCGCTCACCAGATTCACGTATTTGCCAATATTGTTCAAACATCGCTTGGGCGCGCGCTTTATATTTTGCTTTTTTGGCTAAATTATTCTTTTCTTTCGGATCATCTTTTAAGTTATAAAGCGCTTGGATTTCTCGTTTAGTGACCTTGTTATTTGATTGTATGATCAACTTCCAATCACCGTCACGTAACATCAATTGATTTTGACTACCGGCTTGCTGCATTAGTATTTTACGCTCAGTAAAGGGCTGCTCTAAAAATGCCGGCAAAATATTCCATGAGTCTTTTGCTTGTTTTTCGTTAAGTTTCACCTTAGTTAATGCGGCAATGGTCGCCACAATATCAGTGCCGTTGACTAACGTATGATTAACCGAATTGGGTGTGATTTTCCCCGGCCAAACGGCAATAAACGGAACACGATGTCCGCCTTCTAACGGTGAGTTTTTTCTGCCACTATAAGGACCTGATGAAAAATGGCCGGCCTTTTGTTCAAATTCATTACCGATACCGCCATTATCTGAGGTGAAGATAATCAAGGTGTTTTCATATTCACCGGCATCTTTTAGCGCTTGAATTATTCTAGCCACTTCAATGTCTAATACTCGGTTCATATCTAGATGATTAGTTGGCGTAGTGCCTTCAATTTTAACGCCGTTAATTGTTTTTGGTGGTGTATGCGGAATATGAACCGCAGGGCTCCAATAGTTTAATAAGAAAGGCTTGTCACCGGCGCTGCGTTTAATAAAGTCAGTGGCTTTGTCGGCCAATAACATATTAAGTTTACGGGCATCCCAATGGGTTTCTCCCATACCTGGACCTTTATCAGCAACAAACTTTTTATCTATCGCACTGTGTTCATCAATATAATCAATTTTTGAGTCTTTATGTAATGGATACCAAACGGAATTCTCATAGGCAATATACATTGGCCCTTGAACGCCTGAAGGAACAGTAAAGTCATAATCGAAGCCAATTTCTTCTGGTGTGCCTGCAACCCATTTACTGACATCAACAACTTTGGTTTTAGGTCCGCCTTTAGCGCCGCTATATTGACTACCGTCTTTGCGATTAAATGTGCCACCCATATGCCATTTACCGACAAAGCCGGTCGTGTAACCCGCTTTTTTGCCAACTCGGCCAATGGTGGTATCTTCAGCCGTGATCGCCGTTTTATCAAAGGTACTCCACACGCCCCAAGGACGGTAACCGCGATAGGTTGAGTTTCCGCTCATCACTGAATATCGGGTGGGCGCACATAGAGCCGTTGGCGAATGAGCATCAGTAAAAGACATTCCCTGTGCGGCTAAAGCGTCAATTGCCGGTGTTTCAGCGACAACTGGTTTGTCGCTATATTGGCGATGATAGGCGCTAACATCGCCTAAACCTAGATCATCGGCCATAATGATGACAATGTTCGGTTGTTCAGTTTTTGCGGCTGATATTGCTGAAAACGAACAGCATAAAGCGATGAGGGTTAATTTTATTGGATTTGTTATATTCATCTATTGTTTTCCTATCTTAAGCTAATTTATTTAACTGAAATCGTTAAAGAATCTGAAACGCCTGAGGTTAAAAACTCAGGTTTTTTGTTATTCGCTAGTGGTTTGGCATCAGCCCATGAATAAACATGAATGGTAGTTTGACCTTTTTGATGTGCGCTCACTTCGCCGAACTTATTAATTGAGGCGACCTTAGGGTTACTCGATTGCCAGATAACACCATTTCTGGTGGTGTTTTTAGGACTTAATTGCGCCGACAAACTGAGCTTTTCATGCACGGATAATTGGTTTTTGGTTTTGTTAATTGCGATATTTTTAATTTCGACCACGCGATTTTGTGCTAATACCTCTCCGAGCATGTCATAAGCGCTTTTTTGCTCTTTTGTCAGTGTATCAATGGCTAATCCGGTATAACGCAATACTTTAAATCTATATTCTTTATAGCTGTCACCCACGCGCTCTAGCGGATCACTACGCAAATCAAAAAAGCGGCCGTTTGGAAAATCAGCATTTGCTTCATAGCGTTTAAAATCTTTATTAAAAGCATAAACCACACGCTCTTTATCTTCTTGATAATGGTTATTGTTATTGCCCCAATGATGAATAACTTTGCGCGGTTCGTCTGCTTGACCTAACATTTGTGGCCAAAAACTAATGCCGTCAATATCTGCTTGATTGGGAATATTAACGTTAGCGGCTTCAGCAATGGTTGGGTAAATATCAACAATATCGACTAAACCTTGATAGTACTTAGCGGGATCACCTTGACCGGCTGCGATGGTTTGCGGCTGGTTTAAAATCAATGGCACATGTAAGCCATTATCGGCATGACCACCTTTACGAGCGGGATAACGTGTGCCGTCTGGAAATACATGTTCAAATGACTCTTTTGTGCCGTTATCGCCGACCACGACAATAAGGGTATTTTCTCTTAGACCTAATTGCTCTAATTTATTGACGACATTACCGATCATCTTATCCATGTATTTAATCATGTCGGGTAAATATTTATGATCATCGCCACTGATTTCCATGGCTACTTTGCGCTTTTTATTTTCTTGAAAGTTATCAAAAGCTGAACGCGGAATAGTGTCTGGTGTTGGCTGATGTTTGTCGTGAATTAACATCATTGGGTAGTATAAAAAAAACGGCTGATTTTTGTTTTTATCGATAAATTTTAAAGCATTACGATTAACAATATCAGGTCCATACCAGCGGCGGCCGGTTGCTGGGTCAAGATCTGTCCGGTCATGATAAATATGTGGTTTGCCATTAATCACTAAGTCTGGATTAATAAAGCGGTTTTTTGCGAGCACTACATCAAATGCAGTAAATTCATCCCAACCAAATTGGTAGAGATAATCATTTCCAGCTTTGGTTTTAGTGCCGCGAGTTTGTTTCCATTTACCAAATAATCCGGTTTTATAACCGGCTCTTTTAAAGGTATCGCCAAACGTGATATCTGATTCATGTAGCGATTTTGGTTGAATGTAATTACGCTTATTTTCTTTCCCACTCATGATGGCAACACGGGTGTTTTCACATAACGAATAAGCAAATGCGTTGGTAGCTAATACACCTTCGTGGGCAAGTTTGTCAATATTAGGTGTTGAAAATTTCACGTCACTAAAACGCTTGCGGTAAGAGTTGATCCGATCAGCGCCATAAGCCGTGACGCCATAATGGCTAATGTCATCAATTAAGATCAAAACGACATTGCTGGTGTCTTTATTCGCGGCAGCAGAAAAATTGAGCAATGTCGTCATTACTGCTAAGCAAGCAGTAAAATAAATACGCATAATTATATTCCTAAATTAACCCTAAGTGACGAGAGTATAGAAAGTTGGAATATTAGTATAGTACCTATGAAATTGATTTTTTATATTTAACGGGTTCGTGTTTGGGTTGATGTCTTAATTAGCGCTATATAATAATAGTTTAACTTTTTATTATCAATTGGTTAAGTGGCTTTTAACGTTGTGGTACTCAGTTGCTTTAGCGCTTGAATAAGCTGTGTAAAGTTAAGTAAATGTGGCTTTTTTAATAAAGCCACTAAGCATTTATTAAGCGATCAGCGCTTCGGCATTGCTTGTTTTATTGCTGTCACCAGCGCGATGGCTAAGTCACTTTTTTTACCAAAACCGAGATCTATGGTGGCAGATGGTGTGTAAACCACAAGGGCATTGTCTTCGCTATTGAATCCTTGGCCTTGTTTGGCAACATTGTTAGCCGCGATCATATCGAGCTTTTTACGCACTAATTTACCTTTAGCATATTGCTCAACATCTTGCGTTTCAGCGGCAAAGCCAACCGTAAAAGGTTTATGGTTTAAGTTAGCGACATCAGCAACAATATCAGGATTTTTAATTAAATTAATTTGTAATTTGTCATCGTTAGTTTTTTTAATTTTGTGCTCGGCAATATCAACAACGCGATAATCAGCAACTGCAGCACAGGCAACAAAAACGTCTGCGCTTTCAGCTAAAGCAAGTGCCTGTTGATGCATTTCAAGTGCACTATTGACCTTAATGATGTTGCAATCTTGGGGCGGAGTAATGGTTACTGGTCCTGAAATAATGGTAACGTTGGCGCCTAATTTTTGTGCTGCTTGGGCAATGGCATAACCCATTTTCCCTGAGCTATGATTTGAGATATAGCGAACGGGATCTATGGCTTCGCGTGTTGGGCCTGCGGTGATCAGCCAATGTTGGCCGGCTAATTCATTGGTCGGCTTGGTGCTAAAAAATGCCTTGGTATATTCAATTATTTCTGGCACATCAATCATTCGTCCTAAACCGACATCGCCACAAGCTTGTTCGCCACTTGCTGGTCCCCAAATCGCAATATTTCTACGTGTTAAGGTCGCTAAATTTTCTTGTGTTGCTTGGTTATGCCACATTTGTTGATTCATCGCTGGCGCAATGGCAATCGGGGCATCAGTTGCTAGGTAAACGGTAGTTAGTAAATCATCAGCCAAGCCGTGCGTGATTTTAGCTATGGTATTGGCAGTGGCAGGCGCAATGAGCAATAAATCCGCCCATTTAGCTAATTCAATATGTCCCATGGCGAGCTCTGCCGCCGGATCAAGCAAGCTGTCGTGAACAGGATGCGTTGATACTGCCTGTAAACTCAATGTGCTGACAAATTCTTTTGCACTTGCTGTGATCACAACCCGGACATCAGCGCCTTGGTCTTTAAGTCGGCGTACCAGTTCAGGTGCTTTGTAGGCGGCAATACCACCGGTTAAGCCAAGAAGAATTTTTTTTCCCTGAAGTTTTTGCATAAGCTGCTAATCTTAAAACGTTTGTTAAATTAATTACGGTTAGATTAGCATTTTATCTAGGTTGAGGTAAGGCGTCACAATAATTAATGCAAGGAGGCATTATGTTAAAAGATTGGCCGGTCGAGGAACGTCCTCGAGAAAAGTTATTACATCAAGGGGCAGCAAGTTTAAGTGATGCTGAACTGTTGGCTATTTTTCTGCGCACGGGTGTTAAAGGCTGTAATGTTGTCGATTTGTCTCGGCAATTATTAACTACTTTTGGTAGTATCTCAGCAATTTTTCAAGCCAGTTTAAAAGAGTTTTGCCAAGCGCATGGTCTGGGTGAAGCTAAATATGTGCAACTGCAAGCATGTTTAGAAATGTCGAAACGTTATTTGGCAGAAAGATTAAAAACTGCCGATACTTTGACAAGCTCGCAGGCGACAAGAAATTTTTTAATTGCCGCACTAAGGCAAGAAAAGAACGAAGTGTTCGCGGTATTGTTTTTAGATAATCAGCACCAAGTCATTACCTTTGAAAAACTTTTTAGCGGCACTATTAATGCTGCTGCGGTTTATCCTCGGGTAATTGTTGAGCAAGCGATAAAACACCAAGCATCAGCATTGATTTTGTGTCATAACCATCCGTCAGGGATAGCTGAACCAAGTTTAGCTGATAAGCAAATTACTGTAAAAATTAGCCAAGCACTTGCACTTATTGATATTAATGTCTTAGATCATTTTATCGTTGCAGGGCATTTGTGTTACTCATTTTCAGAACATGGTGAGCAATTAAGTTGAGCTTATATCATTGCGCCTAAGAAAGTGATCGCTTAGCGAGAATTTTAAGACTTAAAGTCAAGGTGTTGATTATAAGAAATAATTATTCTCTTGTGAAAGTCAATAGCGCTGCTTATAAACCTTAAAAACTCGCCCGTTGAGAACGCATAGGCAGCATGATAAAGGCACAAAATTTGTTTAATATAGCATGACTATATCTAAACATAGTTTGCTTTTTCTCATATCCTCCATGTCGTTCTAAGTGGTCACTTCTTTAGATGGGTTGGTATTATAAGTGCGAGAAATGTTCTCAAAGCTTGCATCCTTGTAGATGTAGCGGTAATTTATAGATAATTTGACTAGTTTGATAAGGTATAAGGATAACTTTATGTCTGATAGTAGTATGCAAGACAACAGTGAGCGTCGTCAGTTTTTCCGGATCGATATGGAAGAAGAATTGATCGATATTATTTGGCAAGATGATGCCGGTAAAGAACAACGAAAAAAAATTACCTGTTTAGACTTTTCACGTGGTGGCGTACGAGCTGATTGCGATGAAGAAATCCCGCAAAACACCAATGCAACAGTGATTTTTCAAGCCGCAGATCCTACAAGTCAGCAGCTACACGGCAGAGTTTTGCGTTGTGTAAAATTAGAAAGTGGTGGTTATCAAATCGCCCTACAACTTGTCGATTAATGTCGATAATTTAATTTACACTATACTCAAGCAGAGTAGGTGTTAAAAAAGTGGTAAAGGACTTAACATTATGATGATTTTAGTGGGCGGAGAGAAAGGTGGCAGTGGCAAGAGTTGTTTAGCTCAGAACTTAGCTGTGTACTTTGCTCGAGACAAAAAGGCCATTGTTTTAATGGTGGATTGTGACCCTCAACGAACAACGTCTGATTGGATACAAGCGCGTAATGGCGACCCGTCATTACCGGCAATTAACTGTATCCAGCTGTACGGCAAGATAAGAAATGATTTACTGAGCCTTAAACAGCATTATGATTACGTGATTGTTGATTGTGGTGGTCAAGATAATTTGGCGCTTCGTGCTGCTATGTCAGTGGCTGAACATGCCATTATACCATTGCGTCCTAAGCGTCGAGATTTGAAAACCGTGGAGCATATGGAAGATATGCTAAGTACATGTAAAATGGTTAATCCAAAACTGATGGCGTCGTTTGTTATTACCCAATGTCCATCGTTACCTAATCAAGCAGGTCGTATTTTGGAAGCGAAAGATGTTTGTCGCTCTTACGGGATTAATGTCTTAAATAATGTCACTTTTAGCCGTAATATTTATGATGATAGTGAAGAGCAGGGATCGTCAGTGCTTGAAAATGAGCCTGGCGGAAAAGCGACGCTAGAGATAATTGCTATTGCAGAAGAGATATTAGCTATTAAATCGGATAACTCGCATGAGTTTAAGTGATCTAAAAAAATCGAACAAAGATAACGGTAAGAAAAAAAAATTTACTGTTGATGAGTTCATTGCTGATGCTGACAATTACGCTAAAGGTAAACCTGAGATTGTTAGTTCAATCACTAATAATACTCAGGCAGTTAAAGATGCAATTGCTTTAGTTAAAGCACCTAAGAGCAAGGCTAAAGCCAAACGTTTTCGTCATGCGACGTTTACCTTTAATGACAAAACGTTTGAGCAGCTGAATCAATTGGCTAAAACCAGTAAATTAGCGAAATCACATATCTTACGTATTTTGATTTCACATTTAGCAGAACAAGACCAGGAAGCCCAATTACAAGCTTTGTTAGGATCGCAAGTCGACTAAATAAACCTAATAAGTTTGAATAAACTTCATAATGCGCGGCTTAATTCATCATTTTATTGCCAAAAAACAGCCTGAATAATGATTTATCTTATTGATCTATATGTTTTTAATCACTTAATGACAGATTAATCATATTAAAGCTGGCTTTAGTTTTTCAGTTTCTCTATAATATGCCACCTTTTTCGGGATCCTTTGGCGACGGCCATAGGGTAATTACTCGAGCTGATATCAACTTTTGGAGTGACTCACATGTCTAGAGTTTGCCAAGTAACAGGCAAAAAGCCAGTCGTAGGGAACAACCGTTCTCACGCAAGAAATGCGACTCGTCGTCGTTTCTTACCTAACCTTCAATCTCACCGTTTTTGGGTTGAGAGCGAAAACCGTTTCGTTAAATTACGTTTAACGCCGAAAGGCATGCGTATTATCGATAAAAAAGGCATCGATGCAGTATTAACTGACATTCGTGCTCGTGGCGAAAAAATCTAAGGAATCATCATGCGTGATAAAATTCGTTTAGTTTCTAGTGCTGGCACTGGTCATTTTTATACTACTGATAAGAATAAAAAAACCATGCCTGAAAAAATGGAAATCAAAAAGTTTGATCCAAGAATCCGTCAACACGTGATTTATAAAGAAGCTAAAATTAAATAGTTATTTATATCGGACTTTTAAAAACCCAGCAATTGCTGGGTTTTTTATTGCCTAAAAAACAGTATCATAAAGAAAACCTGAAAGTTCTCGCAGGATACTCGTGATCAGTTCAGGATGATTACTTTACTAAACAGCAGCTGATGGATGGCAACTATGATCAAACTTTCTCGAACTGGCTGGAATAACGTTATTATATTCTCTGTCATGGGATTTATTCTGCTGATTAATTTGACGCAAAAATCTTTCAATTTTAATCAATCAGACCAGCAACAGTTATTATTAGCAGAGCACGCGGTTATTTTATCTTTAACCATTAATCAACAAACAAATATTGAACGCATCGGAAAAACTTGGCGCGCGTTACCTGCTGTGATTCAAGGTCAGCCGTTAGACGCTATGATGCAAACGTGGCAGCAAATAACGGCTGAACCAATCGCTGAGCCGGAAAACCTTAATAAAGACGATATGATTGTGGTTTCTATGGTGCTAGCGGGTTATGAGCAAGATGAATATTTATTATTATTACCGCAAGCGGATCAATTAGTGATTTATAAACAAAGCGAACAGCAATATTACCGGCTTGCCAAACAACTATTTACTCAATTAATTCCACCAGAAGTGATTTTATAATGCCTGAATTACCTGAAGTTGAGGTATGCCGCTTAGGTATATCGCCACATATTATCAATAAAACGGTGAGCGCTGTTGTTGTTCGTTTTTGGCAATTACGCTGGCCTATTCCCAAAGCAGTGGAAACATTAGTTGGCTTTACGGTAGAAGCGGTGGAACGTCGTTCTAAATATTTGATTTTAAAATTTTCGTCTGGCAGCTTATTAATTCATTTAGGCATGTCAGGTACTATTAGGGTAGTAGATGACAGGGTTGCTGTTGTTAAACATGATCATTTCGACTTAGCTTTTAATAATGGCGTAATATTACGATTAAATGACCCGAGACGATTTGGTGCGGTGTTATGGCTGCCAGAGCATAAAGATGAACAAGGCATTCTGTCAAAGTTAGGACCTGAACCATTAACCGACGAGTTTTCTCACGGCTATTTACATCGTCTTGCCCAAGGCAAAAAAACGCCGATTAAAACCTTTATTATGAATAACCCTGTCGTGGTGGGGGTTGGTAATATTTATGCCAATGAAGCGCTATTTTTAGCCGGCATTAGACCAAATTCGCCGGCAGGTGATATCAGTAAACGGCGTTATGATATTTTAACTGACACGATTAAAGCCGTCTTAGCTGCGGCGATCACACAAGGGGGAACTACTTTAAAAGATTTCACTCAAAGTGATGGTAAGCCAGGATATTTTGCTCAGTCATTAAATGTTTATGGCCGAGCAGGAGAGGCTTGTTTAGTTTGTGAAACGACTTTACTGGAAATTAGGCAATCAAACCGAAGTTCGGTTTATTGCACTAAATGTCAAAAAAAATAAGGATGAAAAATTAAGGATGATGAAGCTAAATTATTATTGTGTTTTAAGTGTTTTCGCTATGTTACCGACAATGCTGATGGCTAAAGAAGAAGCGTTTTATCTCGAATTTGATCGTATCGTTAGTGATAACGTTTATGTTTCAGAGTATAAAGTGGGTGTATTGTTAACTAGCCAGCATTCGCCATTGATAATTAAAACAGGCATTGGTTATCGTGATTATGACTTAGACTTCGCACCTAGTGTCAATTATTTACCGGCAGCTGCCGATGAGCTATCAGGTGGTACTTATAACTTGGCGTTAGAAGTCAGCGGTAAAGGTATATTAAAACCCTATTTTGGCTTTGGCGTTGAAATCAAAGAGCATGACTTTTGGAAAGGAGTGGGTGATCTCGCTTTGGAAGAAATAGGTTTAGACAAAAGTCCCGCGAAAACTAATTGTGGCTATCATGGTGAATTTTGCCCTAAAGATGAGGATCCGCTTTATTTTAATGCCAGCTTGGGATTAAGAGTTGACCTTATTGAAAATATTTACGCTAAGGTTTTTTATCAATACAACTATATTGATGATTTTTCCTCATATTCAAGGCATGTTAACTCGGTTGGTGCCGCGTTAGGTATCGATTTCTAATCCTTGTTCAATAATTAGCATCACTTCAGAAATATGATTTTGAATTGTAATATACTTACATTAGATTGATCTAATGTAAGTATATTAGCCCTTGCTAATGTACTTGTATTAGCGTATTCTAATGTAGTGATTATCGAGGTAAATAATGGAACTTGAACAATTAGCTGAACACGCGCAAGCGGCAACCACTTTATTAAAAGAATTAGCGAATGATAAACGTTTGATGATTTGTTGTTGCTTAGGCGAACAAGAATTGTCGGTGAGTGAGCTAAATAAATTAGTTCCTTTAAGCCAATCAGCTTTATCACAACATTTAGCAAGAATGCGTGACGCTAACTTGGTAATAACACGCCGGGAATCACAAACTATTTATTATCGGCTTGCCAACGATGCGGTATTAAAAGTGATTGCCACACTTAAAAGTATTTATTGTCCATAGGAGTATCTGATGCAAGTAACCACCATTTCACCAGAGCAGTTTTTACATACTTGTGATAATCAAAGCGTTACTGTAATAGATTTACGTACGGTAGCAGAAGTTTCCTATGAGGCGTTATCTGACAGTATTCATTTACCAGTACAAGATTTGAATCCGTTGAGCTTTGAACAGGCATTAACCTTAGCAAAGCATCAACATAAAAATATTTACCTCTTGTGTCAAAGTGGCATTCGCGCCAATAAGGCGGTAGAAATATTAACGGATAAAGTTGAACAGCGATTAGTGGTTATTGAAGGCGGATTAAATGCGCTGAAAATTCTCGGGGTAAAAACGGTAAAAGGGGCGGGAAAAGTGATTTCATTAGAACGTCAGGTACGTATTACTGCCGGCGCGATGACGTTACTCGGCGTGGTATTAGGCAGTGTATTACATCCATATTGGTATGGTTTATCGGCTTTTGTTGGCGTGGGATTAATGTTCGCAGGAATAACGAATAGCTGTGGTATGGCGTTAATTTTGGCTAGAATGCCGTGGAATAAAGCTTAAATTTAGCAAGCTTAACCTGCATGTTGAACTCGTTTAACCTGCAGGTGCATTATTTTAATAACGCTTTTTCCACATCCACATCAACAAACTGACTAATATCACCACCGTGATTAGCCACTTCTTTCACTAGGGTTGAAGAAATAAACGAATTGTCTGCTGTCGGGGTTAGAAATACCGTTTCTAGCTCGCTAGATAAATGTCGGTTCATATTCGCTAATTGCAGCTCATATTCAAAATCGACCGAAGATCGTAAGCCTCTGATCAGCACACTTGCTTGTTGTTGTTTGGCAAAATCAACTAATAATCCGCTAAAACCCACAACCTTTACATTACTCAAATGTGCCGTTGTGGTTGCCATTAAGGCAACACGCTGTTCCAAGGTAAATCTTGGTTGTTTACTTGGGCTGGCCGCAATGCCAACGATGACTTCAGCAAATAATTTACTGGCGCGTGCAATTAAATCAGTGTGACCATTGGTGACTGGATCAAAGGTGCCGGGATAGATTGCTTTTACTGTCATTAGGTTATCTAAAATATCTGTGTATTATAAAAAGCATTGTAAGCATAAGCGGCTTTATTTACAAAACAACAATCGCTTTGGCGAAGCATTACTTAAAGTATTTACTCGAAAAGGCTTTCAGTTAGGATATTTTTGGTAGTATGATAAGGAAAAATAAATGGTGAGTAAGGACTAATAAATACCATGAAAACACGCGACAAAATAATACATGCCAGCATTGCGTTATTTAATGAGCAGGGTGAACGAAACGTTACTACTAATCATATTGCCGCCCATTTAGGTATTAGCCCAGGAAATCTCTATTATCATTTCCGCAATAAAGAAGACATTATTTTTTGTATTTACGAAGAATACGCTCGTAAGTTATTGCTGGAAACCTTTCCAACGGTTTCACCTGACGCCAAACCTTTAGATACTATTATTTCTTATATGGATGCGGTTTTTCAGGCGATGTCGAAATTTCATTTTTTCTACGCAAACTTACCGGTGTTATTGGCTAAAAACCCTGAACTTAGGGTCAAGTACGTTGAAGTGCAACATGCTATTGGCGAGCGTGTTGAGAATATGATGTTATCGTTGCGCGAAGAAAACATGATCCAATTCGCTGATGATGAATTATCAGATATGGTCAGTATTTTACGGTTAGTGAATACTTTCTGGTTAAGCTTTTATCAAACTCAGCGGGTCGACCCAGAAATTGACGCCTCAGTATTTTATGAAGGGGTGCTGAAAATATTGGTGATTATCAAGCCTTATACCACCAAAGAAGCCTTACCTGAATTTTTAAAAGCGCGTGAAATGTATCAGCAGCGTTATGAAGAGTCGTTAGCGGCTGCTTAAAAACTATTATGCTAAAACACGCGCGAGTGTTATTGCGATAACTGGTAGCCTTGCATAAGCTGCTGCCAGTTGTCATCCTGCCAATAAAAACTTGATAACTTCCCTTGTTCCTTTTTAAATGATCTTAATAATCGTTCAATATTTTGCTGTTGCCATTTTTCCGCAATGTTTCGTTGCTCACCGCGATCAAAATCAATTAACCAAACTTTATCTTTATCATCAATTAAAATGTTGTGAATATTCAAATCGTGATGATAAATACCATGATCATGGAATTGCTTGATGGTTTTACCAATATATTGCCAAAGTGTTGGTGTTAGTGACCGCTGTTGTAATATCGCGACTAAGTCTTGGGCATTTTCGATTCTTGCGGTAATAATGTCAGCTTGGTAGGTTAAACCATGCTTAATTACTTGATAAGCGACAGGTTGCGGTGCCGGTAAACCAAGCGCGATCATTTTTTCTAACAAACTGTATTCTTGTGCCGCTCGAGTTTTTTCGAGACCGGTAAAAATATAGCTGTCGTTAATTAATCGCCCGATCAGGCCGCCGCGATAATAATGACGCAGTACCCACTGCTGTTGCTCATGGGCAATAAAATAAGTGGTACCTCGACCTTGTGCCGTGCCGATAATGCTATTGTTTGCTTGCCAATAATCCCCTGAAAAAACATCAAGATGAAATTCTTTCAGCAAGCTTTCGTCATAAACACAGTAACAATTGTTTTGCTGGAATGTTTTTTGTCGTATTTTTGTTAAACAAGGTTTTACAATTGTCGGTTGGTTCAAGATAATAGGCCTCAATAAATACTATGCATAGGGCAATTAGCCAACTATGCGCCTATTGTGGTGATTCCTTGATGCCGGGTCAAATATCTCGACCAAAAAATTTATGTTTATTGCGCCTTTCTGCTATTGGTGATGTTTGTCATGCTGTGGCGATGGTGCAACATATTCAGCGCCAATGGCCCGATATTAAAATCACTTGGGTGATTGGTAAAATTGAAGCCAGTTTGTTGCAAGGTTTACCGAATGTTGAATTTATCATTTTTGATAAAAAAGCAGGTTTACAAGGTTACTTAGCATTAAGAGCACAATTGAAAGGGCGAAATTTTGATGTGCTTTTACATATGCAAGTGGCGTTAAGAGCGAGCTTAGCCAGTCTTTGTATACCCGCTAAAGTTAAAATCGGTTTTGATAATAAGCGAGCAATTGAAGGGCAATGGCTGTTTACGAATCGAAAAATTGCAGCGCAAAAAAAACCACATGTTTTAGACGGTTTTATGGGCTTTGCGAAAGCATTAGGTTTACCGGAAACGTCGCCACAATGGCAAATGCCGTTATCTGATAATGACAGCTTATGGGCGGCGGAAAAAATTGCTTCGACCGCGCCAGTCTTTGCTATTTGTCCTGCGGCCAGCAAAGCCGAACGTAATTGGCAACCTGAGGCTTATGCCAAAGTCGCCGATAAGATGATGGCAAAAGGCTTTGAAGTGATCATTTGCGGTGGCCCAACTGATTTAGAAAAAAAATTAGCTGCTGATATTATTGCAGCTAGTAAACATAAGTTACGTAATTTAGTTGGTCAAACCTCACTTAAACAGCTGTTAGCGGTATTAAAGCTTTCTCACTTAGTCTTGGCACCAGATACCGGGCCTGCTCATATGGCGGTTACCGTTGGCACGCCTGTGGTCGGTTTATATGCTCATAGTAATCCTGCGCGAACGGGCCCTTATTTATATCAAAATTATGTGGCTAGCTGTTATCAAGAAATGATTGTGGCCCAGCATCACAAACCTGAGGCAAAACTTAAATGGGGTATTCGGGCAAAAGGCGCTGATTTAATGCAACATATCAGTGTTGAGCTGGTGCTGGAAAAAATAAATCTGTTATTAAAAACAGAATACCCTGCTGATCGTTTCGGATAAATTTAAGGTTGATTTGCTTGTTCAGCACAACTCTTAGCTGCTTAGAGATGAACAGCTAAGAGTTGCAGCTAGTGTTGATTTAAGACTACGGCCAATTGCAACAAGGTAAAATTTACTGCGCCTTTATTTTCTTCAACGACTTGATAAGCGTTTTCACCTAACTGCCGTGTTGCTTGGCTTTTCTGCTCATTATTATCTAATAATTCGTTTACCACACTGACTAAGCTTGAAGTGTTACTATCAGGAAGTTGAATTATCGCATTTTTCGCTAACATTTGTTGCATAATGTCAGCAAAGTTCCCCATTTTAGGGCCAACCACTATTGGCTTTTTAAAATATGCAGGCTCTAACGGATTATGTCCTTGAATGTCAGAAAAGCTGCCGCCAATCGTTACTATATCAGCCAGACCATAAAGCGCGATTAATTCGCCTAAGCTGTCTAAAACCCACACTTGGCTGGCTTGTGTCACTGCTTGTTGACTACTTCTTGCTTGTGTTGTTAGTTGATAACTTTTTGCTAATTCCACCACGCTATTAAAACGTTCAGGATGACGAGGCACTAATACTAATAAAATATCATCATGGCTTTTACCCAACTCAAGCAGAGCCTCAAGTGCGAGCTTTTCATCGCCCTGATGCGTACTTGCCATCACCCATATTTTTTTATTTTTAGGCAATAGGGCTCCAAGCAGAGCTTGTTTGGCAAGGGTTTGCTCATTGACCGCCATATCATATTTTATATTACCTGAGATTAAGCACTTTTCTTGCGCAACACCTAAGCGTTTAAAGCGTTGTTGATTTTCATCACTTTGCGTTAAAACACACGAGAACTGCTGTAAACAAGGGGTGATCAGCGAAGATAAGGCGAGGTATTTATCAATAGTTTTTGCTGAAATTCGGCCGTTGATTATCATCATTTTTATACCGCGATTTTTTGCTTGGCGTACTAAGTTTGGCCATATTTCGGTTTCCATAAACACTATAGCTTGCGGCTTAAGTTTATTTAAAAATAGCCAAGTTGAAAAAAAGAAATCTAGCGGTAAATAACAATGTTGAACGCGATCGCCAAATAATTTTTTCACTTGCTCTGAGCCAGTCGGTGTAAAAGTGGTAAAAGTAATAGTTAAACTCGGCTGCTCAGCAATAAGCTTTTCTACCAAGGTTCGTAAGGCCAATACTTCACCGACACTCGCGGCATGAATAACTAGACTATTGGTAGTGAAATTATTATTTAGCCAGCCAAAACGCTCAGCCAAGCGCTCGCGAAAACCTTTATTGCTTCGCGATCGTAAAATAAAAAATAGCATTATCATGGGTAACAAAATGATTAACACCAGGCGGTAGATAAATAAGGATAAAAAGTTTTTCACAGGCAGCGAAGTGGATAAATTAACTATTTTTAGATTATATCAAGTGTGACAATATTTGTATGGCTTTGTGCTATATTTGCTGCGGATTTATCTTTATTGGTTAATAGGGTGTTTGTGTGCTGCTTTTAAAACGAATTATTTTTATTGTTCTTCTTCCTTGTTACTTATTTTTCACCGCATTAAATAGTGTGGCAAAGCCGGCTTTTATTTTAGATAAATCGCCGAGTTATCAACAGCTAAACACCGTGGATGTGGAAGCGTTATGCCAAGTAGCGGACAAAACCTTGTATTATATGAATCAATATCCTGATGATAACTTTGCTGTTCACAGTGGTAGTAATATCTTTCCTTTTAGCGACCTAACGCGCGTTAAAAAAACCTTGGCTTTTATCTGTACCACGCATTTACAAGATCAACAAGCTGGGCAAACAAGTCGGCTTATGCAAGCTGATTTTTTACAGCAACATTTTGATTTTTACCGCTGGTATCCCGATAAAAAAACAGCCTCGTCAATTGCTAGAAAAAGCACCAACGCACGTAAAAGTGAAATGTTAGATCAAATACCTGAGGATAAAATTTTTCTCACTAAGTATTACACCAAACTTATTGAAGGTAGCAGTACAAAAACGCAACAATTTAACCAAGCTTTATATGCCTTACCCTTTGATGAACAAGGTTTAAGTTTAGCAGTGGCAGAGCAAAAAAAAACAAGTTTAGTTAGGTTTAAATATACCCGCCAACAAGTGCTATCCGGTGTTTTATCGGCTAAAAACTTAGCCAAACCACTGGTTTGGATCACGGAAGCTGCCTTACATGATGTCTTGTTACAAGGTACTGGTGTATTAAAAGTTGATGGTAAAACCCGTTATTTTAACGTGCACCGTAATAATGGTATTGCTTATAATTATGCCTTAGGTAAAAGTGAGCAGCCAAGATATTGGTATTTTGCTGAAGTGCCAAGTGTGATGGGCTATGGGCAAAACCTAGTAAGTAAAATAGCTATTAAGCCGTTTGTCACTTTTGCCGGTAATGTTCAGCAATTAGGTTTAGGGAAATTGTTTTTAGTTGCAGGGGATAGTTCTGAACCGCAAAACAGCTTTTCGCGTTTAGGTATTTTAGCGGATCAGGGGGGGGCCTTTGACAATAATTTATTTCAGTTGGATTATTTAGTGGCAAGTTATCATGGTTGGCAAGATTATCATCAGGCAAATAAAAATTTGCCCGATTACACCAACGCTTGGCTGATGCTGTTAAAAGAGTAACTTATCCAGCTCTATTTAAGTTAATTTCGGCAGCTTCAGACGCTTTATTTGGCGGAACACTTTTGCTCTTGATTGGTGTTACTTCGTGATTATCATCAGATTTAGGCATATAACCTAATGGTGCGGCCATTAATAATTGGCGAATTTTTCCGATGTCTTCATCGGTCATGGCATCAATTAAATTACCAACAATTCGATTAACTTCAATATAAGGAATCGAATGCTCGTTGGCCGTTAATATTCGTTGATGGTAAGTTTCTTGTGCATGATCGTCGATTAATAATTCTTCATAAAGTTTTTCACCTGGGCGTAAACCGGAAAATTCTATCGCGATATCGCCCTCTGGATTGCTGTCGTCTTTTACCGTCAATCCCATTAAATGCGCCATTTTATAAGCAAGGTCTAATATTTTAACTGGCTTGCCCATATCAAGTACAAATACGTCACCGCCTTGGCCCATTGCGCCAGCCTGAATAACCAGCTGCGCCGCTTCAGGTATGGTCATAAAATAGCGAATAATATCAGGATGGGTAACAGTGATTGGCCCACCTTTACGGATTTGCTTTTTAAATAGCGGGACAACAGAACCTGACGAGCCAAGGACATTACCAAAACGTACCATAACAAAACGGGTATTGTGTTGCTGCTGTGCTAAACCTTGTAAAACCAGTTCAGCTAGGCGTTTGGTTGCCCCCATCACATTGGTTGGACGTACAGCTTTATCCGTGGAAATTAAAACAAAGGTTTCGACATCACATAATACAGCAGCTTGAGCTAATTCTGAGGTACCTAAAACATTATTACTAATGCCCGCAATCACGTTATTTTCAACCATAGGCACATGTTTGTAAGCCGCCGTATGATAAATAGTTTGAATTTTATGACAGGCTAATGTGCGATTCATTAACATACCATTTTGCACATTACCGATCAGGGGCACTAACTCTATGGTTAATTTTTCTTCACTAATTATTTCGGTTAATTCTTGGTTAATTTCATAGAGAAAAGCTTCACAAACATCGAGTAATACTAGCTTTTTAGGGCTTTGCTTGATAATTTGTCGGCAAATTTCTTTACCGATTGAACCGCCGGCACCGGATACCAGTACTATTTTATTTTTAATATTGGCAGACATTAAGTTCGACATTGGCGTGACAGGTTCACGGCCTAATAATTCATCTACCGATACTTCGCGTAATTCATCAATGGTACGTTTACCGGAAACAATATCTGAAATATTGGGGACCGCTAGCAGTTCAAGCGCAAAAGGTTCAAATATATGAACAATTTCTTTCATGCGAATGGGGTTAACATCGGTAACTGCGATTAGAATTTTAACGTTACCGTATTTTGAAATTAACGCTTCAATTTTTGTCGCCGGCAATATTTTTAAGCCTAGAATACTGCGGCCTTGTAGTTTTTGTTTTTCATCAATAAAAGCTAATGGTTGATAGACTTTTCCTGCTATTAAAGTGCCGGCTAATTGTCGGCCAGTAGAGCCAGCACCGTAAATTAACACCCCTTCTTTTTGTTGCAGCAGTCTACTTTCAGCGGCCCAGCTAAATAATGCTCTGGCTCCTGTGGTAGCTGCACTGGCAAAAACTAAAAATATTAACGGCACAGAATAAGGAATAAAAGCATCAAAAAGTGCTGAGGTCAGAAAACAACTGGCTGCCGCCGACGCTAAAATAGCAATAATCTTTAACGCACTTTTAGCATTAAAATAACGCACAACAGAGCGATAAATATCGAAATAATAAAACAGTGAAATACTGGTCAGGGCTGCGGTAGCAACAACTAATAACTCTGGCAGCGAAATAGCTAAGTCGCTAATACCGAGCCGGAAAATGTAAGCCGCAAAAAAAGCGAGAGTGATAACAGTAATATCGTAGCTTATCGAGATAACTAATTTTAACGAACTGGGAATGAGATCAATCGGTCTAACCATAATAGGAGCCTAATGTTACTTTTTTTATTTTTATTAGTGGTAAGTCATTAAGTAAGCTATTCTGCCCCAAATTGGTTATATTGCAACCTAAATGTTACAAAGTGTTAACATCTCGGTTGCTTTTAGTTAACTTTCTTAGTTAACTAGCGAGCCATCATAAGGTCATTTGAGCCATTCAAAGTCCTTTAATTTTTAACCTAGCATTACATAAGTTGCAGTAATCAATGCTTAGAACAATTTTACAATCTGTGGGTATATCGTTATTAAGTGTCGGTTTTGGCTTTGTCTTAAGTATCTTATTAGCTCGATTTTTAGGCCCTGAAGCGCGCGGTATTTATGGCTCGTTATTAACGATTGCCATATTAATTGCCGGTTTTGCTCAACTTGGATTAGCGCATGGTTATGTTTATCAAAAGCGCAAAACGAGCTTAAATGCTTTTAGTGTTATCGTTAAATCAGGGGGGATTATTGCTCTGGTCGCAGGCTTATTATTACTGATTATGCAGTCATTTTTCTTAGTTGATGAACTAGCGCATTACTTGGTGCTTTTACTGCTGCTAGCTTTTGTCACTAGCTACCATCAATATTTTCAAAATAGCGCACAAATCGATCAAAATCTGCATTTTTACAATGGCGTAAAAATAACTTTACCTGTGCTTAATATCATTGCTTTGGCTAGCTGTTATTACTTCTTTGAAGTATTAAATGTCGAAATAGCGATATCGATTTTGGTTGTCACTACCTTTGTCAGCGCGTTAATTTTAGCCATCAATGTCATTGGGCATGAATGGCAAGGCCGTAAATTAAGCCAATTAAAACTAAGCAATATTGTTAATTACAGCTCGAAAATTTATGGCACTTCTACGATTGGAATTGCGATTAATAGTATCGATAAAATCGTACTACTTGGTATTGGTACCATGAAAGAGTTTGGTTTATATAGCGTCGCTTTTGGTTTATCGCGCTTAATCGGTATTATTCCAGATACCTTATCGACAGTCGTGTATTCACGCTTTGCCGGTAAAAATGAAAACCAGCTGGCAAGTGTTGTTCGGCAGATTTTTGCAGGCCTGTTTTTGCCTTTATTGACGATTTGTTTATTTCTTGCCTGTTTGGCGTCGTGGTTAATTTCCTTTTTATTTGGTGTCGATTATGCCGACGCTACTTGGCCATTTGTTATTCTGCTTTTTGAATCAGTTATCTCTAGTTTAGGCTGGTTATTGTCACAGCGCTTTAACGCAGCAGGCCGGCCAGGATTGGTGTTTTTTCGACAAGCCGTGTCGACGATCCCATTAATCGGGATAATTTTTTATCCGTTTGAAAACAACATATTAATTGTCGTCAGTAGCGCTTTATTACTGTCGTCAATTATTCGCTTGTTAATGACGGTGATCTTATATAAAAAGGTACTGCATGAACCTGCACCGTCTTTGTATTTAACCATCACTGAACTTAAACAGCTTTATTCACAAATATTGCCAAACCGACTTAAGGGTTAACATGTCAGTTAAACAACTCATTCCTTTGAAACTAAAACAAATGATTAATAGCTATGTCGCAAAGCCAAACATTAATGGCGATTTACACAGCGCTAAAAATAAAATATTCATTGGTTTAGCTGCTGATTATGGCAACTTAGGCGACGTGGCCATTAGCTACGCACAATATCATTTTTTGAAAAATAACTTTCCAGACTATGAAATTATTGATGTTCCGATCAGCCAAACCTTGGCCAATATTCGGGCGATTAAAACAGTCATTTCTGCCGACGATATTATCACGACTGTCGGCGGAGGAAATTTAACTAATCAATATCAAGAAATTGAAGACTTTCGCTTAATCTTATTAAAAGAGTTTCCGCATAATCGTTTTATTTCATTTCCGCAAACGATTGATTTTAGTGATGATAAACTAGGGCAGCAAGCGTTAAAACGGTCTTTTGATTTATATAATAATCATAAAAACTTTATTATGTTTGCTCGCGAGTCGGTTTCACTGGATAAAATGAATACTTTGTTAAAACAGCCAGCGTTATTTTGCCCTGATATTGTGTTAACGCTTGATAAAAGTGAGTCAGATAATCATGCTGCGTCAGAGCGCAGCGGTATTGTTAGCTGCATTCGAAATGACGGCGAATCGAATCTTTCTAAATATGATCGAGCAGCTTTGTTGGCTAATATTGCGCAGCTATATGGTGATAACGTCACTTTCACTGATACCCATATTGATAGTAGTCAACTGTCGTGGCAGCAAAGAACTGATGAATTAAATATTATTTGGTCAAGATTTCGCGGCGCTAAATTAGTGGTGACGGATCGCTTACACGGAATGATATTTTCTGTTATCACTAAAACTCCGTGTGTGGTGTTAACTAATAGTAATCATAAAATTTTGCAAACGTATAAAAATTGGCTCAGTGATTTAAATCATCTAGCGTTAGTTGAAAATTACCAGCTTGAAACGGTGCTAGAAGAAATTGAGCGATTACTAGCGATACCGCGCGAGGCCGTGAAATTGCCTCAATTAAGCGATAAATATAATGTTTTGCTCAAGGCTATTAGTGCTGAGCAATAAGGGTTAGTTAAGGTGAATAACGGGTGTTAAATGGTAAAGCGACAGTGATAACAAAAAAAATAGCGTTTCTTTGTTTAGCACATAACAATTTCGATCTTCTGGCTGAAATGTCGCGGTATTATTGCGCCGATCAAGATGGACTATTTGTTCATATCGATAAAAATGTATCGGTCGCAGAGCTCCCAAAATTTCATAACAAAACGGTTTTTTTAACTGAGCAAGAACGTTATCGCACCGCGTGGGGCAGTTTTAATATTGTTTTGGCGACTATCGCTTTAATTAAAAAAGCATTAGCAGATGATGATTATCAGCACTTTGTTTTGCTCAGTGGTGCCGACTTACCCTTGTTGTCAAAAGCCGACTTAAAAGCCATGTTGCTTGAAAAACGCAGTTATCTTGCTATTTGGCATAAAGTTGAACAGGGTCAAACTCGTGCTTTAAATCAACCATTAAATCAACCATTAAATCCGTCATTAAACCAAAGCGTAAGAGATGAGTTTTTTAACCGTCATTATTATCAGCATGCACTAACAAATCCTGGCGCGGCTTATTTAACCGCAAGTCGCCGTAAAATATATCGTATGTTACTGCTGAATAAAGTTATTAGCTGGTTACCGCTAGCAAAGAAAAGATTCAAGCACAGTAGTTACTATAAAGGTTCACAATGGTGGTGTGTTTCGCGTGAATTAGCGCAGTATTTTTGTCAGCAGTTAGCTGATAAAACCAACCAAAATGAGTTTTGTTTAATGCATGCACCGGATGAAAAAGTTTTTCAAACTTTAGCAATGGCTTCGCCTTATAAGGAAAATTTAGTTATTGATGAAGGGCAAGCGTCATTAAAACAAGGTATACATTATATTGATTGGGGGTATCAAAAAGAGCAAGTCGCATTACAAACCTTTACGCTTGAACAGTTAGCGGCTCTTTCAACCACAGGCTGCGCTTTTGCTCGTAAGTATGTAAGTACTAGCTTGGCTGATGATGCTCGTTATATCGATGGCTTAATAGGCGCAGTGAATTAATGAAAGTATTATTTTTATTACCTATTTTTAAAAATACCGGCCCGTCGAATGTGGTCGCCGCGATGATCTCGCAATGGTTAAAAGACGCGCAAAATAAACAAACGATTGAACTGTTTTTAGTGTCGTTTAATCCTTGCCAAGATGGCTATGAAAATAAATTTCCAGCAGAGCAAATAAAGTTAATACAATTACCGGGTTTTAGCTTTAAAAGCTTATGGCAATTACGACAATTTATTGGCCGTGAGAATATTGATATTGTTCATAGCCATTGCCTATTACCTGATGTCGCCGCGCCGCTGGTGACTTTAGGTCATAAAGCGAAAACGGTTGCTACTGTGCACTGTAATTTACGGGATAATTACCGAAACGAATATTGCTTCCCGAAAGGGCCTTTGTATTATGTGATTCATAGAATAGCCTTAATGATGATTAATCGCTGTGTTAGTGTTTCAACCTCGGCACAATTAACAAGCACAACACCGATTATTTATAACGGGATTGCGGCGAAAAAATTAACTCTTCTTGGTAGTGATAAGCTCAATATCATTTTTGCCGGCCGCTTAATTGAAAGTAAAAACATTCGCTTGTTAATCGCGGGTTTTAACCGGTTAGCTACTCAACTTAAAAAGCCTTGCCAGCTACATATTTTTGGTGATGGTGAAATGATGCCAGCGCTAAAAACTGAAATAAAAACACAAGAGCAAAGAGCGGAACATGAGCAGCCCAACAAAAATAATCAGTCCAGCATTGTTTTACATGGTTTTGTTAGCGATTATTTAAGCCATATTCCTGAAAACAGTATTGTGGTTAATCCTTCACTTTTTGAAGGTATGCCGATGGCGGTAATTGAAGCGATTGGCGCGAACTTACCTGTGGTTCTATCGGACATTAGCGCCCATCAAGAAATAGCGCAACATATTACCGCTGGGATTAAGTTACATCATAATAGCGCGCACAGTTTTGCTGACGCTGTGCTGACATTGTTAGATGACAAAGAGCAGGTAAGTTTTGAACAGCCGTTAATGGCAGCTCAGTTTAATCAGCACTTTGCTGATCATGTGATGGTGAATAAATATTTAGCCATTTACCAAACACTCTTATAGGAAGATGTAACTTGCTTCCTTATCTTATTTGTATTTTATTATCGGTTGGTATTTTTCATATCAGCTATCGCTATAAATTCGATACGATTGCCTTAAGAATTACCCATGTGATCGCGGCATTACCGCTGGTTACGTTAACCGGCTTTAAATATATAAAAGTAGGCACAGATACCGGCAGCTATGTTTTTTATTTTGAAAAAATAAAAAACTTTCAAGATGTACTGGATATCAGTAGTACCCACGGTGAATTTGGTTTTTGGTTTTTAAATTATTTGGGTCGGTTAATGACCGAGCAATATTTTATTATTTTTCTACTTAGCTCCGTCATGGTAACTGCTTGTTATTTTTATACGATTAATCGCTTTAATTTAAAAACCTTGTCGTTTGTTTGCTTGTTATTTATTGGCCCTTATTTTTTCCAGCTAAATGGCGTTCGCCAAGCCATTACGATTGCAATTTTTTCAATCTCAGTGATTTTTATTATTGAAAAAAAACCGATCCCGTACCTGATTTCTATCATCATAGGATTTTTATTTCATAAGTCGATGATTGTTTGCCTGCCGTTATATTTTCTCTTTAAAGATGACATTACCCCGAAAAAGGTTGGCGTTATACTGTTTGCCTTTGTGGTGTTATTACTTGGTTTTGAAAAGTTTATCAGTATTGCAGCCAGTGTTGATGACCGCTATAAATCTTATGGTGATAAACAGAACGCGGTTGGTGGTGCACTGGTTTCATCGGTTAATTTTTTGTGGTTAGGCTGGTTTATTATCTGCCGTTTATGGCATAAAGCGACCTTAGCTACTCGTACTTATGATGTTTTGTTAATGCTCTATTTACTCGGCGTGATGGTCAGTGCTTTATCGATTATTTTACGTATTGATCCCTCGGGATTTTTACGCATGAGTATTTATTTTATTCAGCTCAATGTCTTTTTGATCCCGATGACCATTTTAAGTTTTCAAGATCGCGCGATTCGATTAATAGTCACGGTCGCAGTGCTTGTTTTTATGTTTATGTATTTTTATTTAACCACATCAACCTTTAGTAATTTGGTGCCGTACCATTTTTACGGTTATACACCTTATTGAGAATTTTAATGAAAGTTAGTATTGGTATTCCGTTTTACAATCCGGGTAAGGTTTTTAAAGAGAGCATTTTAACTGTGCTTAATCAGAGCTTTGAAGACTTTGAATTGATCTTATTAGATGACGGTTCAACGGATGAATCTTTGACTATTGCCTTAGCTATTTCAGATCCGCGGGTCAGGGTGATAAGCGACGGTGAAAATCACGGCCTGCCACGGCGGTTGAATCAGCTGATTGATTTATCACAAGGTCAATACATAGCGCGTATGGATGCGGACGACCTGATCAATAAAGATAAAATAGCGCAGCAGGTTGCGATGTTAGACGCAGATCATTCCATCGATATTATTTCAACCGGTATTTGTTCTATCACTGATAATAATCAAGTGCTCGGTTATCGTCTGCCGGTATTTGATAAGGTGCTTAATTGGTCAGTTAAAGATACTATTTTCGGACGGGTCAATATTGCCCATGCGACTATTTTAGCGAGAAAATCCTGGTATCAACGTAACCGCTATAACCCAGAGGCTAAGTTGATGGAAGATTATCAATTATGGCTTGATGCCAGTATTAAAAATGATCTGGCTGTCGCTTATTTAAAAGCGCCGGTTTATTTCTACCGCGAAGAGAGCAGCGTATCAGCTAAAAAGGCCGTTAACGCTTATAAAAATCAGTTTAGTATTGTCTATCAAACGTATTTTAATCATCTTAACTTAGCTGAAAAGCTGAAGTTTAGTATGTTAACCTTAGTGAAAATTATCTTAGTGAAAAGCTTAAATTTGTTTAAAAACTTAACCTTACTGCAAAATATTCGCAATAAAAAAACGCAGCAAAGTGCTGAAAAAATTAAGCAACTCCAGCAAGAAGTTGATGCTTTAAGGGCGTTATCATGAGCAAAATTGCTTTTGTTGTTGCTTCACCTGAAACGGTTAGCTCTTTTTTACTTGGCTATTTACATGCGCTCGCCCAAACACATGATGTTCATGTGGTCTGTAGTTTAGACGGTCTGGCGCAAGTACGCGGCTTGGCTGAGCATATTACTGTGCACGATATTAAAATTCACCGCGATCCGAAAATTTGGCAAGACCTAAAATCACTGCTTGCGCTTTATCGCTTTTTCAAAAAACAAAACTTTGATCTTGTGCATTCATACACACCGAAAGCCGGCTTATTAACTCAAATTAGCGCTCGATTTGCTAACGTTAATAAACGCTTTCATACCTTTACCGGCCAAGTGTGGGCTACAAAAACAGGTTTTGCTCGTCAGTTTTTAAAGTTGCTTGATAAGATAACGGCGTCAATGGCGACCTTTTGTTTGGCTGACAGTCCGTCACAGCAAGCCTTTTTAATTAACGAAGGGTTATTAACGCCAGCGAATAGTGATGTATTGTTAGCCGGTTCAGTCTCTGGTGTTGATCTTAATCGTTTTTGTTTTAGTGCCGAAAAAAGGAAAACATTACGCGCCGAGCATGGCTTTAACGATAATGACTTTTTATTTATGTTTGTTGGCCGCTTAAAAAAAGAAAAAGGTCTGCCTGAGCTGATCACTGCTTTTAATCAATTAAGCCAAACGCTGGCAGTAAATTCTAGCAACGGCAGTAGCAAAAACGCGAAGCTAGTGATCATAGGTAGCGACGAAGAAAATTTATCGTCATTATTAGCGGGTAACAACAATATTCATTATTTAGGCTTTAAAACCAATGTGAATGAATACTACTCGTTCGCTGATATGTTAATGTTGCCATCGCATCGAGAAGGTTTTGGTAATGTGATTATTGAAGCAGCCGCGTGTCATTTACCGTCGATTGCGTCCAATATTTATGGTTTATCGGACGCTGTGCATGACGGAGTTTCGGGTTATCTGCACCCAGTAAAAAATGTTCAAATCATTGAAAAAATTATGACACAAGTTTTATCATCCCCTGAAGTGGTACTAAAAATGCGTCAAGATGCGAGTACCAGAGTAGCAGAAACCTTCGATGAAGCGCTGTTAATTCAGGCATTTATTGACTTTTATCAAAAACACGGAGTTGCTTAAGATGTTAAAACGTTTGTTTGATATTTGGGTCTCGTTAACCTTATTACTGATGCTCGGCCCAGTTATTTTATTATTGGTGTTATTGGTGCGAAAAAAGCTGGGCAAGCCGAGTATTTTTCGTCAGCATCGGCCCGGTTTACATGGCAACATCTTTGAAATGATCAAGTTTCGCTCGATGCGTGATGCGCTAGACGAGCACGGCGAAACTCTACCTGATAGCGAGCGTTTAACCCCCTTTGGTGAAAAGCTGCGCAGCACTAGCTTGGATGAATTACCCGGTTTATGGAATGTCTTAAAAGGTGAAATGAGCTTAGTAGGGCCAAGACCATTGTTAGTAGAATATTTACCTTTATATAATGAGCGGCAAACCAAACGCCATGATGTTAAACCCGGCATTACCGGTTGGGCGCAAATTAATGGCCGTAATACCTTATCGTGGGAAGAAAAGTTTGAGCTTGATGTTTGGTATGTTGAAAATCGCAGTTTTTGGCTTGATATCAAAATTTTATTTTTAACCGTGAAAAAAGTCATCGTTAAAGCCGATATCAGCGCTGAAGGGGAAGTTACCATGAGTAAATTTACAGGAACCACGAATGGCTAAAAAATTAGTAATCATTGGCGCTGGTGGTCATGGCCGTGTGGTCGCAGACTGCGCTGAAGCATTAGGCTGTTATCAAGAAATTATTTTTTTAGATGATTGTATTACCGATAAAAAACGGCCAAAAACAACTAATGGCCATTGGCAAATTGTTGGTAGTGTTGCGCAGTGGCCTGAATATTTATCAACTGCTGATTTTATTGTCGCCTTTGGTGATAATTCACTGCGGTTAGCTGTTATCAATCAGTTACTTGCTGGCGGCGCTAAGCTTATTAGTTTAATTCATCCAGCCGCGGTCGTGAGTAAACATGCAAACATAGCAGCCGGTTGTGTCGTTTTTGCTGGTGCGGTTATTAATATTGGCGCTAGCCTTGGTTACGGGGTTATCGTTAATACACTTGCTAGTATTGATCACGATTGTGACATTGCAGCCGGGGTACATATTTCACCTAATGTTAGTCTTGCTGGTGGTGTTAAAGTTGGCGCTTTATCATGGTTAGGGATCGGCGCTGTGGTGATCCAATACTTAGCTTTGACTGAAAATTGTCAACTAGGTGCAGGCACTGTGGTTGTCAAAAATATTGATGTTGCGGGTACTTATGTTGGTAGCCCTGCGCGTTTGATCAAAAAATTAGCTTAATTACCTTTTATATCATTTAACTTAGTAAAGAATAAACTCATGCTTAATACACCTTTTTCTCCATGGCCAAGTTTTTCAGAAGCCGAAATTTCCGCGGTTACGCAAGTATTACGCTCTAATAAAGTTAATTATTGGACCGGTACACAAGGGCGTGAATTTGAAAAAGAATTCGCCACCTTTAGTGATTGTAACTACGCGGTTGCTGTTGCTAATGGTACTTTAGCGTTAGATCTTGCTTTTGCCAGCTTACCATTGAAAAAAGGCGGTGAGGTTATTGTGACTTCTCGTACTTTTATCGCTTCGGTTAGCTCGATTGTTAATGCTGGTTTAACCCCGGTTTTTGCGGATGTAAATATTGATTCGCAAAATATTGATGCCGATACCATCGCTGAGGTAATAACTGAAAATACGGTTGCGATTGTTTGTGTCCACTTAGCGGGCTGGCCATGTGAAATGAGCAGTATTATGGCGCTGGCGAATAAACATCAGCTTTATGTTATTGAAGATTGTGCTCAGGCGCATGGCGCAAAGTATCAAGGTAAGTCAGTTGGTAGTATTGGCCATATTGGAGCTTGGTCTTTTTGCCAAGACAAAATTATGACCACTGGCGGTGAAGGTGGCATGTTAACTACCAATGATGAAACGATTTGGCGCACTGCTTGGGCGTTTAAAGATCATGGTAAGTCTTACGAAGCGGTATACGAGCGAGAACATGACAACAGTTATCGCTGGTTACATGAATCTTTTGGTACTAATTGGCGTTTAACTGAAATGCAATCAGCTATTGGCCGTTATCAATTAACGCAAATGGCAAGCTGGACTGACAAGCGTAATGAATATGCTCAGCGTATTTTTCAAGCCTGCCGCCAGTTTGACTTTTTGCGAGTGCCTGATCTTCCTGAAAATATACAACACGCTTTTTATAAGTGTTATGTTTTTGTTGAACCGAATAAATTGCCAGCCGGATTAACACGAGATCTCATTATTGAAAAGCTTAGCGCACAAGGTGTGCCTTGTTTTAGTGGCAGTTGCTCGGAAGTTTATAAAGAAAAAGCCTTTGATAATAGCGATTTTCGCCCGAAAAAAGCATTGGCTAATGCCTTAACGTTAGGGGATACCAGCTTGATGTTTTTAGTGCATCCCACATTAACTGAAGCTGAAATTGCGACAACGGTTAGCGCAATTGAAATGGCTTTAAGTGTTTAATGGCTTTATTTTTTCCTATTTATTTAATCAGAGTTCAAGTTATTTAGAGTGATTTATTGAAGCTGAAAAAAAAGGAGCTGACTAAGCTCCTTTTCAAAATTACTCACCTGACTAAGGTGAGTTTTTGGAGAGAGAAGGTTTAGAAACTAAAACGTAAACCAATACGGTAAATAGTTCCTGTGTTCGATGTTTGCACCGTGCGGCCAGTTGGTTGAGAACCTAACTCTGATGCTTCTCCAGGAAGGTTACTCCCTGAGATGTTTAACCTCGTTGTTGAATACATGCGTGTTACTGTATCTAACAAGTTACTGGCTTGAAAATTCAAACTGACACTTTCATTTACCTTCCAGCTACCAGATAAATCTAAAGTATTAAAGCCTTCAATCCAATGCATACCATAGTCGTTAACAGCCCGATCAGTGAGGTAGTCACTACGTTGGTTGTACGCTAAACGAATTAAGTTGCCGTCTTGCTCCCAGAATACCGTGGCATTAAGCGTATGCTCTGAGGTGTCAAGCAATGGTGATGAAGGAATGATATCAGTAACTTCACCCGAGGTTGGGCTAAATATTGATTCTTCGTCGGTTTTTGAATCAGCGTAAGTGTAGTTAATAACACCACCTAAGCCGCCAAAGATACCCGGTAAATAATCAAAGTTGTGCTGTAATGAAAATTCCATACCGCGGACATAACCGCCGCTACCATTTCGGCCTTCAGTTAATAATACTTTGTCACAAATTTCTGTTGCTGAAGGAGCACTCATATCAAGTTCACGATTTGGCATACAGCCGGCTTGGTTATCACCACCATCAAAAGGCAATAACACATCGGCTACTGTCGGATTATATGTGACAGCGTCAGAATCAAGACGTGGTGCACGATCAACTGTTGGGTCAACAATAGCATTTACATCGAAATATTCGCTACGTAAGTCTTTCCAGTAATAACTCGTTTGTGAACGCTCTTCAAAGTCAGATAAATCTTTATTAAAGAAAGCGACAGATAACAAGGATGATTTATTAAAGTACCATTCGGCTGAAAGATCTAAGTTAGAAGATTTAAACGGGTTTAAATCGACTCTACCAGCATTACCTGATGAGAATTCACCAAATAAATTTTCGCTAATATTAAAGGTCGGCGCTAAACGGTCAAAACGCGGCCTTGCAATCGTTTCTGAGGCGGCAAAGCGTAAGATAATATCTTCTGAAAATGCATAATTTAAGTTAAGGCTAGGTAAGACATTGGTATAGTCGTGATCGGCGGTATTAAAAACTGAAGCGGTATCACGTTCTGTTTGATCAATGCCTACTAAATAACCTAATGCTGCCGCTGTTGCTTCTCTGCTACCATAATGAGCAATATTATCTCCATTCATAAATGATTGATTAGCATCAAAACGGAAAGTAGAGGCAGCAATACCAGTAACTTCTGTTTTAGCCGAACGAACACCTAAATTACCGCTTAAGCGTCCATCCATAAATTCAAAATTGACTTGTAAGTATGCGGCAATAATTTTTTGTTGAATCGTTTTTGAGCCGATATCGGTAAATTCAACAGCAATTTTGTCAGCGACATTGATTTCTTCAAGAAAATCGAGCGTTGTCTGAATGTCCCAAATAGGAAAACCATCAGTCAATTCATTAGAGGTTAGACCTAACGCTTTACCGATACTGCCAGAAGTATTACCAGAGGTGAAATCAGCTAAGGTATAATTATTAAGTTCACCGTCGACACAACCGCGATTACAAGTGCTAAACGTGTTATTAGTTTCTTTTTCACGATCGGTATATTTAAAGCCAGTTTCAACTGAGGTTATAAAACTCCAACCTTGGTCCCAAACTAAATCGGCATAAAAGCTATCTGAGATATCTTTGGTAAAATTACCGCTGTTATTAAATGATTGATATTCGAAACCTTCAGCGTTATCCACATAGCCGCTCGGCGCGATGTGGATATTACAAACTAAATCGCCACCAACACAGTTATAGCCATTTTCTACGCCGCTTTCTGCTGTGCCACTCGTTGAACCACGGAAAAAACCACGTAAATTAAATTCAGGTGTTTTTTCACTTTCTGAGCGGCCACCGCGTAACGCTAATTCAAAGCCTTCGAAAGATTGCTCAAACGCTAAGCTAAGTACTTTAGTTTCTTGATTATCAATATTGATTTGGCGCTGGTTACGAATTACACCAACGTTTTTTACTTTTCCAGGGATAGTAACACCAGGATTAGCAGCACCAATTTCCGCTCTTCTAACTTGTGTCATCGCCGTTTTAACTGTGTTGATCACTGTAAAAGTATTTGGATCAAAAAAGGTGCTGGCGGCGTCAAAGTTTGTACGTTCAGTGGTTTGTGAAATAAAGGCATTATCACGCTCAATATCTTGGCTGGTATAAGTAGCGTCTACTCTGAATTCACCATCTTCCCAAGGGATATATTGAATTGTACCGCTGACACTGGTTCGATCACGTTGTACATGTTGAGTTTGAAGTTCAGCGGTTGAAGCTTGTCTTAATTCCAGCGGTTCTTGGACACCATCACCATCGTAATCCCAAGTTTTAACTATTTCACCGGTTTCTATGTTCGTGGCACCTACTGGCGGTTTTATTGTTCTCCAGCGACTAAGGTTCAATAGATCTTTACGCGTACCTTGTTCTTCAGACGTTGCGACTATCGATAAACCTAAGGTTTCATCAAGAAACTTTTCAGAGGCTGAAAACTGTATTTTTTGATCACTGTCGTGTGAAAAGTCATTGTAACGTTCTTGTACTTCAAAAATACGACGATCTTTTTTGGCATCTAATGGTTTAAAACCCGATAGTTTTATTGTTGCGCCTAAGCTACCTTCATCAGTAGATGCACTTGGGGTTTTTTGTACTTCAATGTTATTCAATACATCAGAAGAAAATTCACTGAAGTTAACTCCTTGGCCGGTGCCTGAACTGGTTAAAGGCACGCCATTAAGTGTTGTTACGTTGAGTGAGCTAGAAATTCCGCGAGCTGTTACTGTGGTTCCTTCGCCATCTTGTCGACTAATGGAAATACCGGTTACGCGCTGCAATGCTTCAGCAATATTTTGGTCACTCGATTTACCAATATCTTCTGATGAAATAGCATCGACAATTTCAGAGGATGTACGTTTAATGTTCATTGCTTTAGATAAAGAAGAGCGAAAGCCTGATACCTCGATAATTTCTATCTCTGGCTTTTTTTTAGCTTGTGCGGTTTTAGTTTCTTCGGCTTGCGCACTACTCATAGAACCTAACAGCGCAGTGGCAGAAGCGGCTCCAATCAATAAGTGTTTAAATTGGAATTTCGATTTTATTTCCAACATAACGTTTCCCCGTAATATTGTTATATTTTTGTATTAGGTAGCGAGTGCAGATTAATTGCCTAAAGTTGTAAGGCTTAAAACGCTCAGCAGTAAAAATACCGGCCTACGATTGTTTATATATGAACTCGATAGTTTATTTGTACATCCTTAGGTTCGGGTAACGGCTATAAATTGTCTATGGTCTTTACGTAACTTTTCATAAACTTACAAAACCTTACGAAGTTCAAGTTGTTGATTTTTATTGTTTTTGTATTTGTTTTTGGGTTGGGCTAGTGAACATGGTTTGTACTTAACAGTGTTATTTTTGTTAGTTTTACAAAGGTTTTACGACCTTATTCGTAGGTGCTGTGGGATTATTTATTAAGTAATCTTTTAGTATTGTAATTGGCTATAGCCGTTAATATGTATATATATGCCTATGGCTTTTTATAAATAAAAACTGCGATTTGTTTGTAAAAGTATAGTGTGTGTATTAATTTTTTTCCAATATTACGGATAGCTAAAAGTGCATATTTATAATATTTTTGTAGCGATTTGTAATATTGATATTGGTGCTCATTGAAGCATGCTTTTATTAGCTTTAAATTCAATTTTAGCTTTACGGTTATCTTTAGTTTCTTGTTATTGACTCGAACTTTAGTATCAGTTTTTTATTTACTCGTGCTAATAATATTAAATAGCCCGAAGTGAATATCTAATTTTTTAGTTAAACTGAGCTCAGTAGATGGTGTTTTGCTAATATTTTAGTGCAGTTACGAGGAGGTAGAATCGAAGTGTTTTAGCAGAGATATTTAGCGGTAAAATAAAGTAGATAGCAGTAAGGGGTAAAGTAAGAAGGGCTGATAATATCTGAAAACACAAACTATCAGCCAATTAGATTATTTGGCTAAGTAATCATGTTCAGCTTGATAGGTATCAAACCTTGGTAATACCCTTGTTAATTTATCGCGTTCGTCACGATGGGCTTGTGAAACCTTACTCCAGTCTTTAATTTGAGGGAAATTATCTAAATCGGCCGGTTGCTGTGATACATCCCACCATTTATCGTCGCCATCTTTCATTACCTTGTCGCCACGGATCAGTTGGCGGTGGTTTTTGTAAGCGTAAATCCATTCGCGATGCTGAGGTTTGTCAGTTGTTAGAAATGGCCATAAACTTTCGCCATGAATTTCATAATCACTTGGAATAGCTTCACCCATAATATCGGCAAGGGTAGGTAAAATATCGGCCATAGAGGCGATAACCGGCTGCTTGCCTTGTTTGGTCATTGCTACACCGGGTGCATAAACAACTAATGGCACATGGGTGCCGCGTTGCTTGCTATGATTATGTTTACCATAACCACTGGTACCATTATCGGCGGCAAAAATTAAAATGGTGTCGTTTTCAATCCCCATTTTTTTCAACTTCTCTAGATATAACCAGATTTGATAATCTAAATATTTTACATGGCTGGCCATACTTGGCTCAGTAACTGTGCCATGGGTGTTGTAGCTGCCATTGTCGCCAGTAATTTTCGGCGTAACTCGAGTATATTTTTCACCATCCCAATTAACAATCGGTGTGCCAGGCCATTTTTCTTCTGATTCAGGATTTAACCAATCAAAAGCGTCATGTCCTAAATGACTCGTGTGGTAAACAAAAAACGGTTTGTTGTTCGCGTGTTGGCGATCCATAAAGTCAAAAATAAAATCAAGTTCAACATCAGGTCCATAAGTTGTCGCGCCATATGCTTTTTTGCTGGCTGGTGTATTTGGCCAATATTCAAATTTTTCTTTATTACTTGGATGATTCATTAACGTAACACTTGGCTGCCAGTACCAACCGTTTTGAGCATATGACCAGCGGTTAAGTGGCTTGCCAGTGTCTTCATTAATGAGAATGCTTTTACCCTTACTCTTCTTTTGGACTAGATTGAAATCGGTATAAGGATTTTTTCCATTGGCTTTACTCGGCATTTCACCGGGTGTGAATACGCCTTCATCGAACCCGTATTTATCCCAACCTGCCATTTGTGTTTTACCCGCCCAAAAAGTGGCATAACCCGCTTTTTGTGCTAGATGACCAATTTGTAATTCTGATGATTCGAATAAGTTAACTTTACGGCCTAGACGAGCATGTTTAGCGATAACTTTTTTGCTGCCAACCGCTTTTGGTGTCACGATTTGTTGCTCGCCTGGTTTTAAATAGATGCCGGTGTCGCCATTGTGCCACCATTTATGAATGCTGGCGTATCGTCCTGTCATCATCATAGCTCGGCTTGGTGAGCAAACGGTAGCAGCCCAAGCGTTTTCAACATAGGCACCTTGGGTAGCAATATTATCAATGACTGGTGTTTGCGCTAATTTACTTGGCTCGGTGACATTTTCACCACGATAGCCTGACCATTGGCTAGCGCCATAAATTGGCAGCTCTCTAGCACTAATATCGTCAGCGTAGATAATAATGACATTAGGTTTATTTTTGCTATTTGCGATTTGTGAATTAGCCGTGTTGCTAGATTCAGCGACGGATGCGTTACTACATGCAATAAGTATGGTGCTAAATAAAGATGTAATCACTAAAGGAATAAGTAGTTGATTTTTCATGTTTACATATAATTCGTTTATTGTGCCTATAAAAATACAGCTAAATATTGTAATGAACAATGTAATTTACACAGCCTTACAAAAAAAATAATTAACTAAATCATACTATATTAGGATTATATAATGTTAACAATTGTCAAAGCCTGTCGAGTGATGTAATGTTTTGCATATAAAAAAATAAGTTTAAAATTAAATTGGGTGGATGGATGTTTCAAGATAAAAATAGTAGCTATAAAAGCAGTATCAGGACGTTAACAATCGCTTTGTTTTCAACAACGGTTATTTTTTCTAGTCTATTATCAGCAAAAACGATTTATGTTGCAGTTGAAGGTAATGATAACAACGATGGATCAATTGAGGCGCCATATGCCTCATTTGCTAAAGCTGATGACGTACTCGTGGCCGGCGATACCTTAATTGTAAAAGCAGGTACCTATCGCCAAACATTAAGCATTAGTCAAAATGGCACCGAGCAAAATCCTATTATCGTTAAGGCTGAAACAGGCGGAAAAGTTTTAATTTCGGGTACTGAACCTGTTAACGCTTGGTCTAGTTTTAAAGATGACATATATCAAACAAGTGTTGATATGGCTGTTGCTGAAGAGTTTCGTCAGGTGTATTTAAATACGGGTAATAACGCTAATTATAAATTATTACAGATTGCGCGCTGGCCTAATGATAGCGATGATAATATTTTCACTATCGATGCGGTTGAAGTTACAAGTAAAGGTACAGCTTCAAGTTTTCCTTCAACGGGCATTCCTGATATTGATTTAGCTGGGGGCTTGGTTTGGTATTTAGGTGGTCACTCAGGAACTAGTTGGACAAGAAGGATCACCAGTTCAAGTACCACTAATATTTCATTTGAGGCAATTAATGATCAAAAGTGGCCATTCAACCCGCATGCACCAAGCATAAAACGGCATGATAACTATGGTCGTTATTTTGTTTTTGGCAAGTTGAGTTTACTTGATCAAGCCAATGAGTGGTTTTATGACGATGAGCAAAAATTGCTTTATCTGCAAACTGAAAATGGTGCCATGCCATCAGACGCAAGTATTGAAATAGCGACAAGAGAAGAAGCGATAGCGTTAATTGGCGATTATATTACGGTTGATAATATCGATGTCTTTGCTGCCAATGTTAGACTTGCTGGCGACCATAACACCTTGATGAATAGTAATGTCCAGCATGGCTTGCAACGACTCGATGAATTAGATAATACCGACGCACAAGTGGGAGATGGTGCGATTGAAGTTATTGGCGGCAATAACACCATTAAAGGCAATATCATTGAACATGGCTCGTTAAGCGGTATTTATGTTCATGGCTGGGGTGGCAGAGGCCTAAACACACGCATCGAAGAAAATACCATTCGCTATTTCGACTCCCTTGGTATTCATGCTAGTCCTATTCGCGCTACTGCTGATAATGCCATTATTTTGAAAAATACCTTAGCTTATACCGGTCGAGACGGTGTTTTTTTACCGAGTAAAAATAGTGAATTTGGTTATAACGATGTCTCACATGTTGGTTTAATTAATAATGATGGTGGTGTTTTTTATACCGTAGGTAATAGTGACGATAAAAATACTCGGCTTCATCATAACTGGTTGCATGATTCAGTTGGGCCAGCATACGCAGATGGTCGCACAGCAGGAATATATTTAGATAATAATAGTAAAGGTTATCAAGTTGATCATAACGTGGTGTGGAATGTCACTTGGTCTGGCGTTCAATTAAATTGGGCTAATTGGAATAATAATATATATCACAATAGCTTTGTTAATGTTGGCCAAGCAATGGGGGAGTGGATAAATGGTTATGAGCGGAAAAATAACCGAGTTTGGAATAATTATAGCAGTATTGGTGACTGGCTTGTTGATTCGGCTTATGACTTAGACAGTAACTTAGTTGAGCTAAGTTCAAATGAATTAGTGGCTGCTCAAAGTTTAGACTTTATGCCTAAGGATGATTCGATGTTAGTTGATGAAGGGCGAACTATTGATGGTTTTACTAAAAATTATGCTGGACCTAGCCCTGATATTGGCGCTTATGAATTAGGTGGAATTAAATGGACTGCCGGTGTAAACGCGATTCTAGATAATTGCAGTGAATGTAAAAACGATCCTAATAGTGCTCCTGTTGTAGCGCCTGCGCCTGCACCTGCACCAGAGCCTACTCCTGAACCAGAGCCAACTCCTGAACCAGAGCCAACTCCTGAACCAGAGCCAACTCCTGAACCAGAACCAACTCCTGAACCAGAACCGGCACCAGAACTAGATACCGCATCATCAAGTGGTGGCGCTCTCTCGATATTTTCACTAATGTTTATCCTGTTAGCGGTAAAGCGCCGCCAGCGTTAAATTGTTTATATTATAACTTATACCAATCCATCTAAAGAAGTGACCACTTAGAACGACATGGGGGAGATGAGAAAAAGCAAAACTCTCGCTAACTGATCACTTTCTTAGACGCAATGGTATTAGCTTGTTAAATGTTTTTTTTGAGTATAAAAAAAGCCACTGCAGAGTGGCTTTTTATTAAATAATAGTGTTACTTATTTTATTGACGCTTCATTGAATCAAAAAATTCATCGTTAGTTTTAGTTAGTGCTAATCTATCGATAAGGAATTCCATGGCATCAATTTCGCTCATTTCATGAACGATTTTACGAAGGATCCACATTTTTTGTAATTCGTCTGGTTTAGTCACTAATTCTTCGCGACGGGTACCACTCTTATTAATATGAATTGCTGGGAAAACACGCTTTTCAGAAATCTTACGGCTTAAGTGTAATTCCATGTTACCGGTACCTTTAAACTCTTCGTAGATTACTTCATCCATTTTAGAGCCGGTATCAACAAGTGCAGTAGCAATAATCGTTAAACTACCACCATGCTCGATATTACGAGCAGCACCGAAGAAACGTTTTGGACGGTGCAAGGCATTGGCATCAACACCACCGGTTAGGATTTTACCTGAAGAAGGAATTACCGTGTTATAAGCACGTGCTAAACGGGTAATTGAATCAAGTAAAATAACCACGTCTTTTTTATGTTCAGTTAAACGCTTGGCTTTTTCGATAACCATTTCAGCAACTTGTACGTGACGACTGGCTGGTTCATCAAATGTTGAAGCGATAACTTCACCTTTAACTAGGCGTTGCATTTCAGTTACTTCTTCCGGACGCTCATCAATTAATAAAACCATTAATTCAGCATCAGGATGATTATGAGCAATACTTTGTGCGATATTTTGTAGTAATAATGTTTTACCGGCTTTTGGCGGAGCAACAATTAAACCACGTTGACCTTTACCGATAGGAGCAGCTAAATCTAACACACGGGCAGTAATATCTTCAGTAGAACCGTTACCGCGTTCCATTCTAAAGCGTTCGTCTGGGTGAATTGGTGTTAAGTTTTCAAATAAGATTTTATTGCGAGAGTTTTCAGGTTTATCAAAGTTAACTTCATTAACTTTCAATAAGGCAAAATAGCGTTCGCCGTCTTTTGGTGGTCTAATTTTGCCGTGAATAGTGTCACCGGTTCGCATGCTAAATCGACGAATTTGGCTAGGCGAGACGTAGATGTCATCTGGGCCAGCTAAATATGAAGAGTCTGCAGAACGAAGAAAACCGAAACCATCTTGAAGAATTTCAAGGGCGCCGCCACCAAAAATATCTTCGCCGCTTTTTGCATGTGCTTTTAAAATTGCAAAGATGATGTCTTGTTTACGGTGTCGCGCTAAATGTTCAAGCTTCATTGATTCAGCAAGAGCGACTAATTCGTTAATCGATTTTTCTTTAAGTTCAGTAAGATTCATATTTGAGTGTTCTTATGCTTTGGAATAGGTTTTGCTCGGCGTTATGCCAATTGATTGTTGAATTGAAAGTTTTCGGAAAAGTTTTACTTTGTACTTTGAGTGCTAAAGTTAGCACTAAAATTTAAATTGGTAAAGAGAGTCGTCAGTTTTTAATCAATATTTAATAAAAAGCTCGCTAATTAGCGAGCTTTTCATCTGCTATTATAAGTTGTTGTCTAAAAACTCTTTTAATTGAGTTTTAGATAACGCACCTACTTTAGTATCGGCAATCGCGCCATCTTTAAATAATAATAACGTTGGGATACCGCGAATACCATATTTAGGTGGCGTTGCAGTATTTTGATCGATGTTTAATTTACCGATAGTAACTTTGCCAGCGTATTCTTCAGCAATGTCATTTAAAAGCGGAGCGATCATTTTACAAGGACCACACCATTCAGCCCAAAAATCTACTAAAACAGGACCAGATGCGTTAATTACATCTGCATCGAAACTATCATCAGTTAGCTGAACTATTTTGTCGCTCATTTCTTTCTCCGTTTGTACATACACTTGTACTTAAATTGGTACTAAAATATTAACGGTATAATTACCGTATTGGTGAGGAGTATAACTCCATCAGTTTAAAGATTCTATCGCTCTTATATAACTCTTTTTTTATTTAAAAAACTAAAGTTATTAATAAATCACGAAATTAATTTCTATATCCCACTGTCGGGAACGATATATTGTTTTTTATTACATGCGTTAGGTGTTAAGCTAGCGCGATGAAAAAAACACATTTAACAGAAACAAAATTCGCCGAGCTAGGATTAGCTCCTCAAGTTGTTGCCGGCCTTGATGCTATGGGCTTTCAATATTGCACAGAAATTCAAGAGCAATCGTTACCGATATTATTAAAAGGTAGAGATTTAGCTGGGCAAGCTCAAACCGGTGAAGGTAAAACTATCGCCTTTTTAGCTGCTACATTTCATCACTTACTACAAAAAGAATCGCCTAAGCATAATCAACCGCGTGCCCTTATTATGGCGCCAACTCGTGAACTTGCTATTCAAATACATCGTGATGCATTAGAAATGGCAAAATCAACAGGACTTCGTCTTGGTATAGTTTATGGGGGCGAAGGGTATGAAAGTCAACGCCTAACATTAGAACAAGGTGTTGATATTGTTATCGGTACTTGTGGCCGCTTGATTGATTATTTAAAACAAGGCGTTTACAACCTCGAAAATATTGAAGCGGTTGTACTTGATGAAGCTGATCGCATGTTCGATCTAGGTTTTATTAAAGATATTCGTTACATGTTTAGAAAAATGCCTGCGCCGACTGAGCGCATTAGCATGTTATTTTCTGCAACCTTATCATTTCGGGTTAAAGAATTAGCTTTTGAGCATATGAACGAGCCAGAAAGTGTCGAAGTAGCACCTGAGCAAAAAACGAATTTACGTATTTCTGAAGAGTTATTTTATCCGTCAAATGAAGATAAAATGGCACTTTTACAAACGTTAATTGAAGAAGAATGGCCAGAAAAAGCGATTATTTTCGCTAATACTAAACACAGCTGTGAAAATGTTCACGCGCATTTAGAAGCTGACCAAGTACGCGTTGGTTTATTAACTGGCGATGTTGTTCAGAAAAAACGTTTAAAGATTTTAGAACAATTTACTAATGGTCAAATTGATATCTTAGTTGCAACTGATGTTGCTGCCCGTGGTTTACATATCCCGAGCGTAACGCATGTTTTTAACTATGATCTTCCTGATGACTGTGAAGATTATGTCCACCGTATTGGCCGTACTGGTCGTGCTGGTGAATCAGGACATGCAATCAGTTTTGCTTGTGAAGAATATGTATTTAACCTACCTGGTATAGAAACGTATATTTCTCATAGCTTACCGGTTAGTAAATATGATCATGAATCTTTATTAGTTGATTTACCAAAGCCTAAGCCTCGTCCACGTCGTCATAAACCTCATAATGGTGGTCAAAACCGTGCGCGCGCTGGTGGGTATCGTAGGAATTAATTCTTAGGAAACCTCTATGGCGTCATCACCTTTGTATGCAGTAATCGATTTAGGGTCAAATAGCTTTCATATGCTAGTGACCCGTTTATTAGCTGACAGTGTTCAAACGGTCGATAAGGTCAAAAGAAAAGTACGTTTAGCTTCTGGGCTTGATAACAATATGTTATTGAGTGAAGAAGCTATTGCACGTGGTCTTGAATGTTTAAGCTTTTTTGCTGAACGTTTACAAGATATCCCCTCTGAAAATATCAAAGTTGTTGCCACAGCCACGCTTCGCATTGCTAAAAATGCGGATGATTTTTTGCTGCGCGCGGAAAAAATTCTCCAGCGAAAAATCAATGTTTTATCCGGTATTCAAGAAGCTGAAACTATTTATTTAGGTGTTGCTCATACCAGTAATAGTGAAGGAAAACGCTTAGTGTTAGATATTGGCGGTGCCAGTACAGAGCTAATTGTAGGCGAAGAATTTTCAGCTAAAAAAGTTCAAAGCTTAAATTTAGGCTGTGTTACTTTTAATCAAAAATATTTTGCTGATGGCTTGTTAAATGAACACAATTTTGAGCAAGCGATCTCTGCCGCCAATGTCTTATTAGCGCCTGAAATTTCAAGTTATAAAGCCCTTGGCTGGCAATCTGTTTTAGGTGGCTCTGGTACTATGCAGGCATTGTCTGAAGTATTGATGTCACGTTGCAAACCGGCAATTATTGAACTGGCTTTTCTCTATCAATTTAAACAAGAATTGATCGACTGTAAAACCATTGCCGATATTAATATTTTAGGTTTACAAGCTGAGCGTCAACCGGTTATCGCCAGTGGTTTAGCGATACTCATTGCTTTATTTGAAGCGTTAGCTATTGAACAGCTACAACTTTCTAGTGGGGCTCTGCGTGAAGGGCTGCTGTATGAAATGCTGCCGGATATGAAAAACCAAATGATCCGTCAGCGTACTATTCATTCATTAGCGGAACGTTTTCATATTGATCAACAGCATAGCTTACGCATTGCCGCGCAGATGGATTTATTATTTGATCTAGTGGCGAGCCCTTGGCAATTAGCCCGCGATAATAGTTATCAATTATTAATGACTGCGTGTGCCTTACATCAAGTCGGTTTGTTATTAGCTTATAAATATCATCAACAACACGGCGCATATATTTTACAACATGCTGAACTGCCTGGTTTTGATCAAGCTGATCGGCAATTAGTTGTCGCGTTAGTAAAAAGTTATAAAGCTGATATCGATGTTGATTTGCTGAAAGAGCAAGCGGCAGTGAGTTACCCTCAAGCCTGTGCTTTGTTAATCATTTTACGTTTAGCAGTGATCCTTTCTCGTCGCCGTAATGATGATGTTTTACCGGTCTTTTCTATTGTTATCACAGGTAATGAAATCACGCTTAATATCCCATCCGATTGGCTGGCTGCGCATCCCTTAATTAAAGATGAATTACGCCAAGAGAATATTTATTTGGCCAATATCGATCTGAAATTAAATATTCCGTTTTAATTTTTGTTACTAAATTTACAATCTTTTTATTTATTCCTGCCTTTTCTTTCATAATGTTTTTATACTTTCATTGTAAAATTAATTGAGTGTCTAACTCTTTAGGTTTACATGTTGAAATATATCATACCAATCCATCTAAAGAACCTAGCTAAGCGCTCACTTTCTTAGACGCAATGGTATCAATCAATTAAGGAAATAAAACGATGGCGCAAAAGGAAAATTCAGTGGCGGAACAACCAACTGAACTACTCGATGGCTCGGTAGATCAAACCGTTGAAGTAATTAGCGAGCAAGTGGATAAATTTGAACATTACTTTCAGTTGCTAGCAGATAATGCCCTGCAATTTGGTGTTACCTTCTTACTTGCCATAACCGTTTGGGTTGTCGGGCAATGGATTATTAAGCGGATTTTAGGTGTTTTTGGCGGTACATTAGATAAGCGGGGTGTTGAACCAACGCTACGTAATTTTTTAGTTAATATTATTAGTTTTATCTTTAAAGCTATTCAAATAATCATCTTTGCGTCAATGATCGGGGTAGAAACCGCTTCCTTAATTGCGATGTTAGGCGCTGCAGGTTTAGCAATTGGTTTAGCCTTACAAGGTAGCTTGGCAAATTTTGCGGGGGGGATTTTAATTTTACTCTTTAAACCATTTAAAGCCGGTGATGTTATAGAAGCTCAAGGTTATGTCGCTCGAGTAGTAGAAATTCAAATTTTTAATAGTATTTTATTAACTTTAGATAATCAGCGGGTCATTATTCCAAACTCTTTATTGTCTAATGGTTGTGTGAAAAACGTTTTTGCCGAAGCTACTAGGCGTGTCGATTTAACCTTTGGTGTTAGTTATGGCGACGACTTACTTCGCGTAAAAGCAATTTTAAAAGAGATTGTTGATGCCGACGATCGTATTCTAAAAGACCCAGTTCCGGATATTTTTATTGCGGAACATGCTGCCAGTTCAATTAATATTTTGTTGCGCCCGTGGGTTAAGTCAGAAGATTATTGGCCGGTATATTTTGGTTTAGTCGAAAAAGTTAAATTAGCGTTTGATCAAGAAGGTATCACTATTCCTTTCCCTCAACGCGATGTGCATATATTTCAACAATAATTTTAATCGTTCAATAAGTGTAAATAATGCGTTTATTGATTTATAACTATTAAGTCTTGTGATTGTAATACCCGATTAAGTTAAAGTATTTAGTCGGGTATTATTTTATTCGTACCGCTAAAGATATTATTTTTCAGCATAATGCCCTAAAATTGTCATCATTATCCCCTTAAAGCTTGTTTATTATGCGTAATATCAATACCCGTTTTTCTAATCCTCGATGTCGTCAGATTATTTACTATTTTTCTAGTCTTTGCTGTTTAGCTTTTTCTAATATTACTACAGCCTCAATTGATAATGATGTTCATGAGCAATGGTTAAAAGAGAAGTTTTCTGCTCAACACGAAGCATTAATGCCGTATGTTGCCGTTGCGAATATTTTTTCTGGCTGTAATCAGGCACGCAAATTCGACCCGATTAATTATCAAGTAAAAGACTTAGTCTTAAAAATGGATAAACAATTGTTGTCTGATAAAGTCATCGCTTGTTTAGGGGCTGATCAAGTACAATCGGAAACTGCCATCAACTTTGGTTTATTAGCTTGTTTTCAAAGCCAATTTACCGATCTGTCGAAACAGCAACAACGTGAAAAAATGATGCAAGTTGCACAAGCGTTAGAAGTACTTTCACTCGATGAAAAAAAGAAAAGCTTTACTGAATGCACAACCTTCCAAGCGATAAAGTACCTGAAGTAATGAATCACTCAGTAAGATGTTACAAAGCACTTTGTTTTTAATATAAAAAAACTATTTTTTATAGCGATAAGTTCATACTTTGTAACAATTGCCCAGCCCAAAATAGACGTTAACTTTTTCTTTCTGAATTTTTTTATCATATATTGTCATTATTGAAATAAACATAGAAAGGTGCCTTGATGGGACAGGAAACGCAAAAAATATTGGTCGTTGATGATGATATGCGCTTACGCGGTTTATTAGAACGATATTTAGTCGAACAAGGTTTTGCTGTGCGCAGTGCCGCCAATTCTGAGCAGATGGACCGGTTATTAGCGCGTGAAAACTTTCATTTGTTGGTACTTGATTTAATGTTGCCTGGTGAAGATGGTTTATCTATTTGTAAGCGTTTACGCAATCAAGAGAACGATATTCCGATTGTTATGTTAACCGCGAAAGGTGATGAAGTAGACCGTATTATTGGCCTAGAAATAGGAGCTGATGATTATATGCCTAAACCTTTTAATCCGCGTGAATTGTTAGCGCGCATTAAAGCAGTTTTACGCCGTAAAGTACAAGAAGCGCCAGGTGCACCATCGTTAGAAGAGAACATCATTCAATTTGGTGAATATCAATTGAACTTAGCGACCCGCGAAATGTTAAAAGGAGACGTAAATATGCCGTTAACTAGCGGTGAATTTGCGGTTTTAAAAGCATTAATCACTCACCCTCGCGAGCCGCTCTCTCGCGATAAATTAATGAACCTTGCTCGTGGCCGTGATTATTCAGCATTAGAGCGAAGTATTGATGTGCAAGTGTCACGTTTGCGCCGGATGTTAGAAGAAGACCCAACTAAACCAAGATATTTACAAACGGTTTGGGGCTTAGGTTATGTCTTTGTTCCTGACGGAAAAGAAGTGGCATAAAGAAACGTTAATGAAAGTATTACCACGCAGTGCGTTTGGCCAAACGGTATTATTAATTAGTATGTTGTTGATGCTGAACCAAGTGGTTTCTTACGTCTCAATCGCCTTGTATGTTATTCAGCCATATTCTAAGCAAATGAATGAATTATTGGCTAAACAAATTAAGGTGGTATTTATTGATGTTGATGACCATTCAATTAGCCATGCTATGGCAGAAGCATTTCATCATGAAACCGGCATTGGCGTTTATCGCGAACGCGATGCGATGAAAATTGGTTTAGCAGATGCACTTTATTATCCGCATCGGTCCGAAGAAATGTCGTTATTACTTGGCGGCCCCGCTGAAGTTAGAATTTCTCAACTAGACGAATATTTGTTTTGGATCCGGCCACCGCAAGCGCCTCATCTATGGGTGAAAATACCATTAGAAGGGGTTGAAGAAAGTAACTTTTCACCTTTGGTATTACTGTTAATTGTGATTGGTACCTTAAGTGTGATTGGCGGTTGGTTATTTGTTCGGCAATTAAATCGCCCGCTAAAAGCACTGCAAGTGGCCGCTGAAGAAGTGGGCCGCGGTGAATCACCCGAGCCCATTAAAGCACAAGGCACTAGTGAAATTGTTGCGGTCACCGAAGCTTTTAATCATATGTCACAAGGTATTAAACGCTTAGAAGAAGATCGCAACTTATTAATGGCGGGTATTTCCCACGATTTACGCACGCCGTTAACGCGTATTCGCTTGGCATCAGAAATGATGTCGGATCAAGATGACTTTCTTAAAGAAGGAATTGAAAGCGATATCGATGATATGAATGCAATTATCGACCAATTTATTGATTATATTCGCCCGGATAGAAATGCGGCGGAAATGTTAGATCTTAATATGCTAGTGGAAGAAGTTGTGTATGCTGAGCAAGTGCATGGCCGCGGCATTTTATTCATCCCAGATACCCATTTACCTGCGGTTATTATCAAATATATTGCGATAAAACGCGTGATTGCAAACCTAATTCAGAATGCGATTCGCTATACCGAAGGGGAGATAACGGTAACCACGGGTATTTCAGAAGATAAGCAATCGACCTATGTTGAAGTCTTAGATAAAGGTAAAGGTATTGATGAGTCACAAATCAATCGGCTTTTTCAGCCATTTACTCAAGGTGACACTGCCAGAGGCACGGAAGGCTCAGGTTTAGGCTTAGCCATTATTAAGCGAATTATTGATGCCCATCATGGCCAAGTGAGCTTAAAAAATTCAGCGCAGGGTGGTTTACAAGCACGAATTTATCTACCTTTAACCGTAAAATAACCTTCGCTCTTATTAAGCCAAAAAAAGGTGCCGATGGCACCTTTTATTATTGATCTTTTATCTATATTTATTCAGCTTAATGTTTTTGCTCACTTAATAATGACGACAAGTGCTGTTCGTTAAATGCGTAAGTGGTCATACAATAATCACAAGTCATCTGCACACTGCCTTGCTCTGCAAGAATACTATTTAATTCTTTAGCGCTAAATTGGCTAATGGTATTTAAGCATTTTGCTTCTGAACATGAACATTGATAGACCACAGGCTGTGGCTCAAAAATTCTCACTTCTTCTTGATGATATAAGCGATACAATAATTCTTGTGCTGGTAAGCTAAAAATTTCTTCGGCTTTAATGGTATTGGTTAATTGACATAAATGTTCATAGTCAGTGACTTGCTGAGTTTTATCACCACTGTCAGGTAACAGCTGAATTAAACTACCTGCTACTTTTTCTTGTTCTAAATCAGTGAATAACCAAATCGTAGTAGGGATTTGATCAGAAGTTTCAAAGTAGTTTGCTAAACATTCCGCAAGCGTTGGTTTTTCTAATGCCACCACACCCTGATAAGGTTCGCCGTCTTTCGGACGAATAGTGATCACCATTACGCCTTTGCCAATTAAATCATGTAAGCTGGTTTTATCGGTTGCTTGGTTTAATTTTGCCACGCCGCGCATTTTTTGCTGCTCATCACCATTAATCACCATATAAGTGACGGGACCATCACCTTGTAATTGCACGGCGATTTCACCTTCAAACTTCAGGGTCGCGGTTAACAAGCAGGTTGCGGCTAATAATTCACCTAATAAGGCTTTGACACCATCAGGATAGTTATGATTGGCAACAATGTGCTTAAAGCTATTGCTCAGCTGAACTAATTCACCGCGGGCATGTTTGTTATCAAATAAATAACGGTTCAATACATCGTTTGTTTGTGTCATGGATATTAGATCCCTTCTTTAAATTGTTTGAGCTGTCGCCGTTGCTTTTTATCAGGTTTAGTGGCACTGGCCGGACTTAATAAAATACCTTGTTTCCGCGCAAGGGCATTATCTTCGCGAGTTTTAATGCTAGCTTCTGTTTCTTGATACAAGGTCATTGCGAAGGTGGAATCGCGGCGGTTATCTGCCAATGCAATAATTAGCATTTCTTTTTCATCAAAACCTTGGCGTAGCTTAATTTTATCACCAATAGCGACAGATTTACCTGATTTAGTGCGCTGGCCGTTATAAAAAACTTTTCCGCCATCGATCATTTGCTTGGCAATGGCGCGGGTTTTATAAAACCTTGCGGCCCAAAGCCATTTATCAAGCCGGATAGCGGTATTATTTACTGATTTTGTTGGGCTGTTTTTGGTCATGTTTTTTGACTCAAAAGTGGTTGGGGAATATAGGGTTGTTATTGACCGAACGTTATCATATGCAACTAGATTTCTCTAGAAATGAATAACTCTGTTACAACTTTTCATAAAAATCGCTTTTGTTTGCTTGTTGCTTGGCTTAACGTCAAGTATCATCAGTGAGCTTAGATTTATAATAATAATATTAATTTGTTAACAAAATGCAGTTACCTAATAACCTTTCGACATCATTAGTTCTTTTGGCCAAGTTGCCTCAGCAAAAAATTGCACAAGCCGTGTCATTTTTGTTATTGGCTTATATTGCCTACTTAATTGCGCTTTTAACTTGGGATATCGCTACGCCAAAGCCGACATTTAACTATGCCTTTACGCATCAAGTTAATCAAAATGTTGAAACTAAAACTACAGCAATTGATGTCACAAAAATAAAAAGCTTACATTTGTTTGGTGAATATAATGCTAAAAAAATCCAAACCGTTTCCGAAGAAGTTAAAGACGCGCCAGAAACTCGTTTAAACTTAACTTTAGCAGGTGTAGTTGCTAGTCCCGATAAAGCCATTGCCATTGCTGTCATTGAGAATGGTGGTCAACAAAATACCTTAGGTATTGGTGATAAAATTGACGGTACTAGAGCGATACTCGAACAAGTGTTTGTTGACCGCGTGATTATTAAACATGCGGGTAAGTTAGAAACCTTAATGTTAGACGGTTTGAAGTTTAGTAAAACCATTGAACAAGCTCCTTCAGCAAGTAATCAAAACGCTATTATTGACAGTGCCCGCACTGTCGATAATAGAAACAATACTTTATTACAAGAGCGTGTTAGAGATATTAAATCTTCAATCGCTGATGACCCAGGCAAATTAACCGACTATTTACGATTTTCAGAAAAAAAGCAAAATGGTGAAACCGTTGGTTATATTTTAATGCCAGGTAAAGACCCTGATTTTTTTAAAGCGTCAGGGTTACAATCTGGCGATGTCGCGGTTCAAATGAATGGTTATGATCTAACCTCGACATTTGAAGCTGTGCAAGCATTACAAGCGTTAAAGACTGAAAGTGAAGTTGCCTTATGGGTTGACCGAGACGGCGAAGTAACTGAGATACTCTTTAGTATTGAGAATTAGAAATGAGGAAATTTTTCATGCGCCTATTTATTTGCGCTCCGTATATTAAAAAATCAATTGTGTCATTGGCAGCAGCATTAACGCTAGTTGTTACCTTGTTAAGTGCTAATTCATTTGCTGCTGACTTTCAGCCTCAATTCAAAAATACTGATATTGCTGAGTTTATTACTACTATTGGTAAAAGCTTACGTAAAACTATGATTGTCGACCCTAACGTTCGCGGTAAAATTAACGTTCGTAGTTACGATGTGTTAACCGAAGAGCAATATTATCAATTCTTCTTAAATGTATTGCAAGTTTATGGTTTTGCTGCGGTTGAGATGGACAATAATGTTATTAAAATAGTGCGTCAAAAAGATGCTAAAACAGCTGCAATTCCAGTAGTGAGTGACGATGCGCCCGGTGCTGGCGATATGATGGTTACTCGTGTTGTTGAAGTGAAAAATGTTACTGTTCGTGAATTGGTGCCGTTATTACGCCAGTTATCTGATAACGGTGGTGGCGGTAACGTTACTAACTATGATCCCGCCAACGTTATTATGTTAACGGGTACCGCTGCTGTGGTTAACCGTATGGTGCAAATTATTGAACGCGTTGATAAAGCCGGTGATCAAGCGGTTCAAATTATCAAATTAAAATATGCCTCTGCTAGTGAAATGGTGCGTATTGTTGAAACTATGCATAAATCCTCTAGTTCAGGTAAAAGCAGCTCACCCACTTTTCTTATTCCAAAAATCGTTGCTGACGATCGTACCAACAGCGTTATTGTTAGTGGTGAGCGCCAAGCTCGTGAACGTGTTGCTAGCTTAATTGAACGTTTAGACAGTGAATTAGAAACCAGCGGTAATACTCGGGTTTATTATTTAAAATATTCAAAAGCTGAAGAATTAGTACCGGTATTAAAAGGTGTTAGTGAGTCAATCAGCTCGGAAGACTCTTCTACTGGCAAAACTTCAGGCAGATCATCTAAAAGCTCATCACGTAATATTAGTATTGATGCCCATGATGACACTAATAGCTTAGTAATAACGGCAGAAGCGGATATGTTACGTTCGCTAGAAGCGGTAATTCGCCAGTTAGATGTTAGACGTGCACAAGTGCTAGTTGAAGCCATTATTGTTGAAGTGTTTGAGTCTGATGGTGCTAACTTAGGTGTGCAATGGTTTTCAGAACAAGGTGGTTTTACACAGTTTTCTAATGGCCCAGCAGCGCTTTCTCAAGTAGCCGGCGCTGCAGAATCTGCACGTCCAACCCAAGGCGATTATATTCCTGCTGAATATAATAGTGATAACGTCTTAATCAAAGAAGGCTTTTACCAAAATGATACCAAAGGCGACTATAATCTACTTGCTCAAGTATTAGGTTCAGTTAATGGCATGATGTTTGGTGTAATGAAAAATGATTGGGGTGCAATCGTACAAGCGGTCAGTACTGATACCAATTCAAACATTCTAGCGACGCCAAGTATTACTACTTTAGATAATGAAGAAGCGTATTTTATTGTCGGTCAAGAAATTCCAATTCTGACCGGCTCTACTTCTTCAAGCAGTAATTCAAACCCATTTCAAACAGTAGAACGTCAAGAAGTGGGCATTAAATTAAAAGTGACACCGCAAGTTAATGAAGGCTCAGGAGTGCAGTTAACGATTGAACAAGAAGTGTCATCGGTTAGTGGGGCTACAGGTGTCGATATTGCCATTAACAAACGTGAAATTAAAACGACGGTAATGGCTGATGATGGCGGCACAGTAGTATTAGGCGGCTTGATTGATGAAGATGTACAAGAAAGTGTGCAAAAAGTGCCGTTACTTGGTGATCTTCCTTTTATTGGCCACTTATTTAAATCAACATCGAATACCGTTCGTAAGCGTAATTTGATGGTGTTTTTAAGAGCAACAATTATTCGTGACGGTAAAACCATGAACGAATTAACCAAGGCTAAATATAATTATATTCGCGCTGATGAATTAATGCGTCAAGAGCAAGGCTTGTCATTATTAGATAATGAAAGCTTGCCTTTATTACCTGAATGGAATGATGACTTAACGCTTCCACCATCATTCGATCAATACATGGAAAAGAATGCTGAGAAAAAAGCAGCTAAGCAGAAAGATTAATAATGGCAACAGAAGTATCACCAATAGAAAGTGAACTGTCAGCTATCGCTACCGAAGCTGACATGCTCGAACCGGAAGTATCGCTTGAAGATACTAGTATTTTTCGTTTACCGTTTAGTTTTGCGAATAAATACAGTGTTGCTGTTACGACCGAAGATGAAAAATTCACGCTGCATTGTTTGGCTACTGTTTCTACTAATGCTTTATTAGAAGTTAGGCGCATATTAAATGCGCCGTTTACTTTAGATATTCAGCCGCTTGAAGCGTTCGAAAAAATTCTGACCATTGCTTATCAACGCGGTTCTTCTGAAGCCCAGCAAATGATGGAAGATATCGGCAACGAAGTAGATTTATATTCATTAGCTGACGAAATGATTGAAACCGAAGATCTGCTTGAAAACGAAGACGATGCTCCGATCATCAAAATGATCAATGCAATGTTAAGTGAAGCTATTAAAGAAAACGCTTCTGATATCCATATTGAAACTTTTGAAAATAGCCTGCAAATACGTTTTCGTGTTGATGGTATTTTACGTGAAGTATTAAAACCGAACCGTAAACTCGCCTCATTATTAGTCTCTCGTATCAAGGTTATGGCAAAGTTAGATATTGCTGAAAAACGCATTCCGCAAGATGGCCGTATTTCCCTTAAAATTGGTGGTCGTGCCGTTGATGTCCGTGTATCAACCATGCCAACAGGTCATGGCGAACGTGTTGTACTGCGTTTATTAGATAAAAATGCAGCTCGCCTTGATCTTGAAGATTTAGGCATGACCAACAATAACCGTAAATTATTTTCTGATCTTATTGATAAACCGCACGGTATTATTCTGGTAACCGGGCCGACAGGCTCAGGTAAAAGTACTACCTTGTATGCGGGCTTAACGCAAATTGATAGCCAAGAAAGAAATATTTTAACGGTTGAAGACCCAATAGAATTTGCTATTGAAGGTATTGGTCAAACCCAAGTTAATACTAAAGTTGATATGACTTTTGCTCGCGGTTTACGGGCGATATTACGTCAAGATCCTGATGTCGTAATGGTGGGTGAGATTCGCGATTTAGAAACTGCACAAATTGGTGTACAGGCTAGTTTAACTGGTCATTTAGTGTTATCGACACTACATACCAATACTGCCGCCGGTGCAATTACCCGGATGGAAGATATGGGGGTTGAACCTTTCTTATTATCGTCAAGCTTGTTGGGCGTTTTAGCTCAGCGCTTAGTACGAACGCTTTGTCCACATTGTCGTGCTAGCCATTTACCTGATGATGAAGAATGTCATTTAATGGGCTTACCTGAAGGTAATCAACAACCTATTTATCGGGCAGTTGGTTGCGCAGAATGTAATTTTAAAGGTTACCGCGGCCGAACAGGTATCCATGAATTATTAATCGTTGACGATAAAGTACGTGAATTGATCCACAACGGCCAAGGTGAACAGGTTATTGAAAAACATATTCGCCAATACACGCCAAGCATTCGTAAAGATGGTTTTGATAAAGTCTTATTAGGACACACAACACTTGAAGAAGTGCTACGTGTAACACGAGAGGACTAACAAACCATGCCTGCATTTGATTACCAAGCCGTTAATGCGCGCGGTAAAACCGTTAAAGGTATTCTTGACGGCGATACTGCTCGCCATGTTCGTGCTCAATTAAGAGAGCAAGGCTTTATGCCAACGGACGTGAATCCGTGTTTGTCTAAAAATACCGATAAAGTGAAAAAATCACGTTTTGGCAGCGCTAAAATTTCAGCAGCTGAATTAGCGTTATTAACACGTCAGTTAGCTACTTTGGTTGAGTCAGGTTTACCGCTTGAAGAGTCATTAACTGCGGTTGCTGAGCAAAGTGAAAAACCACGCTTGAAAAGTATGATGATGGCCGTGCGCACTAAAGTAACTGAAGGTTATGGTTTATCAGAAAGCATGGCTGAATTTCCAATTGTTTTTAATAACCTTTATCGCTCAATGGTGGCCGCAGGTGAAAAATCTGGTCATTTAGATAAAGTGTTAAATCGCCTTGCAGATTATACTGAGCAGCGTCAGCAAATGCGCTCACAACTTATTCAAGCGCTAGTTTATCCGTGTATTATGACCATAGTTGCCGTCGGCGTTGTGGTTATATTATTAATGTTTGTTGTGCCTGAAATTGTTGCACAGTTTGAACATTTAGGTGGTGAACTACCAGGTACAACTCAGTTTTTAATTGCTTCAAGTGACTTCCTAAAAGATTATGGCCTGATGCTGTTAATCGGCATGATGTTAGCTATGATTGCGGCAGCGCGGTTATTAAAAAAACCTAAAATTAGATTTAAATACGATCAAAAGTTTTTAAGCGTGCCTGGTTTAGGTAAAGTTGCCAAAGGTATTAATACCGCTCGTTTTGCCCGAACACTCAGTATCTTAACAGCGAGTGCTGTGCCGTTATTAGAAAGTATGCGGATCGCAGGTGAAGTACTTGATAATTTATATATCAAGCAAGGCGTAAAAGAAGCAACTGATCGAGTTCGTGAAGGCGCAAGTTTACGTCACTCATTAGAGCAAACTAAACTATTTCCACCGATGATGTTACATATGATCGCCAGTGGTGAAAAAAGTGGTGAGCTTGAACATATGCTTGGCCGCGCGGCCGATAACCAAGACCGTGAGTTTGAAGCCTTAGTGAGCATTTCACTGAAAGCGTTTGAGCCAATCTTGATGGTCGTGATGGCAGGTGTAGTATTATTTATCGTGATGGCGATATTAGAGCCAACACTGCAACTAAACAATATGATTGGTTAGGATGTGTTGACATAGAATTTAACAATTTTTAATGTAGTTTTTTTGCGTTTTTCTGGTTAACTCTGACATAGTAAGTAGCAGTTAAATGTTAATTAAGTTATTGCTTAACATGAAATTAGCAAAGTTTTAAAAAAGTAGGTATTTGTAATGAAAAATCGTAAACAGAGCCAAGGTTTTACCTTATTAGAAGTAATGGTAGTGATCGTGATTTTAGGTATTTTAGCGAGCATGGTAGTACCTAATTTAATGGGTAATAAGGATAAAGCTGATCTTCAAAAAGCGGTATCTGATGTTATTGCCTTAGAAACCTCGTTGAAATTTTATAAAATGGATAACTATAAATTCCCATCAACGGAACAAGGATTAGAAGCCTTAGTTGATGAGACTGATATTGAACCATTACCGCGTCGTTTTCCTGACGGTGGTTATATTCCGCGTTTACCTAAAGATCCGTGGGGCAATCAGTACCTTTTATTAAATCCGGGTGAGAACGGTAAAATTGATGTTTTCTCTGTTGGTCCTGATGGCGAAGCGGGTACTGAAGACGATATTGGTAACTGGAATTTAGCGCAATACCAATAAGCATTTATGATCAAACGCTCAAAATTAACTTTTAAACGTACCCAGCACGGCTTCACCTTAATGGAAGTAATGCTGGTGGTACTGTTGATTGGTATCTTTCTATCGATAGTGAGTTTTAATCCGTTTAGTAATCGGCCTGAAGATAAACTAGAAGATGCGAGTGCCCGTTTTACGGGCATTTTTAATGTGGCTGCGGAATATGGCTTACTCAATAATATTGAGTTAGGTCTGATCATCGAAAAGAACAGCTATCAGTTTGTCGGTTATGACGGGGTTAAATGGAGCCCACTACCTGATCAAGAAATATTAGCGAAAAAAACCTTACCTGAAGGACTTGCCTTAACACTTGAATTAGATGATTTACCAATCGATGATCAAGCAATGATGTTGTCCGGTGATAAATTATTCCAAGAAGATGATGACTTTCGCGGTGATGAAAAAGAGAAAAAGGTGGTACCGAAAATTTTCATTTTATCGGGTGGCGACTTTACTTCTTTTCGCTTAATTTTTTCTTTTACGAAAGAATTTGAAGACGAGCTTGAAGAGCCGATTGAATACCACGTAACCGGATTATTTACCTTACCACTCGTTATTAAAGGGCCGCTTTATAATGGCCAAGAATAAACACGTTAGTGGTTTTACCTTAATTGAAGTTATGATCGCTATGGCCATTTTTTCGTTAGTGGGTGTCGCGTTAATGTCGACAGCCAATACCAACCTTAGTAATACCACTTTACTTGAAGAAAATATGATGGCCACTTGGGTCGCCTCCAATCAATTAGTGGAATTAAAGCTGCAAAATGAATGGCCACCTAAGAACAATAAAAAAGGCGATGTTGAGCTAGCCAAACGCGAATGGTATTGGAAACAGGTCGTTAAAAAGACTACTGATGATAATTTAAAAGCGATTATTGTCGAAATAAGAAATGATGTAAAAGATGAAAAGCCAATTACATCTTTGATGACTTACGTTTCAAAGGCTAAACAATGAAACAGCAGACTGGCTTTACTTTAATTGAACTGATGTTATCAATCGCTATTTATGCGGTGATAAGTTTAGCGGGTTTTACTATTTTTAATACGGTTGCTGAGTCTGAAAAAGGCGCAAGAGAAAAAATAACGCGTTTAAACCAGCTGCAAACCACCTTTATTGTGCTGGAACGAGATATTACTCAAATAGCCCGTCGCCACGTCCGTGGTGAAAGTAGTGATAGCGACGCTGATTTTATTTATGAATCCAAAGGCGGCTTTTCAACTAGCGCTTCAGGCCTGTCGTTTGTTCGCAGCGGTTGGTCGAACCCTGGTTTAGTCTTACCGCGCAGTCAATTACAAACGGTCAGTTATCAATTAGCTGACAATAAATTTGAAAGAACACATTATAACTTTGTCGATCCGGTTTTAGGGGAAGAACCCAAAGTTCGGGTCCTATTAACCGATGTTACTGATTTAAGTTTTGAATTTTTTTATGACTCCAAATGGAGCAAAGAATTAACCAGTGGCCGACTGCCAACCGGCATCGCGATTGAGCTTGAAACTGCTGATTTAGGTATGATCCGCCGACAATTTTTAGTTGCGGGTGATTTGCCGAAAAAGGTTACAGGTAGTTAGATGATAAACAAGCAGCGTGGAGTCGCCTTAATTAGTGTGATGTTGATTGTAGCGTTGGCGTCAATTCTCATGACTAAAATGACCGGTAAACTATTACTACAATTACAAAGAACCGCGAATGTAGCTTCAAATCAACAAGCTTATTGGTATGCGTTAGGGGCCGAAGCGTTTGCTGCTAATGTTTTAAAAAGTGCTTTTAATAAAGAGCCGAAAGTTACTCATTTAGGGCAGTATTGGGCGCAGGGCGAAACCAGTTACCCAGTTGAACAAGGGCAAATTACCGGAGAAATTTTTGACTTACAAGCTTGTTTTAATTTAAATGCTTTACGAGCACCATTTAAAGCCGAAGGCGATGATGATGATGATGATGAAAAAGCTGGTACCGGCTCATCGGGAAATTTAGCTCAAAAAACAGCGGCTCGGTTATCGTTTGAACGCTTGTTATTGAAGGTGGGCTTAGAAGATGTTGATGAGTTTACTGCTGAATATTTAGCTGATGCGTTAACTGACTGGCTTGATAAAGATGGTATGATATCCAGTGCTGGTGGCGCGGAAGATAGTGATTATTCGAGTAAATCATACCCATATTTAGCGGCTAATCATTTTCTCGCCAGTGTTACGGAATTACGGGCGATTGAACATTTTACACCGGCGATCATTGACGCACTAAAAGAATACGTATGTGTTATCCCTGATAGTGACATACATCAAGTTAATATAAATACTCTTGATGCTAATTCATCAGTGTTGCTAGAAGCGCTGTTAGATATTTCTGCCACGGATGCAGCTGATATTTTGGCAGAAAGAGATGATGATGGTTTTGAAAAGGTGACAGATTTATGGACGCTAGCAAGTGTCTCTGATAAAAAGATATCTGCGCAACAAAAGCAACAATTTACCGTTGATAGTGAATATTTTAAACTAAAAACTATGGCGAGTTTCAATAATAGCTATGTTCATTTGAACACTGTTTTTAACGTGTCGAATAATAAAGATATTCAAGTGATAGCTCGTAGCATAGGAAGAGAATAATGGCTGAAACAATAATAATTAGGCTCGGAAGTCGATACCAAGATACGATACATTGGTTGATCACTACCGCCGATACTGAAGAAATAATTGCCAGCGGAGAGTTGGCAACGGCTGAGCAGTTAACTGAGTTGACCGAAAAAGCGGCTAGTCGAAAAGTTGTGGTGTTAGTACCTGCCAGTGAAGTTGCGCTTAAATCGCTAAAAGTACCAAGCAAGTCAGCACGGGCAATGAAGCAAGTTGTGCCTTACATGCTCGAAGAAGAGTTAGCACAAGACGTCGACAGCTTGTTTTTTGCTTATGCCACGGTGAAAAACGTGCATAGCGATGTTAACTGTTTTGTTGCCGCCATTGATAAGCAACTTATGAAGCTTTGGTTAACTTGGTTAGCTGATGCTAAAATTACCACAACGGTAATGTTGCCTGACGCATTAACTTTGCCGTTAATTGACGACAGTTATAGTTTGGTTAGTTTAGGTGATCAGTTAATTATTCGTCAATCAACTTGGCAAGCGATGGCACTTGATCTACCCGTCTGGCAATTATTAATGCAGCAAGTGAATAAACCTACCAAGGTGGCACATTTTTCACCGCTGAGCGTGGAAAATTCATTAGTGACTTTAGCATCGCAGCCGGAAGATTTGCCTTTATTTATCTTTGCTAAAAATGTCGCAACTTGCCCGGTCAACTTATTACAAGGTGAGTTTCTTCAAAAACAGAAATCGAATGTTTTTTGGCAACATTGGAAATTAGCAGCAAGCTTTGCCGTATTAGCTTTTTTAGTTAGTTTGACGGGTAAGTTTATTAAGTTGTCACAATTAGAGACAGAGCAACTCGCGCTTGAAACTGAAATTCATAGTCTTTATCAAGATAACTTTGCGGTTAATAAAGGCCGCACAGTTTCTTTAAATAAAATCAAAGCTTTAGTTAAAGCGCGCTTAAGAAGCTTAGATATAAATGACGAGGCTGAGAAGTTTATTCCGTTAATGAATAAGATTACGCCCGCATTTATTGCGGTTAATTCGTTAAAACCTGAAACATTGAAGTATGATAACAAGCGCAATGAAATTCGTATTCAAGCGTCGGCAAAAAGTTATCAAGACTTTGAGCGTTTTAAAACTGAATTGGAAAAAGCCAAGTTAGAAGTTTCACAAGGCTCTCAAAACAATCAAGGTAACGTGGTTACTGGATCGTTTAGTATTAAGGATGCGTCATGAAAGATAGATGGCAAGCGTTAAATCAAAGAGAACAACACTTAGTTATTGCGATGGCATGTTTTGTTGGTGTTTTTCTGTTTTATCTAGTGATTTGGCAACCAGTAAATGACGGAATTGCGGCCAAAGAAAAAAAGGTTAAGCGCCAACAAGAGCTTGTAGTTTGGATGAATGATAAAAAGTCAGCTTACACAGCTGCAAATACGGGCAGTCAAAATAATCGTAATGAAAGTTTGTCGACGATAGTGAATCGTTCTGCTAGTAAACAAGGTATTGCCATTGCCAGAGTACAGCCGCAAGGGGATGAAATTAATATTTCAATTGATGAAGTATCATTTAATATCTTAATGGACTGGCTAAAAAATATGGCTGTGACCGATGGTGTCAGCGTTAAATCGGTTGATTTAGCAAAAACTGATGTTAAAGGTGTGGTTAAAGTGCGTCGTTTAAATTTAGGTAAAGGTTAATGAAAAAAATAGCAGGTTATTTTAGTTTCTTTCTTGTGGTCTATTTATTTTTTGTTATCTCACAATTACCAGCCCAGTTTATTGTTAGCCAAGTTAAGTTACCTAAAAATATCGCACTACATGGTGTATCAGGCACTGTTTGGCAAGCTAATATTGAGCAAATTCAGACAGATAAAATTACCATTCACGATATTAAAGCGCGATTAAATTTTTGGTCATTAATTACTTTAAATCCAAGTGCCGAAATAAAACTGGGTGATCCGATGAAATATGGCCCAGTCGGTTTTTTAACGATCAATAAAACCGGTGATATGTTCTCCATTACTGATGCTGATATAACTATCGCTGCTAACGAAGTAGTGCAAAATTTAAACTTACCGCTACCGGTTACTGTGATGGGAGATGTTAATTTAACCGTTAATAAGTTTACGCTTGGCAGCCCACTATGTAGTGAATTATCGGCAATAATACATTGGCCTCTGGCTGAAGCAAAAGCGTTAGATGAGTCTGTCGAGCTCGGTGATTTAAAAGCTAAACTTGGCTGTGAGCAAGGTGCTGTTGCGCTGACTATGGATGAAAATAATGATTTAGGCCTAAGCTATACTGCCTATATGCGTAATACGAAAAGAATTACAGGCGATGGTTATATTAAACCAGCGGCTAATTTTCCGGAAAAATTAACACCACTACTAAGCTTTTTAGGTAAGCCAGATAGTGAAGGGCGATATCGTTTAAGCTTTTAACTGATAAAATTACCGAGTTGATAATTTGATTAGTAATGGTTAGTAAAATTACTCGCTAATTGCGGGTATTAAACTGCGAAAATCAGTAATGGCACAAAATTCAGTAATTGGGTTTTGTGCTTTTTTACTATCAGGGTTAGCAACGCCCAATAAATATTTAAATCCAAAGGTTTTAGCTGATTGTAAAATAGCTTCGCTGTCGTCAATAAAGAGCGTATTCTTTAATGAAAAACCATGCTGGCTTTGTAATTTCTGCCACAGTAACTGATATTCTTTAGTAACACCAAATTGATGGGTTGAATATAACGTATCGAAATATTGATCAAGTTGGGTACGTTCAATTTTTAACGATAAACTATCGGGGTGTGCATTAGTTACTAAGACGATATCTTTATTAGCTTTTTTCAGGGCAATTAAAAAATCGACTGCGTCAGCCCTTAATGAAATTAAATGCTGAACTTCTTTTTTAAGTTCAGTGATCGGTAATTTGGTTTTCTCGGCCCAATAATCAAGACAGTACCATTTTATCGTACCAGCGACTTCATGGTAATAACTTGCTAATTCTGCTTTTGCTTCGGCAAGGGGGATTTGCGTGTTTTCGCTATAGCGTTTGGGTAGGTGCTCTAACCAAAAGTGATTATCAAAATGCAAATCAAGTATGGTTCCATCCATATCTAACAAAACAGTTTCGATTTCTTGCCAATCAAGCATAGATTTATCCTATTAAAACACTTTATGATAGGAGTATATCTAAGTTGTAACGATGCGCTGCAAAAATTACTTAAATTATGACCATATGGCTATTAAATGACCGCTAAAACGAAGTTACCCGTGATTGGTAAAAGACGAGACGTTGCCAAAAGCCGCCTGTTTAAAATTGAAGAGCTTGAATTAACTTTCTCAAATGGCGAAGAGCGCGTGTATGAACGGATGAGCGGAAGTGGTCGCGGCGCGGTTTTGATTGTTCCTATGATTGATGACAATACCTTGCTGCTAGTGCGAGAATATTGTGCAGGCACGCATAGTTACGAATTGGGTTTCCCAAAAGGGTTAATTGACCCAGGTGAAAATGGCGAGCAAGCAGCAAATCGGGAATTAAAAGAAGAGATCGGTTATGGCGCTGAACATTTAGTTCACCTGCAAACCGTGACAATGGCGCCTGCATTTTTTAACGCGCACATGGAAATTTATCTTGCTACGGCCTTATTTGAGGAAACGTTAGTAGGAGATGAACCCGAGCCGCTTGAAATTGTGCCTTGGCCAATAAAAGATTATCAAAGCTTACTGACTCAAGAAGATTTTAATGAAGCACGAAGTGTTGCGGCATTATTGTTAGTAGTGGATAAAATGAGAGGTGGCATATGATAGAAAAAGGTTTATTACAAATAGCATTAACCGCCGCTAAAAAAGCAGGCGAAGAAGTGATGAAACATTATCACTCAGGCGACTTTACCGAAACCACTAAGTCAGACGATAGTCCGGTTACCAGTGCTGATATTGCCGCTAATGAAATAATTATGGCGCACCTTAAAGCATTAACACCAAGCATCCCGATTATTTCCGAGGAAGTTGGCGCTGAAAAGTTGAGTACTCGCGGCTTATGGCAGCGCTATTGGTTATTAGATCCTATTGACGGTACCGGTGAATTTATTTTAAAAAGCGGTGACTTTGCGGTAAACATTGCGTTGGTGGAAAATGGCTGGCCCAGCATTGGTGTGATCCATGCGCCTGATCATGATGTTACTTATTACGCGCAAAAATCGTTAGGAGCGTTTAAAGAATCTCAAGGGCAAGTGGTTGATATTTCGGTGGCCGCTTTTGATGACACCAGACCAATTAAAGTTGCTATCAGTCGCCGACAAAAATTAGAGGTTATGGGGCAGTATTTAAATGATGACTTTGACTATGAATATGTCCCTTATGGTAGCTGTTCGTTAAAAAATTGTTTAATCGCCGAAGGCCTTGCCGATTGTTATTTACGTATCGGGCCCACAGGTGAGTGGGATACTGGTGCTAGTCATTGCATCCTAGAAGAAGCGGGTGGAAAAATTATTGATAGTGAGTTTCTGCCATTGTCCTATAATACTCGTGAAACGCTAATGAACCCTGATTTTATGAGCTTAGGCTCACAGGATATTCCTTGGCAAAAAGTTGTTAAACCCCATCGCGCAAAGCGCACTTTATAAGGATTATCATGCGTATTTTATCATTATTAGTTTGCTCTTTATTGTCACTATCGGCTTCAGCTGAGTGGCAATTAAATAATAAAGACTCACAACTGAATTTTATTTCAATTAAAAAAAATAGCATTGCAGAAGTTCATCACTTTAAAAAATTATCGGGTAGTATCGATAAATCAGGTGCCGCTAAGTTAGTGATTGCATTAGCCAGTGTTGAAACCCACATTCCAATTCGTAATGAAAGAATGCAAGCGGCTTTATTTGAAACTTCAACGTTTGCAAAAGCAACGTTTACCACCACTATTGATGTCGCTTTCTTATCTGCGCTAACTACTGGTGATAGTAAAGAGCTGATGATTGCGGGTGAATTAGATTTACATGGCAGTAAGCAAAAGATCACTAGCCAAGTGTTAGTGACTAAAAAAGCCAGTGGAGAAGTGCAAGTGGCGACTATTAAGCCAATTATTATTAATGCGATTGATTATTCGTTAATTGACGGTATTAATAAATTACAAAAATTGGCTAAACTACCCAGTATTGCTTTAGCCGTACCGGTTAGCTTTCAGCTGACTTTTAGCCAGTAGTTTTTCAAGCCAGTCTGTTTATCGATTTAGTTGACCATCACATCAGGTTAAACAGACTGCTGCTTAAATTGTTCAGCAGGTAATATATTAACGGTTTCATGAAGCTCGGAATACACAACTACGGCGCTACCTTGAATTAATTGTTGATGAACCTGCTGAATTTTATCTTCAATACTAACGGTTTCAGTACCGTAATCAGTCCCTTCTTGCAGTACATACTCTTTAATAATATTGGTTAAAATTTCACTACTTAAACTTTCTAGTGGGATGATCATAAAAACTCCGATAAATATTGTGGCACCCGCTTTTCTAACCAAAACTCTGGTTTTAAGGGGTTATTGCCTGAGATAAAACCGACATGGCCGCCTTTTTCGCTAATTTCAAAACGTATGCTGGCGGGTAAAGAGGTGACTGCGGTAATTTTTTCATGATCGAGAAAGGGGTCGTCTTGAGCGTGAATAATCAGACTCGGGGTGACGACTTTGTCTAAGACATGAATACCGCTGACTTTATCGTAGTAATCTAAAGCATTGTCAAAGCCATTAATAGGCGCAGTGACATAATCGTCAAATTGCCACATGGTTTTAATCGCTTTGATTTTGAGTGGGCAAATATTAGCGTTTGGCATCACTTGATGTTTTATCAAGGTGCTATCTTTTAACATACCAACTAAATACTGTTGGTAAATCTTCGAGACACCTCTATTAATTTTTTTACTGCAGCTGGCAAGATCAAATGGCGCACAGATAATACATGCTGCCTTATAAGGATTGTCAGGGTTATTCGCTAAATATAGGCTAGCGATGTTGCCACCTAGTGAAAAGCCTATTAAGCCAAGTTTTCTAGCAGGAAACTGTTTGCTGAGCTGCTCAGTTAAAAAACTAATATCTCGAATATCGCCAGAATGGTAAGAGTTAAGTTGGCGATTAGGTTTGCCGCTGCAACCTCTAAAATGCATTAATAAGCCAACCCAGCCATTATTGACAACGGCATTTAACATACCTCGAGCGTAATGACTATTTTGTGAACCTTCGAGGCCATGTAAAATCACGACTATCGGTTTGCTGGTATCTTTCTCGGGCGGCTCTGTCCACGCTAAGTCAAAAAAATCACCGTCAGGTGTTTCAACTGTTTCAGTTAAACGAATAGCAGATGTTTTTTTTTGTAAAAACTTGGCAAACATGGTTTGCGCGTGCGCATTAGATAACCACCAAGCAGGCTTAAATTGACTTGAACAGAACACAAATATTATTGCAGGAGATGAAGAAAATCTGCGGTAATTCTACCCTTAATCAGGGGGAAAAGTCTCTATTTTATAGAAACTTTACACAAGTTGATTAACTAATAGGCCTTTGCGTGCTTCTTCATCTTTCTTGCTGATCACCGCCGACTCTAATAACACTGCGGTTTGTTGCTGATTACTCGTGGTTTCAGCAATATTAGTATCTTGAATACTTGAGCGGGCAGCCGATACATTAACAACTGAGGTTTGATAGGTTGCCGTTTGTGATGGCAGGCTATTTGCTTGCGCGCCGAGGTTGGTGGCAGTATCCGCAACTTGGCTAAATGCGGCTTCAAGTGCTGCTTGTGTGGTTTCAGTATCAAAGGCATCTAAACCTGAGATAAAATCTTCACTTCCTAAAGCTTCTTCGGCTAAGGTATTTATCTGTTCAGTGATCTGATTAAATTCTGCTTGAATAGCATCTTGATCCGCTAATGGATTACCAGACTGTGCTGACAGGGTATTAGCGCGCTGTAAGCCGTCATTAATTGCCGCTAATTGACCTGCTTGTACCTGATTGTTGTTAACTTGATCTTGGTTATTATTGCTGAGCTGTGCGTCATTATTAATTTGTGCTGTTAAACGTTCAGATATCTGTAAACCAGCAGTGTCATCCGCGGCACGATTGATTCGTTTACCCGTGGCTATTTTTTCGTCTTCTGCTGCTCGCTTTTGCTCTAAGCGCTCGATATTATTTGCCGACGTTGATATTTGATGGGGTGAAATTTCCATAACTTATCCTAAGTACTGTGTTGTACTAAAATTGTTAAAAACAGCTAACCAAAAGTATAGCAAGGCAATTTGATTGTGCTTAATAATTAACCATAAAAAGTGGTCAGGTATTGGATTGTAATTTTTGTTACTTTGAGTGAAGGAATATTGATAAAGGTAAGGATATTAGTGGGATAGCTGATTAATGTGTTAGCTAAAATAAAAAATAAAAAATAAAAAGCCCGTTATATCATCATATTAAATGAGTATAACGAGCTTTAGATTTGCGCTTAGTAATTTTATTTTATTAGGTTTTAAAAGGTTAATGCTTCAGCGGCAATTTTGGCTTCCATATCTTGTTTACGCACTAACTTGGCGTAAATGGTATATGCTTCTTCTCTACCGACTTTAATTTGCTCCGCCGATAAGTTTCTTTCGTCCATATCTCGGCTTTTAAGCGCATTTTTATAGCCACCTTGAGCAGCGACTGAATTCCATACGTATGACCAGTAGTCACTCTTTTCGACCCCTTTACCCTCGAAATACATCAAGGCTAGGTTAAATTGAGCTAAGGCATAGTTTTGATCGGCCGCTTTTTTATACCAACGTGTCGCTTGGTAGTTATCTTGTTTCACGCCTGAGCCTTGAGCGTACATAACACCGAGATTAAATTGTGCGCTTGGCATTTCTTTTAAAGCGGCTTTTTGCATTAATTCAAAAGCCATTGTTAAGTTTTGATTAACAACTTTACCTTCAGAATATAAAACCGATAAAGCAAACTGGGCATCTTGGTAATTCTGCTTTGACGCTTTATATAATAACTCGACCGCTTTAGTCGTATCTTTTTGCGTACCATTCCCATCTAACAATAACTTTGCCATTTGGTATTGGGCCGGCGCGTAGTTGTCTTCTACTAAAGGGGCGAATTCTGCAATAGCAGCATGAAATTCACCACGGTTTAGTTCGTATATGCCTTTATTAAAGTCATTAGCTGAACTCAAGTTAGAAAAGCATAGGCTGAAAAAAAGTGCTGATATATAAGCGTTTTTCATAATAAATCTCAAAGTTTAAGGGCGTTTTAAATAAGTTTAGCAATAAAATATTAATTAAGTGAAAAAAATTAACTAATTCATCATTTCTTCAATTTGCTCAAGTAATTCTAACCAAGTCATTTCATGCTCTTCAATTTCGCTTTTCAAGCTTGCTTGTTGTTTGATGAGGTCAGTTAAGGTTTTTTTATTTTTAGCATCATATATTGCGCTATCACTGAGCTGGCTTTCAATCTCAGTAAGTTGTTGCTGCCATTGGCTGATCTGTTTTTCTAATTTATCCGCTTGTTTTTTTAATGGCGCGGCTTGTTGTCGACGTTTCGCTTGCTCTTGTCGCACTTGTTTTTTATCGACTAGGTTGTCATTTTTCTCTTTATTGCTGTCGTTGTTATTTTTTTTGTCGTCATTGAGCCATTGCTGATAATCATCAATATCACCATCAAAGTTAACCACTTGGCCATTACCAACTAAATAAAACTCATCAACACATGACTCGAGTAAATAGCGATCATGGGCAATAAGAATAATTGCGCCCTCAAAAGATTGCAGTGCAATCACGAGTGCTTGGCGCATTTCTAAATCGAGGTGGTTAGTTGGCTCATCAAGTAATAACAACTGAGGTTTTTGCGCAACGATTAGCGCTAATACCAAACGCGCTTTTTCTCCGCCCGACATTATATCGATAGTGCTGAGCGCTTGCTCACCGCTAAAACCAAAACTACCAAGGTAATTTCTCGCTTGTAATTCGGTCATATCTTTATGATGACGCGTAATATGCTCGACCGCGCTGCTGCCAGGATGTAACTGTTCAAGTTGGTGCTGAGAAAAATAACCTATTTTTAATTCTTGTGCGGCAGCTCGCTCTCCTGTTAGCGGCGCAATATCACCTGCTAAGGTTTTTATTAAGGTCGATTTACCGGCGCCGTTACGTCCTAATAAACCAATGCGACTGCCGGGCACTAACATTAACTTTGCTTGTTTTAATATTACAGTATTGCCATAACCGCAATCCGCATTTTCCACTGACAATAAAGGATAGGGCATAGTGTCAGGTTGCTTAAAGGTAAAGCTAAATTGGCTATCAACATGGGCGGGTGCAAGGTCGGGTAACTTTTGTAATCGCTTTAAACGACTTTGTGCTTGTTTTGCTTTACTTGCTTTGGCTCTAAATCTATCGACAAAAGCCGTTAAATGCTCAACTTCTTTTTGTTGCTTCTGATATTGAGCATCTTGCTGGGCTAGGTGTTCAGCGCGTTGTCTTTCAAAAGCACTATAATTGCCGCTGTATAATTTCGCTTTTTGATGTTCAATATGCAAAATTTGATTAATGACATCATCTAAGAAGTCACGATCATGGGATATTAGTACTAAGGTGCCATCAAATTTCTTTAACCAGCGCTGTAGCCATAACACCGCGTCTAAATCTAAATGGTTAGTGGGTTCATCGAGTAATAATAAGTCTGCGCGGCTGATCAGTGCTTGTGCCAAATTAAGGCGCATGCGCCAACCACCTGAAAATTCTTTTACCGCTGAGCTTAGTTGTACTTGTTGAAAACCTAGGCCATGCAGTAATTCGCCAGCTCTGGCTGCTAAGCTATAACCACCAATAGTATCTATTTTATTGATAATGTTAGCTTCTTCGGTGCCATTACCATCAAGTCTGGCTTGTTCTAATGCTTGCTCTAATTGTCGGTATTCTTTATCACCGTCAATAACATAATCTAAAGCGGATTGTTCTAGCGCTGGCGTTTCTTGTTTAACGGTCGCTATCTTCCAAGTTGATGGTAATGATAGTGAGCCGGAATCTGGTTGTAATCCGCCTAATAGTGCAGAAAATAATGACGATTTACCGCAGCCATTCGAGCCAACTAAGCCAACTTTATGGTTGGGATAGATAGCAAAGCTTGAAGATTCAATTAAGGTTTTGGTTCCGCGATCTAAACGAAGCTCGTTAGCAGATATCACATCAGGCACTCATAAAATAATAATTGCGTTATTGTCGTTTTCCATTGACCATCTTTCAAGGTAAAATAACCGAGATATTGACAACTATGATGATTTAACGTGAAAAAACGATTTATTGCCGGCGCAATCTGCCCAAAATGTAAAAGTATGGACACCATGGCACTGACCAAAGAGCAAAATGTAGAGAAGGTGACGTGTGTTAGTTGCGGTGAGCAAATGTCGCAACCGGAAGAACATATAGAAAAAAGTGTCAGAGCACACGAGCAAGTTATTGGTGTGTTTACACCAGAATAACTTGCTCGTTTACCGCCATTTTAATAATGCGGTGGTGGTGGCTCAATGTCTTGAGAGTCAGGTTCGTTATTGCCCGCTTCTTTCAAGCGGCTGGCGATAAGTTTTAACTGATATTTTAATTCAGCAATTTCTTGTTGATGAATGGTTAATTCTTGATTCAGTTTATCAATAATATCATCTTGAAAAGCATTACGTGATTCTAATGCTTCTAATTTTTCTGACCAAATATCTAGGTTCATGTCTTTATTCATTAATTTGCCATAATTCGCCATAACCGGCGGAGCTCTCTGTCATTATGTGGTTATTATCGCGAAAAGCCACAGAATACACAACCGCACCAGCCGGACGAATATCTTTTCTTGGGCTGACAAACCAGCTTTTAATCCGTTCGCCGGTACCTATTTGCCATAAACTGACTTTTCGGCTTGGCGCGCCAGTTAATAAATACTCACCTTTAGGTGAAAACTGCACTGAGCTGAACACTTCTTGGCGGTTAGGGTATTTTAGTGAGGTTATTTTTTTGCCGGTTTTTAAATCCCAAATTGTGGCCGTTTTTTTACTGTCGGCGGTAAAGGCATAACGGCCTTTAGGGTCAAGTGCTACTTTAGTCACTCGGCTAGTATGGTTAAAGCGGTAAATCACTTGGCCAGACTGTGTATCCCAAACATAAGCGACAAAATCATTAGAGCCAGAAATAGCAATGCGGCCGTTAGGTAACATATCAATGGCATTAATTTTTTCTTGATGACCTAAAAACTCTAAGCGCCGACCGGTATCAATAGTCACGTGAACAACAGTGCCATTGGATTTACCAATTAAGACATAGTCACCATTATTAGCCACGGCAATATCGCGAATGTTTGACTCTCTCACTTGCCAATACCCTTCTGACTTACCTGTTTTAGTATTCCACAAGGCAAAAGCTTCACGGTTTGCGGTTACTACATGGCTATTATTATCAGCAATATCTGTGGCTAAAACTAAGTTATCGGCAGAGTCTTGTTGGAGCGACCAAGAATAGATCAGGGCGTCTTGTTCTAAATCCCAATAACTTAGGCCATGATGAATAGAAGAGACGACACTAAACTTTCCGTCATTAGAAATATTGGCAGCAAAAGCGCCTTCAACGGCATGGACGGTTTGCTTTAATGGTGTCGATGAGCGATCAGAACAAGCTGCTAGAACACTAATAAACAACAAAAAAATGCCGCTTTGAAATATTTTTTTACATCCTACCATTGTATTTATACTTTTTAATCACCACATTTCCCGTTAGTATAAGTCGTTTTGTATACAATATAACAATAATTATTATGAGAATAAGTTAGGGTTTATTGTAATTCAGTATTTTTATCGGAGAATTAAATGAATTTTTTAAAGCCTACGTTAGTAGCAGTCGCGCTAGTATCTGTTTTTGGTTGCCAAGAAGCGAAGCAAGAAGCTGTAACAGAAGATAAGCCGTTAGTATTAGAAACTGACACACAAAAGCAATCATATGGCTTAGGGACTTCTATCGGCTCTTATATGAAAGCTAATCTAGAGAAGCAAACTGAATTAGGTATGGCGTTAGATCAAGAGCTTATCTTAAAAGGTTTTGCTGATCAGTTAGCGGGCAAAGCGCAGATGACTGAAGAAGAAGCGAAAACCGCGCTAATGGCGATGGAAACAGCGTTAAAAGAAAAACAACAAGCTGTAGCGGAAGAACAAGCAAAATCTAGCTTAGCCGACGGTCAAAAATTCTTAGCAGATAATGCTAAAAAAGACGGTGTTAAAGTAACAGAATCGGGTATTCAGTATTCAGTAATGACTGAAGGTGAAGGCGATAAGCCAGCAGCGACCGACACAGTAACTGTCCACTATAAAGGTACTTTTTTAAGTGGTGAAACTTTTGACAGTTCATACGACCGTGGTCAACCGGCTGTATTTCCTTTAAACCGCGTTATTGCTGGTTGGACTGAAGGTGTTCAATTAATGTCAGTAGGTGCTAAATATAAATTTACTATCCCTTCTGATTTAGCTTATGGACCAAATGGTAACCCACCACGCATTCCTGGTAATTCAGTTTTACAATTTGAAATTGAATTATTAGAAATTCAAAAAGCAGAAGAGCCTGCTAAAGTTGGTGATGCTACCGCCGCTAAATAAGCGTTTGTAGTGAGAAAAAAGCGAGCTAAGCTCGCTTTTTTTATGTCTGTTTTTTGGCGGTAGCTGATTTATTACCGTTGCGCGTTAAGAAATTATCTTGTTAAGGAATAAGCTCGTTCAGTAAGCTGTTTAAACGAATCGCGGCGCTTAATAGTTGTTGCTCTAATATTGGCTGGAATAACTTTTGGTATGCTGGCGTTAGTGTTAATGGCTTGTTTTGGCTGATACAGCCGTTATCAGAATATTGGCAATAGCTTAATGCTGGTGCTGTGGTGATTTGAAAAGTTTCATTTGCCCAGAGCCATTGTGCGCCGAGCTTAAACTCTACATTTGTGGCCGGCCATTGTTTCTGTAAGTTTAATAACAGACGCTGATAATTTTTTACTGTGCTTGGAATTAAACATTGATCCCAATATCTATGGAGGTTTTTACACTTACTTTTGCTGTTGATTTTAATGTTATTGCCACCATAGTCGCTGGCGAAACTAATATGTAGCGGCTGATGAATATCTCCTAACCAATGCCCCAGCAGCATCAGTGCAGATAATTTTTGTTCCTTATTTTTAGCGTTCTTGAATTGATTAAAATGAACATTAATCGCGTTAGTAATACAACCTTGCTGACAATAAGCGCCTTGTTGATGGGCATTAATCATTTTAGTATCGCGCGCGACATTTAAATAATGCCAAGGTTTTAAATAATCGTATGCAGTGAGCTTTTTAATCGCGTCAGCCCAAGTACAAGCTTTAGCAAAAGTAATGGGTTCGTTGGCTTTTCTGTGATTATATTGATTAATCAGTTTCGTTTGTTGCGGCGATAGGTGCGTAAATAATTGTGATATGGTAGTTTGTTGCTGATGCGATAAATTTTGATAACTGAGCTGGCAAACCAGTTGATGGGAGAATTTATTTAACGCGAAACAGTTAAAAGCGGTGCCCACTAACAAGAATAAAAAACTTATTTTTAAGGCTATTAGCTTAATTGGTCGTGATAATATTAATTTCATTTAATTTAGCTTTCCATTGTTGAACTTTGTCTATTACACTAGCTATCAGATAAAAAACCACCATACGTTAAAGGATATAACATGCGAACCATTTCTTCGTTTTTAAAATATTTTACCCTACTTACTTTATTTATTACTCAACAGGTCTTTGCTAATGACAAAATTAGTGAAGGTGAAGTTTATAGCTATTTAGAACTTTCGGGCTTGAAAGCTTCAATTCAAGGAATGCCGGCACAAATTCAATCAATGTCTCAGCAAATGCAGTTAACATCAAAAGATCCTGCTAAAGACAAAATAATGATGTCGGCGTTACTGGATACTTGGCAAGAAGAAAAAATTAACAAAAAAATCATCAGTGCATTACAAGCACAAATGAGTAAGTCTGAAATGACCGAATTATTAACTTGGTTAAACTCTGACCTAGTTAAATCAGTGAAACTTGAAGAAACAAAAGCCACTCTCCCTGATTTTCAACAAGAATTGATGGGGTATATGGCGGGTATTCAAGCGAATCCACCAACGGCTAAGCGTCAGCAATTAGCTCGTGCTTTTATTGATAATACAAAGATGGCAGAAAACGGTGTAGAAATAGCTATGGCGATTATTGAGAATATGTTTAATAGCATGAAAATAGCAATGCCGGAGAAAAAAATCCCAGAAGCACAAATGCAGCAGCAACTAAGTCAAATGCGCGGCATGATGACGCAGATGATGGATCAGCAAATGATGATGACTTCTTACTATTTATATAAAGATGTTAGCGATGCTAATTTAGAGCAATATATCGACTTCTATAAAAAGCCATTAGGGCAGAAAGAAATCAAAGTGGTTTATGGCGCCTTTATTGAAGGGATGAAAGTTTGGGGTGATGATATTGCACAAGTACTAACGGCGGCGATTAAGGATAAAGTTGCCAGTTAGTTGTTATGTGAATATTTATTTTTAAATATAAAAACAGGCTTGGCCTGTTTTTTTTTATCGTTAAAAATAAAAAAGCCTTAACCGAAGTTAAGGCTTGAAGTGCTCGCTGTAAGGTCTAGTTAAAACTAGCTTCTTTTTAATTGTCTTTTCACTAGCGCGGGTATTTTATATCAAAGGTTTTTTGTTGACGCAACAACTTTAATAGAGCTTTTACACCACGACTTTTTTCGTACTATTGGCTAGGTTTTATCGGTGCTAGCGTTAAGTGAATATAAGTTTTAATGTTTACAAGCAGTTGTATTTTAGTATTGAAAAGATCGATGATAAATATAATCAAAAAGTGGATGAGTATTTACTTTAATTTTTTATCATCATTGTTATTGATATCCTGCTGAGGATGGAAATAAAGTCGTGCATAATTTAGATAGAACTATTGTATTTTACCTATAGATATTGAAATTTTATATTTAAATACCTATAGGTGAGGACTGGAAGACTATTAATAAAACAAACAAATATCATTTGCAGGAAGTTGATCGACAGCAAGGCAAAATTTATTATCGCGGTAATAAGCTGGCTCGCCGGTAAATGGGCTGATATAGCTTTTATTTACTTTGTCATTATCATTGTGATGAGAGGGTAACTGATATAAATAATTTAGCATTTGTTGCTTAACTTCGAGCTGGAATAAAAACTTTTCTAAATTTAATAGCTTAGGTGCCATCGAGTTGACAAGTGTTGAGCCGACAGCGTTGCGATAGTCAAAGCTTAAAATATCGTCCGGATTAGTTTTAGCGACTAATTCTATACGGTTATTTTCAGTAAATTTTAATATGCTAATATTGCTGTTAATCCATTGATAAAGCGTATTAATCGTTTTGTTCTTTTTGTATAAAATTTTTGCTGGTAAAAAGTTAACTATTTTGGGCAACTCATCATCATGTTCATGAATGTTGATATTTTCAAGGGTATTCACTAACGCGACAAATTCATGAAGAAAAGGTTTTTCGAAAGTTAATTGTGTGGTGGTTAATGTTGTTAAGTTATCAATAAAAGCTTGCCAGTCTTGTTTGTTAGCGCTTTTAGCGATTAAAAATGCCGCGCTGTCGATAACCATTTCTAGTTCAATAGTGCTGGCTATTTTTACTGGCATATAAGGGGTTTGTGCTAATAATTTATGATGAAATTGGAGTAGTTTAGTTAGTTCATCAATACCTTGTTGCACTTGCTGATTACGCATCTGATAAATAATAGCTAATAATTTTAACTGTAAGATATCCGCGCTCGGGCCAAAATCTGGTTGCGGCAGATAAAATGACGGCTGTTCATAAGCGCCAAAATTTTCATAACTCATTAACGTATCATAACGCTCGATAAACAATTGATACCGCTCAACTAGCGCTGGAATTTCTTGGTGATGATCAAGAATGTAAGCTAGACATTCGAGGTTAGTCATTGCGCATAACAATGCTGGCCTTGCTTGTGAATCAAATAATTCAAATATTTGTAACTCTTCAGGATAATCTTCAAAGGTAATTTCTTGTGTTGAGTTGGTTGCTGTTTGTTGCGCAGCGCGATACTGAGATAAACGCCATTGACCAATAGCGTCAGGAGCGTCACTGATTTCTGACCACATCCCGAGTTGATAAATACTGCCATTATTGTCTAAGCCTGGCGGGTTATTAAATTCAGCTAAAATGGCTGGAATGTCATCATGGAGTTGTTCATCAAGTAAGAAAAGATAGCTAAAAATGAAGGCTGTAATGATGAATAAAACAAGAGGTATTTTATATTTCAAAGTAGGTTACCGCAGCGTGTAGATGACTTTAATGACGATCTAAGGATTAGATAATAGAGCAGTGAATATACTGCTCTATTATACTGGGGTCAACGGGATCAGCGCAATTCTATTAGGTGTGGGCGAGAAAAGTCTTTTTTCGGCATATTGCTGTATTTGTTTTTATCTCTAATACGCCAAACATTAACCGCCATTTGAACTGTTCCTGATGGTGTCTTAGAAAGGGCGAGGGTCATAAAATGCTCGCGCGTTTTTCGATATGAAAAAAAGCGCAGAAATTTAACTTTTTGAGTCGAAACAGACCACTTCTTTTCATACTGCACAAGAGCTGGTGTGATACCTGCAATCGCCATACTTGGAAATTTCGTTAATTTTTCAGCTTTGCTCGCGGCTACTTTACCGTCAAGCCCCGTTAAATTAGACATTGGCGACGAAATTATTTCATGCAAAGTTGCGCCATGCTCGCCCAATTTTACTTTCGCAATACGGCCATAATGCACATCACCAGACAAGCACACAATATCGTGGCCAGAAGCGGCAAGGGCAGTAACTAACCGTTGGTATTGATTGGTGTAATTTGCAATATTAAAGTCTAAGTCACCACCGGGATGCACCAATAGCGGTTGTGGCAGCACAATAATACCCGGACAAGTTAAGTTTTCGGCCCAAGCGATTAACTGGCTAAATTCATTTTCAGGCATCATATAGTTAGGTTTAGACTTTTTATCACGACCACTGCGCAGGTCAGCGAAGCAAACTGAAATATCATTACCAATAGTAAATGAGTCAAAGCGTGTTATTTGCTGCACATTAGCAACACCGCAGCTGGCGGTTTTGGTCCAAGCGGTTTTAATACTTTTAAAAGCGGTAATCGCCCAAAGGTAAGGGTTTTTACCACTGGTATAAGGGTAGTTATTCCAATATTCATGATCATCAGCAAGAAACCAAGTGGCGCCATGGCGTAACATTTGTCGCTGAGTTTGCCAGGTTGAGGCGTAATCGTCGGCGATGCGTTTTCTAACATCTTTGGTTACCGGCGATAGCGAGTCTAAACCAATATCGAGATAAACTTGATCACCAGTAAAAAATTTAACATGAGGCTTTATCATTTTATCTGCTGAATAATAAAGGGCGGTATAAGATGAAGACGCAGCACCGTTATCGTCTTCATTATAAAAACAGCTACCTAGCGCAATAACAAAAGGTGAGGTGGTAGCAAGCTCAGTCGGTAAAGTGGTAAATGAACCGCTTGATAACACTTTTTCCTCTAAGATAATGCCGGCGATATTTTGCTGCTTGCGAATAAATTCAACTTGGTAATGATGATCCGGTAATAAATTGTCAAATTGCCGGTATTGGTAAAAGCGATCGTTAATATAATCAAAAGGACGTAACCATTCATCACGGGTAATGCTGTTAGTGGCAACTGTTTGACCATTTTCATCAATGAGTTTTATTGAACAGTGTGCAGGTTTTCTTAAATCGGGAAAAAGGGTGCCAACCCAAATGGCAACCTGTGTTTGACTGGTTTTGTGGATGACCAAATTCCATTTACTTTTCATACTGTGTCCTTAGTGAACTTATTCTTATTATTGGCAACAAGCTTGTTGATATTTTATTAGACGCAAGAATTGTGAGTCTTAATCTTTATACTTTATGCACTTTTGTCGATATTTCAATCAGAAGTTGATTTTCGACATAGATCAAAGGTTTTGCCAATGGTAGAATGCTGCCAGATTTTTTGAGAGACAAAAAAGAATGACTGAATTAAAAAACGACAATTATTTACGCGCCTTATTAAAACAACCTGTTGATTACACTCCCGTATGGATGATGCGTCAAGCGGGTCGCTATTTGCCGGAATATCGGGAAGTGCGTAAAGATGCTGGCGATTTTATGTCAGTTTGTCGTAATGCCGAGCTTGCTTGTGAAGTAACCATTCAGCCATTACGTCGTTTTCCGTTAGATGCGGCGATATTATTTAGTGATATTTTAACTATTCCTGATGCGATGGGACTTGGTTTGTATTTTGAAACCGGAGAAGGACCTAAGTTCGAACGTCCGATCCAATCAAAAGCTGATGTCGAAAAAATTGGCATTCCTGATCCTGAAGATGAATTAGGTTATGTTATGAATGCGGTACGTACTATTCGTAAAGAGCTTAATGGCAGCGTTCCGTTAATTGGTTTTTCAGGTAGTCCATGGACATTAGCAACTTATATGATTGAAGGCGGCAGTTCTAAAGCCTTTACTAAAATTAAAAAAATGATGTTTTCTGATCCGCAAACCTTGCATTTATTATTAGATAAATTAGCAGACTCTGTGATCACTTACCTTAATGCACAAATAGCTGCTGGCGCACAATCAGTGATGGTATTTGATACTTGGGGTGGGGTTTTATCTCCGCGAGATTATAAAGACTTCTCATTACAGTACATGGCTAAAATTGTTGATGGCTTAACGCGTGAAAATGAAGGGCGTAAAGTACCTGTTACTTTGTTTACCAAAAATGGCGGTATGTGGTTAGAAAGCATTGCTGCTACCGGTTGTGATGCTGTTGGTCTTGATTGGACTATTGATATTGAAAACGCGAAAGCACGTGTTGGTGATAAAGTTGCACTGCAAGGCAATATGGATCCTTCAATGTTATATGCACCTAAGCCGCGTATTGAAGAAGAAGTTGCTAAAATATTAAAAGGTTTTGGTAATGATGGTACTGGTCACGTCTTCAATCTAGGTCACGGTATTCACCCAGATGTTGATCCAGAGCATGCGGGTCATTTTATTGAAAGTGTGCACAAATTAAGTAAGCCATATCATCAAAAATGAGCTAACTGAAAGAGAAAAAGGAGCTAATTAGCTCCTTTTTTAATATCTGTAATAACTGAGGGTTATTAAACTAGTTCAACGCTAACTAAGTTAACACTAACCAAGTTAGTTAGATTAGAATAAGCGATTTAAACCATTTAAGGCCGCAACTCGATATGCTTCTGCCATTGTTGGGTAGTTGAAAGTCGTTTGAACAAAATACTCTATGGTATTGCCACCATTTTTCTGTTCCATGATCGCTTGGCCAATGTGAATAATCTCAGCGGCGTTTTCACCAAAACAATGAATGCCTAATATCTCTTTTGTTTCACGATGAAATAATATTTTCAACGATCCGACTAAGCTATTAGAAATTTGTGCTTTTGCCAAATGCTTAAACTGCGAACGACCAACCTCATAAGGGATTTTTGCTTCCGTTAGCTCTTGCTCGGTTTTACCCACTGAGCTAATTTCAGGAATGGTATAAATTCCGGTTGGAATATCAACAATGAGCTTAGCAGTACTTTGATGATCAACCATCGCTGATGCAGCTAAACGGCCTTGGTCATAAGCCGCACTGGCAAGACTTGGATAACCAATAACATCCCCAACCGCGTAAATGTGTTTAACATCGGTTTGGTATTGATCATTTACTTTGAGCTGACCGCGACCATCGGCTTTTAATCCAGCATTCGCTAAATTTAAGTCAGCGGTATTACCCGTTCGACCATTGGCAAATAATAAACAGTCAGCGCGCATTTTTTTGCCTGACTCTAAATGGACAATTACCGCATCATCTGACGCTTCAACACGTTCAATTTGCTCGCCGTGGCGAATAACTACCCCGTTATTCCATAAGTGATAACTTAATGAGTCTGACATTTCGTCATCAAGAAATGACAATAAGCGATCGCGGGTGTTAATTAAATCGACTTTAACGCCAAGACCTTTGAAGATACAAGCATATTCAGAGCCGATAACCCCAGCACCATAAATAATAATATGACGAGGATCATGGGTCAGCGATAAGATAGTGTCAGAGTCGTAGACACGGCTGTGAGTAAAATCAATATCACTTGGGCGATAAGGATGTGAGCCCGTTGCAATAACAATTTGCGCCGCACTGATAATTTCTTTTGTGCCATCGGCTTTTGTTATTTCTATGGTATTTGGATCAATAAAAGCTGCTTGGCCATTATAAGATGTTACGCGGTTGCGATTATAGAAACCGGTACGTAAGCGTACTTGCTTGCTGATCACTGAAGACGCATGGCCTAATATTTCAGGAAAGGTTAAATGTTTTTCTTGTCCGGAGCCTGAAAATAATGGGTTTGAATTATATTCAATTAACCGACTAACAGATTGACGCAAAGCTTTTGATGGGATTGTGCCCCAATGCGTACAACCACCGCCTACCGATTTATAGCGTTCAATAACGGCGACACTTTTATCTTTTTTGGCAAGTTCCATCGCGGTACCTTCACCACCAGGACCAGTACCGATAACAATTGCGTCGTAATCAAACTTTTTTACTTTTTTCTGGATTGGAGTTTTCTTTTGTTCTGTCAATGGAGTCACCTTATTCCCAGCGTTAATAGGGAAATTTTATCAGGAAATAAAGTGACTAGTAAGGAATTCTACCGTTAAAATAACCGGTATTGATATGCTGAATATTAGGGCAAAAATTTAGGGACTAATTTGCTCTGTTAATAAGTGCCAGTCGCGTTTTTGTGCTAAGAATTTTTCTTTTAACTCTCGGTATTGCTTTAATAATTCAGAGTGTTCAACATCATTTTTAAAGGTGTCTGTTTTCGCAATTAAAAAAGCTTTTTTCGCGTTATAAAAGGCATTCATTTTAACAATTAACGCATCGTACTCTAACTGGAGTTTTTCATGCATTTTCTCGGCGTCGGGATGACTGGCTAATTTCTCTTGGCTTAACTTTAATATCATCGCTAATTTCGCTTTTTCAATTTTATCTTCTGATACCGTTCTTAACTTAGAAGTGATTTTTAAGTACTCACAGCTTTTGATTAACCACTTCGATGGATCGAATTGATACCAGCGAATACCATTACGATAATCATGCTCAAAAATATGGTGGTAATTATGGTAACCCTCGCCAAAGGTTAAAAATGCGAGAAAACCATTATCTCTGGCAGTATTTTTATCGGTATAAGTTTGCTTGCCCCAAATATGCGCCAGAGAATTGATAAAAAAGGTGGTGTGATGATTGACCACTAGGCGAAAAAATCCTAATAATAATAAGCTGCTAATTATATCGCCGGTATATAAACCAAATAAAATTGGCACGCCGAAGTTCATTAAAATAGTTAATAACAAATAATTCTTGTGCTGCCACATAACAATTTTATCTTTTTGCAGATCGCGGGCGTTGTCATAATCATTATAACGGTCGGGCTGATAATCACGTAACATCCAACCAATATGAGAAAACCAAAAGCCGCGTTTAGCGGAATAAGGGTCTACGCCGTTTTTATCAACATGTTTATGATGAATACGGTGATCTGAAGACCAATGCAAGGCACTATTTTGTAAAGCAAAAGCACCACCTAAAGCGCAAACTAACCGTAGGCTCCAATGTGCTTGGTAAGTTTTATGTGACCATAAACGGTGATAACCAACGGTTATCGACATGCCACAATAAATAAAACATATTAGCGCAGCAATGAGTTCGCTGGTTTCAAAGCCATGGGTGATAGCGCGGTAAGGGACTGCGATTGCGGCGACCGTAAAAGTGAGAATAAAAACACTTAAGTTGAGCCATAAAATACGAGGTTTAGCCATTAATTCTTCTTTGAAGTTTCAGTGTACATCTGTACGCTATTTTAGCTTGGCATATTCTTCAGTCAAGAATTCTAATTAAAAACTCCGATATAATTGCAAAAGAATAACGGTTATAACTGTGTGATTGATGGATTAATGTTCTTATATCAAGTGTGTTATTCCAATTTCAAAAAACAATAAAGCGGCTTCTATATAGTAGCGCTATTTGAATTTTGTTATCGGGTGGAGAAATAAAGATTTGATGGCGCTGACAATAACAGCATCTTTGAGTATGATAGTTACATTATAAAAGACAGTATTATTGATCATGAGTGGTATTCGAGCACAACAAAAAGAAAAAACCCGACGTCAGTTAATTGATGCGGCGCTTGGGCAATTAAGTGCTGAACGCAGCTTTTCGAGTTTAAGTTTACGGGAAGTGGCAAAAGAGGCTGGTTTAGCGCCTACCTCCTTTTATCGTCACTTTTCTGATATGGATGAGCTTGGCTTAACGTTAGTTGATGAAGCAGGTTTAACGCTACGACAGTTAATGCGTCAAGCAAGGCAGCGGATTGAAAAAGGCGGCTCAGTGATCAAAATTTCCGTCATTACTTTTATGGAATTTATTGAGAATAACGCCAATATTTTCCGTTTGTTATTACGAGAGCGCTCCGGCACCTCTGCTGACTTTCGTGCAGCGGTTTCAAGAGAAATTCGATATTTCACGTTAGAATTAACTGACTATTTACAGCGGGCTAATCAATTAGAACCTAGCATTGCGTATTTTCAAGCAAATGCGGCCGTTACTATTGTTTTTAATGCAGGTGCGGATGCGTTAGATATGGATAGTTCTGAACGTAAGCAGTTAGAGTTCGGTATTATTCAACAATTACGTTTTATTGCCCGTGGTGCTAGTGAATTTAGTGCTCGACTGATTAATGCCAACGCCAATAGTAAGAAAATCTAGGTTATTACTATTAAGCGTTGTTGTTACTATGATTTAACTTAAACTTTACGAGTTAAATAAACACCGGTTTCAATATGGTGGGTATAAGGAAACTGATCAAACAAAGCAAACTTTTCTATTGAGTGGGTTTTACTAAGTTCGGTTAAATTGTCTTTTAATGTTTCAGGGTTACAAGAAATATAAACAATGCGTTCAAAGCGACTGACTAACTCAATACTATCTGGGTCTAACCCAGCCCTAGGTGGATCAACCAATACCGTATCGTAATTATATTGTGTTAGATCAAAATCGGCTAACCGTCTGAACTTACGTTCACCATTCATTGCTTGACTAAACTCTTCGCTCGACATTCTAACAATGTCGATATTAGTCATATTATTTGCTTTGATATTCACCTGTGCGGATGTAACCGACGTTTTAGATATTTCAGTGCCTAATACCCGATCAAAGTTTTCCGCTAAGGCAATACTAAAGTTGCCATTACCGCAGTAGAGTTCAATTAAATCACCCTTTAATTCTTTAGTTACTTCCTGTGCCCATAACAACATCTTTTGATTAACTTTGGCATTAGGCTGGGTAAAGCTATTTTCTACTTGTTGATATATCAGTTCTTTTCCTGCAACGTTTAGTTTCTCAGTAATAAAATCTTTATCTAATATAACTTTTTGTTTACGAGCGCGGCCAATAATATCGGTTGGTACTAAGGTATCGTTATAAATAGCTTTCAACTTTATCGCTTGCTCTTGCCATTCATCATCTAATTGTTTGTGATATAACAAACTGATCAACAACTCGCCATGTAAAGAAGAAAGAAAATCAACTTGAAATAAGCGTTCTCTAAGCACTTTATTGTCGCGAATGTTATCGAGCAATAAAGTCATCGCTTGATTGATTAGTTCACTCGCGACAGGAAAGTCATTAACACGAAACTTTTGCTTGGTTTCGCTATTAAACATAATGTAATAAAGATCATCACCTTCATGCCACACGCGAAACTCTGCGCGTTGTCGATAATTTAACGGCTCAGAGGTAAAAAGTTCAAAATTAGGCCCATTAAACGATGCAAAAAGTGTCTGCATGTCTTTTTGTTTATTCGTTAACTGTTGTTCGTATAAAGCGGGGTCTATATGTTTAAACATGAAATAGCCTGTAAATAGTGATTAGCGGTTTAATTAATGTGAATTAATAAATGAAAGGTAAGTTATTACTACCGTAGGTGGCAGATTGTAGCGTTCAAGTCGGTATTGTCTAGTTTTATATTTAATGCATAGGCTAGGCAGTTGTATGCAAGGCAGTTTAAGAACAGCTAAAAACAAAAAAGCCGCAATATTGCGGCTTTCATCTTAAAGAGAGTTAGAGCTAACCACTACTCAGCGTCATCACTTTTTTCAGGACGCTCTTTCGCTTCTCTTACTTTTAGCGTGCGTTGTTGAAACTCTTGATCATTTAATGACGATACAGCGGTATCAGCATCATTAGCAGACATTTCAACAAAACCAAAACCACGGCGTTTACCCGTATGTTTGTCTTTCATTAAACGAACTGACTGAACATGACCGTATTGAGAGAACAACTCTCTGATTGAAGCTTCGTTCGCACGGTATGGTAAATTACCAACATAAAGCGTTTTAATTTCACCAGAAACTTCAGAAGAACCATCGGCGTTATTTGATTTAGTTGTACTTGCTATCGCAAATGCTGCAACAAATACCATAATGGCAGTAACTAATGGAGTAGCCGGTAATATTGTTGAAGTTAATGCAAAACTTATTGCTGCTAATATAGCTGAAAGAAAGATAACCTTAGAGATTTGAGAAGAATTCATATTATAAACCTAATTAATTTTTGTTATATATCATAAAGAAAAGCAATTCTATGTTACTCAGCTTTTTTTAATGTGCAACATGTATGTTAATAAATGTACAAAATATTGATAATAAAGACCGTCTTATATTAACAATGGTAATAAATAGACGCTAATTAGTTATTTTATTCTGCCAGGCTGGCAACAAAATAAGCGATTAACGTTGGTATTTTCCCCGAATTAAATGGTTGTGCTGTTTTTATAATCGAACAGTCAATTAAAGTCGAATAAGTTTGAAATAAGTGTTGACCCCAAGCTAAAAATCTCTAAA
>JBPOFN010000079.1:0-7511 GCA_051251725.1 Thalassotalea sp. | reverse complement strand
AAAGTTGAATTGATTGGTCATGTGTCATTCCTGTTTTTACTAGTTTACTGAAATGACACAGATTTTTGAACACTACCATTTTCAATTGCTTTTACGACTAATGATCTAGTGATTCCTTTTGCCCAATAACTGCCCGATAAATTTTTATGGATAAAGTCGATATCAAGTTTGTCTTGCTGGCTCGAAATTGAATAATTTTCTGGATTAATCACAATTACCTAACACCACCTAAAACTATTTATTTTGTCAAAATAATGTTTTTTTTCAATAATTAAAAGGAATTTATTGAAATATGTTCTAATCTTGTCTGTGGATCTCAAGATATCGTTTACTTTTAGTGAAAAATTTAAAATAGCGTTTTATTGTTCAGTCACAATACTTTATATTTACCCTAACTATTTATACTGCTTTTTCAATTTATGACAAAAAAATCAACAAGCTACTTAAATTTCTTTAGAATAATCGCAATCTGTAGCATTGTTATTGTCATAGCTTTCCTGCTTTCCTCTGTCTCCAAGTATGTTTTTTCATCTAAATTTCAACCTTTGGATAGTAATAACGAAAATATTGCGATCGAATATGCGTATTTAGTTACCGACGATCCTAGTTATAATGTGGATAGAGCGGTTAAAAATTTAAAGCGCTTTAACAAAACCGATAAACATGGCATTCCATTTGGCTTAAAAAAGCAAACGTTTTGGATCAGTTTAAAAATAAGTAAATACAGTCCATCATTAAAAGAAATCGTCATCAACGCAGAAAATTCGATGATGCAAGAATTTGAAATTTATGAAATTAGCCAAGGTGTTAACAGCACTTTACTGTTTGATTCAAGTGATGAAAGCTCAAGCTCGGTCAAACGTAAAATATACCCTTATCAAGTACTCGATTTTAATAACCATTCTTATAAGCATATTTTAATAAAAATATATACCGATGGCCCCCCTGATGTACCAATCGAATTTTATACCGAAGAAGCGTTCGCTGAACGGGTTGAGCTAAGTCAATTAGTCTACGGCTGTTTTATCGGCATTATTTTATTAATGGCCATTTATAACCTTATTTTTTATTTTGCCGTTAAAAACAAAATATATTTATATTATGTCGGATATTTACTGACCAGCTTTTTAACTTTATCAAGCACAAATGGTTTTGGTTATTATCTGTTCGACAGCAGTGTTCAACTGTTTTTCAACGATTATATAATTACCCTACATTACGCCTTGGTGATTTTCCTGCTTTATTTTACGTTGTATTTTTTAAACTACGAAAAAGATAAAAGTAACCATTTTAAATTTGCCAATGTGGTTGCCTTATCGATAGTGGTGCTTGCAATTTTCACCGCTCCCTTAGGTAATACACTTGAAGCTAAAATATTTTTTGGTTTCATGCCGGTAATTGGCCTTTATGCTATTTATATTGTTGGCCGTAAACTGCGCTTATCTTTTGTCTGGTCACGTTATTATTTTCTTTCTTGGATACCGCTATTTTTTGGCGCAACAATGCAACCTTTGGTGCATTTAAACTTTATTCCGTCAAACTTCGTTACCAGCCATGCATTTTTATTCGCGGTGATGATTGAAGTTATTTTTCTTGCCTTTGCTTTAGCTGAGCGGATGAAAAAAACTGAGCAAGAACGACTAGATGACATCTGTTATCACGCTGATACTAAATTACCGCGTAAAAGTAACCTTGAACGATGCTTACGGTTACAAATTGAAGATGGGGACCCGTCATTAACAGTTATTGTCATTAAACCTGAGCACATTGAAAAAATCTCTTTGTACATCAATGACTATTTTAATAATCAATTTTTTATCGATTTGACCCAGTCACTTAATTCGTTAGTGAGATACAATGATGCTGTCTTACCAATTACCGCAAAGAACGAAAAAATAGCCTTTATCGAACCTTATTCACTCGGTATGGTTTTATGTAATAAAACCAGCACTCAGACAATCGAAAAGTTTGTGCAAAGTTTACAACATAAAGTGAATGACTCTTATAAAGTTAAAGACTTAAACTTACCACTTTCAGCCAACGTGGGCCTAGCTTGTTACCCTGAAAATAGTATCGTGCCGCAAGTATTAATTAACGAAGCTCAGCTGGCTTCAAGTAAGGCGGTTGATACGCTTGATGGTTGGTTAAGATTTGATAGTCAGTCTGAAACTAAAGATGATTATTTATTAAATCTAGCGTCCCGTATGTCGGATGCGATTGATAATGATGAATTCGAAATTTTCCATCAGCCGCAAATTGACTTAAAAACACTGAGAGTTTGCGGCAGTGAATGTTTAATACGTTGGTATTACCAAGGTGAGGGTTTTGTCTCGCCGGCGGTATTTATACCAATTGCTGAAGATATTGGCTTAATTAAAAAAATTACTCGCTGGGTGATTAAACGCTCATTGAATCAACATAAATTAATCCTTAATAGTAATCATAAGAATCATATGATTTCGATTAATATCAGCGGTAAAGATATTACCGATAAGGGCTTTGTTGCTTTTGTTAAAGAATCTTTATTAGAAGCTGATATACCTGCCGACAAAGTTATTCTGGAGTTAACCGAATCGACAGCCATCACTAATAACCCTAATGGTATTCAAATCATGGAAGAGCTGATCGAGTTAGGGATCACTATGAGTATTGATGATTTTGGTACGGGTTATTCTTCGATGTCTTATATGAGCCAACTACCCTGTCAAGAATTGAAGGTTGATAGAGAGTTTGTTGAAAATGTTCAGCAGAACCCTAAAAATAAAATCATTTGTGAAACCACAGTGAAAATGGCCAAGGGGTTAAATTTAGAAGTGGTTGCTGAAGGCATTAACTCAAAGTCTGATGAGAATACCTTGCGTGAGTTTGGTTGTGATATTGGCCAAGGGTTTTATTACGCCAAACCTATGCCAATCGACCAATATCTTATTTGGCTCGAAAAACAAGTCAATGGTCAGCTACCGCTAGGCGAAATTTTATAACGGCTCAAATAAATAACCGTTATAAAATCCCATCTAAACTGATAAAGCCGTTCATCGCTCAGAAGCAAAAACGGCTGCTATACTGTTAGTTGAGATATTTTAGCTACTATATTTTATTTATCAGCCGGTATCTTTTTAAACTAAACGTTAATAGTGATAGCTCTGTTTAAGTTTATTATTCAATACCGATATATTTATGAACCTGAATAGACAAGCGCCAGTTGTTTTCAATACAAGTTTCAATCGCTAACTGCGTAGCCCGCTCTTTTTGACTGATAGGTTGTAAATAAACAGGCGTATTATTCACCGCATGTAATGCCAATAAGCCTTTAAGATCATCAACATGTTGCTCAGTGGCAACCGGATGTTTAATTTCATTAGCGCGCTGCATCGCTGAGCTTAAAATTTTATAGCCGCCCTTCATATTCACTTTTGGCGAAACGGTTACCCAACATTGCTTGGAGACATTAACAGGAAATGTACCAGAAGTTTCTACTTGGCATGAATAGCCTTGTGCTTCTAATGCCAAACATAATGGTGTGAGATCAAACATGCAAGGCTCACCGCCGGTTAACACCACATGCTTAGCGCGATAACCTGCCTGCTCAAACACAGCCAAAATATCAGTAATTGACAACTCGGCCCAATGCTCAGATTCTTGGCTTTTATCTAACATCGCCGCAATAGCTACTTGCTTTTCAGCTTCAGTATCCCAAGTATGTTTAGTATCACACCAACTACAGCCAACAGGACAACCTTGTAAACGAATAAATATTGAGGGTTGACCGGTAAAACTGCCTTCACCTTGGATAGTTTCAAATAATTCGTTTATTTTATAAGCTGTTGTCATGATAATGCTGTTGCCGAAGATTAAGTTACAGTAAAATTAGCCGCTAATAACTAATTTATTTTCACTGAATAAATTATAATATGGCTCATTATACCTGATAGGCACAAATAAATGACTGAAAAAGTTGTAGTAATTTATTCTGGCGGCATGGACTCGTTCACTGTTTTAAACCGCGCAATAAAAGATGGGAAAGAAGTTTATGCCTTGTCGTTTGATTATGGCCAGCGTCATGTTAAAGAACTCGATTGCGCTGCAACGGTTTGTCAGGAATTAGCCATTAATCATAAAATTATCGATATTTCATCGATTAGCCAATTATTAGCGGGCTCATCATTAACCGATGATATCGAGATCCCTGAAGGCCATTACGAAGCAGAAAACATGAAATCAACGGTTGTGCCAAACCGCAACATGATTTTGTTATCGCTAGCGGTCGGATATGCTGATTCGATTGGCGCAGGGCAAGTATACTACGGCGCGCATTCTGGCGATCATGCAATCTACCCAGATTGTCGTCCCGAATTTGTTAAAAAGATGAATGATGTCTGTTTAATTGCCAACTATGATCCGGTTGAAATATTTAGCCCTTACCTTAATAACAATAAAACCGATATTCTTGCTGATGGCATAAATATGGGGCTTGATTACAGTAAAACCTGGACATGTTATAACGGCAGAGATAAAGCCTGTGGTAAATGTGGCTCTTGCCAAGAACGTTTAGAAGCGTTCCAAGCGAATCAACTCAGTGATCCCATCGCTTACGAATAAGCCTTAAAACGGCTTATTAATATCGAGATAAAAAAATAGCGTGTTGAACATAACAAGCGTCTTTGTCTAAAAAGCTCTGTTAGTATCAAAACGCTATTATCTGCTCAGCCAATAATTATTAAACGTTGCCTGAGCTATTTATTTTAACTGTTTTAATAAATTGTCACTCGCATCTTCAACTAAGTCGAGGACGTAATTAAAACCGCCGGCGCCACCGTAATAAGGATCAGGCACTTCATTTTCATCAAACGAGACGCCATAATCGAGAAATAACTGCACTTTATTAACGTACTCTTCCGGCGCTTTTTTCAATAAATATTCTAAATTTGATTCATCCATGGCTAAAATCATATCAAATTTTTCAAAGTCTTCTGGTGTCACTTTCCGGGCGCGTAAACCAGAAAAAGAATAACCTCGCGCTTCACCGGCTTTAATAGCGCGATGATCAGGTTTTTCTTTAGCGTGAGAGCCAAGTGTGCCCGCTGAATCAATATGTAAACTGACCCCTTGCGCTTTTGCTTTATGACGAAAAACTGCTTCCGCTGTAGGTGAGCGGCAAATATTTCCCATACAAATAAATAAGACCGAAGATATATCTTTTAATTCTTTTTTATCAATCACTTAAAAACCTTTCATGCAGAGACAGAATCAAGCTTCCTACGAATAAGTTGTACACTTCTTTAGGTTAGCTTACCCATTGATGGCACGTTGGCACATCCTTGGAAAATAATTAACATTATAGTTACAAAAAAGTGAGGGATTTAACACAACTTTTTCTATTTTTTGTGAAGATTTTGATAAACCAGTGAAGTTAAGTAATATACTTAACTTCACTGGTTTTGTTATTCCCGATAAAAACCAAGTACCATTATCCATGCAGGTAACGCTGATAGGCGCTAAAATAGCATTATTGAGTAAAATAGCTTAAACCGAATTCAGGTTACTTAATCTTTAAATGATAATTAAATGATCAGTTGTATTTTTGAAAGATAATCACCATCACTAAAATTCGCTAATTTTAGTGATGGTGTAGCTAACGGTTCTAGTTGTCAGCTTATTCGTCTGCTAACTTCCACGTTCTTACCCAGTCAATTTGCATAGTGTTAATATCGTCGTTTGTTAGGTCTGACTTAGGAGGAAGACCACCTAACCAAGTAGCTTCATTGGTCCAGACATCAAATATTATTTCTAATTCTCTGGTAAATTCTCGCTCATAGGTTTTGCCATCATTGTGATCGCCAACAAAAACAGTACCCGCTGGTTCTCCATTTAAATAAAACTGAACATTTCTAGCGTCTTTCCACCATACGCCATAGATATGATAGTCTTCATTCCAACCGACATTTTTCAACGGGTTAACATCAGAAAGGTTCGATCTTAAATAGTTATCATGGTGCCTAACAGTACCTGGTGTTTTACTACTATCTGCTTGAAAATATTGAGAGTTCATTTGATTAGGAAAATCGGGCTGACAGTTACAAGACGGTTTTGAGTTATTTTCAATAATATCGATTTCATCTCGGTCGTCGCTATTACCATTGTTTAGCCAATAGGTGTTATAAGCTGAAATGTGTGCAGTTTTAATTCTCGCTTCTGTGTACATAGGGTAGCTAGTTTCAGCTCTACTGTGAATTCTTGCCGTTTGAAACCATCTGTCATCGGGGTTAGTTTCATTAAGCGTTGCTTTTATCCATAAATTGCCGTTAGTAACACCTGAATTTTCATTGCCAGTAGACATAAACACTGGCACACCATAATTCCATGAAGACTTGAACCATTTTGTACTATCCCAACTTTCAAATTCATCTGACATGGTTTCATGTTTTACCCACTGCTTTCCAACGGGGGTCGTATTATCAATAGAAACAAATGATGGCAAGTCAGGATCCATATTATTAAAGTCGTCAGCCGTAGGTCCTTCAATAACATCAATAACTTCGTTTATCGTTACATTGACAGTTGCCGTTTTTTCGTCACCATCTATGTCAGTTAGCTTATAGGTAAAAGAATCAATACCAAAGAAGTCGATAGCTGGAATGTACTCAAAAACACCATCACTTACTTCTGTTACCGTGCCATTTGAGGGAGCAGTATCAAGACTATAATCATTATTATCACCGCCATTGTCACCGATAATATCATTGTCTGAAACCGAGACACGATTAGCGGCACCTGAAACACTATTTTCATCGACAACTAAAGTGTCATTTTGAGCAATAGGAATAGTATTTACTGGTAAGTCGGTTGAATCGTCATTGTTACCTGAACTAGAACCTCCACAAGCAGTTAAACCTAAAAAAAAGCTTAAAAGTGGAATTAAAATAATTTGTTTGTTCGTTATGTGTAATTTAATCATTATGCTGCATCTACCTTTATTAATTTGGTACTTGATTCAAATAAGGGAAGTCATTCTTATTTGTAAACACCGATATAATACAACAAAAAATAGTCAACAATAAACAAACGACTGAGTATATGTAGGTATATTTGCTTCATGATATTGTTAAATTAACTAAAGTGACAAAACTTAAGCAACAAAATTAATGCTATTTAACCAGTTCTCTGTTTAATGGAGATTTTAACAGTTTGATTTATAATAAATAATTTAAATAATTCACGTGTTTATTTTGTTTCACCTAGGGTCTGTTGATCTTTATATTATTTTTATGCAATCGGCTATTTGAGACATTAACAAAACAGAATGAGTGTCGTTTAGTTGTTCTAAATAAACGAATTCTAATGCCGTTAAGGGTTAAAATAGTCATTGCCCTTCGGGCTGAGGCTAAAATTGTAAACAAAGATCAACAGACCCTAGTTTATCTTAGACTCGATGATAAATTTAAGTGGATATCAAGGCGTTTTTTCGCACTAATAGCTGGCTTATGTGGACTCCCCCTTGTCAACAACAAAAA
>JBPOFN010000078.1:0-8279 GCA_051251725.1 Thalassotalea sp. | reverse complement strand
AAGCCCGCAACTATGTTGCGGGCTTTTTGCTGTCTTGCTGTTTAATTTATTGTTAGGAATATCAGTAAAACGCAATTGCGCCGATGCTAGTGTGACTAATATCAGAAAAGCCCATGTGAGCGTAAGTCATCGCTAGGCTGCTAATTAGGTCGTTCATTGCCTTCCATGGCAGTACGACATTAGTGCATCCGTGCACGTCAAAAGCCCGCAACTATGTTGCGGGCTTTTTGCTGTCTTGCTGTTTAATTTATTGTTAGGAATATCAGTAAAACGCAATTGCGCCGATGCTAGTGTGACTAATATCAGGAAAGCCCATGTGAGCGTAGGTCATCACTAGGCTTCTAATTAGGTCGTTCATTGCCTTCCATGGCAGTACGACATTAGTGCATCCGTGCACGTCAAAAGCCCGCAACTATGTTGCGGGCTTTTTGCTGTCTTGCTGTTTAATTTATTGTTAAGAATATTGGTTAAACGCAATTGCGCCGATGGTAGCGTGACTAATATCAGGAAAGCCCATGTGAGCGTAGGTCATTGCTAGGCTGCTATCTGGCTGTTCATTATTTTCAGTATAGGTAAAGCCAAGTCAGCTCTGATTGGCGGGATGTTTGATTATCATACTTAATTTATATAAAAATCACTATTATCAGTGCCTGTTCAAATTTATTGATGCTAATCAGCTTTAGAAATATATTTATCCTCTATAACTTTTATTGGAAATAACGCTGATAATAATGAATTGTAAGTCCTCCATACCAACTATTTTTGATTAGCTATTTATTAATCACAGCTAACATTAGTAAAGATGCTTATTAAGTTTGAGAATTGTTAAAAAAAGGTTAATATGATCTCAAAAAATAATAATTATAATAATGAGAAAGCACAGTTACACCTTAGCTATTTTATTTCTTTCATTCTTTGTGCAAGCAGACGATAAAAGTTATTTTATCGATCGTCAAAATGCATCGATGGAAAAATATAGAGATGATCAAACGACGCTAAACTTAAATTTTCAGGTGAAAAAAACTGACAATCATCTATTTGATAAAGTTAATAAACAATCTACAAGTGTTTATGAATTATCACCGACCCTAAAGTCACAACTTCATAACGACAAGCAAATGTTGCAAATGGGTTTATGGGGGAAAATCAGGCGAGTTGAAAACTATTCAGAAGATAACTCCACCGACACTTATGGCGTTATAAAATATCATCATAAACTCACGCATAATCAAAGTATGGTTATCTCTGGCGCACTGTTTAATTTGTATTTAGACCGAGGTGTTGGAATTTCCAAAGGGCAAGCTCATGAGCTCTTTACTCGAGACCATCGTACTTCATATTTTATCAACGCTGCCCATCAAATCGGTAATGAAGATTCAAACGCAATATTGCTCTCAACCATAGGTAATAGAAAGACCGAATTTAAAAATCGTCTGACAGTGACCGGCGGTTTAAATTTAACAGCGAACTATTTACAGTTTGATTTTCAGTATCGTTTGAGTGGTAAAACATATTTGTTATCAAAGCTAGCTTATGAAGATATTAGTCATGATCTTAATGTTCAACAGGATCGACAAGTAAGCTCGCTACTGCTTGGTTTTAAATGGCATAAAACAGAATTTGTTCATTTTGACCTCTCGCTAGGTGCAGTTAACATAAACTTTGAGCAAGGTAGTTTAACTAATAAAACAGATTTCAAATGGGATGCGAAATTTCGCTGGTCACCGATAGACCAGATTGAATTAAGCGCCTTTTCAATCCGCTCTGTTGATGAAAATAGACGGGTTGAAAATAGCTATTTAATTCGTGATAAATACGGTTTTAATTTTAGTTATAAATACACTGATAGGCTTGAACTGTACTTGCAGTCTAGTTTCGACAAGCTTGAGAATTATTTAGTAACAGGAAACGAGGTCGATCAGGGGATCAACAGCGCATTAACTTTATATTATAAATTTAGTAGAAATATGACGTCGTCACTAACCTATAACTATCAAGATTTGAACGCATTTGACGAGTTAACTAATTATCAGAAAAACACCATTTCTTTAGGATTTAGCTATGTTATTTAATTTTAAACACTATCAAAAAATAGCAAAAATAATTTTATGTTATATATTTCTGAGCACTTTTAATATCCATGCCGAGGACTATAAAATAGGCCCGGGCGATACATTATTAATTGATGTTTATGATGAAAAAGATTTACAAGTTAACGTCAGAATTAATAAATCAGGTATTGTCACTTTTCCATTTCTCGGAGACATACAGGTTATAGGTCGCAACAGTAAAGAGATTGCTCTTATTATTGAATCTGGCTTACGTGGTGACTATTTAATTGACCCCCAAGTAAATGTTTCGATAACTCACTATCGGCCGTTTTATATTAATGGTATGGTAAATCGCCCTGGTGGTTACCCATTTCAAGAAGGACTTACCTTGGATAAAGCGATTGCTTTATCGGGTGGATTTGCCAGTCGCGCATCAAAGTCTGATTGGAAAATAACAAGGATTGTCGATAACAAAACGGTGCTTATTGACGCTCAAATATCAACGGAAATTTTCCCTGATGATATTATAAATATTGGACAAAGCTTTTTTTGAATACCCTAAATAGTGAAACTACAATTTTTCAGCCGGACCATAGTGAAGTCTCTATTAAAGAGATTTTTACGCCACTGTGGAACCGTCGTTGGATCATTGTGTTTTTTACTTTATTTTTTACCTTTATTTGCGCGGCTTATTTATCAACGTTAAAGCCATCCTATATTTCCACTGCAGTTTTACAAATAGGTAACAATAAGCCGAATCAAGCGCTATCAATTAACGATGCTTTTGACGAAAACAAAACGGCGACAACAGAGCAGATTCAAACTCAGTATGAGCTTTTACGGTCAAGAAAATTTGCCGAACGAGTTATTGCTAAACTCGACTTGCGTAATAATCCTGATTTTATTTCAGAAAAATATAAAGAGTCAGTAAGAGCGTTTTTAAATAAACCTAAACTTACTTCAATTTCAATCGAAGGGGCTATTGCCACCTTTCAGAAGCGCTTAACAGTGACACCAATCAATAATACTGAATTGGTGAAAATAAGTTTTTATTCTTATCACCCTGAATTATCGAGCAAAGTCGCGAATTATGTCGGCGCTACTTATTTGCAATATCAGGATGAGTTGCATTCGGCTTCCCAAGAATCTACTTCTCAGTGGTTAGTTGATCAATTAGAAGAATTAGGCAAAAAGCTTGAAGCGTCAGAGCAAGCACTTCAAGAATTTCGCGAAGAAAAACAAATTGTTGATATCAAAGGCGTGGTCGGCTTAGTGTCAACCGAGCTCAATGAATTAATGTCAGAAGCTTTGATTGCCAGTAAAAAACAAGATGATTTAAGTATCACAGTTGATTACATCAACAAGAATAAAAATCAGCTACGAGACTTAATTGAATTAAGTGAGATTAATCAAAATAGTTTGTATAGCAAACTCAAAGAACAAGAAGAAAAAGTAGAGCGAAAAGTTTCTGAGATCGTTAAAAGATATGGTCCTAAACATCCGAAAAGAATCGCGGCTGAAGCCGAATATGAAACGATTCAAGCTAGAATTGGTGAACAAATAAATGACATTATCTTCTCAATTCAAAAAGAATACTTAGAAGCTATTGCTAGAGCGAATGGTACACAAGAAAGATTAACAAATGCTAAACAAGACTTCCTACGGTTAAGCCGTTTGGACAATAAGTTTTCGCAGTTATTACGGGAAGTAGAAACAAACAAAGAACTTTACAGTACCTATTTAATTCGCCTGAAAGCTGCCGATGCGATGGGTAATTATCGCTCAGATTTTTATGTCAGGTTTATTGATAAAGCGTTAGCTGCCAAAGGGCCCTTTAAACCGAATAAAACCGTATTGACGATAGTGGTTATGATCATTTCTGGTATCTTTATTTGTGCTGTTATCATTATGCGCGAACTTATGGTCGACACTTTAGACTCGCGCCGTAAATTAGATAATTTTTCTGAAGCACAAGTATTAGCTGTGTTGCCGCGGATAAGACAAAGTCGCCGTGAAGATAATGCTAAAGTAGACAATCGCTTTGTCGAAGCGATCAGAACATTACGAACTGCTTTGTTATTTAGCCAAGACAATAAACCACCGAAAATAATTGCCGTTACTTCGTCTGAACCAGGCGAGGGTAAATCGACCGTTGCGTTAGAGCTCGCAAGGTCATTTAGCGAAATGGAAAAAGTGTTACTTATTGAAGGTGATTTAAGGCATCCCACCATCGCTAAGAATTTAGGTTTAGATCCTAACCGGCCAGGTTTATCCAATTTGTTAGCTAAAACCCATCAAATTGATGAGTGTATTGTCCGTGATGAAAACATGAAACTTGATATGCTAACCTCAGGTATCACACCCTCAAATCCGTTAGCGTTTTTATCGATGAAACGCTTTAATATGTTGATTAAAGTTTTTGGTAATTTTTATGATCGCATTATTATTGAAACGCCACCGGTCAATGCGGTTAGTGATGCTGTTATCGTTTCTAAGTTAGTTGATAGCGTTATTTATATTGTCCATGGCGGTAAAACTAAACGTGAGCAAATCTCATCGGGTATTCGCTTGCTAAAACAAGTCAATGCACCACTTGCTGGAATTGTTGTTAATCATAGTGAAAATATTGATACTACTAAATATCAAAATAAATACTATAACGACATGGCAAACATCATTAAACTACCCTCACGACGTCAAGGGTAACTCTGCTCGCTATAGAGTTATTCGCTGCAGCTGAAAGAATTTATGAATAACCAAAATATCTCATTACAACCGCTTAACACCTTTAGTGCTAAAGCTAGTGCTGAACGCTTTATCACCATTAATACTGAACAAGACTTAGGTTTATTAACTGGCGATATTGCCATAGCAATTAGCCTACAACACTTTTATTTACTTGGCGAAGGTAGTAATACACTTTTTGTTGAGCCGTGTGTGCAATGCATTATTAAGTCTGCGATCAAAGGCATAAGTTTTCAAGAAACTGAACAAGACTATATTGTTGAAGCAGGAGCCGGAGAAAACTGGCATCAGCTAGTTGAGACTTGCCTTGCAAGAGGGATTTATGGTTTTGAAAATTTAGCGTTGATTCCCGGTAGTGTCGGTGCCGCGCCAGTGCAAAACATAGGCGCTTATGGCGTAGAGCTTGCAAAATTTTGTCATCAGGTGTACTGGTATGATTTTGACAGCCAAGTAATTGAAGTCTTATCGAATCAGCAATGCCAATTTAGCTATCGTGAAAGTATTTTTAAGAAGAAATTAAAAAATAAAGGCATGATCACCAAAGTAAGTTTTAAACTACCGAAAACATGGCAACCTGAGCTTAGCTATCAAGGTTTAGCTGATTTACCTTTACCGGTAACAGCGCAAGCTATTTTCGAGCAAGTAATTGCGATTCGAACCAGTAAATTACCTGATCCAAAACAATTACCCAATGCTGGGAGCTTTTTTAAAAACCCTATCGTCGCAGAAAATAAATTTCAAACGCTATTAAAACAATATCAAAAAATACCGGCTTATCGCCAAGCGGATAATCAATTTAAATTGGCCGCTGGCTGGTTAATTGAGCAAGCCGGATTAAAAGGTCACACTTTAGGTAAAGTTAGCGTTCATCAGCATCAAGCTTTAGTGATTGTTAATCACGATGGCGGTAATGGCCAAGACATAGTGGCATTAGCAAAGTTAATACAAAATAAGGTCATGGAGACATTCGAAATTATGCTTGAGCCAGAAGTACGTTTTGTTAATGCTTTGGGTGAATGTAATGCTGTTGAGGTATTAAATAATGTCGAATAATACCCGTACACGAATTATCGAGCAGTTAGCTTCTGGCGATTTTTGCTCAGGAGAACAGCTAGGTAACGAATTAGGGATTTCTCGGGCGGCAATCTCAAAACATATTCAAGCGTTGACAGAAATGGGGCTAGATATTTTTCGAGTGACCGGCAAAGGTTATTGTTTATCCCAAGCGCTTAATTTATTTGAGAAAGACAAAATTATTGCTTATCTGGCGGGTGAGCAGGTTCCAGTAATTGAAATATTTCATGATCTGGACTCAACTAATAGTCATTTATTACGAAAAGTGCCGCATCATATTAGTGACCGACAAATCTGTATTACAGAATTTCAACATGCTGGCCGAGGTAGAAGAGGGCGTCAATGGATCTCACCATTTGCCAGTAATATTTACTTCTCACAATACCGCTTTTTAGAGCAAGGCATGTCTGCGGCAATGGGGTTAAGTATCGTCGCAGCTATTGCAGTCTTTGATACCATTAAAGAACTTTATCATCACGATGTTCAGTTAAAATGGCCAAACGATGTCTATCTTAATAACAAAAAATTAGCAGGTATCTTAATTGATTTAGAAGGTCAGCCGCTTGAAGCTTGCCACTGTGTGATCGGCATAGGGATTAATCTCGCGATGCCTGAAAATAGTGCTAAATTAGTTGATCAGCCCTGGAGTGATTTAAGTGAGATCACCGATGTTGTGGTTGATCGAAATCAAATTGTTGCCAGCTTAAGCAAACATTTAAATGTGCGATTTTTACAGCAGCAAAGATCTGGCTTAAGCGGGATGTTAGATTTATGGCATCAACATGATATTTATTTTAATCAGCCAATTAAAATAATTACTGGTAGTAAACAAACCTTTGGTATCTGCCGAGGTGTTGATGGCCAAGGAGCATTATTGATGGAAATCGATGGGGTAACATCGCCGGTATATGGCGGTGAAGTTAGTTTACGGCCAGCACAATGATATATCTTGTTGATATTGGCAATAGCCGGCTTAAATATATTGTTGGCAATAATCCAAAAAATAAAGAAATTACTAGTGCGTCAATTACTGAGCTTAATTATGCTTGGTTTGAACGGCATTGGGGCAAGGCAAAGAAATTAATTATTGCCTCGGTGAATCAAGCGGTGCTCTGTGAACAGATAACTCTATGGGCGAGCCAGCAGCAAATTTCGGTCGAAATTATTCAAAGCAGCGATAGTTTACATGGCGTTAAATCAGGTTATGAAAAGCCAAGCCAATTAGGTGTAGATCGCTGGTTGGTGTTAGTTGCTAGTCAGTCTTTATTTCCGAATCGCAATTGCTTAATAGTTGATGCTGGGACCGCGACAACAATTGATTTAATAAGCGCTGATGGGCAGCATCAAGGTGGCTGGATATTACCGGGTTTTGAATTGATGTTTAATAGCGTACTTAATAATACCAGCAAAGTTAAAGCAGAACTGAGTAAACCGAACCTGACGTTTGGTAAAAACACCTCCGATAATGTTAATCATGCCTGCTGGGCAGCAACGATTGGCTTAATTCTACAAGCACAAGAACAAGCACTATTAAACGGCATGCAGGTCGAGAAAACTATACTGACAGGAGGCAACGCTGATCACATAAGTAGCTTACTTAGGACGCCCCATATTGTTGTTAATGATTTAGTTTTCATCGGTTTAAAAAAGTACAGTTAATCGCTACAAAGCAGTAATTTGCATAAAAAAACGGCAAACAATAAAAAAGATGTGTTTTTTTTCTTTTTTCTATTGCAAGGACAAATGCATTACAATAGAATGCGCAGCACTTAATGTAGTGCCGACTTAGCTCAGTTGGTAGAGCAACTGACTTGTAATCAGTAGGTCGCCAGTTCGACTCCGGCAGTCGGCACCATTAGTACTTACTTTAAAAAGTAATGGAGGGGTTCCCGAGTGGCCAAAGGGATCAGACTGTAAATCTGACGGCTCCGCCTTCGGTGGTTCGAATCCACCTCCCTCCACCATTTTTGCAGAGATAGACTGATAGACATTCTAAGCGGACGTCGTATAGTGGTAATACCTTAGCCTTCCAAGCTAAAGCTGCGGGTTCGATTCCCGCCGTCCGCTCCAATCTTTGTATGTAGTGCTGATATAGCTCAGTTGGTAGAGCGCACCCTTGGTAAGGGTGAGGTCGGCAGTTCGAATCTGCCTATTAGCACCATTTCATCGATTTTCTGTCATTTGTATCTTTATGATATTTTATTCTTAAATTATTACCTTGAGGTATTTAAAAGTGGCTAAAGCAAAATTTGAACGTCTAAAACCGCATGTTAACGTTGGTACAATCGGACACGTTGATCACGGTAAAACAACTTTAACAGCTGCTATTTCTGCAGTATTAACTAAAGCTTTTGGTGGCGACGTAAAAGACTTCGCACAAATCGATAATGCTCCAGAAGAGCGTGAGCG
>JBPOFN010000077.1:0-9000 GCA_051251725.1 Thalassotalea sp. | reverse complement strand
CAGATTTTTAAAGAGCAATTTTTTTGGGTTTTTATATCCCAAATGACAATTGACGCTCTAATGTAGTGAGCGATTAAATGCTGCTTTAGCAACACTTTGTTTTTGATGTAAAATTATTAGAATAATGACCTTTCGCTTCACTACCTTATAAATAAGTCGAAATGCTTTAGTGAATATTTCTAAGCAGTCTTTATCGATTGAATTTAATTCTAGTGGTAAATGACCTAATAAAGGTTGTGAAGCCAATAAAGTAATTGCTTCTTCAATTTCAGTAAGCAGTTTATCTGCAAGTTTATTATCCACACGCGATATATAATTTTGATAGATTATTTCTTAGTATTGTCAGTCAACGTTACCGCATAACTAGACATTATAATCCTCGACGATTACGCAATTCAGATATTACCGTTTTTGCATCATGTAAATTACCTTGCTCAATATCTCTCTCGCTTTGGCTGAGCATTTTTAGCATAGCTAACGTTTCTTGAGTTTGTTCATACTCTGCAATTGTCTGTACCACCATAGCGGCTTCACCATTTTGGGTAGTTATATATGCTTCGCCATCATTTTTTAATTCTGCAGCAATTTTAGCTGCATTGGCTTTTAAATAACTGATCGGTTTTATGTGATCACTTAATGACATGATGTTAACTCCAACAAATACAAGACTAAATATAAACCCAATATAGTCTCTTTCAAGCAAATGATTTAAGCCCATTGATATAATGGGCTTAAATTCATGGTTAAAACCAAGGTACGGTGGCTGTTTTGCTTAAAGCTAAACCATAGCAATCGTATTCACCATTAGCAGGCTCAGTACATTCCAGTTTTTCAATATATATTTGAAATAATCCACGATCACCACGCTGTTTACTGGTCTGACTTTCCAGTTGAATAAAAGGTGCTAAACATTTTTCAAATGAATGCTTAGCCTTAAGCTCTTTTAAACAAACATTAAAATCTACACCGAATTTAGTTGATATATGATTAGCCTTTTTTTGAAGGGACTCATCTAAACGCTTGATACCTTTAACCCTTTTTTGCAGGAATACTACCTCTCCTACGCCATCAGGCACTAACTGAATGCTACCAATGTCAACATAATCAATTAATCGGTTTAACCAGCTTTGTATATCTAACATTTCTAGTTCTTCTTTAGTTTGCGCAAACAATCTTAATTTTGAACCTAATGGAAATGCGTGGTTTTTATACTCAGGAAATGACACTGCAATTTTAGAGTTTCTCAAAATTTTAGTGTCACCATGCTTTAACTTTCGTTCAGATTCATAACCATGATCAACAAGTGCAATATGCACTTGTTGATATACCTTTTGCCAGATGAACCCTAATGTGATTTCGGTCTCTGGCAGTAAGGTGATGTCGAGATAATGCTTCATAACCTCTGACTTCCTTTATTTAGATGACTTACTAAATACACCACCACGAATTAAATTAGCGGTCACATATACTTGTTGCTCTGGTGCTATTTCATCACCATTTACCCAATCAACCATTAATGAGTACAAGTCACCTTCTTTTTTATTTTTACGAAAAGCATCACCTATTTGAGTAACCGCACCAAATGGTTCAATAGCAATAGGTTGACCTTGTTCTTCATAGCGGTTATACCAAGTATCAATAGTTCTGATAGCGTTACCGATTTTTACGTTATGGATTGCTGCGCAACCATCAAGTTTAAATAAAACCTTCCCCTTTTCCCCCATATTCATTTCTTGTGAAGGAAACACGTGTTGCTGATGGCCTAATTTTACAAATGCATCAACTTCAATTAAAACAAAGCTTTGTTGATCCCCTTTTAATCCCTCAGCAATAATTGCTGCCAACTTCTGTACTTCTGAATTTTCGTTAGATTTTTCAAACTCATTTAAAGAAAAGTCATAAGCATTAAATTCAAAAGAGTTGTTTGCTGCTTTAACAACAATAGATATTTCTTCTGCACCAACACGGTTACGCCATAAAAAACGACCATTAGCTATATTATAAGCGTAGCGATAAGCCAAAGTGTTGATGCCTTCGCTTTGTTTAAAATCAGCTGTTTTAACTTTAATTGCATCACTAAAAACAGGAGAATTACAACCAAAAGGGACTCCAAGGTTACCCACAACACGCAGGCTAAAACTTACTTTTAATGTGTCATGTTTGAGTGGTAGATTAGCATCATCGCTGTCTGATGAAACAGGGTTAGGCTTAGTTTTATCAGTGTCACTTGTGCCATGTGCACTTTGAGTAGAACGATTTTGTCTTTTAGTAATAGGAATAGCATGCCATGCCTCTGCAGCTGTAATGTTTTTCCACTCACCAGAAAACATTAAAGCATCGGAGGTTTCTAATTTACGTTCAAAAGCTAACATACTTGGTAATTCAATTTTCATGATTTTTTCCTTTTTAAATTAATAATAAACTTCTTCAGATGTAGATTCGTTAGGTAATACTTGGCTCTCCGGAACTGCGCCTTGCTGGCACAAATACCAATCTTTTTCATAAGGCGCGTAGCTCCAAACGCTGGCTTGCCACTGCTCTTGGCTTTTTAAACGATGAACACTTTGCCACTCACCAACAGAATGTACAGATTCTACAAAGCACAGGTCTGTTACAGAATCTCTAGCCCCGTCAATATCGCCTGCCGGGTAAACATCCGTAATAGCTTTGTAACCTGTCATTATTGGAACCAAATAAGCCACTTTTGGTTTTTTGACATACTCCCAATTAGCGGGTGTTTTTTCATTGGGCTCAATGTAACTTTGCCATTGCATTAAAACTTTAGGATTAAGATTTTCCTGTTGTCCTGCAAAGTAAGTAATTAACTCATTAGGTATATTTTCTTGCTGATAGGGTTGGGTTTTATGATCCAACCAAATGTCATTCAACAAGGAAAGTGTATCGGATTTTACTGCTTGACTAGCTAAATGCTTATCTATCAATTCACAAGCTGGCCTAGCCACTTGCTTCAAGGCAATGAAATCAAACCATGCATCTAATAGCTCTGCTTTCGGGTTACTCTCTTTAATTTTTAAAAAGTGATCCGCTAAATAATCAGATCTATCTTGCAAAACAAAACCGGGTAATAGCTTTCTTCTAATACTTTTGAGTTGATCTTCCTTAGCCAAATCAATAATGTCTACATTCGCCACAGACAACACAGTTCCGCCTGCTAAACGCTGAATTTGGCAGGCGTTTTTAATAAACCCTGTCAATAAGTCTTGTAAACCACCTAAGTACCCCTCTACAGGTATTAATAAAGAAACCGTCATATTCATTTTGGCTTCTTCAATAATTGAAGATCCTTTTAAGGTTCCATCTTTTTCAAACTTCACTTCCCTTTGATGGGAAGTTTTATACTGGGTAAACCGTGTTACACCGTAATCTTTGTAAGTGTGAACATACTGTTCATGCGCTACAACCATACAGCCATCTAAAGCCAAGTTACTTAATTCTTCATTAGACTGAAGCTTTAAATTTAGATTATGACTAAAACCTAAAAAATGCGTTATTGCTGGAAAACCCCAAGTAAAACCAGAAGCCGCATTAGCGTTTTGCACCTTAACTCTTTCAATTAATAGGTACTGGCTCATACTATCTCCTCCTGCTGAGTTAATATTTTAGTGTCAAATTCTTCTCTAAAATTAGCTTTAAAAATTTTAATCCAAAGTTTTGTGTGTGCATCTTGTGGTGTAAATTTTTCATTTGCTTTAGTTAGCCGATTGTTTAGCCAAGCAGCAAAATCTTGAATAATAACCGCCTGCCAATCACAGCTATTTTTCATCGCTAAAAATTTTTCATCTTGGCGATAGCAATCTAATAACACTTGATGCTCTGCTTTTAATTTAATACCTTCGGTCGCAGACCACCCTGCTGGCAAGGCCTGTATAGATTTAACATAAACCAGCACTTCATCGACTAGATTTTCAATCCACTCTTCAATCCAGCACATACGTTTAGGATCTTTAATGCTGAGTTGTAAGTTATCAAAGCGAATTAAAAAATCAGCCAAATATTGAATATTCTCTTTAACTTCATAATTTTTGGATAACTCATAGAAAAAACTTTTGCTATAACTCGGCGGTTTAAGCTGTGAATTCCAAACGGGGGGCTGACATGAAAACAGATACTTAGCTCCTCGTCTGGTCGCATTTAGCTGTGAAACGTTTCCATGACTTAAAATATTACTACCTGAAGTGACAAATAATTGTGCAACCTTTGGAAAAGTATAACGGTCTCCGATTCTCAAGCTCTTAAACTCTTTTATCCGCCTTTCAGTCAAGCTATAAATTTCAATAGAAAGGGATGATGACTCTATCGGTACTAATAAGTGATATTTATTTTTTTCATTAAAAACTTGGAAGTACACTTGCTTTAGTAATGGATCTATTTCTAAAGCCTTAACCTCTAAAGCTTGAAAAAATCCAGAATTCCACTCTTTTAGATGATGTTCATCATGTGCAAAGTCACTTAGGACAACATTTTTTTTATCTTCAAACACTTCATAAAGCCTTGTCCCATTTAGCTCTAAGCTGAAAAAATCTCTGATTTGATTATATTTATTGCTCGCAACAGAATCATATTTAATGGAAGACAAACAAGATGTTGTGAAATATCCATCTTTAATTGTGTTGCTATTACTTACAATTGGTTTCGTTTTAATTGCTGAATGTGTAAGTTTTGGAACATGCGTACCAAATGAAATATTCCTAGCATCAGCAGAAGACTTATCCAACCATTTCTTTGCATCATATTTATCATTTAACTCGTTTGTTTTTGCAAAAATACCTTCCAGAAAATTCAAAACATCAAGATCTTTAGGTTTATAATTAAGCGCATTAAGTGAACGAAGTTGCGCAACAATAAAATCATGCTGAGTTTGATTATCTGATGGTTTATTTTTTCTAGCATCAAAAATAAATCTGACATCATCATCATTAAAGAAATCTAATTTTTCGTAATCCTTCTTTATATTTTTAAATATTTTCTCCAAATAACTATTTAATTCACTACTATGCTTCCCCCTAATAAAGCTTGAAACAATATTTGACCAACCATCCCCTGCCATTTCTTCACTCATCACTTCACCTCTTGATAAATCCCTAAATTAGAAAAATATTTGTATTCGTTTATATCGTTTTTTTTGTAGCTAACCAGCCTTAATTCACCAAAACTCTGGGCTGCCGTTTCTTCACTGATGTTAAAATCACGTGCTAGTTCGCTGTATATGTCTTGCGGGTTTAAATCAAACCAAAAACTAAACCCTTCGGCTGGCACAATGGCAGTCTCTTCCTTAATTGAAATACCCGCCCCTGATAGAGCGCCCATTTTGGGCGGGTAAACCGCTTCGTTTCTCCATTGCCAAGTCAATTCATTGTTTTTGTAGATTAAAAACAATGCTTCATCTTTGGCTGATTTTCTAAAGACTTGTAGCTTTTGCAACACACCACACCAATGCGCCTGCTCTTTCCACCAAAAAGCGGTGAGGCTTCTTTCATTAACCTTTCTGCTTAACGCCTCATGTTCTAATGACACTAGGTTTCCTAACGGTGGCTGTTTACTATTAACCACCCTTTCTACCGCGTTAATGGGTTGATATTGCGTCTTTGTTAATATTTCCCTTAACGTATGAGCATTCAACTTAAGCTTTAAGTTTTCCACTTCAAAACCCGGTTGATTAAAGCAGCGTTCACTACCTTTAAGCTGTTTGATATTTTGATTAATGAGTAGAATATTTTCTTGATCAGGAACGTGATCTCTATGCCTTAGCACCCGCCCTGCGATCTGAATAATGGAACGCATAGAGCTAGGCTCAATAATTGCCCAATCATAATCGTGGTCACGCCCAACCTCTGCTACAGGTGAGGCTAACACTATAAATAGTTGATTTTTTGCTGTTGTTACTTCAATTACATTTTGTAATTTTTGCGGCGGCCAGTTTTCTTTACGATTTAACATTTGGTCTAACTGATTTTCTAAATAAGAGCGAACTGCCAAAGGGTAACGGCTGTGATACACGCATAAATGTATGTGCGTATTTTCAGGTACAGTTACGTTTAATAAAGCTTTAGCGACTGCAACCATTGGGTTGATGTTAGCCATACGTACTAAACCAATAGAAACCTGTTTATCACCTAGCTTTACTTTGTTTTTTTCATGCAAAGCATGAGCGCCCTGCATAATTGTTTGCGCAAAATTGATATGGATATTATCTGTTGTTGTTAGATTATCGAGAATTTCAGCTTTGTGCTTTGCCACGCCTGAGCTTAAATATTCCACTCGTTTTTTAACATACTTTTCATGCTGCTCTTTAAAGTTAGAAGAATATTGAACTTCCGCCTTAATAGCTCCGCCCTTTTCACGTTCATCAAACCAAGCACAGTTAATGTTATTGCTCCAATTTGTAATATTCGCTTTGGCATATTCAGCCCAACCTGCTTGATACGCCTCGAAAGCTGCAAAGGCTAAATCTGGTGGCATAGTGGCAGTAGAAAGTAGAACGCGACTGCCTAACAGCCCTGCCCAATAAACTAGCCGACATAACGCAGGTAAGTCTTCTAAACCAAAATCATCGGGTTCATCAATGACTAAATCAGAGGTGAGCAACCTTAACATTGGCCCGATTTGCTTACCGCCTTTGGTGCCATCTGTCGCAGGAATTAAATGATCAATAGTGCAAACTAAAGCGGGTGCTTGCAAAAGCTTTTCAATGCGTGGATTTGCGCCAGTCCAATTATATAAACTGTGTTCGACACCTGATAGATCATAATCAACATATAGTTCTGGATCTAAAAATTCTTCAATCGACTCACTGCCTGTGCCGAAACTTTCTTCAGCTGTTTTTTTATGTTGCTCATTTTCAAACAAGGCTTTAGTTGCAGCACCGCCTACTGCAATCGCTAATTGCTCTGCGGTTAAATCCAATTGTTTACGATATTCTCGACCTGTTTGTAAAGTGAGTGTTCTTAACCCAAGTGCTACGGTAAAACGACAATCTTGTTCTTTATTTGCCAAGGCATACATAATTTTGGCATTAGCTAGGGTTTTACCTTTACCCGTCGATGCCATATTAATACCAAAGAACCCTTGCTTCTTACTTGTTTCACTTAGCTCTAATGCCAATTTTTGCGCGGCTATCTGCCAAGTGTATTTAACATCCGCTTTGGTACTTTTTAAAAACTTATTATCTTCCAGCACTTGTAAGCTGCTTTTTAGTTGTGGCAAAGCAGCGACAATATCTACCGCGTGTTTAGCGACACCAATTAAATGCTCATCAAGTTGTTGTTTAAGTGCATTTGTATCTCTGTCTGTATTAGCAAACACTTGATAATTAGGGCTTTGCCATTCTATGGTTGTCTCTTTTTGTGCCGAATAATGATGATCTGCAAGCATCAATGCCATTCGAGTAAGATGACTAGTAAATAATTCATCATGTAAAAGGTTTTTACCAGAGAGCTGCTTGATAGTTTGAAGTGTTTTGTCGGCTACTTTTATCGCTCTAAGCCGCCACTTAGTACTTTTATATGGCAAACCATCGCCATGAAACGTCCAATTATCCTGTAAAAAACTTTGGCTATCTTCGTCTTTAAAGTTATAAGAATTCCAGAAAACCTCTAACTCTATTGCAAACCAACTATTCAGCGGGCTGACTCCATTTTTATGTAATTCTGCAGGCGAAGTTTCTGGGGTTAAGGTTTCCTTCCAACTAGGTACAAAGGGCAACTTATGATGGCTAAGCACCAACCAACCGACTAATTGAGCAAAAGGCGGTAAATTAACTAACGGGTTATTACGACCAGAACTTACACCGTCTTGGTAAATATTATCACTATGGTTCTTATCTATTTCAGTTAACGCTATTAGCCATTGGTGATCTGTTTTATTACCTACAAATGCCTGAAAAATTCTTAGTGACACCCATTCATGTCTCACAGGTTCATATTTATTCTTAGCTTCGCCTTTTAACTTTTGCTGAAATAAAATATTTGCCTTGCCAAAATCATGAAAAAGCGCAGCAATAGCAACTGCATTTTTCATTAAGGTCAATTTTTGCCACTTTTCGTTATCAACAAACTGCTTAATATTACTTTCGGTATAATTTACCGGCACCACACCCTCACTATTAAACTTACTTTTATTCCCCACCACCCACAAAAACTGACTTCTTGAGCGTGAACGTATCCAGTGGCAGCTTACTGCTGTGCTTTTACTAGCGGTTTGGCGTAGCATTTTTTTAACGGTTATTAGGCCGTCTTCTGTGATTACTGTTTGCCAGGTGTTGTCGCCAATGCGATTGGCGAATGCGTCGAGTACTCGCCTTGTTTTTTTAAGGGCGTTTTTTTCGCACTGGCTTACAAACGTTACCATCATGATGATTTTTTCCCAATAATTGATTGGAAAATAAGTTGTTCTGCCACCGTTTGATATAGTGATGTTATTTTACCTGTGAGTTTAACGGGAAATGTAAGTTGCGGTATGTCGCTGTTTTCTTCTACATAGGTAAGATCAGGTAATCCAATTAGTTCAAATTCTATCGTTTGATTTAGCGTGATGTTGGCATTACGTGTCATTAGCCAAATCACGGCTTCACATTGCTGTTGTTCATTTTGTGAAAAAATTAACATCATGGCTTTTAGTGGGTATTTAATGTTATTTCGGTGTATTAACACTGACAATATTGTTGCTGTGTACACTTTCTGAGTTTTAGATAACTCCACGTTAGCTTTATAGTCTGTCACTCCCCAACTAGTCATTTTTATACTCCACGTTTGCGGTGTCACTGTTTTGTAATGCAACTTTTTTTACTTGTTCAAACATGTAATCCAATGTTTTATGATCGGTAAATGCTTGCAGTATTTGTTGTCTGAATTCTTGCTCGGTTGCGTTTTCTTTGGCACAAATAAATGCCCAAGGTAGTACGAGGGCGTCTTTAATTAGGTCTGCAATGTCAAACACTAATGCGCCCCGCCTGGTTTTCCCGTGCATTACGGCGAAGCCATG
>JBPOFN010000076.1:0-9102 GCA_051251725.1 Thalassotalea sp. | reverse complement strand
AAAGTTGAATTGATTGGTCATGTGTCATTCCTGTTTTTACTAGTTTACTGAAATGACACAGATTTTTGAACACTACCTGAATACCTTCATATTGATAGTTAATAAGTCACCTTAGCGGCCGTTCACGAAATGTATTGTCATGACTTCAAAATGGTAAAATATTCGATAAGCTGCGTACCCCATGCGGTTCCGTTTTTGATACTAAAATAAATTAGTGCTAAATCTATATTTCGCAATATAGCCTTTTTAATCGGAACTAATTAATGTAATTGGTGTTACTGTGCTGCTACAAAGTGCAAGCTAGCATTACCACCAACTACCATGTTCAAAGTTGCCTTTTCGAAAGTAAAGAATCGAATATTCTCTAATGTGGTAAAGTAACTCTGCTCTTGTTGCATGATTTTTTCTGGCTCTTCACACCAGCTTGTATCACTAGTAACATTCGAAATCGTTAAGTCGTGATTTTCACTATCTAATACAAAGTTAGCACTGTAGTTATTGCAGCTACCAATACCATTCAGTTGCATATTCTCCATATCAAACAACAAGGTAATATTGGTGTTTTGTATAACAGCTTGTGGGCCTGCAATACTATCGAACGATTCCAAAGTCCAAGTTACGTCATCCAGTGCTGACTGGGAATCCTGATGCTCTAAATTTGACAATGTAATGTGCAAGCCACCGTCAACAGCGAGTTGTTCAACATCAATCTTGGTAACTTCAGGATAACCATATTCTGCGTTGTAGGTGACTTCTATGGAAATATCATCTTCTATCGCTTTTTCAATCAAAGCAAATAAACTATCTACCGTTTGTATTTCTTGTTGTACTTCCTTAGATATAACTTCACCCGAATTCACATCGATGGCGGATAAAACTGAATTGTCTAACACGCTAATTTTTTTAAGGGCAGACATTTCAGGCAACCAAGAGAAAATACGCTGACTTTGCATTGTATAATATGCACCTGAATTACTGTCCCATTTTGTTCTCGCACTTTGTAACGATGCAAGATCCGTTGACATAGTGTCACTTGGTATAGCGTTAATTTCATTCCCTGCATTAGATGAGCTATTACACCCTGACGTGATAGCCAAAATAAACAAAATTAAAGGGAAAATGATAATTTTTCTAGTAGACATCTTCGTGCTCTCCGTAAGCTTTAAGCAAATTTGTTCGTTATGATATTTAAATGGTGTTATCGGTTTTAGTTGATTACCAATCTAACGTGAGTCAAGTTACATTTCTGTAATTATTTGTAATTACATGTAATCATTGATAAAAGAAAAACTTAATGACAAAGCTATATAGAGAAAAGCCTGTGCAGTTTTTTGAATATTTATGTCCACTTACGTATTAATATTCCCCCTAGTTTATCGTTATCTAAGCGAATATATTAATCTGTAAGCTTTATTCGATAGCTATGAGCTTAAACCAGCCCCACAAGTGAGCAGAAAATCATGGCTAATACTGCCCTATGCAAAGGCTTAATGTCCGCAATTGGCTAGCACTTGACCTAAAGAATAACCAGTAGCTAAGGTCAGTGCGCACAGATTCGGTCATTACCTTCTCGTTAAAATTAGTAACCAAAAGGGCAAGTTTGATACGAGAATTGCTAAAGCTTGTTGCCCTTATAACGAAGAGCTAAGCTATTTCTGCCAAGAGCAACAGGTAGAAAGTATGAGGCTATATTGTAAAGTATGATTCTTTTTTGTTGAATATGACACTTCATTGTCACTGCACAATTTCAGCGTTGCGTTCATTCCCAATCGCCAGCTATTATTCAACACGCACCTTGAACTTGAAAACCTATCCTCATTACATTTTGAACAATTATATTTTTCAATTGGTATGACTAAATGCTGCAATTGATAAAATAAAACCCCATCAAAATGATGAGGTTTGTTATTTATCTAACATTTTCCGCTTAGAAAACTACAGGTGCTAATATTTAAGCGTTGCGCCTTTCACGGCAGGTTGGGTTTCAGATTCCCACCAATGATTAGGGCCATCAGTTTTAATGTCTTCCCAAGTGCTTAATAATTTCACTTTCAGTTCGTTAAGCTTTTCTGGCTTTGTTTGGGCTAGATCAGTTTTTTCTTGCCAATCTTTTTGCACGTTAAATAACATAAATTTAGTTAATGTATCGTTACCGACAATTTTCCAGTCACCAATGCGCATTGCAACACGGTCTTCTGCTGGAGAAACATGGGTACGCCAAAATAATGGAGTAACACGAGTAAGCTCTTTGCCGTCAAGTGCCGGTAGGAAGTTAATACCATCAATCTTTCTGTCTTTAGGTGCTTCAATATCAGCTACCGCTAACACAGTAGAAAAAATGTCAGTACCAATGATCGGAGTATCATTTTCAGTACCTGCTTTAACATGGCCAGGCCAACGAATAAGGAATGGCACACGAATACCACCTTCAAAATCATTACGTTTCAAACCTCTTAAGCCACCAGAATCACCACCTGAACTTACTACAGGGCCATTATCAGAAGTAAACATTAACAAGGTATTATCACTCAGGCCTTGCTCGTCTAATGTTTTCATTATTTGCCCAAGCGCGTAATCCATTTGTGTGATGTTGCCATAGTACTTCTGATCTTTTGCTGTTTCTTTTGGATAAAGTGATGAAAACTTTATATCAGTTGCAATAGGCTTGTGCGGTTCATGAAACCACACTGACATAATAAATGGCTTAGTGGCATCACGGCCTTCTTCTAACCATTTTATCGCTTCGTCGGCAACTAATGGTGCTGAATAGCCTTCCAACTTGCCCACCGGCTTATTATTACGGATAAAGTTCTTTGGATTTTTATGGCTTGGAATGGCATTGTTTTGGGTCGCAAACCAGTAATCGAAACCATGACCATCAGGCTGTGGATAGCCTTCTTTTTGAAATTGTTTTTTCGACAATAAGTGCCACTTACCAAAATGACCTGTGGTATAACCCGCTTTTTGAAATAAACTTGGATAAGTAATTTCGCTCGCTCGTAAGTGCGCATCATCATTACCAGAAAGGTGGCGCCACACCCCGTTTCGATACGGTGTTCTACCCGTTAAAATTGCGGAACGGGCTGGTGAACAAACTCCGGCAGCTGAATAACCTTGAGTAAATTTTACCCCTTGTTCGGCAAGTTTATCTAAGTTAGGCGTTTTAATGGTTTTATGGCCATAGGTTGCTGAATCACCCCAGCCCATGTCATCAGCCATAACGACAATGATATTAGGTTTTGACGGTGTGCTAGCTGCCACAGCAACAAAATTACAGACGGATAAGAGCGCACCAACAATATATTTTTTGTTCATACATTTTCCTTTTATAATTATTTATTGGTAATTATTATTTGATAAGTAAGAAAAGCTTCATTTATAAAGCTTTTCTTTCTAATTCACCCGATGACTTATAAAGTGAATTCTAATGCGTAGCCAATACCGTTATTTTTCAGATCAGGTAATTGCACATGAATAGCATCCGCGGTTTTACTCCAATTCAATAACTTATCTGTGCCCACTAGGCGAATAGATTTAATGTTGATATTTTTAATTGAGGTAATCACAGCACTATTAGTTTTTGGTGTGGTTAATGAAATAGCAAAAACTTTATTTTCTTTTTTCGTAAACCAAAAATCTTTTTCACTGAAGTCAAAACTCGCTTTATTATTTTGACGATGACTCGTGCCTTTCATATCAATCGTTGTTGGCCCTTCGTGATCAACAGTCCAAGGTTTCGAGTCATAAATCGCGTCGCCATTTACCACCAGCCATTGTCCCACTTCTTTTAGAATATTGGCTGATTCAGTAGGAATAACGCCTTGCCCATCAGGACCTACATTCAGTAAGAAATTACCGCCTTTACTCACATTCGCCACTAACCAATACATTAACTCTTTAGATGATTTCCAATCATGATCATAAGAGCTGTATCCCCAAGTATGGTTAGTTGTGGCAATACCTTCCCAAGTATTGGCGTTGGCTTGATCAGGAATAACATTATCACCAGGGGTACCAATATCTCCCAAACCATTACCAATTCGGGCATTCACTAAAATTTCTGGATTTGCTTCATAAACGGTTTTGTAAAAGTCCATACTATATTCAGCTGGAATATAAATTGGGGTATCAAACCAAATTTGTGAAAGGTCATAGTTTGCTAACAGCTCTTTCACCTGTGGGATAGATTTATTCTTAATATAGTCATCAAATGATATCGGCGCTGGATCCCAATTATTTGGCATAGGCGCTCTTCTAGCTTTGATACCTGGGCCTGGGCCATATTCTTTCATGCCACCATCACCACCATCACGCCAATCAAGCGAGTTAGAGTAATAAACACCAAAATCTAGGCCTGCTTTTTTAGCAGCAATTTCCATTTCTTTAATAGGATCTCGGCCAAAAGGCGTGGCGTCAACAATATTGAAATCACTTACTTCAGACTTAAACATCGCAAAGCCTTCATGATGTTTTGATCCCATGACGATGTATTTCATACCTGCGGCTTTAGCGATAGCAACCCATTCATCGGCGTTAAACTGTTGCGGATTAAAATCTTTAGCAAGCTCAGCATATTCAGCGCGAGGAATTTCTTTACGTCGCATGATCCACTCAGCAATTTGTGGACCTGTGCCACCATCTTCCATTTTTTTACCTTTATAAACGCCACCAAGTGATGAATAAAGGCCCCAATGAATAAACATGCCATATTTATTTTTATTGAACTTGTCACGACCGCGCTCCTTGGCTTCTGAGCTATTTAACGTTTCCCACTCAGATGTAATCGCTTTCATTGCTGCTGAACAAGGAATACCTGAGCCTTCGAAACCATAAACCTGCTTTTTCTCAAGCTCAGTTAAGGCATTGTGTGCAGTAAGCTCAACTTCTGTACATGCGTAGCTAGCGGAAGATAATATAGATAATGCGAGAAAAGATGCATTGAAATAGCGTTTTTTCATTTTAATTTTCATTTTAAATCCTATTGACATTCTAAACTGTTTCTTACTGTTAACTATTACCGTGGTGTTCCAATTGCCACCAGTTCTTTTAAACTTCGATGATATATTTTGCCATCCGCGTAGCTGATTGAATTCAAACTCCAAGTTTCACCTGATGGACCAAGATCATTGACACTAAGTAGTGCCGATTCATCGAGCACCGGTGCATCGGCATCAATCGCATAGGTGATCCCAAGCATTGTGTGAAAGTAGAGCACTCCGTTAATATTCGTTGGACTACCCCAAAAAACTGGAAAACTGGCACCATCTGATTTTGACCTAGCGTTGCCAGCAACATCCCGTCCGGCGATATTTAGGGTCGTTGTTTTCACTTCTACACCATAAATAAATTTATCGGCTTGTCCGGAATTTCTAATAACACTAACGGGTAATTCTAAATATTCGGTTTTGCCGGTTTTAATATTCACTCGGCCAATTGAATGAGACGGGCCGGCTTTCCCATTTGGGTGAACTCGGCGATTGCGCTGATGCGCAGTGGTGGTTAAAAAGTAATGATACCCTGCAGCCACAATGTTTGAATGCCAAGCCGGATAGACATAAATATAATCTTCAGGTCCTGCATTGACGCGTGGAGACCAGTCTTTTATGTCACGGATATTGACGTTTTGATGTAATACATGTTTATTTTTAGTGATATCCCACGGACGGTAATCAACACCTTCAATCATTGATGTTTTTGAACGTACTTTGCCATTAGCTGCATCGATAACAACATGAGACTCGATCGGATTTAAGTTAAACATATAGGCATTTTTTTTGTTCCAATGTAAAACCCAAAGTACTTGCCAAGCATGTGTATTGGCTAACTCTTTTCCATCAGGAACGGGTTCACCATCTTCACCTGTTGTAGGTTCAAACCGCCATATTGTTTTACCTTCTTCGCCAGAAGCAAGACTAATCAAACTTAAGCCAATTGGACGCTCCGGTACTTTATGATGTCCACCACGGCCCGTTAAAATGGCTGGTCGTCCATCAGGTGAAATACCAAATACCGATGTAGCATAGGTTGTTGTTCCATCGTCTGCTTCCCATAAGGTCTTGCCTGTTTGTATATCTATACCACGTAAAAAATTCCAACCATAAACGTCTTCTAGATTGCCGTCTCTCGGTTCAACATTAATAACAACACCGTTATATAAAATAGGTTCATGTTGTTTATTAAATGGATAAGGTTTACTCCAAGGAGTCCATTGACGTCGCCAAACTTCAACACCATCAAAGTCAAAAGCGGCCATAACACCACTGGCATTAGTGAAAACCACAAGGTTGCCATCGGTTACAGGGCTTGGTGTTGTCGAGTCAGAATAGGCATAAAGCATTGGGCTTTTTACCGAACCCGGCAGTGGCACTGACCACAAGATTTCCCCGGTATCTGCATCAACACAATGCCCAACGATATCGGCACTCATCAGCTTTTCATCACCCGCGTCTTTAGCAAAAGTTGTTAAAAAAAGACGATTTTTCGCCACAGCAATACCGCTTTGGCCGCCATTTGGCAGCGATGTGCGCCATAAAATGTTTTGATCGCGGGCAACACTCCACTGTGTCGGAGCATCGGGACCATTAGCAGACCATGTATGATTAGGCCCTGCAGCCTGAGGCCAAGTGCCCTGTTCAGAAGAATGGTCAATAAAAGTACAGCCAAAAATAATACTTCCTAACATCATGATGGATAAGTATTTAAAAAATAGGTGTTTCATAATCAACTGCATCGCCCCCTAGGCAAGAAATATCAAACGGCGTTAACAATAGAACCGATGGTATTATTATTATTTACTTACTTATTTCAGCTTTCTAAAGTAGTTAAAGCGCTCGAATATTTTTGAGACTTACAAATACTAAACAGCTTCGTTATGACTAAATTCTAGATCGGCGTTCATTCACTATATTGGTCATCAATGTGATAACTGTTTCATAAAAAATATGAATTTTATATATAATAAAATACAGTTTATTATTTAAATAGTGGGTTTACTTTATAGCGTTTACCTCATGAGCGCTGCTTTGAACTTTAATATCAACATACTCACCATCAATAATGATGAGTATGTTAAGTTTTGTTAAAGTCGTTCGATATAAAGATAAAAAGCAGCTAAGGGTTTATCCGTTGAACTTTCGCTGTTATCAAACCATGCTTTTATGTCTAAGTCGCCCTTTTCAAGATGAGATTCAAAAGCAACGCTAGTTGCTCCGTTTTCAACTTTATTAACTAACGCTTTGCCATTTAACGTTAAATGAGCGAATGATTTAGCTATCTCTTTATTTGCCGATTTGTCATGTAAATACAAAGTAAAACGGTACTGACCTGCTTGTTCTGCAGTCACTTTCCACGGCGAAATTTCAAAACCTGATTCTCTACCTAACCAACCTTTTTTCGCCCATTGATCATTACCAAAACCAACCGTATGGCCAACTTGTTTAGTGTCTGTCGCCATCCAATCATGACTAGTGATACGCATTGGATTTTCTTTATCTGAACCTATAATTGAGCGCATAGTAGGCATTCCTTTACCTGTAGTATGCTGCCACCATTGCTGATATGAATTGGCTAATTCTTTAGCAATATCAGGATGTTGTTCAATCAGGTTCATAGTTTGACCAGGATCTAATTCCACATCATATAACTCAAAACTATCAGGCTTACTGTTAGCATGGACATAACGCCATTTATTTTTCATTACAGCATAAGGACGATTTGGATCTGGATTGAGCACTCGCTGTGTCGTTACAGTAAGTGTTCTATCAGGTAACGGCGAATTTTGTGTTAATGCTGATTTCATACTGACACCATCGGTATCAAGCTTGTCAATATTAACGCCAATCAGATCGAGTAACGTTGGCATGAGGTCAAAGTGCGCAGCTAACCCTTCAATATCAGTTGGTTTGATAAAACCACCGTTTGGCCATTTAATATAAAAAGGTACGCGATGACCACCTTCGTAGACATTGTTTTTAGCGCCTTTCATACCGGCATTAAGCGAGACAATTTTTTGGCCTATATTTTTTTCAATCAGGGCTTTGGTTTCGCCATTAACTAATTTAGCTCCCTTGCCGCCCATTACCGAACCGTTATCAGTCATAAAAATAAAGATAGTGTTGTCGGTTATATTGCTTTCATGCATCGCGTTTTGTAAACGCTCAACATTTTCATCTAGGCTTGCGATCATGCCATAAAATAAGGCTAACTCTTCCGGAACGCCCAAATCTCTGTAGGGTTGAATATACTTTTCCGGTGCTCTAAATGGTGCATGTGGCGCATTGGTTGAAACATAAAGAAAAAATGGGGCTTTTTTATTGGCATTATCATGAATAAAGTTGATGGCGTTATTAAACCAAATATCCGTGGCATAACCTTGATATTTTTTGGCTTGACCATTTAAGAAGTAAGTATCATCAAACTGCGTATTCCCCCAATGATCAGGCGTTTGGCCAACACCGCCCGCACCATGCATCAAGACATAATCAAAACCTTGATCTTGTGGGCGAAAAGGATAATTGTCACCTAAGTGCCACTTTCCTACCATGCCAGTGGTGTAACCTTCATTTTGCAAAGCTTCCGGTAACGTAACATGCTCATCAGATAATATGTGGCGGCCCATCACGGTATGCCAAACACCCGCACGTAATGAGTATTGTCCACTCATTAAAGCCGCACGCGTTGGTGAACAAGTAGGATCTACATGAAAGTTAGTAAAACGAACACTGTCATTTGCTAACTCGTCTATAACCGGTGTTTTAACAATAGGATTGTCATTGCGACCAAAATCACCATACCCCTGATCGTCGGTCATCACTAAAATAATATTAGGGCGAGTTTGTTGTGCCGTTTGTTCGGTGCTCTGTTGCTCTGAGCTACAGCCTGTAATATTGATCAGTAACACAGCACCAATCGATATTGCTTTTATAAAATCACGCATATTATTCCTATTGTTCATATAAATTTCTAACGCCCATGTGATGGATTATGTAACCGTATTAACCTTTAAAGACACCACAAAGGTTCGATTAAATATAATAATACAGCGCGATATTCAAAGTCAATTTTCTCGATAGCTTTTACCTAACTTTACAATGGATATAATAG
>JBPOFN010000075.1:0-9158 GCA_051251725.1 Thalassotalea sp. | reverse complement strand
CAACGCCAACGCCAACGCCAACGCCAACGCCAACGCCAACGCCAACGCCAACGCCAACGCCAACGCCAACGCCAACGCCAACGCCAACGCCAGTTGTCGAATTACCGGCAATTGATGAAAATTTAACGGGTGCTGCATTTATAGAAGAGAATGGTTTATTGGTGGTGGAAATGGAGTCGACTAATTACACCGCCGGTTGGAAATTAGAAACCGGCCGAGAGGAAACCGGCACGGGTTATTTAAATATGCTTGGCAAGCAGTCGGCTTGGGCGCCAAATAATGTCACTGAAATTATCAAAGTAAAAGTGAAAATTAATAACCCTGGTATTTATCAATTTGAATGGCGCAATCTTATTACTAAAGCTGATGTGCTGCCAACAGATCATAACGATAGCTATGTTGAAATCATGGCTAATAAATTTTATGCCGTTAAAGGCGCAAGTGAAGTTTGCCCGCAAACGGTTTATAGCTGGAATAGATGTATTGGCGGCAAGCCCGAGGGAGAAAAATACCAAGGCTATTTCAAAGTATGGCGAACGGGGTCGCCAATTGATGAATGGAAATGGTCAACTTGGACTTATGATAACAATGGTCATGCTTTACAAGCTGAGTTTTTAGCGGCAGGCGATTACCAAATTAATATTGCCAATCGCTCTGATCACCATGCGATAGATCGCTTTGTATTATATCGCACCGGCAACCCTGATAATAACGTCATTAGATCTGATGCCTTAGCTATCACTCAAGCGGAATCAAAGCGAGAATAAAATAGCAGTAACGCATTAATTGAAGTTATTTTAATAAGCTGAGAATAACTAAGCGGGCTAAACAAAAGCACCATTGCTCTGGCGGGTGCTTTTTATTCTTTATCATTTTTCAGTAAAGAATAATAAATTAGTGCTGTAAATATAACTGTTTCAAGGTGTTTGTTATGATAATTTAAATGTTTTTCTGATAGTTAGGCTGTTATATTGAATTGGACTATTATTTTCAGTACGTTCAAAAATATCCTCACCTTTCTCAATTAGGCGTTTCTATGAAAAAACTCACGATTGCTATTCTTATTTCTGGCTTATTTGCATGTTCAGATAAGGCGCCGATTGATTATTTAGCTGCGGCTAAGGTTCATATCGCTGAGCAGCAACCACAAGCAGCAATTATCGAGTTAAAAAATGCCATTCTGAATTCGCCAGAATTAGCCGAAGCTCGTTTCATGTTGGCTAAGCTTTATTTTGAGGACCACCAATTTGAAAATGCCGCAAAAGAATTCGAAAGAGCGCTATCTTACCAATATGCAAAAAATGAAGTGCTACCTTTACTTGCTCAAACGTATCATTTAATTGAAAGTGACAATGCACTCATTACCTTATCGACAGATGCGGCCAATTTATCACCAGAGCAACTTGGCGAAATAATGTTTTATCAGTTATTAGCAAATTTTAGGTTAGGTAAAGAGATTGAGGGTAATAAGCTAATTAATGAGGTACAGCAGCTTCCTATTCAATCGGTATACAGCTCATTATCACTCGCTTATGAAGCGCTTTTAGCAAAAGATATTATTACCGCTAAGGAGCAACTAAACAGCATCTTAGCAGTAACTCCTGAACAAGTTGATGCATTAAAGTTACTCGCCAATATTCAATTACAAGAGCAAGATATTGACGGCGCTATTATAACTTATCGTACTTATGTCAAAGCGTACCCTGATGATTTAACCATCGTCTTTATGTTTGCGCGGTTGTTAACGGATGCAAATCAAACCTCTGAAGCTGAACCCTATGTTGATAGATTACTTAAAATTAATAGTGATCACGCGTTATTAAATCAATTAAAGGGGCTCGCGCGATATTATGCTCATGACTTTCAAATAGCCTTGCTACATCTTGAAAAGTCATTATTAACTAATCCAACCTCAGTGGGCACACGTTTAATCGCGGGTGTTAGTGCCTATCAACTGAAGGATTATGAAAAGTGCCAGCAACATTTATCATTTATTGCCGATGAAATCCCAGCATCCCATCCTGCTTTAAGATTATTAGCGGCTAGTCAATTAGCGTTAGGATTTACACTCGCGGCAAATAAAACAGTCGAAAGTTTTGATAATTTAACTAATCAAGATGAAGCTTTATTATCAAGTTTAGGATTATCACTTGCTCGTCAAGGGGAAAAAATTAAAGCCCAAGCATTACTCGATAAAGCAAATACATTAAATGGCGACAGTGCCCAAGCTTTGCCACAGCTAGGTTTATTAAAATTATCGTTAAATGATGCTTCGGGGATCGCAGATCTTGAAAAATTATTAGCCAAAAACAATACCGGTGAAAACATCACGCCAAACGCCGCAGCAATACCAAATGGTGAAAACGAATTAACCATTGAAGCTATTTTGGCAACGGCTTATTTATCTAACAATCAATTTGATAAAGCCTTTAACTTAGCGAACCAATTAAAGGCTGAAGATGGCAATGCCATTAAAGGTTATATATTGGCAGGCTATACCTATATCAAACAGAACGAAGTTAAATTAGCACGTGCAGAATTTGAACAAGCCTTAGTGATAGATCCGAATAATTTAGCGGTCAAGTTAAATTTAATTGATTTATTACCAAATAAAACTGAACAAGAACAACGAGTAATTAGTCATCGGTTGCTGGCGTTATTAAAAACACAGACTGATTATATTCCAGCATTGTCTCGCTATTACATTATTAATAAACAATTAGGCGATACCCAAGAGGTGATTCGCTTTGTTGAAAGTCTGGCAAAAAAATCACCTGAAAATAATCGAATAACGTTAACACTCGCTAAAATTTATTTTAATGAAAAACATTACCAAAAAGTGATTACAAGTTTAATCAAAATTGAAAATACAGGCAGCCAAACAAATCAATACTGGCAAATGTTAGGGCAAAGCTATCTGGCTTTGAAAGATTATACTAATGCTTTTGATGTTTTTCAGCGCTGGCTAGAGCAACAACCTAATAATAAATATGCCTTAATGAGTAATGTTACCGCTTTGGAAGCGCAAAATAAAATAGCAGTAGCGCTAAACTTAACCGAGCAATATTTAGCTAAGCAGGGCCGCGATATTGCTATCGATATTATTCATACCGGCTTATTGCTTAAAAACAAGCAATTCAGTCAAGCTCGGCGTAGTTATGATAACTTACCTAATGAAGCGTATGAACTAGCAATTGTTCAAGGTTATTTAGGGCAGCTACAATTAAGTGACTTTGAATATTCCAACGCATTGCCTAATTTAGAGTCAGCTTATACCAGTAACCCCTCGGTAACTAACGCTTTGTTAGTGATGACGTGTTTAGAAAAGTTAAATAGAAAACAACAAGCGTTTAAGTTTCTAAGCCAGCATACCATTGAGCAGCCCACTGATATTCATGCCCTTATGCAATTAGCTTTATTACAGCTTTCTCAAGATAAAAATAAAGCAATTATCAGCTATAAAACCGTATTGCAATTAAATGATAATAATGCCCTAGCTCATAATAACTTAGCCTTTTTACTGGCTGAAAAAGGAGATAAAACTACCGCCTTAGTACATGCAAAAAAAGCGGTTGAAATTAACCCACAGCAAAGTGCTTATCTTGATACATTAGGGCGAATACTTTTAGATTTAAATCAAAATGAATTAGCGCTTAACTACCTTACTAAAGCAGTTGAACATCTTGGCGAGCAAAAAGATGATGAGGTTTATCTTAATTATGTTGAAGCCTTAATTGCGAATAAGCAAATTAAGTTAGCCCAGCGAAAACTAAGCGATTATGAATTTGTAAATAACACTTCGGCACGAAAAGCATTACTAGAAGCACAATTAACTGATTAAACTAACGTAATGATACTTCAAGTATATAAAAACTCATGTGACCAGTTACTTTACAGTTTTATTTTGTGATCACAGCTAAATTTTTTAGGTTATTATTAAGTTAAGTTAACTTAACTTAGTTATTCTTTATTTGGTTGGCCGTTACTTTATTTCTTCCCGCTGATTTAGATTGGTACAGCGCAGCATCGGCATTTAATAGTGCATCGTCAGGGGAATTATTCAGATCAATTTCAGACACGCCAAAACTTGCGGTTACAGCAATATTTTTACCTCCGTAAGTTATCTGTGTATCTTCAATTGCTTGCCGCATTCTTTCTGCTAGCAACATGGCAGCACAAATATTGGTATGGGGCAGCATAATGCAAAATTCTTCGCCGCCTAATCTTGCCGCTAGATCAGAGCCTCTGATCACATCCGTTAGTATATTTGCGATAGTTTTAATAACCGCATCACCCGCATCGTGACCATAAGTATCATTCACTTTTTTAAAATGATCTATATCAACAACAATCAAAGAGATTGGAATTAAATGGCGCTGGGCAGAAAAAACAACTTCTTTAAGGCGTTTACTCAAATATCGTCGATTGTATAAGCCGGTAAGATAATCGGTAATTGCTTCTTTACGAAATTGCTTCGAGGCATCGCCCAAAAAAGTAATTAAAGTTGAACCAAAGAGTAATAAGATCACAATACATTGGCTGATCATTAAAGCGGAGATGTATAAAAAATCGTTTTCGGTAAATACTAATAAAATTAGCACCAGCCACATTAATGAAATACAGGTTACAACACTAATTTGTGAAGCGTTTCTGCCAATATCATTATTGTTTTTATCTAAATAATGTAGGCTGGTAACACAATAATATGTCGCGCTAGCAATAACACTTAAGGTTCTAATGAGGTGCGAGTCGTAGTATAGGTGAAAGATCAGCGGGTTTAAAATGAGTAATATGGCGGTAAAAACTAAGCTTTCTTTTTTTAATTTTTTATATTCAGTTTTGTCTAATCCTTTAAGCGAAGAAAAGCCTAATTTCAATTGATAAAATGATGCTAAATAGAGCATGTTATTAATAATAATTGTGATGGGATTTGTGTATGCACTGGTGATGGCAAAACCTAAAAAAGCGACGCCAAATAAAATAAAGAAATTTCTAAAAAAAACAGCTGAATAACGTTGCCGTCTTAACGTAATAACAGAACTGTAAGCTAGGTACGCGGCAGAAGACCATGAAAGTGAACATGCTGCAATGACAAAGCATAACTTAAAGATGGTTTCTTGAGACAAAATAGCATACCCCTACAGCTGTAAATAAATCTTAGTTCTATTCACGTTATTATTCAAACTTTCATCATCATATAGAACCAATAATGATATTTTTACTGGGCATGTTAGCCGAAAAATGTGGAGGGTAAAATATTCACTGAATAGAACGGGGGAATTTTAGCTAATAAGTAGCCGGAATATATCTGTTGGCTTCATGCTTTAGATAAGCCTAGCCAGCGAATATATTAATTATTGTGTTAGTAAGTTAATTATTTGGGTAAGTACTTGTTTTGTGATTAGTTATGATTAGTCGCAATCAATCTCTAAAAACTCAATTTTATTAGCGACACCGTCCCATTTTTTTGCGTCAGCTGGCGGTGCTTTTACTTCAGTAATGCGCGGCCAATGTTTTGAGAGTTCAGAATTTAATTCAATAAACTCTTTTTGATCTTCAGGCACTTCATCTTCTTGATAAATAGCGCCAGCAGGGCATTCAACGGGACATAAATCACAATCAATGCAATCATCGGGGTTGATAACTAAAAAATTTGGCCCTTCAAAAAAAGCATCAGCAGGACAAACTGCAACGCAATCAGTGTATTTACATTTAATGCAGTTGTCGGTAACTACAAATGCCATAGTGTGCTTCTCTATTGTAAAATGAAGTTTTAACAGTAGGTTAAAACTAATAATTCAATGACTAATTTTACGCGATCATACCTTGCTGACAAACAATTTCAATTGCTGATTTATCTACGCTGAGTGATCAGGTAAAATGCCGCCACTTTCGTCTTTAATATCATTGAATAGTTTACTCGTTATTTAATTAGTCATTCAATGTTCACCGTTTGGAAAATCCTATGCTGCGCTTAACTGATATTAAGTTAGATCTAAATCATCAACCACCAGAATTAGCACAAGCTATTTTAACTAAGCTAGATATAACGCCAGCACAACTTGTTAATTTTACTGTTTTTAAACGCGGTTATGACGCCCGTCGTAAAAACAGCATTATTTTGATGTATACCCTTGATGTTGAAACCAACTGTGATGATGAGCTGTTAGCCCGTTTTCATGAGGATCAGCATGTAAAAATAAGTCCAGACACTAGCTACCATTTTGTTGGCCAAGCGCCTGAGCAAATAACCAAACGGCCGGTAGTTATTGGTATGGGGCCTTGCGGATTATTTGCCGGACTGCTGCTAGCACAAATGGGCTTTAAGCCAATAATTTTAGAGCGCGGTAAAGAAGTACGCCAAAGAACCAAAGACACTTTTGGCTTTTGGCGGAAAAAAATTCTCAATACTGAATCGAATGTGCAATTTGGTGAAGGCGGCGCGGGGACGTTCTCAGACGGAAAACTTTATAGCCAAGTAAAAGATCCTAAACATTATAGCCGCAAAGTATTGAATGAATTTGTCGAAGCGGGCGCTCCCGAAGAGATTTTGTATGTTAGTAAACCGCACATAGGTACCTTTAAATTAGTTACCATGGTAGAACAAATGCGCGCGACCATTACTAAACTGGGTGGTGAAGTACGTTTTGATCAACGCGTTGATGATATTCATTTTGAAGAGCTTAATGATGGCTCAGGAAAACGCAAAGTGACCGGCTTAACCTTAGCGGATGGTGAAAAAATTGAAACCGATGCGGTCGCCCTTGCTATTGGTCATAGTGCGCGTGACACCTTTGAAATGTTACATGAGAAAAATGTTTTTATTAAAGCTAAGCCATTTTCGGTTGGTTTTCGAATTGAGCACGAGCAATCAGTGATTGATGATGCGCGCTTTGGTAAAAATGCCGGCCACCCAATTTTGGGAGCTGCCGATTATAAATTAGTTCATCATTGTAAAAATGGCCGTTCAGTTTACAGCTTTTGTATGTGCCCTGGTGGCACAGTGGTTGCTGCTGCTTCTGAAGAAGGCCGTGTGGTAACTAATGGTATGAGCCAGTACTCTCGCCATGAACGTAACGCGAATAGCGCTATAGTAGTTGGCATTGAGCCGAAAGATTACGATCCACAAGGTAAAACAGATAACGTTTTAGCTGGTATTGAATTTCAACGCCGCTTAGAAGAGTTAGCGTATAGCTTAGGCGGCGAAAATTATGACGCCCCTTGTCAGCTAGTTGGCGACTTTTTAGCAGGCCGTGCCAGCGGTGAACATGGCGGTGTTAAGCCGTCATATAAACCTGGGGTTAAATATTGCGATTTAAGTAAAGCCTTGCCTGATTATGCAGTTGCCGCTATTCGTGAAGCTTTACCAGCCTTTGAGAAAAAAATTAAAGGTTTTTCAATGGCAGATGCTACTTTAACTGCGGTTGAAACCCGAACATCATCACCCATTCAAATCACCCGTGATAAAGAAACCTTACAAAGTATTAATACTGACGGTTTATTTCCTGCAGGGGAGGGTGCTGGTTATGCTGGCGGTATTTTATCGGCAGGAATTGACGGTATTAAAGTTGCCGAAGCAATGGCACTGGCGATGCTTAAATAAAAGCACTAATTGGAGCCGGTGAATGGTTGCTAGGCCATTCACCTTATTTACTTTTCACAAACCAAACCAAACCAAACTCAAATAACCTAGAGCCAATCAAGCTATGCTTAACGTCTGGCCTTTCTCATAGTTAATTTATTTAGTGGTTATAAACAAAGAGTTCGTCCCAATACTTATCTAAACATTGTTTCGCCTGAGTAAGTGATAAAGCTTGATAAACTTCCTGTTTAATTGTTACCAACTGCATACGTTCAAGTTTGGCTAAAGCGTCAGATATTTCAAAATCTAGCCGACAGTGATAGTTAGCTTGAAACCAAGTTTCAATTTTTTGATCGAGAGCCAAGGCACTGAGCCCTGAAGGTGAATTAAGTAAAAAAGTGTAGGCCAGCAGCGCTTCTTTAAAGTCTTCTTCTTCAGCTGCATCAATAAGGGTATGGAAAACACCGGCATTATTATCTAAATTTTTAAAGTACAGATTATCTGATAATGCTTTCATAAATTTAATTTTTCTATTCTTAAACTTACTCCACTCTTTAAAGATAAAAGCGCCAAAAATTCCCATACCAAGGCCAAACGAAATAAAGTGCTGCTGGGTCATCTCGACTGACTCAGCGCGAAAGCCTAACCAGAAAGCAACTAACGCCGCTAACAGTAAAATAGAGGCGCCTAATTTAGTCACTAATACCACAGCGCCACCAACAGCAGCGGAAGCGCCAATGATGGCCTTGTCAATTGGCCGCATTCGCACTTCACTATTGGGGAAAAGCATTTCTAGATCAGCTTTAGGGACATTTTGAAACAGCTTTATTATGGTTGAACTTGGCTCAAAATCTAACGGCTGTTTGTTTTGTTGTTCAAAATAGGCTTTATCTTTGAAAGTAATATAAACAGCGACGCGATCGTAGTTGGTAAAATTAATGGTTTGTTTTCGCAAGCCAAAAAATGATGTGATAGTTTCACTTAATTGTGACTCGCCTCGGCGATAAAATACCACTTGTTCAAAGTCATTAAATTCAACTTCAAGCCTAACTTTAAAAAGCGACTCTTCTGTTAAAGCTTCTTGTAGGTCTTGATCAGTTATTTTTTCAAAGTTGGCAGCATTAAGTGTTTTAGCAAAATTTTCAGCAAAGGTTTGTTGACACTGTTCGCGCTGCTCAGCGCTGTAATTAGTTAACTGCAAGGTGTCAGAATTAGGATCAAAAGGGGCATAGTTATCTTTTAATAACTCAAGATGCTCGTGATAGTCAAAATGGATAACGCTGGCAAGTAGCTGACAAAATTGTTTAAAAGCAAGGCTAGAGTTGTCATTACTGAGCTCACGAGAGCACATTTGAATAATATCTTGTTTTCTAAATGGAATGAATCGCTCTGCCGCCATATAACAACTATTTAATGAATAAAGATAACTAGAGTTTAAGCCAAATAATTTAATTGCGAAATAAAAAGCAGTGCCGGTAGATAATGGTTTACGTAACTATGTTATCCCCCTGTGTCAGGATAGTTGTCGCCTCAATTAATTTTACAAATAGACAGGGAGCGGTAAGTTAATAACAGT
>JBPOFN010000074.1:0-9648 GCA_051251725.1 Thalassotalea sp. | reverse complement strand
GTAACGCCTGCTACATTAATATTGACTTGGTTTGCTGTTGCTAAATTGGTTGTCCAGTCGCCGCCAACTGGGCGAATTGAACCTTTCAATATTACCCCTGTAGAACCAGAAATTAACGGCGAGCTTAAAGTCACAAGCACATTTTCGGTGCCAGTACCCGGCTGAACGGTAACAACATTTTGCGCTAACCACGCATTGTTTTGCCAAATTTCAACCACTAGGTCACGTGCTACTGTCGCGGCATAATCAATCGCAATACTATGACTCGCTTGGGCGGCAAGCTCAGTGAACACTTGGCTATAAGCAAATTCATCAGCACTTGGCAGCGCAGTATCTTGAATATTGATCCCGGTCATTGATTTATATTCGAGCGCTTGTTGCCAGCCACCACCGACTGGCAGAATACTCACTTTAAACAAATAACCGGTTTCACCATCAAGGGTCATTTTATTTGACGGAACCGTTACCGTTGTTTGCCCAGTGCCGGCCGCAACTGTTACAGTTTTTTGTCCTAACCAGACATTGTTTTGCCAAAATTCAACCACAATATCTCGGTTGGTATCGGCAGTGTAATTTATATTAACGTTATAACTATTGCCTGAGGGCAAGGTTGTGATCACATCAGCAAATGCCATGGTTTCAGTCACTGCTGTGGCTGTCGAGTCATTATTGACTTGTAAAACCATAGACGCGATATGGCCGCCCGCATCAGGAAAAGTCACCGAAACAATATTATTGGTTTGTAACAGTGAATTATCTACCGGGATTTCTATCACGCCAAAAAATGAATCACGCGAGGTTTGATCGCCCCCTTTCCAGTTCAAATTAACTACCACGGCATTGCCATTCACCATAACCGTTGGCTGATAAGACGTGCCATGAGCACGGCCTAAACTCATGCGAATTACCGATTTCCCTGCTAAAGCGTTAACGCCATTAAAAGCAAAGGTATTAGTTTGGCCTGGGGTAATAGGCACTAAATGCTCAGCCGCATAATAATGTGTTGTGCTCAGGTTACCCGTAAAAGCCACCGGTGCTGAAAAGGTATATTCCCAAACAACTGTGGTGCCAGGCTCCATTGCAAATGAAGTTGGCGCAGCAATATTGCTGTCGGTATAAGTAGGGTTAGTGTTTTTACGTACTACTAACAATTTTTGACGAACGTTTGTCACTGCTCCTAAACTGTTAACAAAATCTAAATCTACGGTTTCCCAATAGTCGGCTAGCGTATTGACAGCAACATAAGCTTTGTTGCTGTTTACAAAAGCGTTAACTTGAATATCAGGATTAGTGGTTTCAACTTTTACTCTTTTCCCTTTTACGTCTGACCACAAGCGATAAAAATCAGCCCGTTTGGTCCATAAAAATTGAGTTGGTTGGCCATTAACAATGCTGTTGGGATCTGGGCGTAACATATCAGCGCCATAAGGATTCCAGTTATTGGCCGCATTGTAATGCCATTTACTTTTAGAAGTATTAAACGGAATTGACGTTAACAGGCGATCTTGCCTGTCTAATAATTGCATTAACATTTTATTTTGTGACAGCAAAGACTGAGCCGCACGCAAATCAGTGTAAGTATCACCATAGCCACTTTCAATACCGCCATATTCAGTAACGGCATGGGGTTTTACGTCATTCCACTTAAACTGGCTGTAAGTTTCTAATAAGTCTAATAACGACTCTAAATTACTACCTGAGCGCTCATTATTTGCGCCGGTAACATTAACACCATCATAAGGATGAATTGAAAACGCATCCATATAAGGGCCAGCAACATCCATAAACTGTTTCATTCGGCCATTAAAGTGACCAAAATCCCATAATTCCATTGATGGCCAAGCAGATGCGTAACCAATTATTTTAGTCGGAATGTTTTCTTGATCGAATTTTTTTCCGATCTCTTTAAAAACATTGGTCATGCCTAAACGTATTGCCGCTTGATCAGTACCAAAGTCACCCGCATGAACAAAAGGTTCATTCATCGGTTCGTAATATAACGGCCGAGTGGTGTTGTCAAAATAATGCTTAAAGTAATTCGCGGCCCAATCGGCAGCTAGCACAGGGTTTTCACCATGCACATAAACGTTTTTTGGGTGTTCGGTTACTATGTAGTTTTTAGTGAAATATGGAAAGGTTGCGGCAATTTTTGTATTGGTAATGCTACTAGCGCCATTCGACATGGCATCAGCTTCACTAGGATATGGCGCGTCACCGCTATAGGCTGAAAATGGACTCCAGAAAATTCGGCCATAATTAATATTTAAAGTATTGCGCATATAATCCAGTTCATTAGCGGTAACACCATTGGTACTTGGACTCATATGAACATTAAAATATTTTGCTCGATCTAGTTCTGAAACGCCGCCGATAAACTTTTGAGTTTTTAAATCAATCGTTGCGGTAGTGGCGGCATAACTTGCCGGTAGCAATAGGCTATTAACTGCGATAGCCAAAGAAACTTTAACTAGTGAATTTAAACGAAATGATGTTTTCATTCTTCCCCCTCGTGTATGTGCTGTTTATTTATTTTTATTTTTATTTTTACTTATTACCTACTTACTTATTCTGTACTTGTCTCTCACTTATATCTGCGCTTTAAAACCCAGAACAATAAATTCAAATATAAATCAACTGATTCACACAATAAACACACTATCCTAGTAAATTCATTAAAAGCAACTAAGAAAAAATTAGTACTTTCAGTGTATTGACCATTGTTCACAATCAACTAACAACATAAAAATTAAACCACATAAATACAATAAGATAGAACAACAAAATATTGATAAAAAGTTGTATAACCAAACAAAAAACTTTAAATAAAAATAAAAAAACCATAAAAAAAACACCCTTTATTTTTATATTCAAAACGACAGAATTAAATATGGCGATATAAAATATGATTTACCTGAGGTTTTTTCAGTGTTCGCTAGGGATAATAAATTCGCGCAGATATAAAAACACATGCTCGGTCATATACCTTTGTAAAGTAAGTTAAATAACCTGAACAAAGCTTTTGTTTATATTATACTAGCGAAGATTTTAACTATTATTTATCTGATTTTTATGACCATTTTTTTTAAAAACAGCGCTGCTAAAGTAGCGCTATTAACTTTGCTAACGTTACTATTCACCAGTCATAGCGCTTTTGCGGCTGTTGCCGATGACTTAAAAGATCCGCTCTCGACAACCAATCCGAATAACTGTACCGGTTGTCATCAAAACCAAGTGAGCGACTGGCAAAAATCAGATCACGCTAAAGCTATGGCACTTCCCAATAAAAAATCAGTGCTGGGAAACTTTAATAACAATAAGGTTGAACACTTTTCGCAATCAGCCCGTTTTTATCAACAAGATAATAAATTCTGGGTGTCTTTGACCCACGAAGGAAAAACCAACAGTTATCCTGTCGCTTATACTTTTGGTCACTACCCTTTACAGCAATATTTAGTTAAAGCTGACAATGGTAAGTATCAGGTATTTCCTTTTAACTGGGACAGTCGACCAGCTAGCGAAGGCGGGCAAAAATGGTATCCTGTTTACGCTGACGAAGACATTAAAGCAGCCGACCGATTACACTGGCAGCAACCATTACAAACCTGGAATGGTATGTGCGCCGATTGTCATTCTGACGGTTTAAAAAGACAATATTCCGTTAAAAAAGACACTTTTAAAACGGTATACGACAATATCAATGTCGGTTGTCAGTCATGCCACGGAAAAATGGATGAACACAGTAAAAATCCAAATACCAGCAAAGTTAACAACACAGCTAAGTACGACAACAAATGGTTAATTAAAGCAGGTACTGCCACCGCGAGTTGGCAAGGTGAAAAGCGCGATAATAGTTTTATGGATAATTGTTTTTCATGTCATGCCCTACGTTCTCCACTAACGGATGGTATAACGCCAAACACGCCATTTTTAGATCAATTTTCACCGAGTTTTTTACAGCCTAATTTATACCATGCTGATGGCCAAATTAAGGAAGAGGTTTATGTTTATGGCTCGTTCTTACAAAGTAAAATGTTCGCCGCGGGTGTTAACTGTTTAGATTGTCACGACAAACACACCATGAAAATTAAAGTGCAAAACAACGGCCTGTGTTTGCAATGTCATAACGCCGAAGTATTTGAACAAAAATCACATCATCAACATGAACAAGCCAGCACCGGTAGCCAGTGTGTGAATTGTCATATGCCTGAAAATCGTTATATGGGTGTTGACGATAGACGTGATCACAGCTTTAAAATACCGCGTCCGCATTTATCAGACGAATTTAAAACGCCAAATGCTTGTGTGCAATGTCACGATGATAAAGACAACCAATGGGCCAGTAAAAATGTGGCTAAATGGCACGGCAAGCCAAAAACGTTATCGGCATCAGAGCAAACTCGATTAAACATTCAACAAGGTACGCCGGTTACTATTGAGGCACATTTAGCCTTAATAAATGATACCGCCATGAATGCGATTTACCGGGCGACAGCGATCGTACTTTTACCAAATTCAACCGCCAATATTCCGGCTCATATTGCCAAACCTTGGACAAACTCTAGCGAGCCGTTAATTCGTTTAGCCATTGCCCGCACCGGTAACTTGTTGTCAGAGGCGGATCGAAAAGTACTTTTCTCATCATTGTTAACCGATACTTATAAAGCAATTAGAGTCGCCGCTGCGAATCAACTATTGTCGATACCAGGCATGGATCAAAAACAACTTGAGCAAGCGTTTGCTGAATTAGTAGATTCAAATGACATTAGTTCATGGCGCGGCGAAGGTAATTTAAATCAAAGTATGGTGCACTTTTCAAAAGGTGATATTGCAAATGCCATTGAATCACTTAAAGCAGCGATTAATGTTGATCCTTATTTCGAAGCAAGTTACGTTAACTTAGCTGACATTTATCGTAATTTAGGTGAAACAGCGAAAGAAAAAGCCTTGTTTAAACAAGCGATTATTGCAACACCTAAGTCAGCGTTATTACATTACAGTTATGGTTTGCATCAAATTAGAAACCAAGAAAAAGCAGCGTCTGTTCAGTCGTTTTCAACCGCTTTAAGATTACAGCCTGACAATAGCCAATATGCTTATATCTATTTATTAGCGTTAGACAATACCGGTAAAACCAAACAAGCATTAGCAACATTAAAAATGCAAATAAACCGTTATAAAAATAACAGCCAAATGCTACAACTAGGTTTAAGTTTTGCGCAAAAATTACAAGATAGAAACGCTTACCAAAGCTTTTCTCAATACTTGCAACAATTACAATAATGCGGCGCTAACAAGTCCGCTATAAATAAACAACTTAAAGAAAAGGATTTAAAGTGACTATGATCAAAAAATCAATCACCGCTTTTATCGCAGTATCAGCGGTGGTTTTATTTACAACGTCGTGCACAAGTATCACTAAAAGTGCCGATCAAATTGCTACAAATACAAACGCCATCGCCCAAACACCGCAGTGGCAAACTGTTCCGGCCAGTGGCCCTATTTCAGTTAGACATGAAGCAGGTTTTATTAATGTCGGTGAAAAATTATATTTATTAGGCGGCCGCAGAATTAACCCGGTTAATGTTTATGATCCGGCCACCAACAGCTGGACAGAAAAAGCCAAACCACCACTTGAAATTCATCATTTTCAGCCGGTGGTATTTCAAGAAAAAATATATATTATTGGCGCAATGACGGGCAGGTACCCAAAAGAAACACCACTTAAAAATGTACTGATTTACCACCCTGCTGACGATATTTGGACAACTGGTGATGAAATTCCCGCCGATCGACGTCGCGGCGGCTCTGGCGTAAGTATTTATAACAATAAAATTTATATCAGCGGCGGTATTACTCAAGGCCATATGACAGGCACAGTGTCATGGTTTGATCAGTACAATCCAGCAACAGGTGAATGGCAGGTATTAAGCGATATGCCCAATGGCCGCGACCATTTTCAATCAGCGGTGGTTAATAATAAGCTTTACGCCGCTGGCGGCAGAACGACCTCAGCTAAAACGAAACAAGTATTTAATTTAGTTATTACACCCGTCAATATTTACGACTTTGATAACAACCAATGGACAAGCACTAACACGCCATTACCAACCGGTCGCGCTGGCAATACGACCGTTGCGGTTAATGAACAAGTTTGGGTAATTGGCGGAGAGTCTGGCGGCCAAGGCATTGCACATAACGATGTCGAAATTTTTGATATTAAATTAAACCAATGGCAAAAAGGCGCTCCACTAGTTAGAGGCCGACACGGCACTGGCGCTGTTATTGTTGATGGTGCGTTATGGACAGCCAGTGGCTCAGGTAATAAAGGCGGCAGCCCTGAACTGCCTTCGCTAGAAAAAATATTAATTAAGTAATTACATTAGATAAAATTTAAAACGGCTATTTAAGTAATTAAATAGCCGTTTTGTCTTTACTGCTTTGATAACTGTAGCAATTAAGGTAGTTTAATGGCTTATTTTTACTGGTTAGCGCATAGTGTACTACTGCTAGCCTAGCGTAAACAGTCAAGCAAACAACGAGTACCAGATGATTGCACGTAAACATCAAAAAATAGTTTTTTCCTTTTTTATGGCCTTGCTGATGTCAGGCATTATGTCTTTTGTCATCAGTGTTTTTAATCTCGGTTTAGTGACTAATATTATTACTATTTGGTTACAGGCATGGGGCTTTGCTTTTGTCGTTGCTTTTCCAACTATTCTAGTCGTCGGCCCAGTCGTTAATAAAATTGTCGCTCTGGTATTACATGATGAAATTAACACCGAGAAATAATTAAGGAATAATTTTGAAAATGTATTTATTAGTACTGGTTGCTTTGCTTAGCGCCTGTAACTCGACACCAAAACAAGAAATAGCAGCCAAGCCCGATAGATTAGAAGAAATACCGTTGGCGAAAAAAATTTACTTTCTGCAACATAAAATTCTCCCTGAATGGACATTTACCTCCGATGGCGAATTTTATGCCGATTTGCTCCAAGGCGATTTAACACGAATTAAAGCGGCAGCTTCAGAAGTGGTATCACCTTCTTACGCCTTGGCCATTAAAAGTGAGGTAATAGCAGGTAACCCCGCGGTTTTAATTACTTTCGAGCAGCCAAAAACGCCGGCTAATTGTTTTTATGTCATAGTGCAAAAGTCACAAGACGGTTTCAACTTTTACACTTATGAAAAAACCATGAATTTTGATACCGGTAATGCTGTTGTTGGTGTTGTTGGCGCTTGGTCTGCTGATGGTAGTCATTCAAATTTTGGTGGCCGCACCTATACCCAAGCTAGCGATTTTATTGCCGATGCGCTCAATAAAAACGGCTAAACACTTGTTTATTAAAGCATAAATAAAGTTCGCCAGTTTTTCTCTTCTGCGCTTAACTAATACCTTAACCTGTTTGTTTCGGTTAATAAGGACATAACAATGTATTCAGATGAAGACTTAAACCTCGCCGTTAAAAAAGGCATCTTTACGCCAGCGTCGGTTGATGAGTTTAGACATTCAATTTCAGCACTTAAAAACTCCCCGACTGTTGACGAAGAAAACTTTAAACTGATCGGCGGCTTTAACGATATTTTTGTTGTTATTGCCTGTTGTTTACTTTTATTTTCGGCTGTCTTTGTTCTTAAGCCAATTAGCGATAGTTTAGGTATGTTAGCTTTTATCGCTTTGTCTTGGGGCTTGTCTGAATTTTTTGTTTTAAAAAGAAAAATGTCGCTGCCTGCGATTATTTTACTCATTGCTTTTGTTGGTGGTGTATTTTCTTTTGCTATCTCGCTTTTCGCTGAGATGAAAGAGGTCGGTTTAATCATTGCAGCGGCTGCATCAACCGCAGCAGCCTATGTTCATTGGTTACGCTTTAAAGTCCCCATTACGGTAGCCGCAGGTACGGTGGCGTTAATTGGCCTGGTTATTTCAATTATGTTAAGTGTATTTCCTAATGCAAAGGGTTGGTTGCTTGTTATGTTAGCTATTGCTGGCGTTGGCGCTTTTTGCTTAGCCATGTTTTGGGACTCAGCTGACACCAGCAGAGTCACGCGTAAATCAGACGTCGCATTTTGGCTGCACTTGGTCGCAGCGCCATTAATCATTCATCCCGTTTTTTCAACCTTAGGTGTACTGGAACAAAATGACAGCTTATTGAATATGGCCGTGATTATTGTTTTGTATATCATCATGACCATGATTTCGATCATCATTGATCGCAGAGCCTTTATGGTTTCGTCTCTCGCTTATGTGTTATATGCACTCACGGCAATTATTAAAACTTACGGTGATGTCGGTTATAGCTTTGCTTTAACCGGTGTTTTTATGGGCGCGGTATTATTATTACTTTCAGCCTTTTGGCAAACCACCAGACGCAAGCTTGTGCTCTTTTTACCGATTAAAATAAGAGCTTATTTACCTAAAGTAGATGGCTAACACGACAAAAGGTATTGAGCCAGGCTGTCTATTTAACCCAGGTACAATACCTAATCGACATACTATTATTAAGAAATGACGGAGTATAAATTGAAAGTTTTTATCGTAATGGCGGCGTTAATTGTCCTTACCGGCTGTAGCGCAACCGCCAAAAATGGTGGGTTATCTAGAGTTATTGCCAACTATGACGATGGAGATTATCAAGAATCTATTTATATCGCTAATCGAATTATGCGGACCCATGAATATGACCAAAGCTCAAAAGCGATGATTTTATATTATAAAGCTTTAAGCTTAGCGGCCTTAAATCGACAAAGTGAAGCGACTGGGATTTATCGTTTTCTTGAAAAGAATTATCCTGAGACCGAATATGGATTTATCGCGATAGAAAAGCTTAAAGTGCTTCCTGAAGCTAAACCGCTATTGCTTCCAACGATAGATTTGGTAAAAGGCACTAGAGCAAATGAACAGTTATTTCAAGATGCATCGATTGGTTTAAGGGCAAAACTGGCATTAAGCGGCTGTAAAGAAAAACCATTAGCCGTTCAACCTTACATTGCCCTAGCGCCTAGCGGTGAAACAGGTTTACGTTTTTGGACGGAAGTATGGTCAGTTTTTTCTTGTAATGAAGAACATCGATTAACGGTTAACTTTAAAGAGGATGGAAAAGGGAGCGCTTCTTATATCTTTCAATAATGAACAAGTTTAAGCGTTACCCAATGGCTTATTCTTTATACCACTAATTCCTTAAGCTCCTGACTCTCTGCTTTTCTAAGCCCGAGACTCTGCAATCAGTCAGTAATAAATAGTCACGATAGCACTAGGGTCTGTTGATCTTTGTTTATAATTTATGCTGAGAGATAAAATTGTCTTAGACAAGGCAGAAATAATGAAATTTAGCCATCTAAATAAGTTATTTCTAACGCGGTATAAGACAATTTTAGCCTCAGCCCGAAGGGCAATGACTATTTTAACCCTTAACGGCATTAGAATTCGTTTATTTAGAACAACTAAACGACACTCATTCTGCTTTGTTAATGTCTCAAATAGCCTATTGCATAAAAATAATACAAAGATCAACAGACCCTAATGTTAAACGCTTAAAAGTACGGTTAACATTGAGTTTTCAGCCATAAAAAGCCGTTTACGTTTGAGACAATAACTGGGTTAGATCGTATTCTTTTCGAAACAATGACGGTGAAATACCGGTTTCTTGTTTA
>JBPOFN010000073.1:0-9905 GCA_051251725.1 Thalassotalea sp. | reverse complement strand
AGTCCGCTATTGCCACGAAGCGGACTTAATTCATAGGTTAAAATCATCCACTCTAATGATCACTTTGATACGATTGCAGACATTCATGATTTCAAGAGTAAAGACTCCTCCGTGCGCATTCCGACATTAGTCTCCAGGGCAAGTTAAAGTATGATCTTGCCCTTCCTATGCTTCAGGTTATAAGAATTTAATTTCCATGATTTTAAACTCTTTGCTATTGTTGGATATTAATACAAATTAATGAATCATAGTGAGACGTATATTATCGTTACGTCTAATATCTAGGTAGTTATCACAATGAAACAAGATCAAAGATCTACAGATAGTTTTGACGGACAAAAATTCCGACATCATGGTAAGATTATTCAATATGTAGATGATAGTGATATTATTGTATATCGAGCAGAAGGACCATTTAACTCAGAGATTTTAGCTGCTTTAGATTACATTGAGAATGTAACTTTAAATGAATTTAAAATTAACATTAAACGTTGGAGTACCATCGTTATTTTTGAGAAATCCTGTATGGCATTAGATGATCTTATTATAGGTTTTGGGGAGTATTTAAAACAAATAAAAGATAATGGTCTCCATTCTGTTTCAACTGCATATGTTATTACTCCAGAGATTGAAGGACGGAGTCTGATGGTTAAAAAATATCAGAAATGTTTTGATGATGCAGGTATTTTGTTCTCTATTTTTGATAATGAAAAAGACGCATTATTATGGGCTAAATCTCATTTAAATAATACCTAACAAGAAACTATGATTAGTTTTCAATACAGAAACTAATGTAAAAGCAATAATACTGTATTATAGCTAATGAGTGTTATGTGGCATTATTTATTCTTTCAAACTCAGCCGTAAATGTCAGCTATTGGCTAGCACTTGACCTAAAGAACACCCAGTAGCTAACGTCAACTAAGCGCACTTTCTTGTCGTTATATTATTAATCATTAGTACAGTTATTTACAGAACTCCAAGTAAGACCGTCTTACATAACTTCGTTATGCGCTATACTAAACCCTAAATTGATAATTGTTGATGATATTCTGACATGAGCTAAAGCTAAGGAAGTGGCTAAAGCCTATTTTTGAGTTTTTATTTCTAATTTCTATTATTTTTCATTAGCTAAAGCCTAACGGGTAGGTCTAGCTCCTAGCGTTTAAGCCAGTCGTTCTAATCGCCATTCTAGTTTTCGAGTGATATAAGCAATGCCTTCATACAATAAGCCTTTAACTTTTGTTATGAGCTCACCATCGTAATAACTTTCTAAGCACTCCCCTGTTTTAGTATTTACGTTTAAGCCGTAATGCAGTTTGATTGGGTGTGTTTTAGGTAAAGCATCAATACCGCCCATTGCTTTTACATATCCCATCCAATCGCTATCGTCAGCCGCCACACGTGCTTTTTCAATCACAGAATTAGGTGAAAGCCTTTCCTTTAAACGTCTAAGTTCTCGCCATACAGAAACACTGGCTCCCCCTATCACTTGAAATTGCCGTATACAAAAACAGGCCGCCCATGCATTAATACGTGTCGCAATAGTTAACGCATCATTACCAAACTTATCTTGTCCAAGCCCTTCACCATCAATGTTTTTGACGATGTACTTCATAATGTAACCCGTTGCATTTTTATTAGGGTCAACAGGCTTAATATCGCACCTGTTTTCCAATGCGCCTTTTTCATCACCATCTACCTGCAACGCATAAAATCGGACTATTTTTTCAAAGGCTTTGATATTTTCGGGTTTGGTATAAAACAAACAATGCCAGTGAGGTGTGCCATCATGTTGCGGCTCAACCACTCGTAAACCATAAATATTGATTTTTTTACGTTTAAGCTCCGCTCTGATTTTTGACCATTGCTTATTAAGATAGCGTTGCGCATCATCAGGCATCGAACCATCCCATTTGGGATTTTTAGCACCTGATTTAGAGAAAGCACGATGGTATTTTGACGGACAAGTGATGGTTATAAAGAGCCCACTATGTTCATGCTCTTTTGATAGGTTTTCAAAACCTTTGACGCGGTTGATTAATTCCGCTTTTTTAACAGCGGGATTAGAAACGTTAACATCGGATATTTCTTTTAACGAATAACGTTGCCCTGCATCATTGATAATAAAATGCGAACTTAAAAGTTCTTCATTTCGGGCTATTTGAGCTAAACGATTTCGTGTCGTTATATTACTAGCATAAATTTGTTTACGCCTGTTAACGAGATTTAACGTAATGGCTGTTTTTTCATTTGCTTGGTTAACTAGCTTTCGTATTTTCCTTAACCACCAGCGATTACCGGATAGTCGTTTTAAACAACCTGATATTTTTTGTCTTTTATTGGGTTTGGGTGGTGTGAGATTAAAACTCGTTACGTAACGACAAACGTGTTCGTATACGAAAATTTGCTCTTGCGGGGATTGTCGGTTTATTTCGTTAACGGAATTAGCTTTACTTGAAATTCCGTTAACGGAAAATTGGCGAGTTTGCTGATAAGAAGACGGTACTCCTTTTTCATTAACGGGTTTAGCATGATGAGCAGATAAAAACGCTTCATTTTTTGGGTCGATAATAATCTTACGGCAATCATCAGCACATTGTTTTGCAACCAGCTGAATTTCATCATCACCAGAAAAAAACAAATGCCGTAACGGTTTTGGTAGTAACGTTAATAAATCCTCCGTCGTTTTTCGAATATAAGTATTTCGCTCTACGGTGGTTTTGTACTCATACGCACTTTTAAGTAAGGCCGCTTTTATTTGCTCGGGAAATATAGCTAACCTATCAATTAAAAACGTATCGTTTAACTTATCGGTTTTCGTCAGGTAAGGCTCAATGGCTGAGCCAATAACCGCACGATTGATTAAGCTTTGCTTTGAGACGTTAAGCATTAACGATACCCGTGACATTTAATGCAAATAATTTACCGCTGTCAGAAATCGTATAACGCTGCCAAGCAAGTCCACAATAATAAACCGTTTTACACGTCACAAAACCTGCGGTATCTAATGCGTTTAACGTTCTTATATCAAATTTATTGCGCCCACCTTTTGAATCTCGGTAATTGTGCAAACCATTGTACAAATGTTCGTGTAAATGATGTTCACGCGTTATTTCAATAAATGACGTAGGCTTTGAAAGCCAAACAAGCAGTCTTATTTGTTCAGGGGTTAATTTAGGCATGGTCATCCCCCTTAGGGTTTTGACCTAGATGTTCTAAGCGATAAAAGTTATTTAGCCAGTTATCCAAGTCTTCAATAAGGTATCTGACCGAGCGGCCAATTTTAATAAAGGGAGGTGCAGGTGCTCTATTATCTCGATTCCCTTCCATACGAGATTGACGTAAAAATGAGCGACTCATACCGATATATTCGGCAGTTTCTTGTTCGGTTAACGCACGTTTCACAACGTTCATAATTTAAATCCTAATTGTATATTCAAGTCTATTTATGTTGATCACGCTTCACAGCGGAACCAACGCCTTTCCAAATAGAGTTATACTTTTTATTTCAAATTTGTAAAGCCCCAAAAGTGAAAAACCCGTTAACGGAATTTTTAATTAAAAATAATTAAATTTTTGTAAAAAATAACGATATCCTGATTTGATTATTCGATTAAATTAAGTGTATTTATATAATTTTTTGAATGCAAAACTATATTTTATTAAAAGCTTTTAGAAAATTTGCTGGATGCTGATGAAATCTAATATGTTCTTCTGAATTCAACTTTGCACGATTAGTATTAAAAGGCTTTGCTACATACCCCCAATTACCCTGCATAGAAAAGTAGATAACGTAATCTATATCTTTTCCCTTCCATTTGTTTTCAACGAAACAATCTTCTTCAGTTGAATTAATAGCTTTAATTTGAATGCGATAAAAACAGGTATCATCAGCTACAAGTAAGTCTGTTTTTTTTGTCATGATCAACGAGAGGCATGAATACTTCCCAACCATCTTCAGTTAACCAACTGGCGGCTAAAGTTTCGTAAGAAATATGTTTGTAATGATTTAAAGCAGGTTCAGTGCGGTTTACATTTTTGATAGGCATAGTAATTCCATTAAATTCTACCCTAATGCACTTGGCTGTTTCGCAATAGGCAAACTAATCCGTATAGATTAGTTAAAATTTAATATCACCATACATCTTTTCGAGGTATCTAATAACAAAGCAAAGCCTGCTTGTTCTAACGTAGTATATCGTCAATGAACACAAATGTTATTATCAGACTTATAGCCTGTGATAAAGATTAAACAAAATATAAACCTTTATAACTGATGATGCAAATATATTAACCTATCAAATTAACAGCAGCCGCTTTGTGCTCTGGTGCTAAGTGTGCATACCTTAACGTCATCGTTAAATCGCTATGTCCCAATAACTCACGAACAGTATTTAAATCAACCGTTGCCATGACTAGCTTACTGGCAAAATGATGACGTAAATCATGAAACCTAAAATCAGTTATTTCAGCGTGTTTTAATAACGCATTCCATTGGCTGTTGATATCAATAATATGCGAGCCTTTGTTATCTTTAAAAACATAACCTGTCTCACCTGAGAGCTTTTGCCAATCAACTAAAGCATTATAGGCTTCATTATTTAATGGGATATGTCTTGTTTGGCCTGATTTGGTTTTATCATAAACGATAGTTAAGACTTTACGTTCTAAGTTAATGTGATGCCATTCAAGCGATAACATTTCACCTCTTCTCATACCCGTATTCATCGCAAGTAAAACAACAGGTGTTACGTGGTCTGGATAATTAAACTCTGATAAATCTGGTTTAAGTGACAAACGTCGTCGCTTTCTAAAATCATTTTCTTCAGTACGTGCTTGTTTTAGTTTTTCATCACGTTGTTTTAAAGCCTCTCTTAAGCGCTGCTCTTCATCTTTAGATAAGTAACGAACCTTTGAATTATCAACTTTGAGTGCTTTAAGTGTTTTTAAATCGTGGCTTTCAATTACGCCCCATTCAACAGCACGACTTAAACAACCTTGTAAGGCATTTATTTGTCGATTGACCGTTGCGGGCTTAACGCCTGAATCAAGTCGCTCTGAGCGCCATTTTTCTAGCTCCCATGCGGTTATTTCTTCTAATTGCTTTTCGTTTAGCTTAGGAAATGATGACCTAAGCGCTTTCATGACTTTATCAGCCGTTTTAGGGTTTCGGTTTTTCAAGAATGGAAAATATTTTTGTTCAAGAAAAGCTGACAAAGTGGTGAATTTGGATAGGCTTGTTTTTATGCGTGCTTTTTTCTTTTCAGCTTGCACATCGACACCTTGATGAACAAGCGCTGATTTATCTTTAGCTAAGTCTCTGGCTTGAGCTGATGTAATTTGACCATCAATACCTAAACGATAATTTACCTGTTTACCATTGATACGATAAAACAAGTAATACGTGATCAACCCTTTAGGTGAAATACGTGCATGGAAACCTGATATTTCCGTATCGTTAATACGCTGCTCTTCTATTGATAAGTTCTTTAAATTTGTTGCTGTAATCTTTGCTTTGACTGCCATGATAAATCCATATTATGTAGCTCATTTGTAGCTACATAATTATGCAACGATAAATTAAAAAGAACAACCACGAACAAGATGAAAGATAATTATACAAACAAATACAATAACTTAAATATCACCACTGTATTATTTTGTTTTTCCTTGTTTACTGAGGATTATAGATAAATCGCACCACTAAGGGGCTAAAAATTGTTGGCTATAATACCGAGCGGAGCGAAAGTAGCCAACTGTTTTTAGTCCCGCTTGAGTGGCTTGTTATAAAGCTTTTTAGCAAAGTTATATAAACGCTCGTTTTGTGCGTTGGAACGTACTTTAAACAACTCCCAAGATAAAGACATAACCATTACATCTTTAGTAGTGCGAATAATAGTTATAACATTGATTTGACTAATATTATACTCAGCGAATAACACAGTAATGGTTGCACCATTAGGTTTTGTTACAACTAGTTTATAATAACCGTCTGAATATAAAAGTTCATCCGTATGAATAGGAAAAACAAAGTCTTCACTTAGGCTCCCACCTAAACTTAATGCATAAAACCCGCTACCATTATCATCGATTTCTAGAATATGTGAATTATATGAGCCGGCATAAGAATCAAACCCTTCCCATTGCCCTGAAAATTTTTGATTTGCAGCTACATTAAAGGAAATTGAAATAAACAATATTAGAATTAAACGCATAACTATCCTTAGCTTTATAACGCCTCATTAAGAGGCAAAAAATAGTTTGCTAAAATAAGCGACGTAGGAGCAAAAGCAAACTGTTTTTTGTCCTACTTGAATGACTTGTTAGGTGAATTAACTGCATTATGCTTGATAATAATTGAACAGAGCCCACACCAAATGGAACAAAAACAAATATTCATAAAACATTACTATGAATCCAATTAAATTTAAGCTTGGAGTGATACCCCAATACTTAAAGCTCATCAAATTTTTGTAAGAGCTTCTATTATCTCTATGCAAAGGTTCAATCTGGGCTTTCAAATCATCATGTTCGCGTAATTCTTTTTCAACTGTCACATTGAAAACAAACAACATAAAGAAATGAAGTAACAACGAAACCACCAACGTAATCTGGGACGGCTCAAATGTTGAAATGATATCCATATTCACCTAACGCCCAATTAACAGGCAAAAAATGGTTGGCTAAAATAGGTGAACGGAGTGAACAAAAAGCCAACTGTTTTTTGTCCTTGTTTAATTTCTTGTTAGCTTTCTTAACTACTAAACTTAAAACCTTCTACCATTTCTATTCTATGTTTTAAGCTATCTAAATTTATTGAGTTTCTGAATCCATTAAAACTAGTAGAGATTTGAACGATTCTGCCTGAATATTGCTTTTGTTCTTTACTAGAGTTTTCATCCTTTTCGATATCTTCATGACGTTTTAATGAGTTTCCAACAACATTTTTATAGTCATCGTATTTGGCTCCGATTAAAAAGCTTTCAATTAGAGCGCAAGGATGTGAATCCAATAATTCTGATTGAGGAACCATGGCATACAAGTCATTAATCAATTTTTCTGGTGTATCACCTTTGTTGATATAGTCATTATAATTATCATAATGATATTCTTTAGCTATTATTAAAAATGCTAATAGTGCCGGGTAAAGGTATGTATTTTCAGCTGTGGATTGGATTACTAAATTTATTTTTGCAAAAAGTTGCTCAACTTCACGTAAGGAAAGTTTTTTAGCATTCGCTAACAATTTAAAAGTATCTTTCAAATTGTCCTTATCATATCGGAATTCACTATACTTCATTCTATTTTGGAAGAACTCATTAAAGCCAAAGCTAACATATAATTGATCAATAAATGCATCGAGTTCACTTTCAGGTAGAGTATATTCAATATCAATAAACCGTCTCAAATAACCTACAGCTTCAAATTCTGAGCCGTATATAGCTTTGACACTGTGGGATAACTGAACTTTATCCATAGCTAAAATAAAGACTAAGCCTTCAATATCAAGTAAGTGTTTGATTCTTTCTAACAATTCAATTGCATAAGTTGGTCTACACCTATCTAACTCATCAATGAATATGAACAAGCGAGTAGGTGTTTCGCCTTCATTCGATAGAACTTTAGAAACACCAGATTTAAACTTAGAAATTGCCTCTTTATTTTTAGTATATTCTTCCAAGAAGTCTTTAGTTAAGCCTTCCATTACTTTAGATGATTCATCTTCTATTATTTTTTCGGCATCTAAAATACCAGCAGTACCAACTTTGATTAATGCCGGTATCCCTTTTCTTAAAATATGAGCACCTGCTTTTTTTGTGGTTTCCCAAGCTTTGTTTTTCTCTTCATCACCACTAATTAATGCTTTTATTTTTTCGTTTATTTCACCTAGAAAAGCCTGTAAAGGGTCACTAGCAAAGTCGGTTTCCCAAGCACTAAAATAGATAGAGTTATGATCATTATTTTGTAATTGTGCATGCAACATTTCTAAGAATGTTGTTTTTCCTTGCCCCCAAGGAGCATTTACCGATAAGACTATAGGTGAACTTATGTTTTCCAATAAATTTGTAAAATTATCAACATGAGGTTTACGGTTTAATCGGTCGTTTTTGAAAGGGTTTTCTGACTCTACGATGACTTTATGTGATTTAAATTCCATTTTGTGACCCGATTTGATGTGAAAGCTAACGCCCATATTAACAGGCAAAAAATGGTTGGCTAAAATAAGTGAACGTAGTGAACAAAAAGCCAACTGTTTTTTGTCCTTGTTGAATTGCTTGTTATAAGCCAACTACTCAATAACTAGCTTATACAGCGCATATGCTGGCAGTAACACTAACCATAAACCCAATAAAGCTTTGAATGAAAGCACTTGCCACCATGGTGCTTCGGTAGATTCAGTTTCATCCCATTTATCATCAGTTAACACAACTGAATTAAAATCAGCTTTCAGTAATGCTTCTACTTTAGAGTTTTCCTCAATTAGTGCTTGATCAATTGAGGATTTTAAAGCGTTTAATCCTGCCTTATTCCCTACAATGCAATCAACATAAGTTTCACTATTGATTTTTACCCAAGGCTTTTCATTCATGCCGAACTCTCATTGGCTTATAACGCCTCATTAAGAGGCAAAAAATAGTTTGCTAAAATTGGCGACGAAGGAGCAAAAGCAAACTGTTTTTTGTCCTGCTTGAATGACTTGTTAGGTGGTAGAGCAATACTGGCGCGGTTTACCGCTAAAACCTAATGACTTAACAAGACATAAAATTATAACTTACAGTGATATTGGAAAGTTTAACCGAGAAAAGAATACTTGATTTGAAAAGTCCTTTTCACCAGGGTTAATGATTTTTCCTTAATCACCGAATTTTGATAAAACACAAGGTTAACAACTTAAAAGTTTAACCTTGTAAAGAAAGCACAATACTTTAAATTCAAAGCCAATTTAAAACAACAATAAACATAAAGAAAAAACACCTAACGCCTCATTAAGAGGCAAAAAATAGTTTGCTAAAATAAGCGACGAAGGAGCAAAAGCAAACTGTTTTTTGTCCTTTTGAATGACTTGTTAGGGTGTTAATTCACCATACTCTTTTGTCTATATTTTTGCATTACAGTAACTGAATATATTCCCATTGGGATAAAAATAAAGGGAGACAATAGTGGACCATACATTAATAAAAAATCTATATTGTCAGGATGACTAGTCATATAGCTGACTAATGGAGAGCCTGTATAGAGATCTAGAGAAACCCCTGAAATTCCCAATGCTAATCCTAAGAGCCCAGAGTTGGAAGTAGATTTAATTAAAACCTTCAAAGCCCCACCTGAAACTAGATGTAAAATTGAACCGGAGATTAATAAAAGCCACACACGAGTAGTGTCGGGACCAACATCTGCTATTGGGTAAATTGACTCTATTAGAATATATCGAAACCTCATAAATTCATGAAGAATTATGAAAAGTGTCACCCATATTAAGAATGTTACGCCAAATTTTTTCATACACCCTAACGCTTTGCTAATGGGCAAAATACCGTTTGCTAAAATTGGCGAGGTACGAGCCGAGCAAACTGTATTTTGTCCTGTTGAGCAACTTGTTATGTGTAAAACCTAAACTTGGGCGGTTTACCGCTTTTACCAAAAAGTTTAAGAAAAACACACAACGTGAATTGATTAATTAAACCTGAAAATTTAATAAAGAAAAGAATACATGATGTGAATTCAATCCCTGAATTTAAAAGTTTAACACCTGATTTATGCGACTTACTTTAAAACTTCATCCAAACTAAAACAACAATTAATTTTTGAATGCTGGAAGCCACATAACAGCTTATTAGAAAGAAAAAGACCTTGTTTAAACAAGAGTAAAGCCCTTCTTTCTACATAAATAAAATGTAAAC
>JBPOFN010000072.1:0-10461 GCA_051251725.1 Thalassotalea sp. | reverse complement strand
GGCATCCCTAAGGGGATTCGAACCCCTGTTACCGCCGTGAAAGGGCGGTGTCCTAGGCCTCTAGACGATAGGGACACAAAACTAGTTAGTAAATCAAAGATTTACTGTTTCAGGAATAAACGTTTCATTTGAAAAATCAAACTTGCGCTATCACTAAAAACTAATTGGTGTACAAACAAAAGAATTACTCAATACAAAAGTTATTGCTAACGATTAATACCAAGATGCTTCTTCTGCATCATATTCTTGGTTTTACTAAACCAAAGGCTGTTGAATGACCTAGAATCCAACTACCTAAAAAAGTGGCATCCCTAAGGGGATTCGAACCCCTGTTACCGCCGTGAAAGGGCGGTGTCCTAGGCCTCTAGACGATAGGGACACTAAAACTTGTTAGCAAGTCATTGACTTACTGTTTTAGCATCAGGTGTTAATATTAATTAAATCAATAAAACACCAAATACAAAATTCTTTCTTTAACTTTAAAACCTAAGCTAAAGATGGTGGAGCTATGCGGGATCGAACCGCAGACCTCTTCGCTGCCAGCGAAGCGCTCTCCCAGCTGAGCTATAGCCCCAAGCTATATTTGATAAACGGGCCTAGTCGTTACCAAATGGCTTTCAAAAGTTAGTAGAACTACTCTTTGAAAGCGAGGCGCATTCTAAGCAGACCCCTGCTTACTGTCAACCCTTTATTTAAATAAACTAGCATTTTTTTAAGGATATTTTGTTAAGTGATTATTTAACCATCAAGTTGATTATTTTTTATTTAATCAGCCAGTTATCTAGCCGATAATCCTTAATTAAAGATCGCTTAGTGAAAAGAAAACACTATCCCCTGCTCCAACAATTTTAATCGCTTTTAATCAACAACTTGTTAGCCTAATAATAATTTAACTGAGTAACGATATAGCCAAACCTAGTAAATAACTGCCAGCGCACTTTATTTTTCGCTTAATTATAAGTAAAGTTAGCTTTTATTTAGATATATGTTTATTCATCTATGCAATTAGAGTCTCTTAATATTGTTGCTATTGGCGGCGGTCACGGTTTAGGTAAGGTGTTATCAACACTTTCCTTTCTTGGCGATCAACTAACCGGTATTGTAACAACAACAGACAATGGTGGCTCTACAGGGCGACTTAGAAAGCGCAGTAGTACTATTGCATGGGGCGACCTGAGAAATTGCTTAACAGAGCTTATCGATAACGATTCTATTGGCAGCCAGCTATTTAACTTCCGCTTTGATGGTGGTGATGAGTTAGGCGGTCATAATTTAGGTAACCTGATCCTTTATGGTTTGGGACAAATTCAATCGCGCCCAATAGAGTCAATTAAACTGGTGCGCCGATTATTACGCATTAAACCTCCAGTTTACCCTATGAGTGAAGAGCCAACCGATTTAATGGCGTTTTATCCTAAAGGTCGTTGTCGAGTGGGTGAATTATCTGTCGATAAAATGCCAGTCATGCCTGAGAATTTAATGTTAGCGCCGTTAGTAAAGCCACCAAAACAATGTTTAAAGGCGATTGAACAAGCAGATTTAATCCTTTTAGGACCGGGTAGCTTTTTAACGAGTGTTATCCCGCCGCTCTTAGTAAGAGATATTTCCAACGCCTTAAATAATCGCAAAGGTTATTGTATTTTTATTGAAAACGTAGTGCCAGAGCAAAGCCCTGCGGCCAGTTTAATTTTAGACGAAAAATTATCATGGATAGAAAGCAACATTGGCTGTTTACCCATTGATTGTGTGCTTGCAGAGGATGGCGTTAGCTCGTCAAGGCTTAAAGTTGTTAATAAGCCCTTATCAAATAAAGAGAAACCGCACCACCACGATACTGAGTTACTGACAGCGGCGCTGAAAGAAGTGATTAGTCAAATAAAACCGAACACCTTGAAAGCGGTTAATATCTAACTTTTAATACCTAGGTTTTAATACCGAACTAATAACACTGTTTATATCCGCTTCGCTGCGGGTCTACAGACATACAAGATTGGAGAAAGCAGTGAAGCTAGCGGCTCAAGGTATCAGCGCTAGCACTACTGAGTTAAATAATTAATTACGCTCGCTGTACGCCCACGACATCAGACATTATTAATCCGTTTCAGTTTTTCCATTATCGATATCGTAGTGCCCTTTTCTATAAAGGCATGTGCTTGCGCTAAAATAGCTAACGCAATCGACTCTGGTAACTCACCACCTAAATCAAGCCCAACTGGATTTAACAGGCGCCCTGCTAAACTTCTATCTTCAAGTGTCGTTAATTCAAAAACACGCTCTGTGCGGTGATTAGGGCCTAACAACCCAATAAATTGACATTGACTAGCTGCACTGGCTGTTAATGCTTGCGCATCAAGGGTTAAGTTATGGTTCATGACAATAATACTATCGGCTTGGTGAATAAATCCATTATCCAATAATTGCTCATAAGGCTGTTTGATGATGACATCCGCATTTTTAAAATATGCCGGTCGAGCGTAATTCGTTCGGCTATCAATTAATGTTGTATACCAGCCAAGTTCTTTTGCCATATTTACCAGCGGTAAGGCATCGCTGCCACCACCAAAAATAACTAATTTAGGCCGTGGTTTAATAACGCTAACAAAAGCTTGAGTATTCGCACAAGCGTTTTTAGTTCGGTAAAGTTCATCAGCAAGGGTTAAATCACCGGCCAATTGATTGATCGGCGTGTCACTCAGTAACGTTTGGCTATAATAGCTGGTTTGGTTTTGTTCAAGGCGCTGATAAACATCGATTAGCTGTAGGTAATTGTTTTCTTCATCGATAGGCTGTAATAAAACCCGCACCATACCGCCGCAGCCAATCCCTAATTGCCATGCGATATCGCTCTCGTCTTGCATGTCGTAACAAACAAAATGATTATTACCGGTTAACCAACATTTTTGTGCTTGGCGCATAAGATCGGCTTCAAGGCAGCCACCACTTAATAAACCAAAGCTTTTACCAAAACTATTGATCATCATTTTTGCGCCCGCTTTACGATAAGCAGAGCCTTTGGTTTCAATAATTGTTGCTAATACCCACTGACAGGCATCTTTTTGGGGAAACCATTGTTGAAGAATATCTTGAAATCGATTTGACACAGCCGACCTTTATTTAAACGACACAAAAAATAAAGAGTTACCCTATTCTTCTAATGGAAGAAAAACAAGCGTAACTCTTTTAATTACTGCTAAATATTGTAAATAGTTTATTTTAAACTAAATGTTTCATGAAAACGCGGCATAAAAAACTTACGCCATTGAAAACCTTCTTCTGAAATATGGAACCATAGCGGTGGTTGATGGCCCCAACTCCAAATTTCCATATCCGCAACCATCTCTCTAACCACATTAGGATGTTTAGCGCTTAGGTCGTTGGTTTCGCCAATATCTTTTTCAATATCAAATAACTTCCAGTTATTTTGACCGGTTTTAACGATTTTCCAATTATCTTTTCGTGCTGATGAGTCTGAAAAGCCTTTGCGGTGACGCATAAAATATAACATTTCATTTTGACGTGAATCTTTGCCCGTCATCATGTTAGACCAAATATTTTTGCCATCTAATAATTTACCTTTTGGTAATTCAGCGCCCGCTAAACTAACAAAAGTTGGATATAAATCTAACGACGAAACCGGATATTTAAAGGTTTTACCGGCTGGTATTTTGCTTGGCCAATGCATAAACATTGGTGAACGCGAACCGCCTTCAAAAACATCACCTTTTTGCCCTTGTAATGGCGCATTACTCGCACCCATTTTAGGTTTGCCGCCATTATCACTCATAAACACAATCAAGGTGTTTTCATATTGACCGGTTGCTTTTAATGTTTCAACAACACGTTTAACACCGCGGTCAAGCGCATACACCATACCGGCATATATTTTACGTTTCTTGTCTTTGATGTTTGGAAACATCGCCATATCAGCTTCTTTAGCTTGCATTGGGGAATGCGGCGCGTTGTAAGCTAAATATAAGAAAAATGGCTGTTGCTTATTCTGAGCCGCTTTTTCAATAAAGCTAGCCGCTTCACGTGTTAAACCGTCGGTAATATATTCAGTTTCACGCACTTCTTGACCATTGTGCTCTAAAGGACGTAAATAATGAAAAATAGCATGATTTAAACCTTTTGCACGTTGCGCTTTATATTCAGGTTCAAATTGCTCAGGAAAGTAATTATGACCGCCATTTAAAAAGCCATAAAACTCATCAAAACCACGTTGATTAGGGTGATATTGTGCATCTTCACCTAAATGCCACTTACCGATAGCGCCGGTAAAATAACCTGAGTTTTTCAACGTTTTACTGATAAATTGCTCATCAGTCGTAATACCTAAACCACCAGAGCGATCACTGGTTGGTAAGTTAAACTGCGAGCCAATATTATGCGGGTAACGTCCGGTTAATAACCCGGCTCGACTTGGACCACAAAATGGATGTGCCGCATAAGCAGAAGTAAAAACCGTACCTTGTGCCGCTAAGGCGTCTAACGCAGGTGTTACTATATCTTTCGCACCGTTAAAGCCAACATCACCATAACCTAAGTCATCCGCTAAGATAAAAACAATATTAGGACGAGCGGTTGGTTCATTTGCTTGGCTAAAACCACAAGCTAATAAAGAAACCACAGGTAATAATTTAAATAATTGAGTTAATTTCATTTATGTTTCTCTACCGATTAATCATTAACTAAAATAGATACACGTTTTAAGGTGAAATATTCTTCCAGACTGTATTTAGAACAATCTTTACCAACACCACTTTGTTTTAAGCCGCCATGAGGTAAATGCACGCCATAATGTACTTCGTTAATACAAACACTACCGGCTTGAATTTGCTCAGCTGCCTGCAAGCCGCGCTGTAAATTAGTGGTATAAACATAAGCCGACAAGCCATATTCGTTATCATTCGCTAAAGCAATCACATCGTCTTTATCGCTATATGGAATTACCGCTAATACCGGACCAAAAATTTCATTAGTAACTAAATCCATTTTCAAATTGACGTTACTAACAATCGTTGGTGGTAAATAATAGCCTTTAGCGGGTGCTGTTGGGATCTCGCCGCCAAGTTCAATTTTAGCGCCTTGCATTTTTGCTAAGTGCAACAAACCAAGCAAACGATCACGTTCTTTACTATTAATCATCGGCCCCATTAAGCGCCCTTCACTGCGCCCAGCACCTAAAACAATACCTTCGGCATGTGCTTTAGCTTCTGTTAAAAACTCTTGATAAACAGACTCGTGCACTAAACACCGATTAGGCGAAACACAAACTTGCCCTGAATTGGCAAATTTTAAATTAACAATACTTTGCGCCGCTTTTTTGATGTCAGCGTCGTCATAAACCACAACAGGGGCATTACCACCTAGTTCAACTGAGAAATGCTTCACATTTGAACACGCTGTTTTCATTGCGCCTACGCCCGCTCGTGTAGAGCCGATCATAGTAAACATGGTGGTTTTATCACTGGTCAACAATGGATCAGTAATATCGTAGTTATCACTGGTAATAAAGTTGATAACGCCCGCTGGAATACCGGCTTCTATTGCTAATTCAGCCACTTTTAAGGTCGCTAATGGCGTTGCTTGTGCTGGTTTTAAAATAACAGTACAACCAGCAGCTAATGCTGGCCCTAATTTATAACCAACATTTAATAATGGAAAGTTCCAAGCTAAATAGCCAACGACAACACCTAATGGCTGACGTGAAATGTAATTAAGAAAGCGACCGTCGGGATCTTGAATGACAGGCTGATCAATACGTTTCGCTTCTTCAAGGAAAAAACGTAAACACGTAGTTAACATATCAAAGTCATATTCGGCATTATCTAGTGGCTTACCGGTTTCTGAAATTAAAATATCAACGATTTCATCTTTACGTTGCTCTAATAAATCAGCGTAGGCCAAAATAAGTGTCGCGCGTTCGTTTAGTGATTTTTTAGACCACGTTTTAAACGCGGTACTTGCGCTATTTAATGCTAATTCAATATGTTCAGGATCAGCATCAGGGGCACTCGCAATCACTTCTTCTGTCGCAGGGTTAACCACATCGAAGCTTTTGCTCGCGCTGTGTAGTTCGCCATTAATTAGCATTTGGTATTGATTGTTGCTCATTTTGCTTCCGTCCCATTGATGTCGAATTTTTTCAACATTGTTTTATCAATTTTAACACCTAACCCAGTCCCCGATGGCACAACAGCACCGCCGCCATCAACTTGCACCATCACTTCGTATAATTCATCGCGAAGAGGGTTTTCAGTGCGATCATACTCTAACAATAATTTCTGCTCTTCTGCGCGGCCAGGTTCATGATATGCCGTCGCCAAAAAGTGCGTCGCAGCCGCTAAGTTAAGCTGTGTTCCCCACACATGTGGGATCATGTTAATACCATTAGCAGAGGCAAGGGCGCGAATTTTTAACGCTTCACTTGGACCACCACAATAAGCTAAATCAGCTTGTAATAATTGTATACCACCGGCTTCAATCAGCTTTTGATAACCCCAACGTGTTTGCTCACATTCACCCGTTGCTATCGCTAAGTCTAATTTCTCATGTAACTGTTTAAACAGTTTAGGATGCTCTGGTGATAAAGGCTCTTCAAACCAGCTATAACCACATTTGTCTAATACTTTACCAATGCGAATTGCTTCTGGTAAATCAAAGCCGTGGTTTGAATCAGCCATTAATTGCGTATTAGGTAAAGCTTCACGTAAAGCGATAATGAATTTTTCATCAAAGTCAGGATTTTTACCAACTTTAATTTTCATCGCTTGATAACCTTCATTGGCATAACCAACGGCTTCTTCAATTAGCAATGGCATTAATTCATCTTCAGGTAAATCTTGGTAATACATGCCGGTTGCATAACAAGGCACGATATCACGTAATTTTCCGCCCATCAGATCACTTACGCTTAACCCTAACGCATGACCTTTTAAGTCCCATAAGGCCATGTCGATACCAGACATGGCTGCCATCATGACGCCGCCGCGAGCAAAATCTAATGATGAACGCCACATTTGGTGCCATAAGGCATCCGTTGCTAGTGCGTCTGCCCCTAAAATTCTAGGGGCATAAAATTTATCAACTGCCGCTTGAATAACATCGGCAGGACCGTAACATTCGCCCCAGCCTGAGACTCCGGTATCTGAGATTATTTCTATAACTAAAACGTTACGTTGATCATAAGACCACTGAGAAAAACCAAACGGCTTGTCTAAATGACAACGTAAATGATGAGTTCGAATACATGCAATTTTCATATTAAACCACTTTTATAAATAAGCTTTCATGTGATGTCTAAAGACTTTAATTGAAGGATCTTCAACACGAATTAACTCTTGTTCTAACAGTTTCACCATCTTGGCTAACTGAGACTGATACTTTTTGTTTTTAATTAAGTTGGTCACTTCACCAGGATCTTTTTGTAAATCATATAATTCATCACGCGTGTCTCCTGGATTCCAAACAAATTTCATTTCTGGTGTACGAATAGCGCGAATACCAAACCACGCGCCGTTGTACCATTCATAAGCATATAACGCGGTATCAGCTTGCCCTGCTTCAGCAGCATCACCTTGCGTCATTAACGGTATTAACGAATGACCATCAACATCGCCATCAGGTTTTAAAGCCATCATTTCAGCAAGGGTCGGCGTAATATCTAACATCGACACTTGGCGATTAATAATGCGCGGCTGATGGTTAGGTGAACGAATAATTAGCGGCATACGCATTAATTCGTCATAAGCATAAGGACCTTTATCATAAAGCGTGTGCTCGCCTAACATACTGCCTTGGTCGCCAATCAGGATAATATTTAAGTCTTCGTATAAACCTTCTGCTTTAGCGGTATTAATAAGCTCACCAATAATGCGATCTACCATGGCAATAGCGCCATAATAATAAGCACGAGATTTACGCCAATCCAAGTCAGACATATGACCCACATCATGCCAAGGCCACCAAATACCATCTTGTGTTAATGGTTTGTTGATACGCTTCGCCATATGATTTGATGGCAATTCAAGTTTTGTTGGATCAAACATGCTGGCATATGGCTCTGGTACACGGTAAGCCGGATGTGGTTGGTTGAAGCTGATCACGCCAAAAAATGCACGGTCATCTTTCGCCGCTTGTTTAAGCATATTTTTACCATGAACAACTTTTTTATAAGCTTGGGTATCTTTATAACCGCCTGGCAGCGTCATCCAATATTCATGTTTTTCATCATTTTTATCTAACTTACCTTCGTAATAACCTTTAACTTGCGGCACTTTTTCATAAGGTGTCCACTGGCGTGTAAAGCGCTCTCTAGCTTCATGGCCTTGACCTAAATCAATTTCTGCACCGCGCAGCTTAGTACCTTGCGCGCCTAAATGCCATTTACCGACATGGCCAACTAAATAACCTGCTTCAGATGCTCTTCTTAATAAGCCACCTTCGGATAAATCTAACTCTGAGAGTCTTGAATGGTATAACTCGACATTGTCATCCAAGCCATTTTTATGGCCCCAACGTCCTGTATACAAAGCAGCACGTGATGGTGAGCATAAACCGGTTGTGGTCATTGCATTATCAAAACGCGTACCTTCTGTCGCAAGTGCATCGATATTGGGCGTTGAAACCGGGCCGCCGCGGTATGAAAAGGTATCAAAACGCATATCATCGAAGAATAAAATCAAAACGTTCTGCTTTTTGACTGCAGGGCTTTGCGTTTGGCTGGCTAGCTCGTTGGCTGTACATGCGGTCACAGATAATAAACTGCAAACAGCCAGCAAACCCGTTGCCAATTGATTCAACATAAAAACACTCCTAAGCTATCTTTGGGACAATCATTATTTATTAACGCGCTAGTTGCTGCTGAATAACTTATTTATTCAGAGTGAAAACATAATCGTCACGCGAACGTAACCAAGTTTCCCCTCATCCTTATAACAACAATAGCATATTAAGATGTATATAAACATATGATGTTTATATTAGCAATGTTTTTTTACCCTTTTAACTGTTAACAATTATTAGAGGAATTGAAAAGCCACTGTGATTTTATTGTAAAACCTGTATATTAATTGAGCTAAAAGTTACTAATTAAAAATATCAAGCCGTTATTCTGAAAGTTATAGCAGGGTTTAAATTTATAAAAATCATCAAGCAAAGCGCTAACAAATGAGAGTAATCAGCCAATATCTAGTACAAGAAAATATAAATAAAAGCAAGGCAGCTCATCAAACGAATAATAGTTCGTGAGTCACTTAAGTCCATTCGCTGATATCAATTGTCGGGGTAATGTTTTATTCGGGGTTATCGATTTATTTGAAGTTATCGTTTTGTTCAGAATTATCAAAGTTTTCACAGTAATTGTTATCTTCACTTTAATAACTCAACGCTAACGCATTAAACAAACGCTGAGGTTATTAACCACATCAGGTAAGCGCATAAGTAACACTTACCTAATCTAGGGCTAATTGCTACTTAGATTTGACTTCAAAATGCTTACCAAATTTTTTCTTCACTAACGGCTCTTCACTACCAACATCGGTTAAATAAACAACCCAAGCATATTTTCCTGCTTCAAAACTATCGATGATATTATTGAACGGCATAACAATATCTTTCGGCTGATTAACTGTGTATTTCAAAGCACCAAATTCTTGCCAGTTTTCACTGCTTAATAATTTAATATGTAGGTCGCGAGGTTGAGAAATATCAAATTTAACCGTCAGCAGGTGTTCTTTATTGTCATTAATTTGTTTAGGCCACAGTACCGATTTTATTCGATCTTGTTTCGAAAACTCAACTTCCTTGACATATTTAGCGGCATTGATCACTTCAATATTTTGCGAGAGAGTTTTACCAATGCGATCTTGCCACTGTTTATTTTTAGGAGTTAGGTACGCATTCCAACGATAATTACCCGGCTTTAACTCTTCAATTTTAACGTTAAAATGATATTTACCTGATTTTTTTATCCGTTTCATCGTTGTCTTAACCGGACGCATGGTTGATAAGTCTTGTAAGGCAACATGTAAATCTCTTGTTTTATTAACATGTAATTCAACATGTACGGTCGGCACTTCCGCAATACCTATAATGGTTTGTGAACTAAGCGATAATATTTCATCTACTTTTTCTGCATGCGAACTACAAGATAATAGTACCGTCAACAAGATCACATGATTTAATTTTTTTACAATTTGAAGCCACATAACTTTACCTACTTAACATTAAATTCAACTTGCGCTACCTGACAATATCGAGAGCAGCACTTAGATTGGCCTTATTAACGATACTTAATTTTAATTAAGTTTCTATCATAGGCATCATTTAAGATTACCACACCAAAAGATATTATCAACATAAACATATGATGTTAATGGTTTGTAGAAATAAAAAGCATCCATGCAGCATTTAAGTGGCGCTAGATTTTGCCAACTATTTTTCACACAGCAAGCCTCTAGC
>JBPOFN010000071.1:0-11981 GCA_051251725.1 Thalassotalea sp. | reverse complement strand
AGATTTGAACTGACGACCTTCGGGTTATGAGCCCGACGAGCTACCAGGCTGCTCCATCCCGCGTCCGAATGGTTTAAACTTCAATTATTTAATACATCAAATAAGAACGGTTTAAACAAGCCAGTATCAGTTTTATTTCGTAATACCATGGAAATGTTTCACTGCTGTGAAAACGAGGCGTATCTTAAGGATTGTTCTCTTAGATTGCAACCTGTTTTGTGAAGTTTATTTTAGTTAGCTTAAAACATCAGCACATTGGCTTTTATATAGTCATATTATGCTGTTTATTGATGAAATGTCAGTGAACTTAGGCTGGGAACTGTTTTTTAGCCGAGATAAAATAAGGGCTTTTATTGGTTTCTCTATATCAGTCGATAGCGTCTTTGTTTATAATCGCGGCCTATTACTTATATTAGTATTTGTTTGGAAACTTCCCATGTATCAATTTTTAGCGCTGACATCTTCAGGTATCGAAATATTACTTTATGACGAGCTCATCTCATTAGGGGCTGAGCAAGTTGTGCAAAAACCAGAAGGTGTTTATTTCCAAGCGGATTTAAAAACTGGATATAAAATATGTTTATGGACTAGGCTTGCTACCCGGGTATTGTTAAAAATAGGTGAGGGCGATGCTGAAAACAAAGAAGCTTTATATGCATCGGCTGCCAAAATTGAATGGTCAGCTCATTTAAGTACACAAGAATCATTTGTTATCGATTTTGTTGGTCACAGTGAAGAAATTCGTAACAGTCAATTTGGTGGTTTAACCGTAAAAGATGCGTTAGTTGATCATTTCCGTGATCAAGGTCTATTACGCCCATCGGTTGATAAATTGCATACCGACATTAGCTTTCAAGTTCGTTTATTACGTCAAAAGGCGACTTTTTTCCTCGATTTTTCTGGTCGTGGTTTGTTCCAGCGCGGCTATCGTAAAGACTCAGGCGCAGCACCTTTAAAAGAAAACCTAGCTGCAGCGCTGATTATTCGTTCTGGTTGGTTAGACGATACCAGTAAACCATTATTAGATCCTATGTGTGGTTCAGGCACTATCTTAATTGAAGCGGCTTCCATGGCAGCAAAACAAGCGCCTGGTTTAGATCGTGCAAAATGGGGTTTTACTTATTGGCCTGAACACGATGAAGCTTTATTTGAACAAGCGATTGAAGATGCGAAAGAAGTTGGTAATCAGGCAAAGCCTTATTTGTCGATTAAATTACAAGGCTTTGATTTAGACAGCCGAGTGATTAAAACTGCACGCCAAAATGCTGGCATTGCAGGTTTTGCTGATTTTATTGATTTTCAATGTCGAGATGCTAATAAATTAAAAAATGGCTTTGAACAAGCAGGAACTATGTTATTCAACCCGCCTTATGGTGAACGGATTGGTGATTTACCTGAGTTAGTAGAAACGTTTGCTATTCTTGGCCAATCTTTTAAAAAGCAATTTGCTGATTGGCGGGTGGCAATATTTACTGCCAATGTGGAATTACTCTCGTTACTGAAATTAGCCAGTTTTAAACGTTATAAGCTAAAGAATGGCCCATTAGATTGTCAATTAGCGTTGTATAACCTAGATGCAAAGCAATTAGTAACGAGTAGTGAAGATACGAGTGAATTTGCGCAAAAAGATTCTGCTTTTGCGAACCGCTTAAAGAAAAACCTGAAAGGGTTAAAAGCTTGGATAAAACGTGAAAATATTGAATGTTATCGCGTTTATGATGGAGATATCCCTGAATACAACGCCGCACTTGATATTTACCAAGATCATTTAGTGATTCAAGAATATGCCGCGCCGAGTAATATTCCACCTGAAACTGTTGCTAAACGTATTCAAGAAGTGATTTATTGGGCACCGAAAGTGTTAAATATTTCAACCAGTAAAGTAGTATTAAAAACGCGCCAAAAACAAAAAGGCACTAATCAGTATCAGAAATTAGAACAAACTGATCAGTCAATGATAGTGCAAGAGTACGGCGCTAAATTAAAAGTGAATCTTTGGCAGTATTTAGACACAGGTTTGTTTTTAGATCATCGTAAAACACGTCAAATAGTAGCGCAACGGGCAAAAAATAAAAGCTTATTAAACCTATTCGCTTATACCGGCTCTGTTTCTGTGCAAGCGGCTTTACATGGCGCTGCTACAGTAACTACGGTTGATATGTCTAAAACCTATTTAACTTGGGCAGAAGAAAACTTTGCCTTGAATAAGTTGTCAGGTGAAAAATATCAATTTATTCAAGCAGATTGCTTAGATTGGTTAAAGAAAAACAAACAACTTTTTGATGTTGTTTTTATTGACCCTCCAACATTTTCTAATTCTAAACGCATGGAAGATAGCTTTGATGTACAAAGAGATTATTTAAATGTTTTAACAGATGCAAAAACTGCGATGGCTGAAAATGGCGAAATTATTTTCACCAACAATAAACGCAAATTTAAAATGGATCATGATGCATTAACGGCGCTTGGCTTAAAAGCGCAAGCGATGAGCGAAACCACCCGCGATCTCGATTTTAAGCGAAATGTTCATATTCATAACAGTTGGTTAATTACCCGTTTATAAGGTCATTTTTATGAGCCAAAGTTATATTTTATACAGTTCTGATGGTTGCCATTTATGTGAAGAAGCTTTAGCTATTTGTTTACCGCTGTTGGCTGAAACATTAACTGTGATTGATATAGTTGAAGATGAAAACTTAGTGAAATTATATGGTGTGCATATTCCGGTACTTGAACGTACCGATATCACCCACACCGACAATAAATTGTTTTGGCCGTTTAACTTAGAACAAGTTAAACAGCTACATAAAATTACGCACAGTATTAAAGAGAAGTCGTAAACATGGAATTAATTAGAATAGCCCAAGCGGAATTAGCTTTTGGCGAAGATCATATATTAAACAAAGCTGAACTAAGTATTCAGCTGGGCGAACGCGTTTGTTTAGTCGGTAAAAATGGCGCCGGAAAATCGTCATTATTAAAAGTGTTAATGGAACGCCAGAGTTTAGACGACGGTAGCTTATTAATCTCAGGCAATGTTCGTTTAGGTATTTTAGAACAAGATCCGCCAGAGTCTTTTGAATCGACAGTTTTTGATTATGTTGCCCAAGGCGTGTCAAAAAACGCCAAGTTATTACAAGACTATCATCATTTAATTTCACTGGTGACTGAAGATCCAAGTGAAATTAATTTAAATAAATTAGCTGACGTGCAACAAAAGCTTGAGCAAGCGAATGCTTGGCAAGATGAGCAGCGTATTGAACAAGTATTAAGTACGTTAAAATTAAATGCTGAAGATAACATTCAAGATCTATCTGGTGGTTGGTTACGTAAATTAGCATTGGCGAAAACGTTAGTGACTGATCCTAACGTGTTATTACTAGATGAACCGACTAACCATTTAGATATTGCAAGTGTGCTGTGGTTAGAGCAGTTCTTGAAAAACTATACCGGCACCATCGTTTTTATTAGCCATGATAGGGCGTTTATTCGTTCCTTAGCTACACGTATTGTTGATTTAGATCGCGGTATTTTAAAATCGTATCCAGGTAATTATGACGAGTACATCGCCCAAAAAGAACACGATTTACAAGTCGAAGATCAGCAAAACGCACTGTTTGATAAACGCTTAGCCGAAGAAGAAGTTTGGATCCGTCAAGGCATTAAAGCCAGACGTACACGTAATGAAGGCAGAGTTCGTGCTTTAGAAAAATTACGTTTAGAACGTTCAGCTCGCAGAGATGTGAAGAAACAAGGTGATATCAACGTATCTACTGGTGAACGCTCAGGTAAAATTGTCTTTGAAGGCTCAGAATTATTTGTGGCTTTTGAAGATAAGAAAATTATTAATAACTTAGATTTATTAATTACTCGTGGCGATCGCGTCGCATTTATTGGTGCCAATGGTACTGGTAAATCAACGTTAATAAAATTAATCATGGGCAAACTGCAGCCTAATGAAGGTAAAGTTAAGTTAGGCATTAATATTGATACCGCGTATTTCGATCAGCATCGTGAACAGCTTGATATTAACCAAACGGTACAAGATATTGTTGCCGACGGTAAACAAGAAGTAACGGTTAATGGCCGAACACGTCATGTGTTGGGTTATTTACAAGACTTCTTATTCAGCCCTAAGCGCGCTCGCACACCTGTTAGAGCATTATCTGGAGGTGAAAAAAATCGTTTGTTATTAGCACGCTTATTTTTACGTCCAAGTAACTTGCTTATTCTCGATGAGCCGACCAATGATCTTGATATAGAAACTTTAGAATTACTTGAAGAAGTAGTTGCTAATTATAATGGGACTGTTATTTTAGTCAGCCATGATCGCGATTTTGTTAACAACTGTGTTTCTAGCAGTTTGTATTTTGATGGTAGCGGTCATATAGAACAGTTTGTTGGCGGTTACGATGATATCGACCGTTATTTAGCTTACAAAGAAAAACAAGTACAAACTGCACAGGCCGTCAATAAAGAAATCAATAAACAAACTAAAAATCAGTCGACTGAAAAGAAAAACGGCACAAATGAAAGCGCAGCGGTAAGTAAACAAGTAAAACCACCAGCGGCGCCAAAAAAGAAATTATCATATAAAGAGCAGCAAGAGCTTGAATCCTTGCCAGCACAAATTGATAAATTAGAAAATCAACTTGCTGAATTGCAAGAAAAAGTCAATCAATCGGACTTCTTCTCACAAGAATCAGCATTTACTCAAAAAATATTGAACCAGCTGGAAAAAGCAGAGTCAGAACTCGACAATGCATTTACCCGTTGGCAACAATTAGATGAATTATCATAAATTAAAAACAATTAATCACGTGATATCTCGTATAAGTAGAGTTTAGTAGTTAAATGAAAAAATATTTAAAATCATTATTAGCATTAAGTGTTATTTCTAGCACTTTAAGTATCAGTACCGTAAGCGCTGCTACTTATAAAGTAGAACCAATTTCTGACTTATCTTCTCATGAATATAGTTATGGTCAGGTTCAAAATGGTAATAGCCAAGAGTTTATAATTTCTGCTACTGAGCAGTATAACTTCCCGGTTATTTTTGAGTTTTTTACCGCTCAAGACATTATTAATATCATCAACCTTTCTCTAACGGGTACCAACTTTGCTTTTGGTCTTCAGCCAATCGAAGATGTAGAAGCCTTATTAGCCGGCGAGCCAAGCGGTAATGATTTGGCCTGGGTTATTCGTTATTTGCAAAGTAAAGCGGGTGATCTTAGTTATCAGAAAGTTAGTGGTAATTCAGCCTTTTATTCTTCTGCGCCGGGCGCAGTGCCAGTTAAAATTAATATTTGGGATGAATCGTTTTCTTTACAATTCCCAGAATTAACTAACTCGACAAAAGATTACGTTGAAGGGATCACTGCCAACGGTTGGTTTTATGGTAGCGGTACTGCTCCTTCACTGCCTTATACTTATTCTGAAAGTGGTTTTGATACTGACGGTAATGTTGTAATCCTTGAAAAGGTAAAATGGTTAAGTGTTTTTGATCTTAAAGCCTTTATTAGTATTGACCAAGGTAACACTATTATTCCAGTCGAGGCGCCGCTTAACTTGTACGGTGGCATTTCTTCTATTTTATCGATGGCGGATGTTGACGGTACTCAAGTTGCTGTTGGTTTCGCTAGTACTGGTTATCATGAAGCATCCCTTAACGTTATCGAATATAATGGCACCGGTAGCGACGATAATGAAAACGGTGTTATCGATGAGAATGAAAAGTCTGGCTGTAAAAGTGCAAGCATAAACGTTGTTGAGCAAATTGAATGTATTCAAAGTTTTAGACAAAGCCTTTATTATTTAAACGCGATGAAATGGAAGTTTGATGATAATGGTAATATGATCGACGAAGAAATATTAGGTTTATTAATAACACCACATGTTGACGACATTCGTTATCACTCAAGCACTGCTGTGGCAATCAACAGTTCAGAAGTTGCAGTTGGTTATTCAACCGGTTGGCGCGATGAAGAAGAAACTAACCCTGCGGTTAATGAATCAGTGGGTGAATTTGCCGTTATTTTCAAAGATGGTGAGTTAATCGACTTAACACCAATTCATAGTGAGTTATATAACTCTAAATTGACTGATATTAATGATGCCGGTATTGCGATTGGCCATGTTACTAAATTGGTGAATGGTGTTTACCGTACTAAGTTTTTCCATGTTAATACTGACGACACCAATTTAGAACTTACTTTCCCGGATGATTTTTTTAAAGGTTCATCAAGTAAAGCAACAGCAATTAATGAAAACGGCTTTATTGTTGGCGAAGGTGAAATTGAGCGTCATACTGATGGAGGAGTTTTAAATACAACGAATCCAAGACGTCGAAATGCTTTTTTGTATGATATCAATACCGACACTTTTACTAATTTAAATGACTTTTTAGCGTGTAATAGCGGTTATGAAATTATTGAAGCACAAGATATTAACGACTTAAATGAGATCACAGCCACGGCATTGACAAAAGTACCACGTCGTAATGCAATTGGTGAGTTAGTGCTTGATACTGATGGTAACCCGTTAAAAGAAGATATTATTCAAGCTGTTAAATTAACGCCTATTGCTGGCGAAATTGTTAACTGTGACTCAGAAGAAGGTAAGTTAATAGAGCGACAAGGAGCATCACTAACTTGGCTATCACTATGCTTACTAACGCTGATTTCTTTAAAACGTCGTAAAAGTTAAGTTTCGCAATGAGTAAATATTTGAAAGCGTCCATGAGGGCGCTTTTTTGTTTCTATAACAAAATAAATTCTGTCAGCATTCAATAGCTTAATATTTCGAGCTGTTATCGCCTTGCTATTATTTAATCAATTGGCTATTTGTTAAAGGGTCACGATAAATGTGATCTCCCTCGAACTTGTGACCTACGCAGCTTTAATACCAAGTGTTAGCGTAGTTTAGGCAAGTCAATAAAGCTTATTTGGAGAGTTATTATATGATGAAAAGGCAAAAGCGCGATCGACAAGACAGAGCGCATTCTAAAGGGTATCAAGCAGGTATAGCAGGTCGTTCTAAGGAAGACTGTCCATATAGTAGTTTAGAAGTAAAATCAGAATGGTTAGGAGGCTGGCGCGAAGCTATCACTGATAGACAAGAAGGGTTAGTTAAATAAAATAAATATCGATAGCCCTAAAATAGGTTAGGGCTATCGAGTACAAAATTAAAAAGCAGAAGTATCAGTAAATAATCCAACTTTTAAGTCTTTTGCTACGTAAATTACTTTACCATCTACTGCCACGCTACCATCAGCAATGCCCATATATAACTTACGTTTTATTACACGTTTTAAATCAAGTTCAAAAGTTACTTTCTTTGAGGTCGGTAAAATTTGACCGGTAAATTTAACTTCGCCGACACCTAATGCACGGCCAAATCCTGGTCCACCAGACCAACCTAAAAAGAAGCCGACTAATTGCCACATAGCATCTAAGCCTAAACAACCCGGCATTACAGGGTCGCCTTTAAAGTGACAATCAAAAAACCATAAATCAGGTGTTATATCTAATTCAGCAACAATTTTACCTTTGCCGTGCGTGCCGCCATCGTCATTAATTGTTACGATGCGGTCCATCATAAGCATATTGTCTACGGGTAAACGACAGTTGCCTTCACCAAATAATTCGCCATTACCACATTGAATTAATTCTTCTTTCGTATAAGAATTTTGTTGTTCCATGAAACTTCACTTAATCAGTTAAATTTTATGGGCGCTACTTTAGCGAACACTTGTACACTAAACAAGTCTGAGTAGTGAAATATCTTGCTTTTTTTTAGGTTATGCGTAACTATTATTTCAATTTAGTAGGGATCAATATGACCGATAAGAAAAAACCGTTAACAAATGCCGAAAAACAGCAACGCTACCGCGATAGACAAAAAGCTTCAGGTCGAAAAGAACACCGAGGTTACTTAAGCCCAGAAGCGCAAAAATGCTATCAACTTATTGCAGAGCAAACCAATTGGAATGACAGTGTTATTTTAAGTAACGCTGTACGTTTAACTTATGCAGCTTATAAAAATGGCCAAATTGGTTTATTAAATAGTTGGCTCAATAAAAATAAACTGTAATGTAAGTTTATGCGCGTTTAGCTATCAATATTATTTCATTGCTAACAAGGATCTAGTATTCTGAATAGTAGTGAAAACAACAATAAAAAGTGAGAAAACATTGATCAATGTTTTATTAGTTGATGACCATGAATTGGTTAGATCAGGTATCAAACGTCTATTAGAAGATGTCAAAGGTATTAAGGTCATTGGCGAGGTTGGCACCGGTGAAGATGCGGTTGCTTTTTGTCGTAAACAAGAGCCTGATGTTGTACTGATGGATATGAATATGCCAGGTATTGGCGGCTTGGAAGCGACGAAAAAAATATTAAGATACGCGCCTGATACCAAGGTTATTGTACTAACCGTACATACCGAAGACCCGATTCCGACCAAAGTGATGCAAATGGGAGCGGCGGGGTATTTGTCAAAAGGTACAGGCTCTGACGAAATGATTAACGCTATTCGCGCTGTTAATAGCGGTCAACGTTATTTAACTGCTGAAGTTGCTCAGCAAATGGCCTTAAGCCAATTTAAATCTGCCGATGAAAACCCTTTTAACTCATTATCAGAACGTGAGCTACAGATCATGATGATGGTAACTCGCGGCGAAAAAGTTCCTGATATTTCAGAGCAGCTTATGCTAAGCACTAAAACCATCAACAGTTACCGTTATCGAATGTTTGAAAAACTCAATATTTCTAACGACGTGGAACTTACTCATCTTGCTATTCGACATGGCATGTTAAACACCGAAAAGCTGTAGTTTAAGCCATAAATCAACTTAAATTATAGCAGTAGTGAATCAATATCTTGAATAACAAAACTTCAGCGCTTAATGACAACAATTTTGATCATCAAGCGTTTTTAAATTCTGTCACCCAACAGCCGGGCGTTTATCGTATGTATGACGATAAAGGCGTGGTGATTTATGTCGGCAAAGCTAAAGATCTGAAAAAGCGGTTAGCGAGCTATTTTCGCAAAGATGTTGGCAGCACGAAAACTCGAGTGCTGGTTAAGCAGATCATGACTATTGATGTCACGGTTACGCACACTGAGTCTGACGCGTTAATTCTCGAAAATAATTACATTAAAAAATATCAGCCGAAATATAATATTTTATTACGTGATGATAAATCTTACCCTTATATTTTAATGACGGATCATAAACACCCTAAATTGGGGGTGCACCGCGGCGGTAAAAAAATTAAAGGTGAATATTTTGGCCCATACAGCACGGTTGGTGCCGTTTGGGAAAGTTTACGTTTAATGCAAAAGTTGTTTCCTATTCGTCAATGTGAAGATAGCTATTATCGCGCTCGGTCTCGCCCTTGTTTACAATATCAGTTAGGGCGATGTTCAGCGCCTTGTGTTGATAAAATATCAACGCCTGATTATCAAGAGCAAGTCGATTTAGCCAAGTTGTTTTTACGGGGTAAATCATCAACGGTGATTGAAAGTTTAGTTGGCAAGATGGATGCAGCGAGTAACGAACTGGCTTTTGAAAAAGCGGCGCGTTATCGCGATCAAATCGGCACGTTACGTAAAGTTCAGCAGCAGCAAACGGTCAGTGGTTTTGCTTCAGAATTAGACATTATTGGCATTTATATCAATAAAACCCAAGTCTGTATTCATGTTTTATATGTTAGAGAAACAAAAATATTGGGGAGTAAAAGTTTCTTCCCGAGTATTCCAATCGACTCAAACGAACAAGATATTATTCAGGCATTTATCGCACAACATTATTTAGGTGAAGGTGTCGCCTTAAGACATATACCGAAAGAATTTGTTTTAACGACACAACTCGATAATGACGACAGTGCAAGTGTTGTTGAACTACTGACTCAGCAGGCAGGGTATTCGGTTAAATTATCCAGCGCGGTAAAAAAAGAACGCGGCCAGTACCTCAAGCTTGCGTGTACTAATGCAGAAACAGCTATGATGAGTCGCAATAGTCATAAAGAGTCGATACAAGCGCGTTTTAGTGCCTTAAATCAGTTATTTGAACTACCGAAAGAGATTGCCCGACTAGAATGTTTTGATATTAGTCATACTATGGGGCAGCAAACGGTTGCTTCCTGTGTGGTATTTGACCCTAACGGGCCATTAAAAAGCGAATATCGCCGTTATAACGTGCATGGTATTACCCCAGGTGATGATTATGCTGCCATGGCGTTTGCTTTGAATAAACGTTATGGTAAAGCGATAAATAGTGATAACTTTCCTGATATCGTTTTTGTAGATGGTGGTAAAGGGCAGCTATCCAAAGCCGAAGCCTTTTTTAATGACTTACCGGTTGATAAAATACCATTACTTGTTGGGGTTGCGAAGGGTGAGTCACGAAAGCCAGGCTTAGAAACATTAATATTAGCGGGCAGTCATCAACTCATCAATTTACCTAATAATTCACCGGCGCTGCATTTGATCCAGCATATCAGGGATGAGTCTCATCGTTTTGCTATTGCTGGCCATCGCGCTAAGCGCCAAAAACATGCGAAGACATCAACGTTAGAAAGTATTCCAGGTATTGGCGCTAAAAAACGTCAATCATTATTAAAATATTTAGGCGGCCTACAAGAAGTTATTAAAGCAGATTTAGAAACATTGAAAAAAGTACCCGGGATCAGTAATAATCTCGCGCAAATTATTTACGATCATGTTCATCAAGAATAGTTGTAAAGTTAAATTCATCGATAAGTAATTGAATTTCCATTTGAAGCAAAACTTATCCTGTGTAAAATTACCTTAAATAAATAATAAGAAGTATCAATATGTGGACTCTTCCAAATCAAATTACTATGTTTAGGATCATTTTGATCCCAGTGTTTGTGATTGTTTTTTACTTACCTATCACATGGAGCCATTTTGGCGCTTTTGCCGTGTTTTGGGTTGCGTCAGTAAGTGATGCCTTGGACGGCTATTTAGCGCGTAAAATGAACTTGTCTTCGGCCTTTGGTGCGTTTATCGATCCAGTAGCTGATAAATTAATGGTAGTTTGTGCTTTAGCTATGTTAATTCAAGATTATCAAGTGTGGTATATCACCATTCCTGCGGCCATTATGATCTCGCGAGAAATATTTATTAGTGCCTTACGAGAATTTATGTCATCTAAGGGGAGTCGTAATGTTATTGCGGTTTCAAATTTAGGTAAATGGAAAACAGCATTACAAATGTTGGGCATTATGGGCTTAATTTGGCAGCCGGATTACGAAATTCCATTACTTCTTTTTTATCTTCCGCATGAAGTGATTAATTATGCCGCATATATATTTTACGCAATCGCAACTGTGTTAACGGTTTGGTCGATGATTGAGTATTTCAAAGCAGCTTGGCCCGAATTAAAAGCTAACAATTAATCAATAAATACTCAAATAAGTGAAAAAAACAGCAGATTAGCTGCTTTTTAACCACTTGATATTTTTTTGATATTAAATGGTTGACTCGGGAATATATCAATGTAGAATGCGTCCCCAGTTGACAGGGAGTCAATTGGTGAAGCGGCTGTAGCTCAGCTGGTAGAGCACTTCGTTGCCAACGAAGATGTCACGAGTTCGAGTCTCGTTAGCCGCTCCAAATTCTAAAGGAATACACCCAGTTCAAAGTTGAAATACGGCGGGTTGGCAGAATGGCTATGCAGCGGATTGCAAATCCGTGGATCTCGGTTCGATTCCGGGACCCGCCTCCATTTTGCCCGGGTGGTGGAATTGGTAGACACAAGGGATTTAAAATCCCTCGCTGAATAAGCGTGCCGGTTCAAGTCCGGCTCCGGGTACCATTTCACTTTGAAAAGTGTAGATAGAAAGGTTAATGCGATTTATCGCAGCAGAATAATTTAGCGGCTGTAGCTCAGCTGGTAGAGCACTTCGTTGCCAACGAAGATGTCACGAGTTCGAGTCTCGTTAGCCGCTCCA
>JBPOFN010000070.1:0-12703 GCA_051251725.1 Thalassotalea sp. | reverse complement strand
AAGTGGTGGACGATACTGGGCTTGAACCAGTGACCCCCGCCTTGTAAGGGCGGTGCTCTCCCAACTGAGCTAATCGTCCAATTTATTTAATACAGAGCCTTTAAGTAAAGCAACACTTGCACATTAAATAATGCAGAAGTGGTGGACGATACTGGGCTTGAACCAGTGACCCCCGCCTTGTAAGGGCGGTGCTCTCCCAACTGAGCTAATCGTCCGTCTCTGTGGGTGCGTATTATAGGGAGATGCAAAAACCTGTCAACACATAAGCTGCTTTTTATTATATTTTTTTTAATGTTTTTGTTTGTTTGCTTTAATTTTGAGCGCTCTGGCTAATAATTATTCTTTTCCGAATATCTTTTAGTGCAATAGATGTATTCAAGACGTATGCCTGATAAAATACCGCCAAATTTTTTCCCTTATAATTTGTATTGCAGTTAGTGATACTCACGTTGATGAGAATAATATGACGTTAACAACTCGATTTGCTCCAAGTCCTACTGGCTATTTACATGTTGGTGGTGCCCGTACCGCTTTATATAGCTGGCTATATGCGCAAAAAAATGGCGGAGATTTTATTCTTCGCATCGAAGATACTGATTTAGAACGTTCTACCCAAGCATCAGTTGATGCGATTATGGACGGTATGACTTGGCTAAATTTAGCGTGGAATAAAGGCCCATATTTTCAAACTCAGCGTTTTGACCGTTACAAAGAAGTTATCGCTGAGCTTTTAGCTTCAGGTAATGCTTATCGCTGTTATTCAACGCAAGAAGAAGTTGAAGTAATGCGTGAAGAAGCGCGCGAGAAAGGTGAAAAAGAAAAATACAATGGTTTATGGCGTGACCGAACCGATCATCCTGAAGACAAACCGTTTGTCATTCGCTTTAAAAATCCATTAGACGGTAACGTTGTAATTAATGATATTGTTAAAGGTGACATTACCATTGCTAACGCAGAATTAGATGATTTAATTTTAGCGCGCTCTGATGGTTCTCCTACTTATAATTTAACCGTAGTCGTCGATGATTGGGATATGGGCGTTACCCATGTTGTGCGCGGCGACGATCACGTTAACAATACCCCAAGACAAATTAATATTTTAAAAGCGCTTGGTGCACCATTACCAGAATATGCCCATATACCTATGATTTTAGGTGATGACGGCAAACGTTTATCAAAACGTCATGGTGCGGTGAGTGTTATGCAATATCGTGATGATGGCTACTTACCTGAAGCATTACTTAATTATTTAGTCCGTTTAGGTTGGTCACATGGCGATCAAGAAATCTTCTCTCGTGAAGAAATGATTGAACTCTTTGATTTAACCGGTTGTAACCGCGCACCATCGGCATTTAATACCGATAAACTTATTTGGGTTAATCAGCATTATATGAAATCCCTTGATCCAAGTTATGTTGCAGAACATCTTGCTTGGCATATGGCAGATCAAGGGATTAACACTGACAATGGTCCGACATTAGCTGATATTGTTAAAGTGCAAGCCGATCGCGTGAAAACATTAAAAGAAATGGCGCAAATCTCAAGTTATTTTTACCAAGACTTTACAGAATTTGATGCTGCGGCAGCGAAAAAACATTTACGTCCAGTTGCGCAACAACCTTTAGAAGTTGTGAAAGAAAAATTGGCAAGTTTATCACAGTGGACTGCAGAAGCTATTCATGAGCAAATTAATGCGACCGCAAAACAATTAGAGGTTGGTATGGGTAAAGTTGGTATGCCATTACGTGTTGCTGCTACTGGCGCTGGTAATTCTCCATCTTTGGATATTACCTTAGCCTTGTTACCAAAAGAGAAAGTACTGGCTCGTATTGATATGGCATTAGCGGTTATCGCTGAGCGTATTGCCAATAGCTAGCATTTTTGACGCTTGTTAGTATTTAAGCTAACAAGCGTATTAACCGAAGGCATATTTATTCGGTTTATTTTTAGTTTTTAGCTATTGTTAAGCAATAGTATTTTATTACATATACTTTGGAGTTGAATTTGGAATTTACAGACTTTGGTTTAGATAGAAAACTACAAGCCACCATTGAACACTTAGGCTTTACTGAACCAACTGAAATTCAGCAACAAGCTATCCCTGCAGCTATGTCTGGGCATGATTTGATTGCATCATCTAAAACCGGCTCAGGGAAAACCTTAGCGTTTATTTTACCAGCATTGCAGCGGTTAATGAAAAACCGTTCATTATCAAAGCGTGATCCGCGTGTTGTGATCTTAACGCCAACCCGTGAATTAGCTAAACAGGTTTTTACACAATTACGGTTATTTACTGCCAATACTCAATTTAAAGCGGTGCTGATACTCGGTGGTGAAAACTTTAACGATCAGGTAAAAACACTTGAAAAAGACCCGCATTTTATTGTCGCTTCACCTGGACGTTTAGCTGACCATCTTGATCAGGGCCACTTTTATTTAAAGGGGCTTGAACTACTTATTCTAGACGAAGCAGATCGGATGTTAGATTTAGGTTTTTCAGAGCAATTGACCAAGATTAACCAAGCTGCCGATCACCGTAAGCGCCAAACGTTAATGTTTTCAGCAACGTTAGATCATGCTCAAGTGAATGAGTTTGCCCTTAAATTACTGAAAAGCCCAAAACGTATTGCCATAGGGCATGCGTATACTGAGCATAAAGATATTACTAAACGGTTTTATTTTGCCGATAGCTTAACGCATAAAGAAAAGTTACTTGAGCAGATAATAGCGACTGAGACTTATCAGCAAATAATTATTTTTACTGCAACAAGAGAAGATACCAACCGTATTGCGGAAAAATTAGCCGAGGCGGGTTTAAGTACTGCCGCGCTTAGTGGTAATTTAAATCAAAGTCAGCGTAATCAAATTATGGAGAGCTTTAGTAAAGGCTTTCAGAAAATATTAGTTACTACTGATTTAGCTTCTCGCGGCTTAGACCTTGTAAATGTTTCACATGTCATTAATTTTGATTTGCCAAAACATTGCGAAGAATTTGTCCACCGTATTGGCCGTACAGGCCGCGCTGGTAACTTAGGCGAAGCGATATCATTTGTTGGCGCGAAAGACTGGTTAAGCTTTAAAAACATTGAAGCTTTTTTACAAACAACCTTTACTTTTGATGCCATTGAAGGACTAAAAGCTAAATTCTCGGGTTTAAAACCGAAAATTAAAGTTAAGAGCAAACCCGTTAAAACAGTCAAAAAATCGCTTAATGACGGTGATAAAAAGCCAATCAACAAAGTTAAAAAACAAACTAAGTTTGTTGTTGATGATGCTGGCATTATGCCAATCAGAAAGAAAAAGTCTGGCGGCCTGCAAGAAACTGATTTCGAAGACTAAGTATTGCAATGCCTTAATTGTACCCATGCTAATGGTGACTAATATAAAGTTTAAAAATGGTGTAGTGTAATTAATTGCTTGAAATAATTAGAAAATTACCTATATTATAAAACTATATTACTAACATTGTTGCGTTAACTCAGTGTAACGGTCTAATACCTCAAAGGATGTTTCAGTTATGGGAATTAGTAAAAAGATCTCAGAAGATGGACTAGTTGTCACTATCGAAGTGGCTGAACGTTTTGATTTCTCATTACATCAAGCGTTTAGAGAATCTTATGTTCAATCAGACAAAAAAACCTCAAAATTTGTTTTAGATTTAAGTAAAACTACTTATATGGATAGTTCTGCTTTAGGTATGGTTTTATTATTAAAAGATCATGCCGAAAGTATTTCAGCTAACGTTGTTTTATACCAGCCTAGTGATACGGTTAATAAAATATTACAAATAGCGCAATTTCATCGTTTATTCTCCATAGAGTCATAACTGATGGCTGAATTTAATACTAATGAGCGTAAATTAGCATTAGTAGTTGATGATTCGGCAATGCAATGCAAACTTTTAGGTGTCTTACTCAAAGAAGAGGGATATCAAGTTGTTTCAGCCCTTGATGGTAAAAAAGGAGTAGCGGCTTATATTAAGCATCAACCTGATCTCGTGTTGATGGATATTAATATGCCGATCATGAATGGCTACGAAGCCGCCAGAGAAATTAAATTACTTTCTGCCGGCAACTTAGCGCCACTTATTTTCATCACCAGCTTAGATACAGATCAAGCGTTTATTGAAAGTATTGAAGCCGGTGGCGATGGTATTCTCTCCCGTCCTTTTTCTCCTGAAGTATTCAAAGCAAAAATTAAATCAATTCAGCGAATCAGCGACCTGTACAGTCAAGTAAAAATTTTACAACAGACTCAGCAACTAGATGCAGAATTGGCCGAGCAGTTGATGTCTGGCGTTATTGAATCAAGAAACTTTTCTAAAGATCGTATTAAAGTTGTTAAACAAGCAGCGGCGTTATTTAGTGGTGATATTCAACTTTCTGCTTTATGCCCTAATGGCGATGTAAATGTTTTACTTGGAGACTTTACTGGCCATGGTTTGCGATCGTCAATTGGCGCTATCCCGTTAGCAGAAACCTTTCGGTCGATGACTAAAAAGGGCTTTTCTTTATATGAGATTATTTCTCAAGTTAATGCCCAGCTTTACAATCTATTGCCGTCAGATTTATTTCTTGCGGCGGCTTTTGTCACCATCTCAGCACACGATCAATCGGTATATATTTTTAACGCGGGTTTACCTGATGTTTATATCATCAATAATCAAGGTAAGATTAAAAGCACGGTCTCTTCATTTCATCCTCCGCTTGGGATCATGAGCAAGTTATTATCAGGTATTGATCTTATGGTTAAGCCGGTATCAGAAGATGATAATGTCATTTTGATCAGTGACGGGATAATAGAAGCGAGAAATAATAATGGTGAAATGTTTGAACAGACTAGATTAGAAGAAACGATTGTTCGAGGAGCACAAAATGGGGAAATTGCCGCTCATTTGATCGCTCAAGTCAATGCGTTTTGTCAAGAAACACCACATGATGACGATTTATCGATTATTGAAGTGCCATGCGGTGGTTGGGCAAGTCAATCGTTACAACATGTTGATACTGCCGTGGCAACTCATAATACGTTTTCGACCTCGGATCTTCCTATTTGGTCTTGTAGTTTAACCTTATCAGGTCGAAAATTAGCACATGTTAACCCCATTCCCATTATCATGAATCAGATCCAAGAAATTGAAGGTAGCGGTGAGCATTGGCAAAATGTTTATACTATTTTAACCGAGCTATTTATCAATGCATTAGATCACGGCATTTTAGCATTAGACTCAAGCTTAAAAGACTCACCAGCAGGTTTTGCCGAATACTTTAGTCAACGACAACAACGTTTAGCTTTATTAAACACCGGTGTGATTGATATTTATGTTGATGGCTATCAATTAAAAAATACTGAAAAAATCGTTATCAAAGTTAAAGACAGTGGTAACGGCTTCGAGGTGGCAAAAAGAGCTAGTTGTAAAGCCGTTGATAGTATTAGCCAGAAATTAAGCGGTCGGGGTATTGAAATGGTTGAGCATTTATCAAATTCGGTCAATTATTTTGAAAATGGTACTTTGGTTGAAGCATCCTATTTATGGGAAAAAACGAGTAATGAATCTATTTAATTTTCTAATAAATATCGGTTAAATAATTAATATCGAGATAATTTACGTTTATAGTGATAACAAAACATTGCATTTTAATTACCTCTATCAGCTAAACTCCCTCTATAATATTAAATAATAATAAGTTTTTAAAAAATCAGATTGTAAAAGTTAGTGTCTGGTCAATATTTTAGTTGTTAGCGTGTGGAATTTAACCCTCTGAGCTTTATTAAACTAAGGAAATTACGTGTTGTTTGGAAATGGAATGGCCAAAAGTGATATCGAAGCGACGGATAACACTGAAAGTACTAACACTACTGAGCACACAAATACTGCTGTGTTTCGGTCATTAAAGCTAAAAATACCCGCCATATTCTTTAGTTTATATTTAATCATTTCCTGTGTTATTGGTTTTATTTATTATAAAAATAATGAAACGCTCATTTTACAAACTGAGCAGCAGTTATTAGTGGCAGAAAGTAATAAAATTACCAGTAGTCTTGCTCACTTATACGAAGATATCGCACATCAACTGCAATTATTAACATTAATCACAGAACAAAGCTCAGATAATGGCGAGCAACCGTTATTAACAAAGTCTTTTGTTCAAACCTTACAAACCTCACGCCCTTATCTATCGGTTTATTTGCAGCACAGCAGTAATAAAAGTGTTAATAACACTAAAGAACTTCCCATAACGCTGTTATCAGAGTCTTCTGAAAACTCAGGCGTTCAACTCAATAACAACAATAGTCAGCAGCCTGGAATTATTTATTTTTGGACAAAAGCAGTTAAAGTAAATGCTTATAGGATCTTGCTTAAGGTAGATCTAGGTCAGTATTTAGCGCACCAATTACCTCCTAAACAATCTATCGAATTAACATTAATATTGGATGATTTGGCTTATGTAATTAACTCGGCCACAAGTATTGATGACAACAGTCATATCACAGTAATGGCGCCACTTATTTTGAAAAAAAAAGCAGCTGAAGGTTATCAGTTTGATGTGCCGTTATTAAATAAGTATCAGCAGCTTTATAGTCATCATTTGCGTTTTATTTTACAAAATACTGATAATCATTCCCGTTTAGAAATTGCTGAAATGTTACAGCAAACTATTTTATTCTTTCTTATTTTTGCTGTAGTTATCTTAATGTTGATCATTTTTATTTCAAACAAAATGATGCAACCGATTATTGAAATTACCCGTGCTGTTCATCTGTATGAGGAATCCGGTGAAATTGGTACATTTCCAAGTAGTCGAGATAATGAAATTGGGGCATTAAATAATAGTTTTAACGCGGTTTTTAAAAAATTAGAACAACAATCTAATGGTCAAGAGCGGGCGCTGATACAAGCTCGTGATCTTTCCTATCGTATGCGAGCGATATTAAATTCTATTGGTGAGGCTGTTATTAACGTTAATGACGCAGGGGAAATTGTTTTCTTCAATAAAGCAGCAGAAGCGATATTTGGTTACCAAGAACAAGAAGTAATGGGACAGTTATTTTCAATGTTACTGCCTTTTTCCCGCAAGCTCGATAGTCATTTTATCCGTTCTATTGTCACAGACAAAAATTATAATATTAATTTTAAGCATGAGTTACGAGGCGCGAGAAAAGACGGTAGTACTTTTTTGATGAATCTAGTCGTTACACGAGTTAAAACCCAAGCCGGATTACTCTTCACGGGTTTAGTACGAGATTTAACTGAACAGCGCATGTTAGAAGCGGATAAAGAAAAAGCCTTAAATGACGTTAAAGAAATCGCATGGCGGTTAGATTTTGCCCTCACTGCGCCAGGCATTGGCGTTTTAGACATTAATACCAATACGGGCGAGATTTCTTGGGATAAACGGATTTATCAACTGTTTGGTTATGAACACACTACTAAACTAACACCTAATGCGATTTTGCGAAAATGTCTTCATCCTGATGATGCTAAGTTTGTTAAAAGCCAATTAGATAAAACAATAAAAACCGGCAAGGATTTAAATACCACTTTTAGAGTGGTCAAATCTAATGGTCTAATTGCTTATATTGAGGCACATGCCCAAGTAGTGAGGGACCATAATGGTAATATTTATCGTATTGTTGGAACCAATAAAGATGTCACTGAACAATTACATGTGCAAGAAATTAAAGAGCAAGCATTAGAGATGGCAAAAGAGTCGTTAAAGCTAAAGTCTGAATTTTTAGCAAGTATGAGCCATGAGATCAGAACGCCGATGAGTGGCGTGATCGGGATGCTAGGCTTACTTAATTATACGCAGTTAGATGCTCAGCAATCACATTATCTGTCACTGGCCCACTCAAGTGCCAATTCATTGTTAACGTTAATTAATGATATTTTAGATTTTTCTAAAATTGAAGCCGGTAAATTAGATATTGAATTTGTCGCCTTTGATCTTCATCAACAATTGGCTGACATCGCTGAGTCAATGGCGGTCAAAGCACAGGAGAAAGGTTTAGAATTTATTTTAGATGTTGAACAAGTCAGTAATAGAAATGTGATTGGTGATCCGACACGTTTACAACAAATTTTAACGAACTTAGTCAGCAATGCGATTAAATTTACTGAGCAGGGTGAAATCATTGTTACCGCCGCTTTAATCGAAAAAAATAACAATTTTATTTTTCAATGTACTGTTGAAGATACAGGTATTGGCATCACTAAAAACCAACAAGCAAAACTATTTGATTCATTCACACAGGTAGATAATTCAACGACCAGAAAATATGGCGGCACGGGTTTAGGCTTGGCAATTGTGAAGCAATTATGCCAATTGATGAACGGTACTGTTACTGTTGAAAGCAATAAAGGTAAAGGTACTAAGTTTCATTTTACTGTTTGTTTAAAACAGCAAAGCAGTAATGTTAGTGCAGAGCTTGTCCCTGATGTTAAAGCGAAACAGGTGTTATTGGTTATTGAAAACACCTCAAGCCGTTTGGCTTTGACTAGGCAACTAACCGCTTGGCACGCAAAGGTTACGGCTGTTACATCGAGCGTAGAGGCACTTGCCGCTATTAAAAATACTAAAACAGACAGTTTTAGTATTGCTATTATTGATAATCAACTGCAGGCAGCAAATAGCTTAGAATTAAGTAAGGCACTGAAACATGCACATGAAAATCAAATTAGTCATGAAATAGCGCCTGAGCTTAAAATTGTTTTAATGGTCTTAATGAAAGAAACGGCTAATACCGCTTTATTCGAAAGCCATGGCGTTGATGCCTGTTTTCCCAAACCGGTAACTGTGTTTGACCTTTATAATACCTTTAATACGGTACTTAAAACTGGCGCCGCTATTCAAGGGAATAATAATGACAGTGACAAGTTGGTTGTTTCAGGCGTTGTTGGGACCTCGCGCTATGTTGATATTGCGCGTATTTTATTAGTCGAAGATAATCGCGTTAATCAAGCGGTAGTGACGGGGATTTTTTCTTCCTGGGGCTTAACTGTTGATATTGCCAATAATGGTGTCGAAGCTATTAGTTTATTGAAAAAAGCGAAAGAAAAGCCTTATCATATTGTGTTAATGGACTGCCAAATGCCGGAAATGGATGGCTATGAAACGACACGTTTAATTAGGTCAAATACCATTGCAGAGATCCCTCAAGATACCGTCATTATTGCCATGACAGCCAATGCGATGAAGGGTGATAAAGAAAAATGTTTTAATGCCGGCATGGATGATTACCTTTCGAAACCGATTGACTCAGATTTATTACAACAGAAATTAACGCTTTGGTTAAGTAAAGTGATTGCCAGCGATATTAGTGATATCACACCGGTGAAGTTGAAGACAAAGCTTGAACACCCACCCGTATTAAGCGAGATAAAAGATAGTTCAACCAAAGACTTGTCAGTAAAACATTCGCCAGCTGATCATAAGTTAACTACACTTGAGTCAAGCTCGGTTAAAAAGTCACAGCTTGATAATAAGCAGGCGGATGAAACTACGAGTGACGAGCTTGATACTTGGTCACAAACTTCATTAATTAAACGGATGCGTAATAATAACGAGATGGTTAAAAAACTCATCATTCTGTTTTTAGAAGACAATGATGATATTGAGCAACAGTTAGCTGAGGCAATTAAACAGCAAAATGCTACAGTTATAACCAGTCTGGCGCATAAAATAAAAGGTTCAGCACGTAATTTGAGTTTTAATAAACTTGCCAGTATCTTAGACGTTATAGAAGGGCAGGCAAAAATCGCTAAACTTGAAAATATGTCATTGCTTTATGAGCAATTTGTTGATGAATATGGCATATTACAGCCTATATTAAATGATTTCTTAACTAATTGATTTCTTTGCTAGTAAGTTTTAATAACGCGAATTCAGGAAACTATTCATATGACTAAAGAGTCTACTTATACCATTTTAGCTGTTGACGATGCTCGTGACACTTTAATGTTACTTGATTTTGATTTAAGTGAACACGGTTATAAGGTAATTACCACGGACTCGGGCGAAAACGCTTTTATCCAATTAAAAGAGCATGATATCGATCTAGTGTTACTTGATATCTATATGCCTAATCTCTCAGGCATTGAAACACTGGCTAACATTCGCACTTACGATACTTATAATCATATTCCCGTTATTATGTTATCAGCGTCTGATGATGAAGATGAAATTGTAAATGCACTTGATTTAGGCGCTGCAGACTACGTTACCAAACCTTATATTACTAAAGTGTTGTTGGCCCGAATTCGTACCGCTATTCGTTTAAAAGAAAAGAATCAAGAATTGGAAACTTTAGCCACAACTGATTATTTAACTGGCTTAAGTAACCGTAAATTCTTTTACGAAAACGCACAAAAATCGATTAAACAAAGTAATCGAACGCATGATTATCCTGTAGTTATTGTGATGTTTGATATTGACCACTTTAAAAATGTTAATGACACCTATGGCCATGATGCTGGTGATATTGTCTTAAAACATTTTTCTGATTTATTATTAGCCAGTTTTCGTGAATATGATTTGATTGCAAGGATTGGCGGCGAAGAGTTTGCAGCCTGTATGCCAAATACTAATTTAGAAGATGCTTTAATGGCTTGTGAACGATTTAGAAGCCAAGTTGAAAATTATCAGTTTCCTATCTCTCTTGAGCACTCGACAGTGATTAAAATAACTACGAGTATTGGTGTTACGGCAAATCAAGGAGTGATTTTAACGTTAGAAGAATTAATGAAGTTGGCTGATGAGTCGCTTTACCAAGCAAAAGCACAAGGGAGAAATAAAGTGATAATTAATATGTTGGCTGATAGTAAGGAGCAGAATACATTGCCTACTGAAAAGTTTCCCGGTATTGATATTGCCATGGGTTTAAAAAATGTTTTAGATGATGAAAGTTTATTTAATGAAATTTTGATCATGTTTTATGAAGATCATGCTCAAGATGATGCTAAGTTAAGAACCGCTTTAGCAAATAAAGATATTTTAACAGCAAAGCATTTAGCGCATACCTTAAAAGGTGTTGCGAGCTCTATTGGCGCGACGGATTTATTTGAAAAAACTCAAGTACTTGATGAAGCGATTAATACCAATGGCGAATTTGATATTTTGATGAGTTTATTTGATTTTGTTGCCATTGAACTTAATATTGTAGTCAGTGGAATTACTGACGAATTAGGCGATAGGTTGGCGTAATTTATTGCGTTTTTCGGGCACGAAATAATGGTTTGATACTATGCTCTGTTAAGACGACTATGCGCTAGTAATAAAACAACGGATACAGAAAAGATTAATCGGTAGTAATATCAATATTAGAAACGGGTATGCAACAGCAAGTTAAAATTTCATCATCAGCGACAAAAGCAAGCGGCTCACCTTGAGGGTAGCTTACTTGTCCGCCATTTAGTTTTACTCGGCAGGCACCGCAAAAGCCATCACGGCAATGGTAATGTACTTCAATTTGGGAAGCTTCTAAACACTCTAACAATGTTTGTTTTTGATCTCGGTAGATAACCTCTTGGTCATCTACCGATATGATAAAAGTCACACTTTATCCAAGAAAATAAGCGCGTTGCTTATAAATCAAAATCATCAAAGTCATCTGAGGCCACAGATGAATCAACTTGACCAACAAGGTAGCTAGAGATCTCCGTTTCTTGTGGTGCCACTTGCACATTATCACTGACTAAATAAGCATTCATCCAGGGTAATGGGTTACTCTTAATATCAAATGGTGCGTCAAAACCAATAGCTGCCATGCGCTGATTACTGATGTACTCAATATATTGATTTAAGATTTGAGCGTTTAAGCCAATCATTGAACCATCTTTAAATAGGTATTGTGCCCATTCTTTTTCTTGTTCAACAACATCTAAGAAAATTTGCTTACCTTGATCTGCCATTAAATCTGAAATTTCTTTCATTTCTGGATCATCTTTACCTGATGACCAATTATTTAAGATATGTTGAGTACCTGTTAAATGCAGCGCTTCATCACGAGCAATTAGCTTAATGATTTTCGCATTACCTTCTAATAACTCACGTTCGGCAAAAGCAAACGAACAAGCAAAGCTGACATAAAAACGGATCGCTTCTAAAGCATTTACTGAGCAAATGGCAAGATATAAGCGTTCTTTTAACTTACGTTTTGAAACTACAATTGTTTTACCATCAACTTGATATTCGCCTTCGCCTTGTGACTGCAAGAGCTGTGTTGTCAGGATGACGTCATCAAAAAACTTAGCAATACTACTAGCGCGTTTTAATATGGCTGGGTTAACAACAATATCGTCAAATATTTCACCAGGTTCGGTAAACAAATTACGGAGAATATGAGTATAAGAGCGTGAGTGAATGGTTTCACTAAAAGCCCATGTTTCGACCCAAGTTTCAATTTCAGGTAACGAAACCAATGGTAACAATACCGCATTAACCGAACGAGCGGCCATACTATCTAATAATGTTTGGTATTTGAGGTTAGAAATAAAAATATGTTTTTCTGATTCTGTCAGGCTTTGCCAATCGGCTCTATCCTTAGAAACATCTACTTCTTCAGGACGCCAAAAGAACGAAAGTTGTTTTTCAATTAACTTTTCAAATGCCATATAGCGTTGTTGGTCATAACGAGATACGTTAACGCTATTGCCTAAAAACATCGGCTCTAATAAAGCATTTGTTGGTTGTTGATTGAACGT
>JBPOFN010000007.1:0-131770 GCA_051251725.1 Thalassotalea sp. | reverse complement strand
TATTTTTTGTATTAGTTTTTTTGTATTAATATTTATGTTTATTCGAAGCGCATTATTTAATGCGTTTTTTTTTGCCTGTTATTTCTGAATAAACAGCTAATTTAACTAATTCGCGTTTTTTATTAAATAAATATAATGATCAGGGAACTAATTCAAATAGCCACACTCTGATTACTTGTATATTGTAATCCCCCTTGTATGTATTTTTGTATTAGTACTTGTATTTTTTGGTATTGATATTTTAGTTTTATTTGAAACGCATTGATTAATGCGTTTTTTTTTGGCTGTATTTTAGATAAGTTTGATTAATTTTATTTTAATTGAACTTATCTAAAATACAGTACTCTGATTCTATGAAAACTTTATTTCCTTAGTATTTCATGTTTTTTAAGCGCATTTTAGATGCGCTTTTTTTTGTCTTTAATTAACCGGCCCTTAACATGCCTGTTATGAGATAAAAAAGCTCAGTTCAGTTCAACTAAGCACTAAAATAGTCCGCCAGGAAGTCATCAAAAGATAAACTATCGGCATTTTCAATTTCCTTTTGCGCAAGATGTGACTGCTTCGCTGTTGCGACAAAATAGTTATGATCAAAATATTGATAATCATTCGCTAAAAATTGGCTGCGATAATTTTGAGCATTATCCAAAGCAAAGCCGGTTAAGCTAATATTTTGATTAACCACTAAGTCTAATATTTTAGCCGACGGTGTTTTTTCAACGTCATTAATTTTATCGAGCTCAACTTGTAATGCTAACGCATACTTATTAGATTGGTTAGCTTCATCAAGTAAAGCCGCAATCTCAGATAGTTCAGAAAAAATTTCATTGCCCCACTGAGGTAACGATTTTTCAACGCCATGATCAAATAACGATAACTGAGGATCGCGCCCGCGATTAACAACTTCGTCCATATTTTTATCGTATTCGTTTTGCTCTTCGCAATTTAATTCAGGGCTGCCAGCTAAGGCACAATAGGTGATAAAAATATCTAAAAATAATACTTGCTGTAAATCAATGCCCGTTGGCGAGAATGGATTAACGTCTAACGCTCGCACTTCAATATATTCAACACCTCGACTTTTCAATGCCTGCGATGGTTTTTCACCTGATTTTGCCACCCGTTTAGGTCTGATGGGGGCATATAATTCATTTTCAATCTGCAGCACATTGGCATTTAATTGTTGGTATTGACCATTAACTTTGACGCCGATTTTAGAAAATTCGTCTGACGATAAGCTGATCGCATTTTCAACTTGTTTAACATAATTATCTAAGTTGTTATAACAAATATACAAACTTGACTGCTCGCTATTGGTATAGCCTAAGTCGCTCATTCTTAAAGAAGTCGCATAGGGTAAGTACATATAGCCATTTTCCGATTTTTTAAACGGTAAAGCAGTTTTTTTACCTTGCAAGAATGACGGACAAATAGCCGGTGAGCTGCCATAGAGATAAGGTATTAACCAGCACAAGCGCTTGTAATTTCGGATCAGGGCAAAATATTTGTCTGAGATATAATCCGTCATTTCTTGTGCGTTATCTTCTTGTTCTTTGATCACTTGCCAAAACGATGTTGGAAATGAGAAGTTAAAATGAATGCCCGCGATCACTTGCATCATTGAACCGTAACGGTTTTTCAAACCTTGACGATAAACGCGTTTCATTTTGCCAATATTTGACTGACCATAATTGGCTAGTTCGATTTTACTCGCATCATTAACAAAACACGGCATACTCATTGGCCATAAAAGTTCATCATCAATTTCAGCTAAAACAAATTTATGCACATCTTCAAGTTGCTGAATCGACAACTCTGGCGAGTAACTTACCGGAGTAATAAACTCCATTAACGTTTCAGCATAATCTGTGGTAATTTGCGGATGAGTTAAGGCTGAGCCTAACGCGTAATGATGTGGTGTTGCCGCCAGTGCGCCTTTGGACAACACTCGCAGTGATTCTCTTTCAATACCACGACCAATTTCTGTGAGTGAAGTGATATTATTTGGAAGGCTTAATGCCGAAATAAAATCCTTGAATGATTTAGTCAAATTGACTCCCGAACATTAAGTGTCTGTAATCTTCAAGCTATTTGAGGGTAAAGATGGTTTTTTCAATGCTTTACTCAAAATAACTATGAAATAGTTTTAATATGGTACTTGACCAGATCTTAACGTAAATAATTACAAACACAATGGATTTACCACTTCGCTTGCGCTTTGATTACAACTTGATAAGGTTATTAAGTAATTCACTGATTGGTAATGAATATTAATGCAAGAATTAATGACTGAACTAATACAGGAGCAAGGGCCAGAATTTATCTCGGCATTAGCAACAAACAATGCGCTTTCATTATTACCGCCGCTGGTCGCTATTCTGCTCGCGTTATGGAAAAAAAATGCCCTGTTGGCACTTATTGCTGGTCTTTTGACAACTGAATTACTGGTGGTAAACGGGCAAATTTTTACAGCAATAATAGCAAGCATTACCGATGTCGCTTTAGTGTTTTCCTCAATAAATAACCTTTATATTATTTTATTTAGCTTATTCATTGGTGCATTAGTCACCTTAATGGATAAATCAGGCGCCGTTAACGGTTTTATTAAACAATTATCAACACTGAATATTGTTAGAAATAAGCGCTCGGCTGCCCTATTACCTACGGCTATCGGCTGCGCAATTTTTACTGATACTAATTTAAGTATTTTCACTGCCGGCACCTTGGGGCAAAAGCTCTTTGACACTTATCACTTAAGCCGAGCAAAGCTGGCATATTTAATTGACTCAACCTGTGCGCCGGTCAGTATTTTATTATTAATCAATGGCTGGGGCGCTTACCTTTTAGGATTATTAACCAGCGCAAAAGTCATCGACACTGTCAGCGTACTGATTGGCACCATCCAGTATAATTTTTATCCGATGTTAGCAATCGCTTTAGCCCTGTATAGCGCTTATTCGAATAAATATTTTGGCCCGTTAAAACACCAAGAAAATAGCGAACAAACAGCACCAAGATTACAGCCACAAACAGAAAATGAAGATATTAATAACACTAACACTAACACTAACACTAATGAGATAAACCCCACTTCCGTCAGTTCGCCGTCAATAAAAACACAAAACACCACCTTAGCCGCTGTGATGTGGTTACCGCTGGCATATTTAATTTCTTCGACCTTAGTTTTATTATTACTTACGGGAGATGGGGATATCAGAAATGGCGCCGGCGCTTTTTCGGTGTTTTATTCAATTATCGGCGGTTTAATACTACTAATTTTAATGATCATCAAACAGCAGTTACTCACCAAAGCTGAAATAATCATTTATTCACGACAAGGGCTAATAAAAATGCTGATCCCGGTGATAATTTTAATTTTATCCTTCGCTTTTGGTGATTCATTAAAAACATTGGGCACCGGCGCTTATGTCAGCCAACTAATTAACTTACAAATAACCATCGCCTTAATTGCTCCAATTTTATTTATTGCCGCCGGTTTAATCGCTTTTTCTACTGGTACATCGTGGGGAACCTTCGCAATTTTAGTACCTATCGCAGTCACAATTGGCGTAGAATCGCCCTTACCCATTGAATTTTTAGTTGCCGCTGTTTTAGGTGGTGGGGTTTTTGGTGATCATGCTTCCCCTATTTCAGATACCACTGTTATTGCGTCACTGGCTAGTGGTTGTGATCATTACCAGCATGTTAGCACTCAATTACCCTATGCCTTGTTATGCGCAACTATTTCATTATTACTTTATACCTTAATAGGCTTAACTTTTTAAATGACCCCACTATTCACCCTAATAGACCAGCAAGCAGATTTTATTGTGGTTAATAAAGCCGCCGATTGTAATTTTCATGACGAAGGCGATATCAACAACGGCTTATTTAATCACGTTAAGCAGACCTTAAAACTCGATGAACTTTTTCCTGTCCACCGATTAGATAAAATGACCTCGGGTATCATCATTTTTGCTAAAAACAAACCGGCCGCAGCTAAATTTCAGACACTGTTTAGTGAACACCAAATTGAAAAATATTATTTAGCGATTTCCGATCAAAAGCCGAAAAAGAAACAAGGCTTAATTAAAGGCGATATGGCAAAAAGTCGGCGTGGTGCCTGGAAGTTATTAAGAACGATGGTAAATCCAGCGATCACTCAGTTTTTCTCTTATAATATCGGTGCTGGTTTACGGTTATATTTACTGAAACCGCATAGCGGTAAAACACATCAAATACGCGTAGCGCTTGCCAGTATTGGCGCACAAATACTTGGTGATGCAACTTACAGTCAAAGCGGGGCTGATCGCGGTTATTTACATGCTTTAGCGCTTAAGTTCGAGCTCAATGGCATTGGCTATCAATATCATGTTTTACCTGATAGTGGGCAACACTTTATGGGGCCAATATTTACTGAGTTAAAGTATAATGAGTTAAAGCAAAATGAGCTAAAATCTGCGACTGAGGGTACAGATCAAGAACTAACAAGCGCGCTAACTAAACCTTGGCAACTTGCGTGGCCGTCAGTGAAATAATACACGCTATCAATTAACACTTCATGATGACAATTAAATGATAATTAAAATGAAGTTAGGTTAACGAATGAGTAAACACTGCCGCGATTGCCAATGGACAAAAAAACTTAGTGTACAGCGGCCAAATTTTCCAAAACAAACCTGCTTCTACGTTATCATTTCCTTGCTTAATTTCTTGAATTAGCGAGTTACGCTGCCATATCCAGCCGACAAAAACACAACACAACATGGCCACAATAGGTTGGCCATACTTAGTTGAAATAGTGATCACTAATGCAAACAAGCTCGAAAAATTTAAAATGATGGTCAAACTAATGAAGAAAATAACAAAGCCGATAATCATTGATGCTTTTTTACGTGCCATACCATGGCGCTCTACGGCATAAGAAACCGGGCCTTCTAACATTGAAATCGAAGACGTTAAGGCGGCAATCGACATCAGCGCAAAAAAGCCAATCGAAATAAATAAGCCAATTTCACCCATGCTATTAAATAAATTAGGTAAGACAGTAAAGACCAAGGTGTCTTCCGATAATAGCGAACCGTCAGCGGCAAAAATTTCCACGCCTTGCGCTTGTGCAACATACATAGCAGGAATAATTAATAAGCCGGCAAGAAAGGCAATTGAGACATCAATCAAGGTCACTTGCGCGCCTAATGACACCATATTTTCAGATTTAGCAATATAAGAGCCATAAATCACCATCACACTGGTACCAAGTGATAAAGAAAAGAACGCTTGGCCAAGTGCACTCAATAACAAATCTGGCTCAAAAATTCGTGAAAAGTCCGGATTTAAATACACCCGCAAACCTTCACTCGCGCCTTCCAGTGTCATCACATAAATAATTAACAGCACTAATAACGACAACATCAAAGGCATTAACCGTTTTGACCACTTTTCAATGCCGTTTTCAACACCTTTACCTATGATTAAAATAGTTAAGCCAAGAAACAACGCAGTAAAGCTAATATTGCGTAGATCAGAAAACGTTATTAACCAGTGAGCGGTGTCCTTACTACCAAGCAGTTTCGCGACGGGTTCAAAAGTATGAGCGATCATCCAGCCGGCAACAATGCCATAAAAGCTTAAAATTAAAGCTGCACAAATAATGCCGGTAAAACCAACCACAAAAGCAAATTTTCGCTGTGCTTTATTGCGTGACATTTTTTCTAAGGAGGTAACTGCATTCGCTTGACCATATCGGCCAATCAAAATCTCTGCCATAAAAGCGGGATAAGCTAAGCAAAAAGCTAAAAATAAATACATCAAGACAAAAGCGGCGCCGCCATTACTTGCGGTTTGCGTAGGAAAGCCCCAAATATTACCAAGACCAACAGCAGATCCTGCCGCTGCCATAATAAAACCTAAGCGTGAGCTAAATTCACCTCTTGATGATGCCATAACTGTTTGTGTATCCAGATTAAAAAATACTAATAAAAATAATTTACTGAAAAATCAACTAAAAACCAACTAAAAACCGGTGATAAAAATGATAACACTGATTAATCTTTGCCATCATCAGATCAAAAAAGGAGGCCAAGCCCCCTTTTCAAACGTGTTCTTAAACTTTAATCAGCGCTGAAATTAATCGCGAAAGTTATTAAATTGAAATGATTGCTCTAAATCAGCTTCACGAACTAACTGCATAACAGCTTGTAATTCATCACGCTTTTTACCCGTAACTCGTAATTGCTCACCCTGAATAGAAGTTTGCACTTTTAATTTGCTGTCTTTAATTAACTTAACGACTTTTTTAGCTACCGGCTGCTCAATACCTTCTTTGAAAGTCACTTGGCGTGAATAAGTTTTTCCCGAATGATTTAGCGTCCCGACAGTTAATGCTTTAGCATCTATTTTATGTTTTGCTAATTGACCGCGTAACATATCAACCATTTGATTTATCTGAAAATCTCCCTCGGCTTTGAGCGTAACTATTGGTGATTTCCATTCATAACTCGCTTCAACACCACGAAAGTCAAAACGGGTCGCCAGCTCTCTGGTGACATTTTCGGTGGCGTTACGCACGTCTTCTAAGTTAATTTCAGAAACTATATCTAACGAAGGCATATGGGTTTTTCCTGTAAACAATAAATCGAGACTATAAATTAGGACAATAATAACAAATTAACGCCTTAAAGTAAGACTATAGTTAGCTGATAACTATTAAAAATAACTTTAGCCATGTTATCATCGTTCATCATTACCTTTAGTTTAATAAACGTGAAAAAGAACCATCATTTATTGTTACTATTTTGTATTATTTTTATCGCCCTTATCTGCTCTTTTATTCCCGGTTTTAATCAACAAATAGTCGAAAACACCAAAATTGATACTATCGGTCATTTTATCGGTTTCTTTTTATTAACTTGGTTATTAACAACCTTCGTCAAATTACCCGTGACAGTTGCCGGTTTAACGCTGATTTTTTATGCTGCTGCCACTGAATTAGGCCAAGCATATTTAGGCTTTAGAAATGGTGAATTTACCGATTTTGTCGCTGATATTGTCGGCGTTGCTGCTTTTATCCTGATCCTTTGGTGTAAAGTTATATTCAAAACAAGATCATGAACATAGTAATTGTTGGTGGTGGCGCCATTGGGGTGCTGTTTTATCAAGCGCTAAGCAAACATCCAAGTATTGAACTCGCTTTATTAACTAAAGCGCAGCACTGTGCGGCTGAATTTACCACCAGTTTTACGAATTTGGCCGGTTACAGTACTGAGCTGTTACTGAAACAAGCCAACACTACCTCGCTAGAAAATGCAGATATCGTCTTAATCTGCGTCAAGTCTTATCAAATAACCAGTGCCTTTTCGGCAATTCAGCCGCACCTAAATGACAAGACCACAGTGATATTTTGTCATAACGGTATCGCTGATATTTCAGCATTAAAAGTCCAACAAACATCGCTATTGATGTTGACCACGCATGGCTGTAAAAAAGCGGCTACTAAGCACTTTATTCATACCGGCAAAGGTCAGCACACACTTGGGTTATTAAGTGGAAGCAAGATCCCAAGTCATACCGAAGATTTTATCGCACTGGTGAATCAAGTCGTACCTAAGCTTATTTGGCAAGACAATATAATTAAACAGCAATGGCAAAAACTGGCGATAAATTGTGTCATTAACCCATTAACCGCTCTTTATGACGTGCCAAATGGTGAGCTAAGCAAAGCCAAGTATCAGTTACAAATCGTTGATATTATAAAAGAGTTTATTGCCGTAGCTAAGTCGCAGCAGGTGATTTTTAACTTAAACCTGCTCCATCAGCAGATTTTATCAGTCGCCAAAGCAACAGCATTAAACAGCTCATCAATGCGCAGCGACGTTGCTAAAGGTATTAAAACCGAAATTGATTTTATTAATGGCTATATTGTTACTTTAGGTAAGAAAAACAACATAACAACGCCGGTTAATCGGTTACTTTGTCAGCAAGTGCAGCGTTTGGTTCGAGATAAATAAGTTCGAAGAAAATTGAGATGTTATCCGCACTTGAGCTAACAATAAACTCAAATGCGGTTAGTTCGATAGGCTAGTTTACAAGTTTAAGGACGATATACTTTCACATTTTGAAAGCCATTATCATGTAGATATAAGGCTTGTAATTGACTCATAACGCCGCGGTCACAGTATAAGAAATATTCTTTCGAATGATCTAAATCACCAAATTGTGTCGCCAGTTTATAAAAGGGTAAATGCACAACTTCAATATTATCAATTTCTAATGGATTACCGTCTTCTTCTTCCGGCCCTCGAATATCAAGCACTACGGCATCTGTTGGCAAACTACCCACAGTATCAATAGAGGTAACTTCTTTGGCTGTTTCTTCGGCGATGTCTTTAATATTATAAACACGCGCTTCTTCGACCACCTTGTCTAAAATTGCAAAGTCGAAGTTTTCTTCTTCCGCTTCTACTTTTGATAATACCGCTTTAACGGTTGGTTTTTTCGAAATAACACCACAATATTCAGGTATAGTTTTGGCAAAGTCTTCAGTGCCAATACTGCGCGCTATGTCAATAATATCTTGTTTATCATAAGCTGTTAACGGGCGAAGAATTAAGGTGTCTGTAACGCGGTCAATGACGTTTAAATTGGTTAATGTTTGACTTGATACTTGCCCTAAACTTTCGCCGGTCACTAAAGACTGAATTTTAAGTTTACCCGCTACATTCGCAGCTGCACGCATCATCATGCGCTTAAGTACCACGCCCATCTGACCATTTTCAATATTTTCTAATATTTCTGTTACTACCGGCGCAAAATCAACTGAGATAAATTTAACGCGATGTGACGCGCCAAATTTGTTCCACAAATAATAACTGACTTGTTTTACACCAACTTCATGTGCGCTGCCGCCAAGGTTGAAGAAACAATAATGTGTTCTTGAGCCTTTTTTAATCATTTGATAGCTAGCAACACCTGAGTCAAAGCCACCCGACATTAAAGATAAAACATCTTCTTGTGTCGCAATTGGGAAACCACTTAGGCCTTTATGTACTTCAGTAACAATAAAGAGCTTATCTTGATTGATCTCTAAACGAATAGTCACGTCAGGTTTTTTAAGTTTAACTTTAGCTGAAGCCACCTGTTGGTTTAAACCGCCACCAACATATTGCTCAACATTGAGTGAACTAAAATCATGATTACCCACGCGCTTTACGCGCACACAAAAGGTTTTATTTTCAATTGTTTTTGCATGGATCGCTAAAGTTTTTTCATAAATATCATGAACATCGGTATATTCCATTTGCTGCACTTCTAAAAAGCTTGGCACGCCAGGAATACATTTTAATGTTTCAATTAATTTAAGACGGTTTTCAGGAGAATTGTTTTTCGTATTAACTTCAATACTGTCCCAGTTCATACGTGCTGTTACTTGCTCATCGACACGACGTAAAACATTTTTAATATTGGACTCTAATATTTTAGTAAAACGCTTACGCACTGGGCGTGATTTAATAGTAATTTCTGCTTGTAATTTGACAATGAACTTCATCAATTTGACCACCTAAAAAAGAATGGCGCAAATTATACACCATCAAAAACCTCGCGTATAACTATTCTAATAATCGTTAAATAAATGAAATAAAAAAAGCCGCTAAATGCGGCCTTATTTTACTAAACTGTGCTTACTCTTCCGTTAAAGAAATCGGGTCGGTTTCTTTGGCTTTCCCTTGATTAATCGATATTTCTACTCGGCGATTACGACGGCGATTCAGCGCATTAGTATTTGGAACCAATGGCTTAGTGTCGGCATTACCAACAACTAATAACCTTGATTGGTCAAAGTCAGGAACTTTCACCATTTCATGGGCAATAGCCACAGCGCGTTTTGATGATAAATCCCAATTTGAACTAAAGAGTTCAGAGCTAATACCTTGATTATCAGTATGACCAGAGATCATGATCTCTCCTGGCACTGTATTTAATAATGCGCCAATTTGTTGAATAATGGGTTTAAACTTAGGTTGTAAAAATGCTGAGCCTGAAGGAAAGGAGCCATTTTCACGTATCCGAATAATCACTTGCTGGCCAAGCGCTTCTAGTTCAACAGCGCCATCTTGGATTTGATCTTCCATTTGCTCAGCAATTTTTTTCACCAACTCATTAACTTGTTCTTGCTGAGCTTTTTGTAATTCTTCTTGCGCTTGCTGCATTTGCTGAGCAGATAATTCATCGGTACTTTGCGATTGACCACCGCGCTGAGTGCCGCGCTGTTCTTGACGACCACCCGCGGAGGTTTCATCACCCGCTTGGAATTCTAGCATTTGCTGCGTCATTTCCATCGTTTGTTGTTGGATCACTTCAATCGGGGTTGGTTCAGGTTTACCGGGGCGAAACTCTTGTGCGATAACACTAGTGCCTTTGGGAATATCTTTTACTTCGATTTTATTTTGCACACCAAAAGCGAACTTCATTGAACCGGCAATTTGCTTGAATTTTAAAACATCCATTTCAGAAAATGACAATAACAATACGAAGAAACACATCAGCAGCGACATGAGATCAGCAAAAGTCCCCATCCACGCGGGTAAGCCTGGTGGTGGGCATTTACACTCTGGAGGCATCGACATAAGTTATTCTTCCACGGTTGAAATGGCGCGCTTACTTTCGGCTAAATAATTCTTTAATAAATTTTCTATAACGCGTGGATTTTGACCATCTTGAATACCAAGTACAGCATCTAAGATAAGTTCTTGATTAAGTTTTTCTTCTGATAACCGCAAGGTGAGTTTGGCCGCAATTGGGATCGCAATAACGTTTGCTAAAAACGCACCATACAATGTTGTTAATAGTGCTACCGCCATGGCCGGACCAATCGCTTTAGGATCATCCATGTTCGATAACATCGCTACCAAACCAATCAGTGTCCCGATCATTCCCATCGCAGGTGCAACATCAGCTAACGCCTTTAACATCCCAATACCCGTTTCATGGCGTTCAGTTGTTAATGATATATCTTTTTGTAAGGTTGCTCGCACCACGTCAGCGTCGTGACCATCAACCAACATATCAACACCTTTTTGCATAAAAGCATTGGTAATTTCAGCTTCTTCTAATGCTAAAAACCCACCTTTACGCGCCGCATCAGCCATTTCAACTGACTTTTCAATTAATTCATCTGGTGATTCCAGCTTGAACATAAATGATTTGCCAATAATTTTACCAATGCCAAAAAACTGTCCCATATTATAATTTGATAGCACAACAAAAGTAGAACCACAAAATACAATTAAAATAGACTGGGTATCAACAAACATACTGATATCGCCACCTAAGATCATCGCCATCACAATAAAACCGATAGCGCCAAGCATGCCAATAATCGTAGCTAAATCCACAAATGTCTCCCTAAAACTCTAAACAATGAATGCGTTGATAAGTTATTTCGATAAGATAACTATAATATACATGATGATAATACTATTCACGACAATATTCACGACATGGTTATCAAAAACATTATCGGCAAATTTCTCAATAACTTAACGAAACAATCACAATTATTTGTTAAACAACTTTTCAGATATAATTGACCCTAAAGTCTAGCTAAGGTAACGTTGCGCACATCTTGAGGTAGCGGGGTTTAAATTCAACAATGGCGAAGAAAAAAATAGAAAATGTTTCTTTTGAAGAATCATTGCAAGAATTAGAAAGTATAGTCAGTCAACTTGAACAAGGTGAACTCAATTTAGAAGATTCAATGACACTGTTCGAACGCGGCTTAACGTTAAGTAAACATAGCCAAAGTAAACTTCATGACGCCGAACAAAAAGTACATTTATTAATGAACGAAAATGGTACAGAAATCCTCGTTCCGATCGAATCCTCAGAGAGTTAATCCCCCGTGAGTCAGCTAGCAAACCTTGAAGAATTTCAACAACGAATTTATCATTTTTTAAATGATAAAATTGACCAACTAACCGTTAATGATCCTAAGCTTCTAGAAGCCATGCGCTATGGTTTATTAATTGGTGGTAAACGTATGCGTCCTTATTTGGTCTATATCACCGGACAAGCATTAAATATTAAGCTTAGCGATTTAGATGGCATTGCTGCGGCAATAGAGTGTATTCATGCTTATTCATTATTACACGATGATTTACCCGCAATGGATGACGATGATTTACGTCGTGGGCAACCGACTTGTCACAAAGCGTTTGATGAAGCGACTGCGATTTTAGCTGGCGATAGTTTACAAACCCTTGCCTTTGATATTTTAGCTAATCATTCGTTTTCAGAAACTATTAAACCTAAACAAATAAAACTGATCCAACAATTAAGCAAAGCCAGTGGTTATGAAGGTATGTGTGGCGGTCAAGCATTAGACTTAGCAGCAACCGACCAACAAATATCGCTGGCTCAGTTAGAACAGTTGCATTTATTAAAAACCGGCGCTTTATTACAAGCTTCAATTTTGATGGCTGCAGAATGTGCTGAACAAATAACAGCAGATGAAAAAAACAGCTTAGCCAAATTTGCCACCTTAATAGGCTTAGCTTACCAAGTACAAGATGACATTATTGATATTACCTCAACTGAAGCTGAGCTAGGTAAACCAGCTGGTTCTGATGTGGCGGCGAATAAATCGACCTACCCATCTTTACTGGGTTTAAGCGGCGCACAACAAAAAGCTGACGAGTTATTTCAACAATCACTTCAAGCTTTAGCCTGTTTGCCTTACAATACTCAGAATTTAGCAGACTTTACGACATTTATTGTCAGCCGCACTCATTAATTTCTATTATCAAAACTATGACCATAAATTTAACTGACTACCCGCTTTTGTCAAAGATTAACTCGCCTGACGATTTACGTATGCTTGATAAAGATCAACTTGAGCAAACAAGTGAGGAACTACGTCGTTATTTATTAAATTCAGTCAGCCGAAGTAGCGGCCACTTTGCTTCTGGTCTAGGCACAATAGAATTAACCGTTGCTCTGCATTATGTCTACAAAAGCCCTTTTGACCATGTTGTATGGGATGTTGGCCACCAAGCTTACCCGCATAAAATTTTGACCGGTCGTCGCGATCAATTACACACCATCAGACAAAAAGACGGTTTACACCCTTTTCCATGGCGTGAAGAAAGTGAATACGATGTTTTAAGTGTTGGCCATTCAAGTACTTCTATTTCAGCTGCTTTAGGCTTAGCTGTTGCAGCAACTAAAGAAGGTAAAGGCCGTAAAACCGTTGCCGTTATTGGTGATGGCGCCATGACTGCAGGCATGGCTTTTGAAGCATTAAACCATGCTGGTGATATACGTAATGATATGTTGGTGATCCTCAACGACAATGACATGTCAATTTCTGAAAATGTCGGCGCTTTAAATAATCACTTAGCGCGCATGTTATCCGGTAGTATTTATGCTGGCATTCGCGAAAGTAGTAAAAAAATTCTTGGCAATATTCCGCCGATCAAAGAATTAGCCAGTCGCGCTGAAGAACATATTAAAGGGATGGTAGTTCCTAGTACTTTTTTCGAAGAGTTAGGCTTTAATTATATTGGCCCAATTGACGGTCATGACGTTAATAGCTTGGTTGATACCATTACTAATATGCGTAATTTGAAAGGACCACAGCTACTCCATATTGCCACTAAAAAAGGCAAAGGGTTTGAGGCTGCTGAACAAGATCCCATCAAATATCACGCCGTGCCTAAATTTGATCCTACTGAAACAAGTTTGCCAAAATCAAAACCGAGCTCGCCGACCTATTCGCAAGTGTTTGGTGATTGGTTATGTAAAACCGCTGAAGTTGATGCCAACTTAGTCGCGATCACTCCAGCAATGCGCGAAGGTTCGGGCATGGTTGAATTTAGCCAACGTTTTCCAAATCAATATTATGACGTTGCCATTGCTGAACAACATGCTGTTACCTATGCTGCAGGGCTGGCAATCGGTGGACAAAAACCCGTAGTTGCTATTTATTCAAGCTTTTTACAGCGCGGTTATGATCAACTGATCCATGATGTCGCGATCCAAAACTTGCCGGTTTTATTTGCTATTGATCGTGCCGGTGTGGTCGGTGCCGATGGTGCAACCCATCAAGGAGCTTTCGATTTAAGCTTTTTACGCTGTATCCCTAATATGGTGATTATGGCGCCAGCCGATGAAAGTGAATGCCAACTAATGTTAACTACCGGCCATAATCATCATGGCCCAGCAGCTGTTCGCTATCCGCGCGGCAGCGGGACCGGCGTAACATTACCAGCGATCACTGAAACACTTGAAATTGGCAAAGGAAAACTAATTCAAACCGGTAACCAGATTGCAATCTTAAGTTTTGGGACCTTATTGGCACAAGCAGAGCAAGTGGCTAGCAGTTTAAACGCAACACTCGCTGATATGCGCTTTGTTAAGCCATTAGACACTGAGCTAATTGATACTTTAATCAGTCAGCACGATACGATTGTAACGATAGAAGATAACGCTATTGCTGGCGGCGCAGGCTCAGCCGTTAATGAATATATATTAAGCCAAGGCAAAGCGATAAAAATATTAAATATCGGCTTACCTGATAGCTTTATCAAACATGGTAGCCAAGCAGAAATTTATACTGAATTAGGCTTAGACGCTGACGGTATAGAGGCAAAGATTAAGCAATTTATTAACTAGCGCTGAGTTTACCCCATTAATACTTGCCAGGTTTTATACTTAACTAGTACTTAATTCAGCAGCTAAATCTGTAACTAACAGACACAAAAAAACCGCTTTTCTCAGCGGTTTTTTATTAGCTCTAACAATCTTTATGGCTGAAAAATAGCCTCAATTGATAAGTCTTCTTGGCTTAAAATATCTCGTAAACGCTTTAACGCCTCTACTTGAATTTGTCTAACACGTTCGCGTGTTAAACCAATTTCACGGCCAACATCTTCTAGGGTTGCGGCTTCATAACCTAATAAACCAAATCTACGCGCAAGTACTTCTCTTTGCTTAGAATTAAGCTCGTTTAGCCAATGCACGATATTATTTTTCATATCGCTATCTTGTAAATCAGACTCAGGACCTGTGCCTTTTTCATCAGCAATTATATCTAACAGACCTTTTTCCGAATCGCCAGCAAATGGTGTATCAACCGAGGTAATACGCTCATTAAGCTTTAACATTTTACTAACGTCTTCAACAGGCTTATCTAATGCTTTGGCAATATCTTCAGCCGTTGGTTCATGATCTAATTTTTGAATAAGATCACGCGCAGCACGTAAATAAATATTAAGTTCTTTAACAACATGGATAGGTAATCGAATAGTGCGAGTTTGATTCATGATCGCTCTTTCGATCGTTTGACGAATCCACCAAGTAGCATAAGTAGAAAACCTAAAGCCACGTTCTGGGTCAAACTTTTCAACCGCACGAATTAAGCCTAAATTGCCTTCTTCGATTAAGTCTAAAAGAGGTAAACCACGATTGTTGTATCGGCGAGCAATTTTAACAACTAATCTTAAGTTGCTTTCAATCATTCGTTTACGTGATGGTGCATCGCCTTTTAAAGATAATCTAGAGAAATAGACTTCTTCTTCGGCAGTAAGTAAGGGTGAAAAACCAATTTCACTTAAATATATTTGAGTTGCATCTAAATTGGCAGAGCTTTCTTCTGCTGCTTTTGACACTTTTTTTGTTTTTTCATTGCTTTGAGCATCTATCGCTAGAGTATCTAATTCTTTTTCTATCGCCATGCTATTCTCCCCGTGCAGCAATCGTTAGATCTTAAATTTTCACAGTAACTCCAAATTATTATTATTATTATTATTTGTTATCTTTTTGGTAAGTACTTCATCGGGTTGACAGACTTTCCACGGAAGCGAACTTCAAAATGAAGCATAATTCTTGCCGCGTCTGTATCACCCATCTTAGCAATCTGTTGCCCAGCTTTAACGATTTGTTGTTCTTTCACTAAAATTTCATCAGTATGCGCATAAGCACTTAAGTAGTCATCATTATGTTTTATAATCACTAAACGGCCATAACCTCTTAATGCATTACCAACATAAACCACTATGCCATCCGCTGCTGAAACAATTTTATCACCGCGTTTTCCAGCAAGATCTAAGCCTTTGTTTCCTTCTTGTTTCGTAGAGAAGCGACTAAGTATTCTTCCTTTAGCTGGCCACTGCCATGTTCTTATTTTTTTAGAGAACGTGCTACCAGTTACTACTGAATTATTACTTGCTTTTTCACTACTTACATTTCCACCATACTCCTGCTTTTTTGAGGAATCAATAGCTTTAGTTAACTCTTTTTTAACAGGTTTTGTGGAGTAATTATTCGACTTTTGCTTGTATGACTTGCTATCACTACCTTTGCTTGATTTTGGCGTTAATAAAATTTTTTGCCCTGGAAAAATATTATAAGGAGGTTTGATATTATTTAACGATGCCAAGGTGTTAACATCAATATTAGAACGCCAAGCAATTGAATATAAGGTCTCACCTTTATTAACAACATAATCATCTGCTAATAAAGTTCCCTTTTTATATTTACTCGTAGGTTTTCCACTTTCAATATCGACAACCGGCGCTGGGCGATGTTGATTAGAACACGCTGATAGCGCACTAAAAACAGCTATAAGTAGCATAATTTTGATTGTAGATATTTTCATAGCGTTAGTATTGATTTTCACCCCTGATACTTAACTTATTCATTACTTTAATAATAAATAAGCAACAATAATTAATCCGACTAACGCCCAACCTAACACATCAACCCATTGTTTAAGTTTTCGTTCAAAAGGTGCTCCGCCCCAATAAATAAGACCTGCAACTAAAAAGAAACGCATACCACGGCCAATAGTTGAAGCAATTAAAAAGGGTAAAAATAACATTTGTAAGAATCCCGCGCTCACGGTAAATATTTTATACGGAATTGGAGAAAAACCCGCAATAAAAACAACCCAAACGCCCCATTCTTCAAACCAGGCAATAGCTTTATCAAAACGTGCGGTATAGCCCATTGATTCAATTGCCGGTGCTATCCAAGGTTCAAACATATAATAACCAAGGGCATAACCGACCATACCACCTAACACTGAAGCTACTGTCGTAAGTGACGCGTAATACCAAGCTTTTTCTCTTTTGGCTAACACCATAGGCGCTAATAACACATCAGGTGGAATTGGAAAAAAAACCGATTCAGCAAAAGTTAACGCGGCTAATATTTTTGGCGCAAACTTATGCTCTGCCCATTTCATTGTCCATTCATAAAGGGCGGAAAAAATCTTCACAGTAAAGCTCCTGGTACTAATGGTACAAATTTTACCATTTCAATTTGTTGTTCTTGGTAATCAATCACGTCTTGGTTCATCACTTTAGTGATTATTTTTAATACTTGCGTTTGGCCGCCAACTGGAATGACTAACCTGCCCCCCACAGCTAACTGCTCTAATAACGCTGGTGGCACACTATTAGGCGCGGCTGTTACTATGATGGCATCAAAAGGCGCTTTACTCTGCCAGCCCTGCCAACCATCGCCATGTTTCATTGCAATATTATGTAAGTCCATCGCACGTAAGCGGCGTTTAGCTTGAAACTGCAAACTTTGAATACGCTCAACCGAATAAACCTTAGGAATTAATTGCCCAAGAATAGAGGTTTGATAACCTGAGCCAGTACCGATTTCGAGAATATTATTAGGAATACCAGCAGCTAAAATTAATTCTGACATTTTTGCCACAATATAGGGCTGGGAAATAGTTTGCCCCTGCCCTATTGGCAGGGCGGTATTGTCATAAGCTTTATGCGCTAAAATTTCAGGAACAAAAAGGTGTCGAGGTGATTGCGCAATGGCTTGCAATACCGCTTGATTAGTTATGCCTTCAGCCGCTAATTTTTGCGCTAAAATTTCACCACTACGGCCTGATTTACCACTTATTCGCCTACTAACTATTCTGTTCATAGTGTTACTTCACTTATCCACTCATTCATTTGCGCTAAACTTTTATAGGCGGTCATATCGACAGTCAAAGGGGTAATGGAAACATAGCCATTAGCAACCGCATGAAAGTCAGTGCCTTCACCCGCATCAAGTTCAGCTCCTAAACGGCCGTACCAATAAATATCACGATTCCAAGGATCTGACATTTTTTTCATTTTTTCCGCTTTGTGACGATGGCCAAGCCTTGTCACTTTCAGCCCTTTGATTTCATTCAAACTTAAATTAGGCACATTAATGTTTAATATTTGATCGGCGGGTAACGGATGTTTGGTTAAATTTTGTATTATTTTAACCGTCACTGCTGCCGCGGTTTGATAATGCTGTTCAGATTTCCCAACAAGTGATACCGCAATCGCCGGCATGCCCATATGTCGGCCCTCTGTTGCCGCCGCAACCGTGCCTGAATACAAAACATCATCACCTAAGTTTTCACCATGATTAATACCGGCAACCACTAAATCTGGAGCGTTTGGCAATAACTGGCTAATCGCTAAATGTACTGAATCTGTCGGTGTACCGTTTACAGCAATAAAACCGTTTTCTTGGGTTTCAGCACGTAATGGGTTTAACAAAGTCAGCGAATTACTCGCGCCGCTACAGTTTCTATCCGGCCCAACGACAGTCACTTCCGCAATAGTAGCTAACGCTTGATACAACACTTGGATACCGAGTGCGGCAACGCCGTCATCATTACTTAATAAAATTCTCATCCGCCGCTGCTTTCCTTATATTTTTCCAGCCTTTGCAGTTCATGAATATCTTGATATTCAATCAATTCACGCAAAATGGTGGTGGCATAACAGCCTGACGGTAAACAAAACGAAACGTTGAGAACATCACCGGTTAAGTTGAACGTTGGCGCTTGTAAAGTTAAGCGTATTTTTCTGCGCTCTTGTTTTAACCCTAAACTTTCAAGCCCTTGGCTAAAATCAGCATACTGATCAGCAATAGCTTGCTCATTAAATTGCACTTCATTGCTCGACATTAACTGTCCACGGCCCCACATCGGCGCAGTTAAATCAATATCGAACTCATGTAAACGCTGCGTTAAAGCATCATCAACCGCTTCAGCTAAAAATACTGATTGTGAGCCAGCTAACATACAAACATCGCCAGCAAACAGGGTATTGAATTGTTCTGCTTGTATTCGCTTGGCAACCGTTTGATTAAATAATAATGAGCGCGCTGCCGACAAATACATGCCGCGTTTCTTTTTATCTTTAACTTTTTTACCAGCAAATAATTCTAACGCTCGGGTTAAGTTACCTTGTTCGATGCCAAAGCGTTGTTCACCAAAATAATTAGGTACACCCAATTCGGTAATTTTTTGCCATTGTGCCGACAGGGTCTCAGGATTATTGATATTTCTTAAGGTCAACTCGAACCGATTACCTAATAAGGAGCCAATGCGAATTTTTTTATTGTGTCGGCTAATAGATAAAACTTCGACGCCATCAATCTTAATGGTACTGGCGTCTACTTCTGCTTTTCCGGGTAAATGCACACTAAAATATTGCTCGCACACCGCAAAGCGATCTTTTAATCCGGCATAAGAAACATGCGCTTCTTTAACGCCAAAACATTTTGCTAACTGGTTAGCAACAAAAATAGTATTTAACCCTGTTTTTCTGACATGAAGTACAACATGCTCACCTTCACCACTAATTTGAAAAGGTAAAAGCTCAAACACTTTAAAATCACTCATTTGCGTTCTAAGATCGCCTTGAGCAGTGGGTTTACCATGTAAATACGGCAGAGTCTGTTCAGTAATTTCGGACATTAATGGTTACTACCTTGGCTAACTAACAAAACCACAGCATGCACAGCGATGCCCTCTTTTCTACCGACATAACCTAACTTTTCCGTGGTCGTTGCTTTGACATTAACTTGTTCAATATCCGCTAAGCAGTCTTGCGCTAAACAAGTGCGCATGGCTAATAAGTGTGGAGCAATTTTAGGCGCTTGTGCACAAATGGTAAGATCGGCATTACCTAATTGATAACCTTTAGCTTGCATTAAACTAATAACATGACGTAATAAAATTCGGCTATCGATATTTTCATAATCAGCGTCGGTATCAGGGAAATGATTACCAATATCGCCTAATGCTAACGCACCTAAAATAGCGTCACATAACGCGTGGATGGCAACATCGCCATCAGAATGAGCAATAAATCCTTGCGAATAATCAATGCTAACGCCCGCTAGAACGATAGGTCCTTCACCGCCAAACTTATGGACATCAAAACCGTGACCTATTCGCATGTTATTTCCTGCTCTTTAATTTGTTGATTAAGAATAAACTCAGCTAAAGCTAAATCTTCAGCTCGAGTAATTTTAATATTGTCGCTACAACCTTCAATTAGCTGGCTTTTGTCACCGGCCGCTTCAATCGCTGACGATTCATCGGTAATAACAACGCCGCGCTGTAAACCATTTTCGATGGCGCTGGTAAGCGCCGCTAAAGGATACATTTGGGGTGTATATGCATGCCATAATTGGCTTCTATCAACCGTATTTCCTACCAAATTCAAAGGTGGTGTTTCACTACGGTTAACCGAGTTATCAAGCTGTTTCATAGTGTCACGAACAGGGCTAGCTAATAAACCGCCACATTGATGCTCAAGACAGGTGTCAATTAATAAACTAATATCGCGATGGCGAACACACGGACGCGCGGCATCATGCACCATGACCCAATCATAGTTTTTATTGGCAAGTGCTTTTAAGCCCGCTAATACTGAGTCAACGCGCTCTTGGCCGCCAAAGACGGTTATCACTTTAGGGTTATTAACTAATGCTGTTTGTTGAAAATATTCATCATTAGCACCTAAAGCTAACACCACAACAGCAACTTGTGGGTGAGCTAATATTCGCTCAACGGTATGTTCTAAAACGGTTTTATTATTAATGCTTAAGTATTGTTTCGGGCAGTTAGCTTGCATCCGCTTACCAATACCAGCAGCAGGAATTACAACAGCTAAAGTAGTAGCAGGTAGCGACATTAGTTTAATTCAGTTCTTTGTTTGTATTGTTTTTTAACGGCGGGGATAATACGGAAAAATGTTTCATCTTGTTTTATCATCCCTAATTCATTACGAGCGCTTTCTTCTATCGCTTCGCTGCCCGATTGCAAATCGTCAATATCAGCCTTTAGAATTTTATTGCGTTTGAATAATTTTTCGTTGGCAATTGACTGGCGCGCGGCATCTTCTTTTAAATCGTAGTAATCAGGAATTGAATTTTTGCCAAACCAAAGTCTGTGCTGTAAAAGCACAAAACACACTAATAAAATGGCAGTAATTATTTTCAAGCAGCTTAGTCTAACGATAAAATCTATAGGCTATTATAAAAGGCTTATCAGCACTGTAAATAGCTGATGTCAGTTTTACTGAGATATGTCAGCAGATAAGCTTAAAATACTAATGGCTGTTTAAAATTTCGCCAATTAATAGCGCAAGATAAAAGTAATTCTCTTAAGCTTGGAATATTAGGCCTAGTGGGTCCGTTAGTATTCCAACAATGGCCCGCACACGCGGCCATCATTACTTTTTTATTTGGCTTTAATAAACAAGTATCGCTTGGGGCGGTTAAGACTCGTTGTTTATCAAACCAGCCATTGGCATTCGTGCGAAAGCGGTGACTGTCTTGATCGATGCGATCAATTGAGTCTAAAACAATTTTATCTGTGCGCCGAATTGGCACTACTAAACCCGGTAAGATATTGATGCTGTCATACCACTGCCAAATATCTTCAACCGCTTGGCCCGTCAGCGGTATTAATTTACTTTGTTTATGTGACCAAGACGCATTTTGCACATCTAAAATTAGCGGTGTTTCCACTTGTGTCATCAAGAGCGCGGTACGTTTTATATAATAAGGTAAGCTTTTAAGTCGCCCTTGCAAAGCTTGTGTCGAGCTAATTTCCATTAACGCGAGTGTTCTTAATTCTCGCTCATAAAGCGCATTTGACAACTCTGCGTATTCTGCAGTTTGTTGATCTTCTTGCCAAATAGAAACTTGCGACATAATAGCTTTTATTGCCTGCTGAGTGACTGAATAGTGATTGTTGAGTCACTTTTATTGAGTATATTATACTCGGCTAACGTGACTAACTTATTGATTAAGCATACTTGATAGTCGATAAAAGATAAAACAATGTCGAAAATTGACGCGCTAGTCTATTTAGCGCTTAGCCTTTTTGGAGTAAGTTATTGGCCTTTTTAATAACAGCAGGAGCCATTAATAAGTTTTTAAGTCGCGTTAAACTTGCTGTTGGTAACATCTGCTCAATATAACAAAAGTCGATATTATTGGAGATATTCCATTTTCATTAATATGACTAAAATCGCTCAGGCCATTAAAAGCAACTAGTATTCGCTACGGTTAATTACATAAATAGACTTAATTGCTCAGGAATGGGCTGTTTTATTTTTTATTCAAACACAGCGTCAATGCTCAGGTTTGGCGTTAGTGCAGCGCGCGTAGCATTAAATTTAATCACAGGCGCTTTCACTGAGCTAATTCGGCTAACACGCTTATATAACAAAAAAAGTTGATGAAAAAATTAACAGCAGTATGAATATACCGATTGACATGACAGCCCCTTGTTATTGTTATTGTTATTGTTATTGTTATTGTTTTTATTATGTTTTTAGCTATCAGCTATTGTCGTAATAACATAAAACATTCAAAAGAGAAAAACACGGGAATTAATTAAAGTAAACGCGCAAGCTTCGAGCTTCTGGCTTCTGGCTTCTGGCTTCTGACTTCTGGCTGACTATCAACCCACTAGGATAAAATTAACAGCGTTAAAATAAAAAAGGGAGATAGCTTATCGCTATCTCCCTTTTTTTACGCTTAAAATCGGTAATAAAATATCACCGATTTTTAGTCAATAATTACTGACCTTTAACTTCTGATAAACCGTTAAAGATAGCTTTATCACCTAAGAATTCTTCGATGCGTAATAATTGGTTGTACTTAGAAACACGGTCAGAACGACATAAAGAACCCGTCTTAATTTGACCTGCAGCAGTACCAACCGCTAAATCAGCGATAGTTGCATCTTCAGTTTCGCCTGAGCGATGAGAGATAACAGCAGTGAAACCAGCATCTTTAGCCATTTTAATCGCCGCTAAAGTTTCAGTTAATGTACCGATTTGGTTGAATTTAATTAAGATAGAGTTACCAATACCATTTTCAATACCGCGCGCTAAAATCTTAGTATTGGTAACGAATAAATCATCACCAACGATTTGAACTTTATCACCTAACAATTTAGTTTGGTAAGCAAAACCATCCCAATCTGACTCGTCTAAGCCATCTTCAATTGAAACAATTGGGTATTCTTCACAAAGTGTTGCTAAGAAATCAGAGAATTCGTTAGCTGTGAATTGCTTGCCTTCGCCTTTAAGGTCGTAAATACCTTTGTCAGCATCGTAAAATTCAGAAGCAGCACAATCCATTGCTAAAGTAACGTCTTTACCTAAAACGTAACCAGCAGCAGAAACAGCTTCTTTAATTACCGCTAATGCTTCAGCATTTGATGCTAAATCAGGAGCAAAACCACCTTCATCACCAACAGCAGTATTTAAGCCTTTAGCTGATAATACTTTTTTAAGTGCGTGGAAGATTTCAGCGCCCATACGTAAAGCTTCTTTAAAGCTTTTAGCACCAACGGGTTGAACCATAAATTCTTGGATATCAACGTTGTTATCAGCATGCTCACCACCATTGATGATATTCATCATAGGTAATGGTAAAGAGTAAACACCAGGAGTGCCGTTTAAGTCAGCGATGTGTTCAAACAATTGCACGTTTTTAGCATTTGCTGCTGCTTTAGCTACGGCTAAAGAAACGGCTAAAATTGCGTTAGCACCAAATTTTTCTTTGTTTTCTGTGCCATCTAAATCGATCATGATTTGATCAATAACAGCTTGTTGTAATGGATCTTGGCCAATTAATGCCGGAGCAATGCTGTCGTTAACCGCAGCAACAGCTTTTAATACGCCTTTACCTAAATAACGCGCTTTATCGCCGTCACGTAATTCTAATGCTTCGCGTGAACCAGTTGATGCTCCTGATGGAGCAGCTGCGCGTCCCCATGCGCCTGACTCTAAATATACGTCAGCTTCAATGGTAGGGTTACCACGAGAATCCATGATTTCACGGGCGATAATTTTACTAATATTTGACATTATTTTTCCTCTGTATGTATCTATCTGGTGCATTTGTTTATTAAAACAAATGATCATTAAACTTTTTTTAATTTAACTCGATAGACCAGTAAAAGTTGCATTAACGCTTTACATTAAACTAGCTATCTTGATAACAAAAAACCGCAGCTAGGCTACGGTTTCAATTTTTAACTGTCGGCAGGCTCTTTACTGTTGGCGAACGAAGCCGCAACAAAACTACCAAATAAAGGATGACCATCTCTCGGTGTTGAGTTAAATTCCGGATGGAATTGACCAGCAACAAAGAATGGATGATCAGGTATTTCAATAACTTCGACTAATTTTTTGTCTGCCGATAAGCCTGAAAAAACTAACCCGGCCGCACTTAACTTTTCACGGAAGTTATTGTTAACTTCATAACGATGGCGATGACGCTCATAAACAGTTTCACTACCATAAGCATTAGCCACGGTAGTACCAGCAATTAAATGGCAAAGTTGCGAACCTAAACGCATAGTGCCACCTAAATCAGAATCTTCAGAGCGATATTCAACTTGCCCTTCTTCATCTAACCATTCGTTAATTAAGCCAATCACTGGAAACTCAGTTTCAGGATCGAACTCAGTACTATGGGCATTTTCAAGGCCAGCAACATTACGGGCAAATTCAATTAATGCCACTTGCATACCTAAGCAAATACCTAAGTATGGAACTTTATTTTCACGGGCAAATTGCGCCGCCAAAATTTTACCTTCAATACCGCGCTCACCAAAACCGCCTGGAACAAGAATAGAATCTAAGCCTTTTAAGACATCAGTTCCTTTGCTCTCAACCGTTTGCGAGTCGATATAAATGATATTTACAGTAACTTGATTTTGAATGCCAGCATGTTTTAGCGCTTCATTAACTGACTTATAAGCATCTGGTAATTCGATGTACTTACCGACCATGCCGATATTTACTTCACCAATTGGGTTAGCTTCTTTAAATAAAACTTGTTCCCATTCACATAAGTTAGCTTCTGGTAGATCTAAACCAAAACGTTTAGTGACAATTTGATCGGTACCTTGAGCTTTAAGCATTGCCGGAATTTTGTAAATACTGTCAACATCACGCATTGAAACAACAGCTTTTTCTTCAACATTACAAAACAATGCAATTTTAGCGCGTTCATTAGCAGGAATTACTCTTTCGCTACGGCACACTAAAATATCAGGAAAAATACCAATTGAACGTAATTCTTTAACAGAATGTTGTGTTGGCTTGGTTTTGATTTCACCCGCGGCAGCAATATAAGGCACTAAGGTTAAATGCATAAACATCGCACGTTCACGACCTAATTCAACACCTAGTTGGCGAATCGCTTCCAAAAACGGTTGTGATTCAATATCACCAACAGTACCGCCCACTTCAACCATAGCAACGTCATAACCTTCAGCGCCTTCAATAACTCGGCGTTTAATGTCGTTGGTAATGTGTGGGATAACTTGAATCGTGGCACCTAAGAATTCACCTTTACGCTCACGCGCTAGAATATCTTGGTAAATACGACCCGTAGTAAAGTTATTACGCTTAGTCATTTTGGTACGAATAAAGCGTTCGTAATGACCTAAATCGAGATCAGTTTCTGCACCATCTTCGGTAACAAATACTTCACCGTGTTGAATTGGGCTCATGGTCCCTGGATCAACATTGATATATGGGTCTAATTTCAGCATAGTGACGTTTAAACCACGCGCTTCAAGAATTGCCGCTAATGAGGCAGCAGCAATACCTTTACCTAGGGATGAAACAACCCCGCCTGTGACAAAAATATATCTTGTAGTCATGTAAAACCCAGAAATCAGGAAAATAGAAAATATGGCTATAACCGTTAATTAAAAACAGCATAGCAAGACGGGAAAGCATTATACCTAAAGGCTGTATCAGTAACAATATCTGATAGCAGAGAATTCACGTTTAATTGTTAGTTACCCAGATACGTTTTCAATATTGTAATAAACCAAGAACCGTTTAAGATAGTGTCATTATTTTTTTATAGAGTGATTTTATGTCAAATCAACGTATGCAGCGTGTGATCTCAGCTATCGATGAGATCAATCAGCAAGACCCAAATACCGAAATAGTTAATGGCGACGATGTCGCAAAAGAACTTATTTATGGTCAACGAATGAGCGAATGTTTAAACCAATATTGGCCTGATGCTAGCGAATATTTACAAATAGCCGTGCGAGCACAACATATTAAGCGTTGGCATTTAAAGCGCGCTGAATTTCCTGAAGGTAAAGCTGGCTATTTAACTTGGCGAAAACAATTAGGGCTTTTTCATGCCGAGTTAACACAAGAGACTATGTTAACTCACGGTTATTCGGCTGAGGAAGCAGAGCAAAGTTATAATATTGTTCGCAAAGCCAAGTTAAAATCGAATCAAGACAGCCAAACGCTTGAAGATGTTGCTTGTTTGGTTTTTCTTATTCACTACTTTGACGCTTTTGCCGCTAAGTATGATGATGAAAAAGTGATTGATATTGTCCAAAAAACCTGGCGAAAAATGTCAGAAAAAGGCCATGATATCGCGTTAACCCTCACCTTGCCGGAACATTTAGCGAAATTAGTTGGGCAAGCTTTAGCCTAATGTCATTATTATATATAAAATAGGCAATTTGTAATTAGTTGTAAAAACTGTCGCCTTTACACAATTTTCTGCTTAGTATTGCCGTCTTAGAAAAAGATTAACAATTAAAGAATTAACTAATTGAGGTCAAATTTGAAAAAATCATTATTAAATATTGCAACGCTATCAGCAATATATTCATCTACATTGCTGGGGTTTCATGCACAAGCAACTATCGTCGAATTTGATACCACTCAAGGTACGATTAAAGTTAACCTTTATGACGAAACCACGCCGACAACGGTAGCTAACTTTTTAACTTATGTCACCGATGGCAGCTATGATAATACAGTTATCCACCGTATTGCTGACAAAAGAGTTTTGCAAGATGGCGTTTATGTTGATGAAGACTTTATTGTTCAAGGTGGTGGTTTCTATTTTAATGAGACCCTACCATTTATCGCAAAACCTGCTAACTCTGCGATTAGAAATGAGCCAGTTTGGTCAAATGTCGCTGGCACTATTGCGATGGCAAAAACATCAAATCCAAACAGCGCTACTCGTCAATGGTTTTTTAACGTTAACGACAATAGCGAAAGTTTAGATGTTCGAGCCAATAGCGGTGGTTTTACTGTTTTTGGCCAAGTAACTGAAGGCATGGATGTATTAACAAAAATTATCGATATCAATCGCTGTTTTTATGACTCAAGTACCGAAATTCCTTTTATTGTTGCTGAAGATAAAACCTGTAACAATTATGTTAACGGTGAAGATGATAACGACGAGACCATTGCCATCAGCGATGCTAACTTTGTTATTATTAATGCAATTACGATAACAGATAACAGCGTCGATACCACCAGTGGCTTAACCCCAGTGCTAAATACTTTATTAGATACTGACGGTGATGGCGAACTTAACATCAATGACGACGACGATGACGGTGATGATGTCTTAGATGTTAACGATTTATACCCGTTTGACGCTACCGAATCAGCTGATACCGATGGCGATGGCGTAGCCGACAATACCGACAAATTCCCTGATGATGCCTCAGAAACGGTTGATTTTGATGAAGACGGCACCGGTGATAATGCCGATCTAGATGATGATAATGATGGCGAACCTGATACTTCAGATGCTTTCCCATTTGACGACAGCGAACAATACGACAGCGATGGCGATGGTGTTGGTGATAACGCTGATGAATTTCCTAACGACATTGACGAGTGGCGCGATCTAGATAAAGATGGTGTTGGTGATAATGCGGATGCTTGTCCAACTAAAGCAACCGATCAAACTGATACTGACGGTGACGGTTATTGTAACGAAACCCAAGATAAATTCCCTGATGATCCAGATGAGTACTTAGATACAGATGGTGATGGCATTGGTAACAATACTGATACTGATGATGATGGTGACGGCGTTAACGACGACGACGATTACGCACCGCAAGATCCTGATGTGACTAAACAGCCGGTTTATAGCTCTGGTAGCGGCGGCGGTTCAATCACTTTATTTGGTTTATTATCACTTGGCTTAATGCGCTTATTTCGTAAATAACGATTAGTTTTAGTGAATTAACCTGACAAATGCCTTAAGTTCAAATTTTTGAACTTAAGGCATTATTATTTTGGGATTAATAAAATTTAGAACTTAAGGCGGGAAGCTGAAAGCGGGAAGCTGGAAGCGGGAAGCTGGAAGCTGGAAGCTAGAGGCTGAAAGTTAAAAATTAAAGGCTAGTCGCTTAAAGCTTATCGCTTATGGCTTATGGCTTATGGCTTATGGCTTACAGCCTAATGCTAGATCTTAGTTTTTTGTAATTGGCAGGCGCGCAACAAAAATAAAGGGGCCAATCACTAATGCCACCAGCAAAACTTGCCACCAAATCCCCGGCAACAGATAAACTGACCAACAAACTGCCAGCAACATAGTCACAAGCGCCATGAACTTAGCTTTTTTAGGAATACTACGGCTTGCCTGCCAGTTAATAATTAAGGGGCCAAAAACTTTATTATTTATCAATAATTGATAAAATCTCGGGGATGATTTAGCAAAACATGTCGCCGCCACTAAAAGAAACGGTGTGGTCGGCAACAAGGGTAAAAAAACGCCAAGAATAGCCAAGCCAACAAACACTAGCCCAATAAATTTCAATAACAATATTTTCACAGTTAAACCAATATTAATTTAAATAGATTACATTCAGTTCTATTACGGACAATTCTATTACGGACAGTTCGAGAGTAATTCAAAAGCGGTAAATGCAAATAAGGCTAACTTCTCAAGAATAAGTCATTAATATACTAGCCAAAAGAGCAGCGCTACAATAAACGCTAACAGCTAAAACTCTCGATAAATCCCGCTCAGTTATTTTACTTTTACGGTATTATTGGTATCGCGACTTTGTTTGATTAACTGATCCGAAAAGTGGGTTAATTGCGATTTAGCTAAACGATCGTAGAGTAAAACATTAACACTCGCCGCTAAATTCATACATCCTATCGTTGGCACATAAACAACGCTATCAGCAGTATCCACCACAGCTTGGCTAATGGTGCCATCTTCAGGGCCAAAAATATAAAGTGCTTTTTCTGGGTGCACAAATTCTGGCAGTGGTATCGCCCCCTCGACCAGATCAACACAAATAACTTTTACATCATCCGGCTTATCCGTAAAAAAACTGTCGACATTGGTTAACGGGATTTTATCGCTTACGCTTTTAGTGTCAGTTTGAAACTTTGCCGCTTTGGCATAACGAACACCGCTGTATAACACTTCATTGGCTTGATAACAGCCCGCTGCGCGCATTACCGCGCCAACGTTACTTGGGCTTTTAGGATCAGTTAGGGCAATACTGACATGCTGAGATTTAGGTAACGCCACGGCTTTTGCAACGTCGTTATAACGGCTATTCGCTTTTTTCATTTATTTTCACTTGTTGCCAATAGGCTTCTAATGTTGCTAGTTCATGCTGCTCAAAACTTTTATTAGACGCATTTACCTGCGCTTCAACACCATGAAAGCGCTTGGTGAATTTTTTATTCGCGGCTCTTAATAAAGCTTCAGGGTCTTGTTTTTCATGACGACATAAATTGACCACGGCAAATAACAAATCCCCTAATTCTTCTGAAAGTTCTTGCGGGTGATCATATAAAACTTCTTCAACTTCCAGCACTTCTTCTTTGATTTTAGCTAAAACATCAGTTTTATTGTCCCAATCAAAACCAACATGTGAGCAACGTTTTTGAATTTTCGCCGCTTGCGATAAAGCCGGCAGATTGTTAGGAATATCCGCTAAAATACTGAGGTTTTCTTGCTGGTTTTTTACCGCTCGCTCTTTCGCTTTTTCATTTTCCCAATTGGCTTTGATTTCTTGCTCGGAAGATAAATCAGCATCAGAAAAAACATGAGGATGACGACGAATAATTTTTTCACAAATAGCCGCGATCACAGAATCAAAGTCAAAACGTTTTTGTTCTTGGCCAAGCTGGCTATAAAACACCACTTGAAATAATAAGTCGCCTAATTCTTTTTCTAATTCAACAAAGTCTTCTTGTGCTATTGCATCTGCCACTTCGTAAGCTTCTTCAATAGTATGAGGAACAATAGAAGCAAAATTTTGTTTGATATCCCAGGGGCAACCGGTTTCAGGATCACGTAATTGCGCCATGATCCAACGGAGTTTTTCTATCGAGGGTTTTTCTAATAACATGATTTTAAGATTCTTTTTAATACTAACTAAAAATTACACACGGATAACATCAACAACATCATCGAGCTGGTTAATTTTATTAATTAAGCGCGCTAACATCTCAGCGTTGGCTATTTCCAACTTAATAGTCATCGACATAGATTGTTTCATGACATCGGAGTGACTTTCCATACCAAGAATACTGATCCTGTCGTTAGAGATAATAGTTGAAACATCGCGTAATAAACCTTGGCGATCGTTGGCAATTATTTTGATCGCCACTTGATATTTTTGAGTGTTTTTATTGCCCCATTGTACCTCAACCTGACGTTCAGGCTGTTGTGACAACGCATGCATTAATTGCTCACAGTCGTTACGATGTACTGAAATACCGCGGCCTTGGGTGATAAAACCTAAAATGTCATCACCCGGTACCGGCTGACAACATTTAGCCATATGGGTTAATAAGTTGCCAACGCCAGAAACGGTAATGCCATTCGAGTCAGCGTGTTTATTTTCGGTCGGCTGTTTAACCAAGCTGTTGATATCAATTTCGGGCTCAGGTAAAGCTGCATTTTCTTTTTGCTGAATAACATGAACCGCTTGCTGCAATTTAACGTGACCAGAGCCTAAACCAACATAAAAGTCGTCAATACTGGTTAAGTTATATCGCTTAGCAACCGCTAATAAGTCAACACTGGCAATATTTAACTTATTCAGCTCCGCATCAAGCGCTTCTTTACCTTGAATAAGGTGTTTATCGCGATCTTGTAATTTGAAAAAGTGCTGAACTTTAGCGCGGGCACGGCTTGAATAAACATAACGTAAATTGGGGTTAAGCCAGTCACGACTTGGATTTGGCGTTTTACTGGTTAATATTTCTACTTGATCGCCGGTTTGCAACTGATAAGTAAAAGGCACAATACGGCCACTAATTTTAGCGCCAATACAACAATGGCCAACATTAGAATGAATATAATAAGCAAAATCTAAAGGCGTGGCACCAAGTGGTAAATCAATAACATCACCATTGGGCGTAAAAGCGTAAATTCGATCTTCAAAAACTTGGCTACGCAATTCTTCAATAATATTTTCATTACCCGAAACATCGTCTTGCCACTGAAGGATTTTTCGCAGCCAATTAATTTTTTCATCAAAACCCGAGGTTTTACCATGGGCCGCACCTTCTTTATATTTCCAGTGGGCAGCCACACCTAACTCAGCATCGTCATCCATTTGCTTAGTACGAATTTGCACTTCAACCGGCTTACCTTCTGGCCCTAATACCACAGTATGAATAGACTGGTAACCATTGGGTTTTGGCGTTGCGACATAGTCATCAAATTCGTTGGGTAAATGTTTCCAAGTAGTATGCACCGCACCTAGTGCGCCATAACAGTCTTGCAGTTTTTCCACGATCACTCGAACTGCACGAACATCAAACAGTTGTTCAAAGTCTAACTGTTTTTTCTGCATTTTTTTCCAGATACTGAAAATATGCTTCGGTCGGCCGTAGACTTTACCTTTAACCGACATCGCCACGAGTTGATCCTGCAGAGTATCAACAAACTCAGCCATATATTTTTCGCGATCAAGACGTTTGCCATCTAACCAACTGGCGATTTTCATATAAACGTCAGGGTGCAAATAACGAAAAGCGATATCTTCCATTTCCCACTTTAGCTGACCAATACCTAATCGGTTGGCCAATGGTGCATAGATGTTTTCAATTTCTTTCGCGGCAATAACCCGCGTTTCTTCATCGGCGGTTTTAACAATGCGCAAATAACATAAACGCTCCGCCAGCTTAATAACAACAGCACGGACATCATCAACCATAGCTAATAGCATACGGCGAATATTATCGATTTGATTATTAGCAACATGACTAGATTGGCTTTGCTGAAGCGTTTTGATCGCTTCCATTTGTTTAACGCCTTTACACAGCGAATAAACATTTTTGCCAAAATCCTCTTTGATTTGTTCTAACGTTAGCAGTTTGTATTCAAAAAGCGGCACTAAAAAAGCGGCGCATAAGGAGTCTGCGTCGAGGTTTAATTCAGCTAAAATTTCTACCATTTCTAGTGATTTAGTTTGGCATTCAAGATTACCGGTGAACTTATCGCTGACTTGTTTCCATAAGCTCTCAAGCGCATCTTGTTTTTGCTGATTAAGCGGCAGCGCGACCAACCAAGCTTCGAAGCTTGTTTCTGTCATCAAATGGGATTTACGTACAGATACCATAAAAGATTAACCTGAATTATTACTCAACTTTATTCACTAGGTACAAACAGTACCATAGTTTCCAGATGTTTCGTTTGTGAAAACATATCCATTAAGGCAATTTTTTCAATTTTATAGCCTTGCTGAATTAAAATTGCACTATCTCGGGCTAAACTGGCCGGTTCACAGCTAACATAGAGGATTTTTTCGACCTTAAATTGCGCTAAATTCTGTATCGCTAATTCAGCGCCAGCTCGGGCAGGATCAAGCACAACTTTATTGATTCTTTTTACTGCTGCTGTTGAAGCTGAGACTTGCCCAATATTATCACTTGGTAATTGCTCAGCAAGGGTTTTAAACCAAGATTCAGTTTGCCAGTTTTTATTTAAATCAGCTTGATAAAATTCCGTATTAGCAATGTCATTAGAGCTCGCATTTTGCTGCGCTTTATCCACCATGGTTTGCACACCTTCGATGCCAATCACTTTATTGACTAATTTAGCCATAGGTAAGGTGAAATTACCTAAACCACAAAATAGATCTAAAACCCGATCATCCGGCTGTAACTCAAGCCAATTAATAGCTTGCGCAACCATTTTTTGATTAACCGCATGATTAACTTGTATAAAATCATCAACACTAAAGTTAATCTGGGTTTGGTCTAATAGCGAATAAGTTAAATTAATATCAGCGACTGCACCAGCAGCTAAAACTTGAGTCTTAGCGCCATCATCAAGATAAATAGTCCAGCCTTCTTTTTTGGCAAGCGTGAGCCATAACTGCGTATCGGTTGGATTAATTTTTATTAACTGGCGGACAACAATGGCAATATTATCGGTCGTAATGACTTCAATATGACCTACCGATTTTTTTAACGATAACTGATCAATTAGCTGCTTTAATTTAGGAAAAATATCAGCCGTTTCAGCTACCATTACTGGGCATGCAGTAATGCTGATCAAATGATTACTTTGTTTCTGGCGAAAACCAACAATCGCTTCATCATTTTTATTATATTGCACGCCAATACGAACTTTACGGCGATAACCATAAGCGCTAGCAACAATCGACGGCTGCCAAGGTAAATCGTAATTAATATCAGCTCGGGCAAATAACTCAATAACTTTTTTCTGCTTAAACGCTAATTGCTGCTCAGGCGCTAAATGTTGTAAATCACAACCGCCGCATAATTGAAAATGGCGACACTCGGCTGCTACCCGATCTGGGCTTGGCTTTAACACACTGACTAATTTAGCTTTAATAAATTTACTGCTTTGCTCATTCACTTTCACTTTTACAACTTCGCCAACAATCGTATGTTCAACAAAAATTGCTTTATTTTGATACCGCCCGACCCCAACACCAGTTTGATTTAAGCGTGTTATCGTTATTTCGATCACTTTATTTAATAAACTTTGTGTTTTTTTAGGTTGGAAAAAAGTAGCCATATTGATGAATATCTCGTGTTATGTCGTTTTAGCGATAGCGCTGTTTTGTGGTAATAAAAACGCACGATGAGCAAATATCAGCAGAAATTAAAAATAATCCATTTGCTCTAGCTATAATTTTGCTTAAGTATGTGACATGATAAGAATTAGTTGTCGGATTTTACACTAATTTTTCCATTATAGATGCAGAAAATAAGCTTAAAAGATTGGGTTGTTTTACTCACCATTGTACCTACCACTGTGATAGGTATTAGTATTGCGAGTTTTTTCTCATACAATCGATATATCGAATTAAATGAATTTTTAACATTACGAGCAACAAGTATTATTGAGCCGCTTGCGATCACTAGTGCCGATCATTTACAGAATAAAAATCGTGACAAACTCAGAGAACTGATTGGCTTTGCCCATCGCAGCCATTCCACCATCATTAAAAGCATTACTGTTTTTACCCTTGATCATCAAGTATTTGTCACTAGTGCCTATCATGGTGACACTAATATTCTGCGCTTGAGTGTGCAAGATGAAATCCCTAATAGCACCAACCGTCAAGTCGTCGATGATTTTGTCATTTACCGCACCGCTATTATTAACGAACACAGCGAACAAGCTGAGCACTACAAAGAAAACTTAGGTTATATCACTCTACAAATAGATAGAAGCACCTTAAAATTCGATCAACAAAGTGAGTTTTTAACGGCTTTTATCATTGTACTTTTTGGTTCAATTATCAGTGCTTTTTTCACTTTTAACTTAATCAAAAATGTAACTCGCCCAGTTACTTCGATGGTACAAGCGGTTGATCGTATTCGTGAAGGTAAACTCGAAAGCCGCGTCAGTGGCCAATTAATTGGTGAATTAAACTTCCTGAAAAATGGTATTAATGCCATGGCCCAGTCGCTTGGGGATTACCACGACGAAATGCAGCGTAGTGTTGATCAAGCAACACTAGATTTACGAGAAAGTTTAGAACAGTTCGAAATTCAAAACGTTGAGCTCGATATTGCGAAAAGAAAAGCCCAAGACGCCAACCGAGTTAAATCGGAGTTTCTTGCCAATATGAGCCATGAATTAAGAACCCCACTTAACGGCGTATTAGGTTTTACTCGACAATTACTTAAAACCCCATTAACGGATACCCAGCGTGATTATTTACAAACTATTGAGCGCTCAGCAAATAATTTACTGGCGATTATTAATGATATTTTGGATTTCTCAAAGTTAGATGCTGGCAAAATGGTCATTGAGAATATTCCATTTACTTTACGCGATACCATCGAGGAAACCTTAACTTTATTAGCCCCTAGCGCCCATAAAAAGAACATTGAATTATCTTTTCATGTCGCCAGTTCAATCCCCGATGCTTTGATCGGTGATGCTATGCGCATCAAGCAAATTTTATTAAACCTTGCCAATAATGCGATTAAGTTTACCCAGCAAGGCTCTGTCACAATCGATATTGATTACGAACAAAATGATGGCAAAAATACCTTATTGAAATTTACGGTTTCCGATACCGGTATTGGGATGAATGCCGAGCAACAAAAAACACTCTTTGAAGCCTTTAGCCAGGCAGATAAAAGTGTAACTCGTTTATATGGCGGTACTGGGTTAGGTTTAGTGATTTCACAGCGGCTCGCAAAAGAAATGAAAGGACGCATTGGCTTTCATAGTGAAACGGCTAAGGGTTCGAAATTTTGGTTCAGCTGTATCTGTGAAGTGAATCCAATTCAAATTAAAATAGTAACTGATACCTCCTTTATCCATGACAAAAACATCTTATATTTTGAGCCGCAAACTCATAGCCGTATGGCAACCAGTCGCCAATTAGAATTATGGGGCATGAAGGTCACACCTTGCACTTCGGTGGAAGAGCTGACTGCAACCTTAATGTCTGCAGAACACTTTGATTATGCACTGATTGGTTATGATATTAGTCCGACCGCATTAAATGATTTAAAAGAGTTACTAACAACAATAGCACCTAAAATTGAACATGTTCATATCGCTATTAATAGTAATTCACCCAGCTTACAAGAAGCCTTGATTGCTGCGGGCGCTGAAAGCTGTATCAGTAAGCCGGTATTATCATCACGGCTAATGAAAGAGTTATTACCCAACCAAAATAATTCTTCAAGCTTTGCTGAGCCGATAAATAACCAAAGATTGCCAATTAAAGTACTAGCCGTTGATGACAATGAAGCTAATTTAAAATTAATCAAGGCATTATTATTAGAGCAGGTATCAGAAGTAGCCATTGCTGTTAATGGCGAACACGCGTTAAAAATGTGTGAAAGTGAAAAGTTCGCTTTAATCTTTATGGATATTCAAATGCCAGTGATGGATGGCGCTACCGCATTGGCAAAAATTAGAGAGTATACCTTTAATGAGGATACGCCAATTATTGCGGTAACGGCGCATGCACTTCCAGGAGAAAAAGAAAAATTACTGCAGCAAGGTTTTAATTCCTATATGACTAAGCCAATAGATGAGGCGATGTTAAAACACACTATCTACGAATATTGTGATCCGAGCTTATTTAATAATGAGATAAAACCGACATTTGCTCAGCGAAAATTAGATGCTCTACCAATCAACTCAAATAATGCTGATATTGATTGGTCATTAGCACTTAAAAGAGCGGGCAATAAAGAAGATCTAGCAAAAGACATGTTAACCGGTCTAGTTCAAAGCTTACCAGAAACTAAGCAGAATATTGATGAAGCGATTTATTGCCAAGATATTGAGCAAGTAAAAACCTTGATTCATAAATTGAACGGCGCGTGTTGTTATTGCGGCGTACCTAATTTAAGTAAAATTGTTCATCAATTAGAAACACAGTTAAAGCAAAATGAAACACTAGAAGTATTAGAGCCTGAATTTTTAGAGTTTGCTGAGCATATCGAACGATTATTGGCGAAAGCCCCAAGGTATTTGGGGTGAAAATATTGAATAAAAAAATGAATATTGTCGAGCGTTATGACTTTATAACAATTAGGTTATAATTAAAAAGATAACATAATCAGCCAATATTCATTCATATACCAGGCCTGATAAAACAGCTAACGTATTTTTATATCAGGTGATGAATTAATATCACCATCCTCAGTAATGATCGCAATACCACCGTTACAAGATAAAACAGCGACACTTTTACCGTTTTCATTGCGGACAAAAGACAGTTCATAACCAAACTTTCCTAAGCTGCTAGCAGAAAACTTTTGCGCAAGCGAAAGTTTATCCCACCATACCGAGTGGCGTGGCGGCTCTTTTCTTCGCTCAAGTAATTGACTTCTTTCTGGTAACATAACAACTCCAATCAATCCATAGATATTAGTTGAAGTATAGAGGATAAAAAATATTTACGTTAATTTTGCATAAGGTGAACTAGCTAAATAACCTGAACTAGAGCGACAAAACAACAAAAGCGACCGCATAACACGTTTCGTCAGATAAACTGATATGCCATGACTTAGCACCTAGTATTTCAGCCAACTCAAGCGCTCGCTCGCTAAAGGTTAAAACTGGCTGACCACTGGCTAACGAAGTAATTTCAATATGCTGAAAAGATAAGCCGTTGGCGATGCCAGTACCTAATGCTTTGGCTGCCGCTTCTTTACCAGCCCAGCGCTTAGCTAAATAAGGAATAGGAAACTTCAGTGTTTGATACTTTTCAAGTTCTGCTGCGGTTAACACCCGCCGTGCTAATTTATTTAACACGGCAACCGACATATTTTCCAAACGAGTTAACTCGAGAATGTCGGTACCTATGCCAACAACCGACATTATTGTCTCGCTTCAAGCATTAAACGTTTCATATCTTTTACCGCTTTATCTAAACCGTCAATTGCGGCTCTGGCGATAATAGCATGGCCAATATTTAATTCGATAATACCGGTAATCGCCGCAATCGGCTTAACATTATGATAATGTAAACCATGACCAGCATTCACTTTTAAACCAACACTGGTTGCGTATTCTACGCCAGCTTCAATGCGCGCTAATTCTTTAAGTTGTTCTGCTTCAAGAGTTGCATCAGCATAGTGACCGGTATGGATTTCGATATAGCTAGCTTTACTCGCCACAGCGGCATCAATTTGCGCTTTATCTGCATCAATAAACAAACTGGTTTCAATGCCTTTTTCACTTAAACGAGCAACGGCTTGGCTAATTTTTGTTAGATTACCAATAACATCTAAGCCACCTTCGGTTGTTAGTTCTTCACGTTTTTCTGGCACTAAACAACAAAACTCAGGTTGCACCTGACAGGCAATCTCGATCATTTCATCAGTCACTGCCATTTCAAAATTCATTCGTGTCTTAATGGTTTGTTTTAAAACATAAATATCACGGTCTTGAATATGTCGACGGTCTTCACGCAGATGCACGGTAATACCGTCAGCGCCAGCATGTTCGGCAACAGCAGCAGCATGAACAGGATCTGGGTAATTGGTGCCACGAGCTTGTCTAAGCGTGGCAATATGGTCAACGTTGACACCAAGAAGAATATCTTTCATTTGTTTATCTCTTATCTATTTCTAATTTCTAATTTTTAGCTCTAGCTCTAGCTCTAGCTTTTAGCTTCTAGCTTTAGCTTCTAGCTCTAGCTCTAGCTTTAGCTCTAGCTCTAGCTTTAGCTTTAGCTTCTAGCTTTAGCTCTAGCTTTAACTTCTAGCTTCTAGTTTTAGCTTCTAGTTTTAGCTTCTAGCTTTAACTTCTAGCTTTTAGCTTCTAGCTTTTAGCTTTTAGCTTTTAGCTCTAGCTTCTAGCTTTTAGCTCTAGCTTCGAGCTTCTAATAAGAATGACTAATAAGCCATTACTTTTGCGTAAAAAACTTACGTGAGTTTAATGGCTTATTACCTAACAAAGGCGCCATGATTTGCCGCATTAATAACTTGAAGGTAAATAACTCTTCTTTAGACAGTAACTTTTGCTCAGCAATTGCCAATAAGTGCTGTTTATCATAACAAGGTTTAACTGAATTGTTGATAGCCGCAACAAAACCTTGTTCCGCAATATAATTAACATACGGCATCGATTCATAATCTAAGCAGGTGAAATCAATCGTTAAACCAAGCTCTTCCAACAATGTCATTTCAAAATGGCGCAGCACCACTTCAATCGGTTCTTGCTCATTCAGCGCCTGTAAGCTTAATTTAAAGTGGTGAAAAAGTTCGGGACAAGGGATGGCATCACCTAATAAACGCACTAACAGTTCATTGAGATAAAAAGCACTATATAAATAATTACCGCGAAACTGAAAAGATTTTCCGTCGGCTTCTACCAAGGTCATTTTTTTTAATGACGATTGCCCTTTATAGGCAATCAATAAAGGTGAAAATGGCTGGAGAATAGCTTTTTTATTCGATTTAACACTGTTACCTGAATAGATCAGTGCTGATACTTTACCGTCATGCTCGGTTAATAAATCGAGCAACAGCTGGTTTTCTTTAAAAGGACGAGAATGTAAAAGAAAAGCAGCTTGTTGATGTTCGGCCATTGGCTTTGCATACCTTATTCACAGTATTAACCACACTCAAACTAACAATTATTAGTTTGAGTAATCGTCACCATAACCTAAAGATCGTAATGCACGTTCATCATCGGCCCAACCTTGTTTCACTTTAACCCAAGTTTCAAGGAAAACTTTTTGTTCAAATAAGGCTTCCATATCACGTCTTGCTTCTTGACCTATGGTTTTAAGTTTTTCGCCTTTATTACCAATAATCATGCGTTTTTGACTATTACGCTCAACTAAGACTAAAGCATTAATATGTAAGATACCTTTTTCATCCTGCTTGAATTGCTCAATTTCAACTGTCGTTGAATAAGGTAATTCTTCACCGGTAAAGCGTATTAATTTTTCACGCATGATCTCTGATGCCATAAAACGGCTAGAGCGATCGGTAATATAATCTTCAGGAAACCAAAAGTCACTTTGCGGCAGGCTTGATAAACAAAGTGCTTTAATTTTATCAACATTGTCACCTTTTTTAGCTGAAATAGGCACAACAGCTTTAAAGTCATACTGGCTAGCAAGGTTTTGTAAATGAGGTAAAAGCTTTTCTTTATCCGCAACATTATCTGACTTATTCACCACTAGAATACAAGGTGCGCCAGACTGTTTAATTTTACTCAGCACTAGATCATCATCAGGTGTCCAATTGGTACCTTCAACAAGAAAAAGGATCAGTTCAACTTCAACGATTGAGCTACTCGCAGCACGATTCATTAAACGGTTAATCGCACGTTTTTCTTCATTATGTAAACCCGGAGTATCAACCAAAACAGCTTGATGATTATCTTCGGTTAATATACCTAGAATACGATGACGAGTGGTTTGTGGTTTACGAGAAGTAATACTGACCTTTTGCCCTAACAAACAATTTAATAACGTTGATTTACCAACATTTGGCCTGCCAACAATGGCAATTAAGCCGCAATATTGTTCACCGTTTTCTGAATTATTTGTCATCTGATAGTTTATCCAAAACTTGTTGAGCCGCTTCTTGCTCAGCTTTACGTCTGCTCGTTGCGTTAGTGATCACTATTGAATCAAGTATTTGCGTAGAACAAGAAATAGTAAAGGTTTGATTATGTGACTTACCTTGAATATCTATAACATCATAAACAGGTAATGGAATTTTTTTACTTTGCAAATACTCTTGCAAACGGGTCTTTGGGTCTTTACTTACACCAGGTTTGATCACGGCTAAGCGCGGTTCAAACCAAGTTAAAATGATTGCTTTTGCGACATCTAAATCAGCATCTAAATAAATAGCACCGATAATGGCTTCTACCGCATCTTCTAAAATGGACTCGCGTTTATGGCCACCGCTTTTTAACTCACCAGGGCCAAGAATTAAAAATTCACCCAAACCAAAATCAATCGCTAACTTAGCTAAGGTGACACCTTTTACTAAGCTTGAACGCATACGGGTTAAATCACCTTCAGGATGGTTAGGAAATTTATCATAAAGCGCCTCTGCAATTACAAAACCGAGAATGGAATCACCTAAAAACTCTAACCTTTCGTTATGATCACCTTTTGCGCTCCGATGAGTTAATGCTTGAATAATTAATGCTTTATTTTTAAAGCTATAGCCGATTTTTTTAATCAGCTTATTATAAGCAATAGGATTTGATTTTATATTCACTGAATACTACCTATACGAGAAAAACGTACGTTGGTTGGTATCCAGCTTGGTAAAATATCGTCTGCGGTATTGTCAAAGTCAAAACTCATCCAAATAGCAACAGCTTCGCCAACTAAGTTTTCTTCTGGTACAAAACCCCAAAATCGACCATCTAAACTGTTATCGCGGTTATCACCCATAACAAAATAGTGACCTGCAGGAACAAGATATTCGTCTCGTGCCGTACCCGCTTGTTGACATAAATTTGCACCTGAGTGCATACAAAAAGCACTCGCTTGTTGCTTAGCCGGCACCGCATGGTCGATTAAAATATCATGCGTTTTATTAGGCATTTTAGAGGTATAACGATAAAGCTCATTTGGACCTGATCGATATTCATCTTTATTGACAAATTCGGTGATCACTTTTTCTAATGTCGGGCAAGTTGCATCAGCTTCAGTACATGCCGGTTTAATATATACTGATTTATCACGATAAATAATGCGATCACCCGGTAAGCCAATAACCCGCTTAATATAATCCACTTCAGTATTTAACGGATATTTAAACACCACAACATCGCCGCGCTCAGGTAAGCCGTTTTCATAAAATTTATGACGAACGACAGGATCCCGTAAGCCATAGTTGAATTTATTAACGAGAATAAAGTCACCATCTAACAAAGTCGGCATCATTGAGCCTGAAGGTATTTGAAATGGCTCATATAAAAACGAACGTAAAATAAGCACAAAGGCAATAACAGGAAATATTTGTACCGAGGTATCAACAACCCCAGAAGGTTCTAATATTTGATTTTTTACCGACTCAGGTAATTCGTCTTCACACTGTGCTTGTGCGTCAATTAACTTTAACTGACGTTGTGGAGCTAGGTAATACTTATTTGCTAGCCACACTATGCCGGTTAGCACAGTGATAATTACTAGAAATATTGAGAAATAAACCGCCATATAACTTTTTTCGTCCTTTAACTATCTAACTTCAATACTGATAAGAAAGCTTCTTGTGGGATTTCAACATTACCCACTTGCTTCATGCGTTTTTTACCATCTTTTTGTTTTTGAAGTAGTTTTTTCTTACGAGAAATATCGCCACCATAACATTTAGCAGTTACGTTTTTACGCAACTGCTTGACAGTGGTACGAGCAATAACGTTATTACCAATTGCCGCTTGAATAGCAATATCGAACATTTGACGATGGATAAGTTCTTTTAATTTATCCACTAACATACGCCCGCGTGCAACTGAATTAGCTCGGTGAGTGATCATTGCTAGTGCATCAACGCGATCGCCATTAATCATGACATCTACGCGCACCATATCGGCAGCATCAAAACGAACAAAATGATAATCTAACGAGGCATAACCACGACTGGTCGATTTCAATTTATCAAAGAAATCCATCACAACTTCTGCCATAGGAATTTCGTACGTCACCGCCACTTGCTTACCGTGATAAATAATATCTTTTTGCACACCGCGTTTTTCGATACATAAGGTAATGACATTACCTAAATGTTCTTGCGGCACTAAAATATTAGCCTGAACAATCGGCTCACGAATTTCTTCAATGTTATTAATTGCTGGTAAATCACTTGGATTATCAATACTTAAAACATCACCATTGGTACAAGCAATTTCATAATTAACCGTTGGCGCAGTGGTAATAAGGTCAAGATCATATTCACGCTCTAGACGTTCTTGTACGATCTCCATATGAAGCATGCCCAGGAAGCCAATACGGAAACCAAAACCTAAAGCTGATGAGTTTTCTGGTTCAAATAATAATGAGGCATCATTTAAACTTAATTTATTAAGCGCATCGCGGAAATTTTCATAATCGTCTGAACTAACAGGGAAAATACCGGCATATACTTGCGGCTGTACTTTTTTAAAGCCAGGCAAAGCAGACGTTGCTTCTTTCTTAAATATCGTTATTGTATCGCCGACTGGGGCGCCGTGAATTTCTTTAATACCCGCAATAATAAAACCTACTTCACCGGTTTTTAAAATTCCCGTATCCGTTTGCTTAGGCGTGAAAATACCAACTTTATCAATGATGTGTGCTTGTCCTGTTGACATCACCACCATTTTATCGCCTTTTTTCACTTCACCATTGATAATACGAACAAGTGAAACAACACCTTGGTAATTATCAAACCATGAGTCAATAATCAGTGCTTGTAAATTAGCGTCCGGATCACCAACTGGCGGCGGAATATTCGCAACAATAGTTTCTAAAACATTTTCAATACCTAGGCCCGTTTTAGCTGAGCAAGTCACGGCATCTGTAGCATCAATACCAATAATATCTTCAATTTCTTCAGATACACGCTCAGGATCCGCTTGCGGTAAATCTATTTTATTTAGAATTGGAATAACTTCTAAATCCATTTCTAATGCGGTGTAACAGTTAGCAACCGTTTGTGCTTCAACGCCTTGACCGGCATCAACAACTAATAATGCACCTTCACAAGATGCTAAAGAACGGGAGACCTCGTAAGAAAAATCAACATGACCGGGTGTATCGATAAAGTTAAGTTGGTAAGTTTCACCATCAAGAGCGGTGTAATCGAGTGTGACACTTTGCGCTTTAATGGTAATGCCGCGCTCTCTTTCAATATCCATTGAATCGAGCACTTGTGCTTCCATTTCACGGGCTTGTAAGCCACCACAATGCTGAATTAAACGATCAGATAATGTAGATTTACCATGGTCGATGTGAGCAATAATAGAGAAATTTCGGATATGTTTCATAGAGGAAAAATTAACAAGTTACGGGCAAAAAATTATATGCCCAGATTTTAGCTAATTTCCGCCTCGGGGGCTATCTTTAGTTGTATTCAAGTCCCTTTTTCAACGATATTAATCGTTTCAAGATGTTTTCTTAGAATAAGTGGGGTTAAATTTGCTTTAACTGCTAAATTACTTTGTAGTCGCTGTGCAATCGTAAAACCAATATAACCACCGATTAAACTGCCAAGTATGGTGATAATTTCATGTTCGAGCTGCCAAAGTGTTGAAAAATATTGTCCCAAAAAAGCGAATAAAATCAGACCAAACAGCGGTAAAAAGTAGACCTGCCAAGCACTATGTAATAATTTATTTTCGGGGATGCCTAAAATTAAAGTATCACCAATATTTAACGTTCCGTTTGATGCTAATTTTAAAGTCAGTTTTCGATGCGGAATGGCTTTTGCGACTTGGCCACTACCGCAACTATCAACTTGATGGCAGGAACTACAACTTGATTTAACTAAGCTTTCAACGATGACGTCATCACCTTTAATGGCGACAACTTGTGCTTTTTCTTCGATCATGGCGCTGTAGAAAAACTTACCGAGTTGGCTATTGCTTTAGCGGTTGCTGGTGGTATTTTACCAACGACGCTCACTTCCAGACCATTTAAAACATGATTATAAGCTAACGTTGCTCCTTCTTGAGCAAAACCCGATAATCGATTTTGATCTTCTGATGGACTGACATAAACAGATACATCAACTAAACCATCACTGAACATTTTAAATTCAGCTGGCTGTTTCGTATGAATAATGCGGTGGCTATTAGCATTTATTTGACTGAAACCTTTAGGGATCCATGTAACCTGCCATTGATGGCTTTGGTTATTAAACATTTCAGGTGCTTCAATCACTTGTGGAAATTCAGCATTTTCAATTTGTTGTAATGAAGGATTTATTTTTTCTTCAAGCTCTAAATGCATCACTTGAATTTGCTCTAGTACTTGCCCTTGATTACCAATAATCGCAAGTTTAAGCAACAAACCTGACTCTTGATCAAGCCATAAACGATGACCATAACGATGCGGATCTTTGGATACAATTCGAATGGTATCGGCAACACGTCCAAGTATCCGGCTTCTACCGACAGAGACAAGATCATAGTTTTCCGTCAACTTTTGGGTATCACCTGAAAATATTTCGGGGATCGGGCTGGTAATATAATGACTTGAAACCGAATAAGGTGAAATCCCTGATTCTAAATAACTGACAATATCATTTTTACGAACAATATCTCGATGGGCATCATTTAATACTGACAACACTTCTAGTTCATCACCAGCATCATTAATACCGTGCGCCCAATGATAGGGTTCTGAGTTGTTATTTTTAACGACAACAAAGGTAGTGGTGAAATTTGATTGACGAAGGGATTTAGATAAATTTTCAAGCAGTTTGAAGGCTTGATCATTTTCCACTGCTGCTGACAGACAACTGGTCAACAGCAATGTAAGTAAAGTTAATAATCTCATTGAGTACTATTTTGTTCCTCTATTGCTTCTGTTGTTTCTGGTTTATCAACTTTAGCTTGGCTATTAATTTGCTTTAATTTCAGCTGCTGATGATGGTCTGCTAACAAGGCCTGAAAACGACGTTGTTGTTCAATATATGCTTGTTTTTTCGCTTCTTGCGAAGTTTGTACTTGTTTGCCAACATTTAAACTAACCGGCTGGGCAGTACCAAAAACAGGAATCGTTTGAACAACTTCGGTTGGCATAATAAGTTCATTTTGAGCAACATTTTGCTGCACACCAACAATCATTAAGGTGGCTGCTGAAGCGGCAATAGCAATTTGACCAAATGGTTTGACTAATTTAATCACCGTGGCTTTTATTTTTTGACCCGCAGTTTTACGCTGTGGTGCTAACACGGTTGGTTCTGCGGCAATGGCAGAGGCGATATTTATTGATAAATTTAGATCAATTTGTGCAGGGGCTTCATCACGTAAAACGTCTCCGATCAAATGATATCGGCTCCAAGTTTCAGACATTTGTTCATTTTTAGAGACTTCGATTACATCGTCTTGCGTTGATTGAAAATTATCAACCAAACCAGATACTGTCTCAAATTTACTTTCTGTCATATAACTACCTTAAATAGCAATCTAAAATTTTAAAGCTAATATACTTATATTTTAGTACATTAATGTTGCAACAATGGTTTAATTTGTTTATCAATGGCATCTCGAGCACGGAAAATACGCGAACGTACGGTCCCAACAGGACACTCCATAATCTCAGCAATTTCTTCATAACTTAAACCATCAAGTTCCCTTAAGTTAATTGCAGTTCGCAAATCTTCTGGTAACTTTTCAATGGTTCTAAATATTACAGCTTTAATTTCTTGTGTTAATAACAGCCTTTCAGGTGACGCATTAACGCGTAATGCCTCGCCACCATCATAATTCTCTGCATCTTCAACATCAAGATCTGAATTACTTAACTTACGATTACCTGCCACCAAATGATTCTTAGCGCAATTAACCGCAATTCTAAATAACCAAGTATAAAACGCACTGTCGCCGCGGAAGTTAGGTAATGCACGATAAGCTTTTATAAAAGCTTCTTGTACAACATCTGAAACATCGCTGTGATTTTTAATATACCGACTCACTAAATTGGCAACTCGTTGTTGGTATTTAGTGACTAATAAATTAAATGCGTTTTTATCTCCTTGCTGTACACGTTCGACCAGAACCTGATCGGCCTTTTGTTCGCTCATTTGAGCCTAATCTCCTAAACAACTACTACACTTTCGGTATTCGGCTCATTACGAACACAACAAGTAAGACTACAGTTGTTACAAAAAGTTCTTAAAAAATTTGATTTTTATTAAATTGATGATCAAATCACTGAAATACTATTCTAAACGCGTAATAAACGTTAAAATTATTTTACTTATAATACCTTAACTTATCTCTTTTATGAAACAACAACACAATTGCGATGTATTAATTATTGGCAGCGGCGCAGCTGGATTAACTTTAGCCTTAAAATTAGCCAAACATGCCGATGTGGTGGTGTTAAGTAAAGGACCCGTAAATGAAGGTTCTACTTATTATGCTCAAGGCGGGGTTGCGGCCGTATTCGATGAAAAAGACAGTATTGATTTTCATGTTAACGATACATTAATTGCTGGCGCGGGCCTATGTGAAGAGAGTGTGGTGCGCTTTACTGCCGAAAATGCTAAAGCTTGTATGGAGTGGTTAATTGATCAAGGCGTCGACTTTGATCAAGAAGATAGTGATAATGGCGAAACCAAATACCATTTAACCCGAGAAGGCGGTCATAGTCATCGCCGAATTCTACATGCTGCAGATGCTACCGGCCAATCAATTCAAACTACGTTAGTTGACAGAGTTAAACAACATCGCCGTATTCGTTTATTTGAGCGCTACAACGCTATTGATTTGATCACTGAAACAAGTACTAACGCATGTATCGGCGCTTATATTTGGAATCGTAACTCTGAAAAAGTAGAAAGTATTCACGCTAAAAAAACTATTTTAGCAACTGGCGGCTCTAGTAAAGTATATCAATATACCTCTAATCCAGACATTGCCAGTGGTGATGGGATTGCTATGGCATGGCGCGCAGGCTGCCGAGTTGCCAATATGGAATTTAATCAATTTCATCCAACTTGTTTATTTCATCCACAAGCCCGGACATTTTTATTAACCGAAGCTTTGCGGGGTGAAGGCGCGATATTACGTCGTCCGGATGGCAGCCGTTTTATGCCTGAATTTGATGAACGCGCAGAACTTGCGCCACGTGATGTGGTTGCGCGGGCGATAGATTATGAAATGAAGCGCTTAGGTGCTGACTGCATGTATTTAGATATTACCCATAAATCGGCAGAATTTATTAAACAGCACTTTCCTAATATTTACGAAAAAACTAAATCTTTGGGCATTGATATGACCAAAGAGCCTTTGCCAATTGTACCGGCGGCACATTATACCTGTGGTGGTGTCATGATAGATCTTAACGGCCAAACCGATATCAATAACCTTTATGCTATTGGTGAAGTCTCTTATACCGGCTTGCATGGCGCTAATCGCTTAGCCAGTAACTCATTATTAGAATGTTTAGTTTTTGCCAAGTCGGCTGCTGAGCATATTATTGAGACTTTAGATTTAAAACAAAAATACGTTAAATTACCGACCTGGGATGAAAGCCGCGTTATCGACTCTGATGAAGAAGTTATTATTCAACATAACTGGCATGAGTTACGTTTATTTATGTGGGATTATGTTGGCATTGTTCGCACCAATAAACGCTTACAACGGGCTTTACACCGGGTTGAATTATTACAACGTGAAATTGACGAGTATTATCAGAACTTCCGCGTCAGTAATAATTTATTAGAGCTTAGAAACTTAGTACAAGTGGCTGAACTCATTATCCATTCAGCATTAAGTCGCAAAGAAAGTAGAGGCTTACACTACACGCTTGATTACCCTGATCTAAATGAAAAGACCAGTATCACGATATTATCACCCAAGAGCTTAAATAAAAACCAACCTGAAATTAACCCGTTAAGTTTATAACCGTAAAATCACCGCTAAAAAGCCTGCTTAGGCGCAATGCTCTTTAGCCGGTTTATTTTTCGAATAATGCGTTTCAATCGGGCGTAGTCTCGCTGTTGTAAATTGTCTTTAAAGACAAATAACCGTTGCCGCTGGCATGGCGAATAAGCTTGCTGCGTTAACGGATCTATTTTTTCAACAAATAAATAGCAGCCCAAATACCCAATCCGACAAGCGGTGGTTAATCGCCACTGATTAATGACACCCAAATAAAGATAACCATCGACCGACAATTCAACATTTGTTTTATTTGCAACCTTATCATCAAATAATTCATCGATAGGTGACAAATGCATAGTTAGCTTTTTTTTGACATAACAAAAATAGCTAACGGCACAAGCGCAGTAAATTAACAGTAAGAACAAGAAAAAATTAATCCGCGAGAGCTCGCGAAAGGCGGTTAGATTTAATAATTCAGGAGCGATAGCTAAATGAAAAGTGCCGGTATAATAGTTAAAAAACAATCCGCTAATTAAATAGGCGAATACGATTAATAAAGCACTTTCTGCTATTAGGCAGCATAGCTTAAGCTTTGATGGAATTAAGGTAAGTTTATACTTTGACTCTACTAAGTATAAGTTTGACCATTGCATTGAGATCCACATCCTTGCATTCTTGATGCCCCATAAACCAAGCAAACAAATCAGGGTCATCCCCTTCTAATAAACGTTCAAAAATAATTTTTTGCTCTGGTGTTAATTGATCATAAGCTTCATCAACAAAAGGTAGAAGTAGCACATCTAATTCTAACATTCCGCGACGACACGCCCATCTAAGCTTAGCTTTATTATTTGTTAACGACATGAGTAACCTTAAAATTAATTCTAAAAGTAATAAACCGATTAATGATTGCTTTAACAATAACGACTTAATTTAAGCCAACAGCTCATAGCACAGTAAAATATCACGCCATTGTAACAATTTAGTAAATAAAAACGCACTAAAAGCTTGTATTTTTTACAAATGACCTTAAATCTATAACATCTATGATTATTGCTATTTGATAAAAATGACAACAACTGAATTACAACTTCCATCCCTCACTTCTTTACCCAATGCTTTTGCGATCTCTCTTGATAATTACAGTGCAATTTCTTTAAGCGGCGAAGACCAAAGTAAATATTTACAAGGGCAAGTTACTTGCGATGTAGATAAGTTATCAGAAGCAAAGTTATTAACCGGCGCACACTGTAACGCCAAAGGAAAAGTATTTTCTGTTTTTAGACTTTTCAACTACCAGAATAACCACTTATTATTTCAACCGAAAAGTACCCTCACCGCTTCACATGCTGAGCTAAAAAAGTTTGGGGTTTTTGCCAAAGTAGCGATCACAACAACCGATCATTTATCATACTACATCATTGCTGGGAAAGAAGCCGCCGGTATTATCCAACAATACTTTGAGCAAATTCCAGATAGTTTAAATCCTATCGTCACCAAAGGTGATGCCCAAGTAGTTTATCTTGCGGGCCAAATGGAGCATTTTCTTTTTATCGCACCAACCGTAAGCGCAGCAAAGCTCATTAACACTTCCAGCCTCCCTATTTATCAAAGCCAAGTATGGCAACTATTAGAGATTGCAGAAGGTTTCCCTGCCTTAACTGAGCAGGCTATTGACCAATACGTACCGCAAATGTTTAACTTACAAGCGATTCATGGCATAAGTTTTACTAAAGGCTGTTATTTAGGACAAGAAACCGTTGCCCGTATGAAGTATTTAGGTAAAAACAAACGTGCCATGTATCATCTCACTGGCAGTGCAAGTGTAGAAATTGAAGCCGGTAACATTATTGAAATGCAATTAGGCGATAATTGGCGCAAAGCTGGTGATATAATCACTAGCTATAAAGATGACAACGGAACTGTCGCTATTCAAGCGATATTAAGTAGCGATATCGCTAAAGACACTGTTTTAAGAATTAAACACGATGGGCAATCTCAATTAACAATCGCTAGCTTGCCATACACAGTTACCGAATAAATAAGCTCAACAATAAATATTACGAGGAAAGCATGAAAATAGAAGAAAACAAAGTCGCGGTTATCCATTACGCTGTTTCAGACAGTGACGGCACCTTAATTGATAGTTCATATGATCATGCACCTTTATCAGTTATTTACGGCAGCGGTTATTTAATTCCAGGTTTAGAAAGTGCTCTAAAAGGTCATCAAGCAGGTGATAAATTTGAAGCTCAAGTTCCTGCGGATGACGCTTATGGCCAACGTAATGACAGCTTTGTTCAGCAAGTACCAAAAGAGATGTTTGGTGATCTAGAAGAGTTAGAAGTAGGCACACAATTTCGCGCTGAAACCGATCACGGTGAGCAAACAGTGATCATTGTTGATATCAGCGAAGATGCCGTAACTGTTGACGGTAATCACCCATTATCAGGTCTTGATTTAGTGTTTGATGTTGAAGTTTTAGAAGTACGTGACGCCACTGAAGACGAGCTTGCCCATGGCCACGTTCATGGTGAAGGCGGTTGCGGTCATAATCATTAAATTTGCGCCAAGAGCTGTTCAATTAGTTGGCTAATAGACTTAACTTCGCGTATATAAAGTTGAGCAATGATTAAGACAATATTCTGATAAGGTTGTTCTGTTCTTAAACAAAAAGCCCGCTCATCTGCGGGCTTTTTGATATTTACGCTACTATTTTAACTTTCAAGCACTAATACTACTGACTTGCAATGCAATGGTATCCACCTATTTATTAAAACGATCAAAAAGTGTAACGCTAAGAAAAAGTCAAGCTAAACCGTGAAGCTCGACATCTCTTTATTTAATGCCATAACATTCGATTTTAGTTCTTCACTCGTTTGTGCAACAAGCTTCATTTCCTGCTCGGTATTCGTTGTCAATTCACACAAGCCATGTAAATTATTATTAAGATCTTCAGTCACATCTGTTTGCTCTTTAGCTGCAGTCGCAACAACTGAATTGACTTCGTTAATCACTGCAATTGCTTTATTTACTTTTTCTAAAGACTCATTAGAGGCGACGGCAACCTCTTTAGCTTGCAAACTTGACGCCTGACTAACCGCCATTGCAGACACCGCATTTTGAGCACCAGCTTGTAAGCGATTGATCATTGCTCTTATTTCTTCAGTACTACTTTGCGTCCGGCTTGCTAATGTTCTTACCTCATCAGCAACTACTGCAAAACCTCGCCCTTGCTCGCCAGCACGAGCAGCTTCTATGGCCGCATTTAAGGCAAGTAGATTGGTTTGCTCGGCTATTTGTTGAATAACCTCCAAGACACTACCAATAGCGTCGGTTTCAAGTTCTAATTTATTCATCGCATCAGAAGATTTATTAATATCGTCATTCAATTCTTGAAGTTTATTAACCGCTAACATTAGCGACTCAGATGTTTTTATCGCTTCTTCGCTCGCCTCGTTTGCCGCCTCTGCGGCATGATTGCCATTATTAGTGATCTCTTGGGCTGTGGTCACCATTTCATAGATAACCTGAGATAAGTATTCTGTTTTTACCCTTTGCTCATGAACCAAGTTTTGGCTCGATTGTGAAGCTTTATCAAGTAGCATAGTCGCGTCATTGATCCCTTGAGCTTCTTTTGTCACAGTTAAAACAATCTGCCTAATTTTTTCAGAGAAATCATTAAATGACTTAGCGCAGCGGCCAACTTCATCATCAGTTTCAACACTCAGTTTATGAGTTAAATCCCCTTCACCATGCGCAATGTTATACAAAGCTTCATTCATATTATTAAATGGTCTTAAAGCTTTCATAATTGAGACAAAACAAAGCACCAATGACAACATCAAAACCACTATCGTCGCAATACCTGTGGTGGTAATAATACGCGTTAGTGTCATATCAAAATTATCGACTTTACGCGCGACAGCTTCTTCAATATCATCAATAAAATAACCGGTACCAATAAGCCAGTTAGAACCTGGAATATTTTGTGTATAGGCCATTTTGTCAAATTGCCGCTCACGTGTATGTTTTTTATAAGCGGTATAATGTATAAAACCACCACCTTCTTTCGCCTTATCCACCATCAATTCTAACGGATGTTTTTCATTAGGACTGGAACGAGTAAAATTTAATGGCCGCGGCTCATAAAAACCTTTACGACCATTAGCAATTGAGATCATGTCGTAACTATTGATAAAAAAGTAAGTTTCATCACCATAGTTCAGCTGGTTTAACATTTTGATCACCGCGTCATCTCGTTCTTGCGAGGCTGGTTTGGCAAGAATGTCAGCCATCGATGACAAAGCTAATAACACCAACGATTTCATCTCATTTTTTTTCTGTGTTAACAAATTATTTCGTTCATGTGAAATTTGTTCATTTTTAAAAGCGGTTAATTCATGCAATGTTCCCCAAGAAAGCACGGCAGAAATAACTAATAATGGCAGGGTACAAATAATCAACAATTTATTTTTTAATAATAATAATTTTTTAAACATTACAATATTCCCATATAACAACAACGCTGTTTAACTTTAAAGACACTAAATATACTAGCTGACAACTTAAACTTTAGCTGTGGCTAAGTACATAAATAACTGAATATTAAGTTAATACATTTTCGAAAAAGCCAATTAGCATCAGGCTATATAAGCTTAAAAACGGTAAAAAATAAGTATTTCGGTAGGTTATTAAAGATTAATGTTACTAGGGTCTGTTGATCTTTGTATTATTTTTATGCAATAGGCTATTTGAGACATTAACAAAGCAGAATGAGTGTCGTTTAGTTGTTCTAAATAAACGAATTCTAATGCCGTTAAGGGTTTAAATAGTCATTGCCCTTCGGGCTGAGGCTAAAATTGTCTTCTGTGTAGCACCGCTAGCAGCTGTTATGATAAATAACGCGCATAATGCAGCCCTTGTAGCTGATTACTGCTAAAATTAAAAAGTAGTGACTATTAGTAAAAAACTAACCCTATAAATGTGGAAGTAAAATGTCGCGTAGATTCATAACATTGATAAACATCACCCTTCTAATGTGGTGCGCTAGCTTATCGGCACAAGAGGTTGTTTATGGCGGTAGAGAAAGCGATCCTTATCACCTGAATTTATTAAAACTTGCCTTGAGCTATCACAACGACAAAACCTATAAAGTCAAACAATACGATTTCCCATTACCGAAACAACGTGCTTTTGTTTTTTTAGCTGAAAATCAAAGAGTTGATGTTTTAAGTGCATCTGCGACTGCTGAACGATTGAAAAATTATCGTGCTATTCATGTGCCTTTATATAAAGGTTTAAAAGGCTGGCGCTTAGCTATCATTAATAAAAAAAAGCCAAACCTATTACAGCAAGTTACGAATAAACAACAGCTCACGCTTTTTCAGCCCGTGCAGTTCCACTCTTGGATTGCCAGTAAAGTATTAGAGCACAATGATATAACCGTGGTTAAAGGCAGTAAATTTAAGGGCCTATTTGAGATGTTAGATAAAAACCGTGCTGATTATTTACCGCGTTCTATTTTAGAAGTAGAACGAGATTTATTGCGTTATCCTAAATTACAGTTAATGGTCGACACCCACATTTTGATCAAATATCCGAGCGTTACTTATTTTTTTGTTAATAAAGATAATGTTGGATTAGCAAAAAATATTGAAGACGGTTTAGAACAAGCGATAAAAGATGGCAGCTTTGATCGTATTTTTACTCAGGCATTTGCCAAAGTTATCGAACAATACCATTTAAAAGATAGACAAATAATCGAACTAGAAAATCCATTTTATATTAACGCGGTTGAATTAAATCGCAGCGAACTTTGGGTCGAACATTGGTTAAAAGTTTCATTGCCTGCGGCTGTTCAACAATGATTGATTACCCGCATATTATTTTTAAAATATTATTTATAATCAACATCTTGCCTTTAACCCTTAAAATTCTCGCTAAGCGAACACTTGCTTAGACCCAATGGTATCAGCGGCATAAAACACGCTTTAAAATTTGGCAATAAAAAAGCGGCAACTGCCGCTTAATTTATTTACTTCAAATGAGCTACTTCAATTAGCTACTTAATCTAATGAAGTGAGGTATTTATTCTGCAACAGGTTTCATATGCGGGAATAAAATAACATCTTTGATTGTTGGTGAGTCAGTAAATAACATCACTAAACGATCAATACCAATACCTTCACCCGCTGTTGGCGGTAACCCGTATTCAAGCGCTTTAATGTAATCCGCATCGTAATGCATTGCTTCATCATCACCAGCGTCTTTACCCGCTACTTGGTTTTGGAAACGTGCTGCTTGGTCTTCAGCATCGTTAAGCTCTGAGAAACCATTAGCTAATTCACGGCCGCCAACAAAGAATTCAAAACGGTCAGTAATAAATGGATTGTTATCATTACGACGTGCTAATGGCGAAACTTCCCACGGATATTCAGTAATAAAGGTTGGTTGATCTAATTTGTGCTCAGCCACTTCTTCAAATATTTCACAAATGTACTTACCTGGGCCCCAAACCTTCGAAGCTTCAGTTTCTTTCACGCCCACTTGTTTAGCCATCGCTTTTAACGCGTCGAAGTTTTCTTCTGGCTGGCGTAATACGTTTTCATCTAAACCTTCAGAATGTTTTAAAATGGCATCAACCATAGATAAACGCTCAAATGGCTGACCAAAGTCATAGAACTTTTCTTCAACTACTTCACCGTCAGCATCTTTCACAGTATTGCGAATAATTGATGAGCCCATCACATCTTCAGCTAAGGTACGTAACATTTCTTCAGTTAAGTTCATTAGGTCATTATAATCCGCATAGGCTTGATAGAATTCAATCATAGTGAATTCTGGATTATGACGCGTTGATAAACCTTCATTACGGAAGTTACGGTTAATTTCGAATACTTTTTCAAAACCGCCAACCACTAAGCGTTTCAAATAAAGCTCAGGGGCAATTCGCATAAACATTTGAATATCTAAAGCGTTATGGAAAGTTTCAAATGGCTTAGCCGTGGCGCCACCTGGAATCGTTTGTAACATTGGCGTTTCCACTTCCATGAAATCACGCTCAGTTAAAAACTTACGTATACCATCAACAATTTTTGAACGAATTTTAAAGGTATTACGGGTATCTTCATTGATAATCAAATCAACATAACGCTGACGATATTTCGTTTCAACATCTGATAAGCCGTGGAATTTTTCCGGTAGTGGACGCAGTGATTTAGTTAATAATGAATATTCTTCCATATTAACGTATAAATCACCTTTACCTGATTTATGCAAAATACCTTTAACACCAATAATGTCGCCAACGTCTAATAAACCCCAGCGCGCTTTAATGTCTTTTTGTACCACTTTTTCAGCATAGGCTTGAATACGACCAGACATATCTTGTAATACTAAGAAAGGTCCGCGTTTCGCCATCACTCGACCAGCTACCGCATAAGTGACTTGCAGCTCTTCAAGTTCTTCTTTGGTTTTTTCACCGTGCTCGGCTTGAATATCGGCAGCGTAATGCTCGCGATTAAAGTCATTCGGATGACCATTAGCAGGACAATTTTCACGAATGTGGCTAAGTTTTCCGCGACGTTCGGCAATTAACTTGTTTTCATCTTGTGCTGGTTTTGCTTGATCTGTCATTTGATTTCTCAATATTTAACTTTGCTTACCCTAACTAATCGCTAGGATCATTAATTTTTAATCTTTTTATTACAAGCCAGACTTCAAACTGGCTTCTAAAAACTTATCTAAGTCGCCATCTAATACTGCTTGCGTATTACGGTTTTCAACGCCGGTACGTAAATCTTTAATGCGGCTGTCATCTAAGACGTAAGAGCGAATTTGACTGCCCCAACCAATATCAGATTTACCATCTTCCAGCACTTGTTTATCTTCATTTTGCTTTTGCATTTCTAATTCAAAAAGCTTAGCTTTTAAAAGCTTCATCGCCGTTGCGCGGTTTTTATGTTGCGAACGATCCGCTTGGCAAGCAACTACCGCACCGGTTGGCACGTGAGTGATACGAATTGCTGAGTCGGTTTTGTTAACATGCTGACCACCGGCACCTGACGCTCTAAACGTGTCAATGCGTAAATCCGCAGGGTTAATATCAATCTCAATATTGTCGTCAATTTCAGGATAAATAAAGGCTGAGGCAAACGAGGTATGGCGACGACCGGATGAGTCAAAGGGTGATTTTCTCACTAATCGATGAACACCGGTTTCCGTGCGTAACCAACCATAAGCATATTCACCTGCATATTTAATAGTACAGCCTTTAATGCCAGCAACATCACCATCGGTGACTTCGATTACTTCGGTCTTAAAACCGTGGGCTTCACCCCAACGCAAATACATCCGCATTAACATTTCAGCCCAATCTTGGGCCTCAGTGCCGCCAGAGCCCGATTGAATATCTAAGTAACAATCATTGGCGTCTTGTTCGCCTGAAAACATTCGGCGAAACTCTAATTTTTCTAATTTAGCATTTAATTCTGCCAATTCACTTTCGGCATCATTAAAAGTATCTTCATCTTCTTCTTCGATGGCTAATTCAACTAAGCCTTCAATATCATCGCAGCCTTCTTCGAGATCTTGAATGGTATTTACAACCGCTTCAAGTGCTGCTCTTTCTTTGCCTAACGCTTGCGCGCGCTCTGGCTCATTCCAAATTTCCGGCGCTTCTAATTCACGCGATACTTCCACTAATTTCTCGGCTTTAACGTCATAATCAAGATAGTCACGCAACATAGTTGTGCGTTCGCGAATTTCTTTGATGGTGTTAATAACTGGGTTTACTTCAAACATAAATTAATGACTTTTAATAATGCGCTTTGGAATTAAAGACAAATACGGGCAATTTCGCCCAAAAATAGCTGCGCATTGTAGCCTAATTTAGTGCTGAAATAAACGACTGTGAAGTTTATCAATTAAGAAAATTTAGAATCGATTTTCTTGCCTGCTTAGCTGCCGATTAAGTTAACTGATCAGCAGCTTATTTAATTGGCTAATGCTTCTAAATGCTCAACCATTAATTGTAAATTTTGACGGCCGCGAAATTCATTAATATCTAACTTATAAGCGAGCCTAATTTTTTTCGCTTGATTGTTTGGCCAAGCTTTTAAATCAACATTAAAAGCGATTGCGTCAAAACATTGCTGATCTTTTTCAACCATTAATTTTAAATGTTTTTCGCCCACTAAACGCTGCTGCAAGACGATAAACTCATCATCAAAAACCGGCTCAGCAAATGCCTGCCCCCAAGGACCCGCTTGACGTAACTCTTGCGCAAACGCCAATGAAAATTGTCCGGTTGCTAAACTGCCATCTGAAAGTACTAAAGCCTCCAGTGCTTCTGCCGACAACCATTGCTCGGCATATTGCTGAAATAAGCGTTGAAATTGTGGGAAGTCTTCCGTCTTAATCGACAAACCAGCAGCCATCGCATGGCCACCAAATTTCAAAATAAGGCCAGGATGTTGACAGTGAATATGTTCAAGTAAGTCCCTAATATGTAAACCTTGAATTGATCGGGCCGAGCCTTTAAGTTCAATCGGGTTTTCATCAGAGGCGGCGGCAAAAACAATCGTCGGACGATGAAATTTTTCTTTAATTCGCCCAGCAACAATACCAATAACGCCTTGATGCCAATCCGCTTGATAAAGCGCAATAGCCGCTGGCATATTGCTTTCATTAAACGAAAGTTTGGTTAATACTCGCTCGGCTTCAAGCTGCATGCCTTGTTCTATTTCACGGCGCGTTTGATTTAAATGATCAAGTTCATGCGCCATCACACGGGCAGCATTAATATCGGTTGCCAACAAACAATTGATGCCATAGGCCATATCATCTAATCGCCCTGCGGCGTTAATTCTTGGCCCAAGGGCAAAACCAAAATCACTGGCAACCATAGTGGCTTGATTACGTTTGGCAATTTCAATTAAGGCTTGAATTCCTGGCCGTGTCCGCCCGGCTCTAATTCGATTCAAACCTTGCTGCACTAAAATGCGATTATTCGCATCAAGAGCAACTACATCAGCAACTGTGCCTAAAGCGACTAAATCTAATAATTGCGCAATATTAGGCTCGGCAATGCCCTGCTCAGTAAACCAGTGCTGTTCACGGCAAAATTTTCTTAGCGCCAGCATTAAATAAAAGGCAACCCCAACACCAGCTATTGATTTACTCGGAAACTGGCAGCTAGGTTGGTTCGGATTAACAATGGCATCAGCCTGAGGTAATTTATCACCCGGCAAATGATGATCAGTAATAATCACTTTTATGCCAAGCGACTTGGCAAGTTCAACCCCTTGATGACAACTAATGCCGTTATCAACCGTGATAATTAATTCCGCTCCTTGTTGATGAGCAACCGCAACAATTTCAGGTGACAAACCATAACCATATTCAAAGCGATTCGGCACTAGGAATTGATGATTTTGAGAACCGATAAGTGCCAGCCCTTCCATCATTAATGCGGTTGATGTTGCACCATCAGCGTCAAAGTCACCAATGATGATAATGCGCTGCTGCGCCATTAAGATTTGATGAATTAACTGACAAGCATCATTCAATCCAGCCATAAGTTCAGCTGAAAGTAACTGCTTACTATTAAGTTCTAATTCGGTGGCAGATACAACCCCGCGACTCGCGTATATTTGCCGTAAAATAGGCGATAAAGTAGCAGGTAAATGTTGGCTATCAACTTGCGGGCGGCGAATAATTTTTTTAGTCATGGAAGCTGTGCTCGTATCGATGAATCGTGACGATTAGAAATCAAAAAATGTTGCAATAAAAAAGCCCGTTTAAAACGGGCTTTAGTAACTTAAATCAGTATATTACATATTGGCTAAGGTTGATGCTAAATCTTGCGGCTCTCTAAAGCCAGGTAACATCATACCGTTTTCTAAAACGATAGCTGGCGTACCATTAACACCAATTTGTTGGCCAAATTTAAACTCGGCTTCAATCGGCGCATCACATACACGGTAAGCAACACTTTGGCCTTGTTTCGCTTTGGTCATCGCGGCTTCTGGTGTTTCATGACACCAAATTGAACGTAAGTCTTTAAAGCCTTGGGTTAAATTACCACTTTCGTCAGTAATACCATGACGCGGATACGCTAAGTAACGCACGGTAATACCTAAGTCGTTATATTCATCCATCAAATTATGCATTTTGCGGCAATAACCACAGGTGATGTCGGTAAAAACAGTAATAACATGTTTCTCATTTTTGGCCGGATAAATAACCATGTCTTGTTCAAATTTCTTGATGCCTTCAATACGCGTCTTAGTCATGCTAAGTTCACTCATATCGGTTAAACCGACACCAGGAATAGCAGTATAAACTTTACCTGGAATAAAATATTGGCCGTCGTTGCTAGCATAATATAAGCCTTGGTCGGTATGGACTTCAGCTAAGCCGGGCACAATTGAACTTTTAATCGCTAACACTGATAAACGAGTATTATTTTCCACAAGGCTAGTAATTTTTGCGCTATTTAGCTCTGCGCTTTGTGAACTGCTATCACTATTTTTTTTCTGCGCTGGTGCGCTGGCTGAGCTTGAACTTTCTGAGACCGCATAAACAACACAAGATATTGTTAATGCGCACAATAATCCGACAACTTTCTTATACATTGAAATTCCTAATAAATTTATTACACAGAGTTGACCGTGACAAGACCAATAAAATTACCGTTTTTACCGATAAAATGCAATCTAACTTAACATTATATTAGCAATATTAATTGTAAAGAATTATTCCTTGTCCCTTTGTTTAATGACTCTGTTGTTAAGTTTTGTTAAACTCGCCAGCAATTTCACCCCAGCACAATAAAGTAAACATCCCAGTATGAAAATAGGTCTTTTTTACGGTTCTACCACTTGCTATACCGAAATGGCAGCAGAAAAAATTCAAGCGGCGCTTGGTGAAGAGTTGGTTGAACTCAACAATATAAAAGAGGTTGCGCTTTCTCATTGCCAAAATTACGACATTTTAATTTTTGGTATTTCGACTTGGGATTATGGCGAACTACAAGAAGACTGGGAATCCAATTGGCAAGAAGTAGCCGAGCTTGATTTATCGGGAAAAATTATTGCTTTATATGGCATGGGCGATCAAGTCGGTTATGCCGAATGGTTTCAAGATGCTTTAGGTATGTTACACGACCATATATCGCCAAGCCAATGTCAGTTAATTGGCTATTGGCCAAATCAAGGTTACGAGTTTACCGCTTCCAAAGCGCTAACCGAAGATAAAAGCCAGTTTCTCGGTTTGGCGATTGATGATGAAAATCAATACCAACAAACCGATGAGCGCATTGAACAATGGACGACTCAATTATTAGATGAGATTGAAGCTCTTCTGGTAATTAACTAACGACTTAACACCTGCATCCGTATATAATCGGCGCAATTTTATTCCACTATTTCATTCTAGGTTAACTACATGTTTGCTCAATTTGATCTCGACCAAGCACTACTCGGTGCTATTCAAGATATTGGTTATATTAAACCAACCTCTATACAAGAACTTGTAATACCCGAAGCAATGGCTGGTAAAGATATTTTAGCTTCTGCACCAACGGGTACAGGTAAAACTGCTGCGTTTATATTGCCAGCTGCTCAACATTTATTAGATTACCCGCGTACTCAACCGGGTTTTCCACGGGTGTTAATTTTAGCGCCAACTCGCGAACTGGCGATACAGATTGGCGAAGATGCAAAATTACTGACCCAGCATACCAATATTAAAACGGGCGTTATCACCGGTGGTGTTAACTATGGTAGCCATAACGATATTTTAACCTCGACCACAGATATCTTAATTGCGACCCCTGGCCGTTTAGTTGAATATATTGAAAACGAGCAATTTGATGCTCGTGAAATAGAAATTTTAATTATCGATGAAGCAGATCGCATGTTAGACATGGGCTTTGCTGATACGGTAAATCGCATAATTGCTGAAGCACGCTGGCGTAAACAAAGCATGTTGTTTTCTGCAACGCTTGAAGGCTCTGCCGTCATCAAATACGCGAAAGAAATTTTAAATGAGCCGGCTTATTTAGAATCAAACCCTTCTCGTAAAGAAAAAGCTAAAATTCATCAGTGGATGCATTTAGCTGATGATAAAGAGCACAAGCTCAAGCTCTTGATCAGTATTTTAAAACAAGAAGAAGTTGAACGTGTGGTGGTGTTTGCGAATAAACGTGAAACCGTTCAGATGTTATCCGGTAAATTATATGCCGAAGACCTCCCTTGTGCTTGGCTTGAAGGTAAAATGCCACAAGATAAGCGCAACAATGCTGTCGCCAAAGTAAAAAACAATAAACTGAATATCTTGTTAGCAACCGATATTGCTGCTCGTGGTTTAGACATTGACGATATTACCCATGTTATTAACTTCGACATGCCAAGAAAAGCAGATATTTATATTCACCGTATTGGCCGTACTGGCCGCGCCGGTAATAAAGGCACCGCGATTTCATTAGTCGAAGCTCATGATATGTCGGTGATCGGTAAAATTGAACGTTATATCAAAGAGCGTCTTGCTCGCCGTGTTGTTGACGGTTTACGCCCGGCTTATAAAGAAGCGCGAATAGCGATTAAAAAACCGAAAGTAAAACGTACAGTTGCCCAGAAAAAAGCTAAAGCTAAAAAAATAGCAAAACGCGCGAAAAAGTAATAATAGTATAAACAGCTAAAATAAACACAGAGTTGAACAAGTATTTCATTAATTTATAGCTTACCTATAAATTAAAAAACTTGGCGCTCTGTGTTTTTGTTTCTGCTTTATTTCTCCCAATCAAATACTCCCCAAACAACTACCTCAGCCAAGCCATTAAACCAAGCTCTCACCGAGGTGAGTCCTAAAACTAGGACTATCTCTACCAAAAGAACGTTAAAACAAAAGTAATTAAATGATAAAATGCGCTCTTATTGAATCACAAGGTTAAATAAGCATATTTAACCAATTTGGTATAGCTTCAAGATTAAAACAATTGTACAATTTTATTTAATCACATCATCGTGAGAAATATTAATGTACAAAATGGAATTGACTTAATAACAAATGAAATCAAACAATAAGCCTACCTATCAACATACTACGTTAGCTGAATCTGAACGGACATTAAATGGCGTTTTAGAAGTCGTTATTGAAGGAGTGTGGGATTGGAATGCAAATACTGGTAACGTGACTCGGAGCCCTGGCTGGTTCCGGATGCTTGGCTACGATGTTGGTGCCTTCAATGAAGATGTATTTACTTGGGAAAATATCATTCACCCTGAAGACTACCCGCTGGTAATGGAACATTTCGAAAATTATATTAACGGTAACATACCAAAATACGAAATAGAATACCGCTGCAAGCAATCGCACGGCGATTATCTATGGATTGTTGATCGCGGTAAAATTATCGAATACCAACCTGATGGTAGTGTCGCAAGAATGATTGGCGCTCATCATAATATTCATCAACAAAAAACCGTGCAACTAACATTGCAACAGCAAAATAAATTACTCGCCGCTGGTAACCTCAGTTTAGAAAAAATCATTTCTAATAAAGCTGAAGAGCTCGCCAAGAAAAATGCTTTACTGGAAAAGAAAATCATCGAGATAGAATCAATTTCAAATACTGATACTTTAACCTTAGTTGCTAATAGGAAGAAGTTTGAAATTGAATTAAATAAAGAAATAAGTCGCGCGAAACGCTATAAACATAAATTATCATTAGCTATCTTCGACATCGACCACTTCAAAGATATTAATGATAAACATGGTCATAAAGTTGGTGATTTAATTTTATGTAATATTAGTAAGTTAGTCAGCAACAACATCCGAGACAATGATTTGATTGCACGTTGGGGTGGAGACGAATTTGTTATTATTTTCCCTGAGCAATCTAAGCAGCAAGCGCATATTAGCTGTGAAAAAATTAGAAGCTTAATTCATCAAAAAATTACCATTATTAATAATGCCACTAAAGACACTAGTCTTAATAATAATGTAATAACTTGCAGTTTTGGTGTTGCCGAATTTTCGCATCATGAGCAAATTAATGATCTATTTCATCGCGTTGATGGGTTATTATATCAAGCCAAAGCTGCCGGCAGAAATAGTGTTAAATCTTAAAGTTAACCAACTGCCTAACTTAATTATTTGTTAACCTGTGTTAATTAGCTATCTCAATAATAAAGCCCCTTGGTAAAAATGAACTAACCCTATCGCAGCAAGGTATTATTACGCGCACTGCGATAAACTAATCCTTAGGAGTAATAAATGGATTGGAAAATATTTTTAACTATTTTCATTTCGGTATTTATCGCTGAATTAGGTGATAAAACTCAATTAGCAACTATGCTATTTGCCGCTGATAAAGAGGTAGGTAAATTTACTGTATTTCTCGCCGCATCAGCTGCATTAATTGTTGCCAGCGCGGTTGGCGTGTTAGCAGGCAGTTTGCTTTCTGAATATATCAATGAGAAATACCTGCACTATATTGCTGGTTTGGGGTTTATTGTTATTGGCTTAGTGACCTTATATAAAGCTTAGTAGGAAAGTAAAAATCAGCTTTAACAAGTTAATGTGATAATAAGCTACTATCGCCACGCAAAAACTTTAACATTCAATTTTGATGTTCTCACTTAAGTTAATAACAGCTATGACCAACAAACTGTTCAGCACTGAAGATCAATTACGTTTAGAAGAATTATTACTACATCGTCGAGATATCAGAGGTAATAATTTTTTAACCGATCCGGTCGCTGATGGCGCACTAACCCAAATACTTAACGCTGCCTCCTTAGCACCTTCTGTCGGTTTTTCCCAGCCTTGGGAATTTGTCATTATCAAAGATAAAACCGTTAAAAATGCAGTATTCAACAGCTTTACAACTTGTAATAAAAATGCCGAAGCTAGCTTTTCTGATCAGCAGCAAGTCCTTTATCAGCAACTAAAATTAGAAGGTATTATTGAAGCGCCAATTAATATTGCCGTCTTTTATAAACCATCAGACAAAGCAGTGCTAGGGCAAAACACCATGCCTGAAATGGGTGAATATAGTGTTGTCTGCGCTATTCAAAATATGTGGTTAATGTCTAGAGCAATGAATTTAGGCTTAGGCTGGGTCAGTATTTTAGACCCTGATGAAATAAAAAAAATATTGAAAGCGCCGCCAGAAAATAAACTAGTGGCTTATTTATGTCTAGGCCATGTTAAAACCTTTTATGCCAGCCCAGAATTAGAACAGCTTAGGTGGGAAAAAAGAAAAAATATCAGCTCACAAATTCATTATGAGCATTATTAAACTGACTTAACTCACGAATAGCATTAATTGGTGCGAAAAAAAAGAGACCTAGGGCTAGATGCTAAGGTCTCTTTTTTCTTGACTTATAAATAGCCCGCTAATTATTGCTCAAGCTGGGAAATTTGTGCTTGATACCCCTGCTCTTTACTGACATAAGCCGTCCATTGTTTAGCGGTTTTAGCCGTTGCAGGCACCGCCTGAGCATGATTAAAAGCCATCAAAGAATCATCAAACTTCTTCAAATTAAAATGTGACATCCCTAATACTAAGTACATATTGCCCGCATTTTCTAAGCCGCCACGCTTTAATGCTTTATTAGCGGCATCAATAGCTAGTTGCCATTTTTCTAAATTCAAATAACTCTGTGCAAGTTGCGCGTCATATTTACCTGTTTCTGCTATTTCAGCGGCTTTGGCTAATACTGGGATCGCTTTTTCATCTTCTTTCGCTAACTGAAAAGCTTGTGACATTAACTCTAAACGTTTTTCATCCGGTACCACTATCCCTTTGGCAATGGCATCGTCTAATAAGTCTGCCGCTTTGTAAGGTAATTGGTTGAACATATAAAGCTGCGCTAACATCACAATATCCGTTTCTTTGGTAATGTAACCCGCTTGCCAAGCAGTTTCCATCGCACCAAGTTGTTTGCCTTCTTGCCCTATTTCGCCGTACATAGCCGCAAGTTGTAACCAATAAGCTGGTTTTTCGTAATGCTTAACTAAGAGTTCCATAACTTGGGTTACGTTTTCTGGCTGCTTTAACTCATAATAGGCGGCGCGTTGTAAAATCAACCATTGTTCTTTCGCGATATTGTCATCAAGTTTGGCAAGTTCAACCGCTTGCTTGACATGATTTAAGGTCTCATTAAAGTTTTTGTCTTGATAATAAACTTGGGCAAAAACAATATGCTGGCTTGCAGTTAAGGCTTTGGTATTTGACGCTTGCCATTGGGTTAAAAAACTTAACGCTTTTTTATAGTCTTGCTGTTGCATTGCTAATTGCGCTAACGAATATGTGGTCGATAAATATAACGACTCAGGAATAGCTTCTTCATCAATGACCTGCTCAAAACTATCAATAGCATTAGCCAAATCGTCATTCGCGTAATACATAAAACCATAAAAGTTCCATAACATCGCTTGCTCATAGCTGTTTAGCTGGTCAATACGGTCTTTCACTTCATCAAGGACTTCAAAACCTGCAATTTTGTCACCTTCATCAGCTAACTTTTGCGCTCGTGCTAATTGTGAATAAACACGATTACGCATCGCTGGTACTTTTTTAGAAGCACGTTGACTTGTTACTTCTGCTTGCTCAGCAAACGCTTTATTCGCAAACGGCACATTTAAGACCGCAGGTAACGTATAAATAACGCCCGCTGCCGCCACTGAAATGGCAAATTGTTTTAAACGAATGATCATGTTTTCCTACCTTTTACTTTTTTGTTATTCACTGTTAGCTTCATTAGCACTAACGATGGCGACTGACGCTAACCATCAATCTCAAATGAAATCTTATTTTGCACACCTGCAACCGCCATGGCTTCGCCATCCACTACCCGCGGCTTGTATTTAAACTTCATCGCAGCATCTAAAGCCGCGCGATTAAAAATATCAGCGGGATTGGCTTCAATCACTTGTGGATCAACTACGGCACCGGTTTTAGATACCGTAAACTCAACAATGACATAACCTTCAATACCACGAGATTGCGCTCGACGCGGATAAATAGGCGCAACTTTGACAATTGGTAAATATTCACCGTCGCTGCTGCCTAAACTTAAGCCGCCGCTTAAACCGGTATCTGTTTGAATATCAGCTGCAAAACTGGTCGAAATAGCATTAACATTCGGATTGCTGTTCATCATTTGCGGCTGCTGCATTGGCGGTGGTGGCGTTTGCGGCTTAGGTGGTTTTTGCGGTTTACGTTCTTTCTTTTGTACCGTTTCATCTTTTTTCAAACGGATAAAATCTAACACGTTACCTTTAGGCGCATCTGACAACGCCTCATTGCCACCAGCAATTAAGGTTTGCATGCCCCACAATAACGCTAGGGTCATCACTAACGCTAAACCAATCGCTACCAAATATCGATTAGCTGCATGTTTCATCGCTTTCATTTAGGTAACCTCAGGTTAATCAACATCAGTTAAGCCTCGTCAGCCGCAATTGATACGTCATAAACACCCGCAGCTCGTGCTGAGTCCATTACTTTAATCAGGACATCAGTTGTCGCTTTTTTATCTGCTTGAATAACCACGGTACCTTGTGGATTTTCTGCTTTTAACCGTTCGATATTAGCTTGCACAGTACGCACATCAACTCGGCGTTTATTGATCCAAATTTCACCTTGGTCGCTGATCGCTACTAAGATATTAGCCCGTTCTTTTTTTACTGCGGTTGCCGCTTCCGGACGATTAACTTCAATTCCTGCTTCTTTGACAAACGAGGCAGTAACGATAAAGAAAATCAGTAGAATAAACACTACATCCAACATCGGCGTCATGTTAATTTCTTCAGCTTCTTCTTGCTCTTGCAATACTTTTGATAATTGCGATCTCATCTTAAATCCTTATTCAGTTAACGAGCCTAGTGGCTCATCACTAATTTATCTTCTAACAATTCAGTTTGACGTTTAGCATGACGTTGAAACCAGGTCACCATAAAGACACCTGATAATGACCCGACCATACCTGCCATAGTTGGGATAGTAGCGCGTGACACTCCTGAAGCCATTGAGCGGGCATTGCCACTACCTGAAATAGCCATCACATCAAACACTTCTATCATCCCTGTCACCGTACCCAGCAGTCCTAATAATGGACACAGCACCACTAAGCTTTGAATTAAGGCAATATTCTGGTTTAGCTGAGCTGAACCACGAGAAACCAAAGCCTCTCTAATTTGCGCTGAATTCCATGAGTTCCGTTCTTGGCGTTCAAACCAGCTATTTACCGTTGCTTTTTTAATTTGGCGGTAACCAAACAACACAAAAGCAACGCGTTCAAATATCAATAACCACATTAAACCAATTACGAAGGCGATGACGGTCAACACTTGACCGCCAGTGTCCATAAACTCACGGATGGTATTCATCATTTCGATGAACCAAATCATAGTTTATGCTCCCTTTTCTGAACGCTCAGCAACAATGCCAGCACTTTGCTGTTGTAAAATGTTGATAATGCCGCGACTACGAGTGTTTAACATGGTCGAAATAAAGACCATAGGAATGGCAACAACTAAGCCTAGTACCGTTGTAACAAGTGCTTGTGATATACCGCCGGCCATTAACTTCGGATCACCGGTACCAAATAAGGTAATAGCTTGGAAGGTATTAATCATCCCGGTTACTGTCCCTAATAGACCGATAAGCGGCGCCACGACAGAGATAATTTTGATCATCGTTAAACGGGTGGTTAATTTAGGAACTTCACGCAGGATCGACTCAGATAATTTCAGCTCTAAGGTTTCAGTATCTGCGTTTGGATATTTTTCTTTTACGATTAAAACACGGCCCAATGGGTTGTTGTCGGAAGCTGTCGTAGATTTCAATTGACGGTTCACTTTCGAGCCAATTAAGAACAACGAAATAAAACGTTCGATAGCAATTAATAACCCAACTAAGCCAATCGCTAAAATGATATAACCAACCGTGCCACCTTGATCAACACGCTCCTGTGTATCAGGCGCTTGAACTAACAAGCTTAAAATAGAACCGCCAGTTGGGTCTAAAGCAAAAGCAATTTCACCACTGTTGGTTTTAGTTAATGTTGCCGCGGTGTCTAAATAACGTCCTGAAGGCTGACGAATTAATTCAGCGATGCTGTTGGTTTCACTGATGTATTCTAAGTACTTGTTATTGGCCACTAAGTTAAAGTTACCAACACGGGTGACTTGTGCTTGCGCCTTTTTACCGTCGGCTAAAACAATTTCAGCATCAAACTTAGTGACTTTGCCACTTTCAGTCATTTCCCGCTGTAGTTCGAACCAGATCTTTTCAATTTCAGCAATCGACGCTAATTTAGAGGTAGAACCCATTGATTGAGCGAATTCATCTAAAAATTGGCCGCGACCAGGTATTTGCGCTGAGACAACTGAGTTTTCAAACTTAGATTTAGTATCGCCAGCGACTTGTTGTAAAACACCAAATAACTCTTTTAACTCACCTAAACGTTTATTTAACGCATCAGTTTTATTGGCCAAGTCGATTTCATTTTCTTGAAAGCTATTTTCTAACTGTGTACTTAAGGCAATTTGGTTATCGCGTTTTTTGTAAGCATTAGTAAGTAACTGGTCTTGTTCAGATTTACGTGCAATAAATTCAGCTTCACGTTGTTTGTTTTGCTTAGTTTGTGCCTGTTGACCACTAGCTAACTTAGCTAATAAATCATCTAAATTCGCCGCTTTGTCAGTTTGCTCAGCAGCAAAAGCTGCACTTGCTACCAATGTTAAACTTAGCGCGGCTAGTTTTAATACGCGTTTTGGCACAAGTGTTGATAATGGATATTTCATAGTGGCTTCCTAATTATTCGCTAGCAGCAGTAACATTTAATGGCACAACCACTAAATCTGGGGCAAGTTGCTTACGTGCGATACGTAAACCTTTGTTGATATCGGTGCGGTAACTTGCATCTAATGCTGACCATGAGTTAGTTTTGGTATCCCATAACCCCATTTTTGAACCATCACGAGATTGATAAATAAAACTTACGCGGCCAATACGCAAAAAATCAACATTTTGCTCACTGCCATCAATAGCTAATAAGCCGGTATAAGCTTCAATAGTGCGGCCATAATCAACTTCCACTTGATACGCTTCTAATACCCGGCGAAATTTTTCAGAAACAGCAATATCAGCACGTTCTAACATTTTTTTTAAGCTATTAACTCGTTGGCTTCGCTCCTCAGCTAAGAACGGCACATCTAAGGCAATAAACTCTTCTAAGGTATCGATCATACGTGACATCAACGGCGACACTTGGCGTTCAATAATACTTACTTGTTCCATCGACTCAGCTAAAGAAGTTAATTCGCTCAGTTGGTTATCAAGTTGCTTTTGCATTTGATTGTTATAAACAGCCAAACCGTCAATTTCTTTATTTACCGTTTTAAACTTTTGGATTTTACTGACAATTTGATCGCTGATAGCATCAATCTTCTTTTGCGATTTTTCAGCTGACTGATTAATTTTTTCGCCAGCGTTGACAACATCTTCTAACTGCGTGTCGTTAGCATAAGCAGATAATGTCGTTGCACTTGCGCTGCACAATAATGTAATACAAGCGAGTTTAGACAAATTCATATGTTTACCCTTTTTCTTAAGCGATTTAGCCGTGCTTAACGTGAGATTAAAATCAGGGCAATATCTTTGCCCTAACTACTAATTTATTGGGTAGAATTTTAATGTGGTAATGTGACAAGCAAGTTTCACAAATATTGCAGATTTATTAAATGACAGAATTATTAAGGAAATCTTACAGTTAGACTTATATTTCATAAAAACATAATTTAATATACATCAATAGTTCATATTTTTAATTAACAAGGTTCATTAAAATAATATTTCCACTTATTGATAATTACGATATTTTTTGCAGGTTAATTAGATTTTTTAACGTATTTATGACACTAATAAAGGTATTATAATCACCATCAAATAGTTAATAATACAAGCTTATGACCGCCTTAACAGAACAGCAAATTTCAGAAATTTTACAATACCCTGCCGATAAACGATTAAACTACAGCTTTAAATCCTTTAAAGAAAACAAGCAAATTTGGATACTAACCGATGAACATGGCTCGGTGATGTTAAATACCGAAGATGAAGATTGTGTGCCGGTTTGGCCACTTGAAGAATTTGCTTTACGCTGGGCAACAGGTGAATGGCAAGGTTTTAAAGCCGAAGCAATCTCAGTAAATAAATGGCGCAGCCGCTGGACTCAAGGCTTATTAGAAGATGATTTAGCTATTGTCGTCTTCCCCAGTGAAAACGAAGAAGGTTTGGTGTTATATCCGGATGAGTTAGATGTCGAATTAGAGAAAAATAATTAGCCCTTGTTGCTAACAACTCAGTTAAAGACACCGATAAGAGCTACCCGTATAACGATGAAATTTGAGTGGTTAAATTTACTTATATTCTTTTACTGGCTAATTTATGATAACGTTTCTGGTTACTAGGATCTGTTGATCTTGCAGTTTATAAACAATAAATCAATTTAAGGAGCAAAATGATGAATGGGACTACCATGGTGGTTTTGATCGTGTTTATCTCGGTCGGTTTTGGCGTTATGTTTGATATGTATAAAAAGCATTTAGAGTTTAAAGCAAAAATGTTAAAGCATAATCAGTCATCTGATGCGGAAAATTCCGAGTTGAAACAGCAAGTTAATAAGCTAGAGACAAGAATACAAGTATTAGAAAAAATAGTCACTGATGAAGGCTATCAAGTGAAAAAAGAAATCAACGGTTTATAACTGTGAAATTAATTATGCGCACTGAATTTGATGACTTAAGGCTTAATAAAAATCATCAATTCGACACCGATACTAATGGCGACAAGCAAGTTGTTAAAATTTATCACCAAGAGCAACTGATCGCTAAAAAAATCAAACAGAAGAAATCCATTCGCTATTTTGGTATTGATAATTATCAAAACTATTTAAGTAATACGGACGCCAATGAAATCTCCAATAAATAAGCTGCTTAAAGAGCACCCTAAGTTAACTCACACTGAGAATTTGAAAGTACTCTCTCATGTTCAACGCGAACAAAATGAATGGTGTTTGAATACGATCATGGTTGAAGGGGTCAGCACTGCGTTTAAATACAAACGTAAAAAGCGCTATAAAAACCTCAAAGGCAATCATGTAAATATTACTTATTATCCAGCAAATGAAACCATTGCAGGTTTCGATATTGAAATAATGAAAATAGTTAGAATTAAACTTTCTTAACAGCTAAATATGGCATTTTTTTGAATTTCCTATCATTTATCACGAAAAACACGTTTGATTTTTAATCATTGCTTGACCTTTTGCTCAGTATCTTACATAAATAAGTTATCGGTATTTTAAAGCCGAACTAAAAAGCAGTTAAAACTGCGATTTGTAAATTGGGGATAGCGAGAGGAAGTTATTATGATTTTAAATCACATTTGGGGCTTATACGCTCATCCACGAGAAGAATGGCAAACCATAGAAAAACGTCATGAAAGCTTTTTTTATAGCATGGTGCACATTCTCACCGTTGGCTTAATTCCAGCCATTAGTGCTTATTACGCAGCTGCTCATATCGGTTGGTCAATTGGTGCTGGCGAGCCGATAAAAATAACCGAAAGTAGTGCCGCCTTTATGTCGGTTGGGATGTATTTTGCGTTAATAGCCGGCGTTTTTGTTTTAGCTTATCTAATTCATTGGATGGCAAAAACATTTGATTCTTCACCAGATTATACCCAATCATTAGAATTAGCTGCGTACACCGCAACACCATTATTAATGGTTGGTATTGCTGCGCTCTACCCGGTTTTATGGTTTGTTGTTTTGGCTGGTTTAGCCGCCATTTGTTATAGCGTATATCTGTTATATTCAGGTGTGCCAATTATGATGAATATTCCAGAAGAAAAAGGCTTTATTTACGCAAGCTCTGTGGTGACATGTGGTTTGGTGTTATTGGTTAGTATTATGGCAGCTTCAGCAGTTTTATGGAGTATGGGCTTTGGCCCAGAGTATGTACCTTCTTAGTTTTTCTATTCAATAATTAAAAGTATCGGTTGCTGGTAATAAGACTTATCAGCAACTTATATTTTATCCTACAACTACCAGCCATTTTATTTATGCTTAATCATTTTTGATTAAAGTTAAAAAATAAACTGCATTATTGCCAAAGCAGCAAGTCCAGCCAAAATATCATCAAGCATAATACCAAAGCCACCATGTAGTTTTTTATCTGCAATTGAAATTGGCCAAGGTTTTAAAATATCAAAGAATCTAAAAAGTAGAAAACCAACTAATAAGGTTGCCCAAGTCACTGGCGAGAAATACATAGTGATAAAAAAGCCAACAAATTCATCCCATACAATCGCAGGATGATCATCAACACCAACAGCCTCAGCTGTTTTACCACATAAATAAATACCAACAACCGCCATCACAACAATCAGCAATGCTAGGTTAATATTAGACAAATAATGGCACAGGATAAATAACGGCACTGCCGCAAGTGTACCAAAAGTACCCGGCGCTTTCGGCGCTAAACCACTACCAAAACCCAGCGCTAAAAATTGCACTGGATCTTTTAAATTAAACTTAGCGTTGATATTTTTATTGCTGGTCATTAAAAGTGCACAAAGCCTTTCTTGTTAATTTGAATTGGAGTTTCATTCATAGTCGTGGTTAACTTATTCGTATGGTTAACCTGACCAATACAGGTTATTTTATTACCGGTTTGCGCCACAGCAGTTTCCATTGCTACTTTATTGGTTTCTGAAACAGTGAATAATATTTCATAATCGTCGCCACCCGTCAGTGCTACTTCAATCGCTTTTTCACCTAACGCTGCTTTCATTTCATTTGAAAGCGGAATTTCGTCAAGAATAATATTGGCACCGACATTAGATTTTTGACAAATATGACTTAAATCAGCTAATAAACCATCTGAAATATCAATGGCGGCAGAGGCATAATCTCTTAATGCTTGGCCAAGGAGAATTCTAGGTTTTGGATAGTCGAGCTTACGTTGTACTTTTGCCAACACTTCGGCAGGAAGTGTTAACTGACCTTGTAAATGCATTAAAGCCAGCGCTGGATCGCCAATATCAGCTGAAACATAAATCCAATCACCAGGTTTTGCACCACTGCGGGTGATGTGTTTATCTGCCGGTGTAAAGCCATGCGCAGTAACTGTAATGCTCAACGGACCCTGAGTGGTGTCACCGCCAACCAGCTGAACATTAGAATATTCACAAAGCTCAAAAAAACCTTCACTAAATTCTTTTAGCCATTGTTCATCAACAGTCGGCATTGTTAGCGCTAAAGACACCCATGCAGGCTCAGCCCCCATAGCGGCTAAGTCTGATAGATTCACCGCAACCGCTTTATGACCAATAGCTTTTGCTGCTGTACTTTCAGGAAAATGAACACCACAAACTAAAGTATCAGTAGTAATAGCAATATTTTGAGAACTATGGTTTTTTAAAATCGCACAATCATCTCCAATCCCTAGAATAACATCCTTTCTTTTAGTGATTTGCTCACTAAAATAGCGTTTTATTAAATCAAATTCTTTCATTTTACTACTACAACTGTTTTTATGAGCGAATTAGCTTAACGGCTTTATCTAAAACACCATTAACAAACTTATAACTGTCGTCTGCGGCGAATTCTTTCGCCAATTCAATCGCTTCATTAATCACGACTTTATATGGAACGTCATCATTTTGACTCAGTTCAAAAACAGCAATTCTTAAAATTGCTTTTTCAATATGGTTAATATCATTTAAAGGACGATCAATATGTGGTGATATAGCAAGGTCAAGTTCAGCAACTGAAGACGTAACGCCCTTAAGTAACATCTGAAAATATGGAATATCAAAACGACGTTTAGCATTTTCGGTCAAAAAGTTAAGCTCAATATCTGAAACTGAATTTTGACTAAGTTGCCATGAATAGATAGCTTGAACTGCTAGTTCACGAGCTTTTCTTCTTGCTGATGGTTTCACCGTACTTTCTCCAGTTACAGTTGGTCTAATACATTAACCATTTCTAAGGCACTCAATGCAGCTTCTGCACCTTTGTTACCAGCTTTTGTACCCGCACGCTCAATTGCTTGCTCGATTGAGTCAGTAGTAATAACACCGAATGCGACCGGGGTAGTAAATTCCATAGAAACTTGTGCTAAGCCTTTATTACATTCACCCGCAACAAAATCAAAATGAGGTGTGCCACCGCGAATAACTGCACCAATGGCAATAATTGCGTCAAACTCACCCTTAGCTGCTATTTTCTTAGCGGCTACAGGAAGCTCGTAGGCACCCGGAACTCGAACGACTGTGATATCGTCATCTGAGACATTACCGTGACGCTTTAGTGCGTCCACAGCGCCTTCTAACAAGCTCTCAACAATAAAACTATTAAAGCGAGAAACAACAATTGCGAATTTTTTGCCCGAAGCAACAAAAGAACCTTCAATAACTTTCATAAGATATGACCTGTGGAATAAAAAACGCGGCAATTCTATCAAATGAACGATGAATTCGATACACGTTTATACGTTTTTTCAACAACTAACTAATTAATTAATTAATTTAGCTAATATTGCACTTAAATCATTTCAGATAAGTGATAAAATCAAGCTGTCGTTTATTCCATAACCTGATTCTAGAGTCGTAACTTAAATATGAGCCTTATTTTATCTTCAAATAATATTCCTGAACTAAGCGAATATTCCATGCAAGAGCGTCAAATAATTTTATCAATGGCGAGTGACAAGTTAATTACGCCACAAAAAGTTGTTATTAATATCATTAAATTACTAGTTTTAGTACCGCCATTTATTATGCTGGCGCGTCTCGATTCTTGGGCGCTATTTATCCCGTTAATTTTTGTTTTGGTCGGCTATTTTCTAGTGATGAGGCCAATTAATTTAATGTTTATTAGAAGTCATTTGCCAAAAGCAATTGCGTTATTTGAACGCAAAAAAAAAGCTAGATAACCATCTAGCTTTTTAGTATTTATTCGAGTTCGTCGAGATAAGCATCAAGTGCAGCTTCATCGGCTGCATTTACCTCAATTGGTGGATTACCATCATAAAGTTTATATCGCGCATTTTGAAAGTAAGCATTTTTTAAGAACTCATAATCGTCTATCGCTTCATTAATTAGGGCTTCTTGTTCTGCTAATGCAGCTCGCTGCTCTAAACCAAGAATTGCAGATCTGACGATGTTCGGCCAAAAATCTAAAACCGCAAGCGGCCAGTAGTAACCATCAACATAATCACCAACCTCTTCTCTGACAGAGCTTGGACCTAAAGCAGGAATAACAATAAAAGGTCCGTCACCAACACCATAAGAGCCTAACACTTCACCAAACTCTTCTTCTTTACGATCCCAACCAAAATCACTGGCTGGGTCGAAAAAACCTAATAAACCAATAGTGGAGTTAAGCGCAAAACGGCCAGTACTTTTAGCAGCGTCAGCAAACTTTGCTTGTAAAAGATGGTTAATAATGGTCGCCGGCTCATTTAAATTTAACGCCATGTTATAAACGCCAGTTCTTACCTCCGGTGAAAGTATAGCAACGTAACCTTCTGATAATGGCTTTGTCACATACTTGTCAGAATAATCCCAAGTGAAACGCCAAGAGGCACGGTTAAAGTCTTCAATGGGATCTCTAGGATCTTGTTGTTCTGGCGGCAGTGATGAGCAAGCAGTGATTAACGCTGTTAAAATAAATAAAAAACAAAGTTTAGAAAACTTCACGAGCAAGATCCTTAAGTTCGAAAATAGTTTTTGAAGAAAAATTGATTGGATAACGATAATTTAATGGGGGCTAATACTATAGCGGGTCAAAGGCTTTTACAATATTTTTACGAACAGATTTTGCGGTTAATTAGATTGTTGTTTTATATGAATATCAAATAATAATTCCGCTTCCGCTCGCGGAAGTTCACATTCAGCAATTACTTCTTCAATATCCGCGCCTAATTCCACCATCTTTAAAGCTCTGCGATAAAGCTTATCTTCTGGCTGTTCATGTTTCAGTTTTTCTAATGACGCATCAAGTTGGTTTATTTTATTTTGTAAGTTTTTAGTGCGAATATCGAGCTGTTTTGTCACTTGTTCATTTTCGATAATAGATGGTTGAAGTTTAGCTTCAATATCGGCCAATAATTGATGATGTTGCACATCATTCATTTGCTGGTTATTAATCGCTAAAGCATGGTTGGCACATTGCTCTTCTAACAACGCCATTTTTTTATGAAGGCGCTGAATATAAATAATGGTTATCGCATAAATCAAGATAACAATAATTAATAAAGTAACAACAATGCTTGGCATACATTAACTTCCAAAATAAAAAGCCTGTCTAAAACAGGCTTAAGCTAAAAACTAGAATTGTTTTAGCTCGTCCCATTCGTCATCATTTAGTAACTTATTTAAATCAACAAGAATTAATAGTTCACCGTCGCGATTAGAAACGCCTTGAATAAACTTAGCACTTTCGTCATTGCCAACATTTGGTGCTAAATCTATTTCAGATTTTTTCAAATAGACAACTTCTGAAGCACTGTCGACAAGAATACCAATAACTTGTTTGTCTGACTCAATAATAACAATACGGGTATTATCGGTAATTTCAGCAGCTTCAAGACCAAATCGAGAGCGCGTATCAATTACAGTAACAACATTGCCGCGCAGGTTAATAATGCCAAAAACGTAATCTGGCGCACCCGGCACAGGGGCAATTTCGGTATAACGTAATATTTCTTGTACCTGCATTACATTAATACCGTAAGTTTCACTATCTAATTTAAATGTTACCCATTGAAGTGTCTCATCGTTGGTATCGACAGTATCATTTGCATTGCGTCTTTCATCAGACATACGGCTTATCCTCAAACTTTTTCATTTTCATAAGCTAATACCAGCTTACACTATTGTTGGTGAATATTTTCACCTTCATTTAGCAATCCTATTAGTGATTCTACATCTAATAGCGCGCACATTCGATCTTTTACTAAACCAGCTAACCAAGGACGTTTGCTGGTTGAGTCAACCCATTTAACATCATTTTCATGTAGAGTTACCGTATCAACTAAGTGTTCCGCGGTTAATCCCCATTTGCTATCACTTAACATGATAATATATTGATAGTTTAGCGAATTTTTCAAGTTTTCGTTACATTTTTCTGGCATTACCCATAAAGCAGTGTCGACAACGTTAATTTTTTCATCGCGATTTAACATCACACCTTTAAACCACTCAGGTTTTCCCATTAGTTTAGTGGTGTCACTTATATTGTGAATGCCGCCTAACTCTATCAAAGGTACTGCAATTGTTAATCCCGCAACATCAAAAAACATGGCTTGAAAACTATCACGGGAATAATTTTTTTCAGGGGTTAATTTTAAACCACCCTGACTTTTTTTAGTGGCTAATGGTATTTCAATTTTTTCAGTAACTTCAGCTTTGACTGCAACTTTAGCTTCAGCTTTAGTAATTACTGGCTTACTCGGCGTGCTGATCTTATTTTCAGATTTATACGTGGTTACTGTAACTTTCGGTACTTCGATACTAACGTTACTGAGTAGCTTTTCTAATTTTTTATTATCAGCCGGCGTTTCGAATTTCTTTTCATCAACAAGCATTTCATCTGTCATCAATTCAGACAGATAGTTTTTCATTACTTTATTACTTGCTGGTAGTGTCTTTGCCATTTCAGCCCTCCACCGCTTGTTTTTCAATCAAATGAGTTAAGAGAGCTTTATAAGCATAGACACCACGAGAGTTAGGTGCATAATCCGATGGGACTTGCTGGGCGTTGCTCGAATTTCTAAAATTAGTATCGACCGGAATAACGCCAGGCCAAACAGTATCGCCGTAGGATTCTTTCATTTTATGGTACGCTAATAAAGAAGCTTTGGTACGTTTATCAAACATAGTCGGGACAATGGTATAAGCAAAACGTTTTTCTTGTTCAGATTGCATCATTTCCATCGTTTTCATCATTCTGTCTAAGCCTTTAAGCGCTAAAAACTCGGTTTGTACTGGAACAATAATGCGATCAGAAGCGGCAAGCGCGTTTACCATTAATACCCCAAGTACTGGTGGACAGTCCATTAGAACAAAATCATATTCGCCAGCGAGTTTGCTTATCGCTTTTTTGAGCACTAATCCCATGCCTCCTTTACTACCTAACGAACGATCTAAGGTCGCTAAGCCCATAGTAGCGGGTAATATATCAATATTTTTATATTGGGTAGGACAAAGACTTTGCAGGATTTGTTCTTTAGTAGAAACTTGCACAAATAAGTCGTAAACACTTAATTCTAAGTCTTCCGATTCAATACCAAAATAATAACTCAAAGATGCATGAGGGTCGGTATCTACTAACAATACTCGGTAACCTTGTTCAGCTAATAAACCGCCGAGCGATATTGTCGTCGTCGTTTTACCAACACCACCTTTCTGATTTGCTATCGTCCAAACTACCAAGGGATTATCCTATTGTTGTGATTCATTTTCTTCATCAGTTCGTGTGGTTATACGAATACCACCATTTTCCAATTGTATAATCCTAATTTCATTAGGTTTCTTCGAAGTATCAATGACTTGTTTGATAGCATCAACATCTTTAACGCTGATCGTCGGTGTATCTAATAAATTAGCTTGTTCTAAACCATATTTAGAGATAGCTATCACTACCCTTCTATTTTGTGCTCGTCCTTGGGCACTAGTATTGTCGGCATTGGGATAAAATTGACCATAACCTTCAATTGCCATTCTGGCCGAATTTAATTCAAGTTCTTCTAATAAACGTAAAATAGCGGTAGCACGAAAAACCGAGAGTTCCCAATTAGATGAAAATACTTCATTATTGATAGGTTGGTTATCAGTATAGCCTCTTACTCGAATAAAGTTACTGACATCACCGATAACATCACTTATTACCGTCAAAATAGAACGAGCAGTATTGGTTGGCGAAGCCGAGCCACTTGGAAATAAAAGCCCGGAATTCAATTCAATCTCTAACCAATCACCATCGATTTGTAGTTGTGCATAACCAGACTCCACCAATTCATATAAGGCGGTATGTAATTTATCTTCAAGTGATTCTAAATTGGTACCAACTTCACTTTGCTGGATATTAGATAAGTTTTTTTTGCCGTCAACCAATTCAGGCCCATCAACATCTAAAATACCATTACCATAAAGTTTCTTATTAGTTTTGGTGGTATTAACAGGTAAAATATCTTCACCTTCGCCTTTATTCTTAGTCGCATCTTTATTTGATTGAAAGACCCGACCTATCGACTCAGTCACCGTTTCAAAAGGTTTTTCGTTGACCATTGCCATAGCATACAAAACTACAAACAAGGCAAAAAGCAAGGTCATATAATCAGCATAGGACACTAGCCAACGATGAACATTGTCATGCTCAACATAATGCCGCTTTTTCTTAAGCCGCGCCATTATTTAACCTAAAAGCTGATAAGCGATTCTCAATGGCATGAGGGTTTTCACTATTAGCAACAGCCACTAAGCCCTCAGCAATCATTTCACGGTACATGGTTTGCTGATGCACTATCGCCTTAATTTTATTAGCGACTGGAATATATAATAAATTAGCAAAACCAACACCATAAATCGTCGCGACAAATGCCGTTGCTATACCGTCACCTAATAACTCAGGATCACTTAAGTTAGCCATCGCGTGAATTAAACCAAGTACAGCACCAAGAATGCCAATAGTAGGACTGTAACCCCCCATTGCATCGAAAATATTGGCAGAACGTAAATTATGTTCTTGATACAAATCTAAATCGAGCTCTAACACTTCTTTGAAACTATCAATCTCTGCGCCATCAACCAAATAATTTAAGCCTTTGCTAATAAATTCATCAGATTCATCTAAAGCAAACTCTTCTAACGCCAAATAACCGGCTTCTCGTGAGCGCTCTGACCAAGTAACTATGCTAGAAATACCTTGTTCAATATCATATTTAGGGGGAAAGAATATCCATTTTAATAATGACAATGCATGAAAAAACTGTTGGCTGGATGATTGCAACATCACAGCACCTAAGGTGCCACCAAAAACAATAATAAACGCGGGTAATTTAACCAAGGTTGAGATTGAGCCGCCATCTAAAGAAAAACCCACATAGATAGCAAGAATAGCAACAACAAGCCCAGCAACACTGAGCTTATCCATTGGTTATTTCCTTGATTAAGGTGTCCGTTATTTCCGCTAGCGGCAATGATAGTTCCGTTAAACCGGCCATAGTTACCGCTTGTGGCATACCATAAACCACGCATGATTCTTCATCTTGCGCCCAAATTGTTGCCCCTTTACCTTTTAACATCCGAGAGCCCTCTCTGCCATCAGAGCCCATACCAGTTAAAATCAATGCCAAAACATCGCCTTGGTAGATTTTAGCGGCTGAGCCAAAACTAATATCAACACTGGGTTTATAGGTAATTCGCGGTGAATTATCATCCAGCACTTTAATTTTAGCTGCAGAATTTGTGCCATCGATTACCATTTGACGCCCACCAGGGGCAAGATAAGCGCAACCCGCTTTTAATATATCGCCAGATTCAGCTTCTTTAACTTTAATTTTACACAAGCTATTTAAACGACTAGCAAACGCAGGCGTAAAAGCAGCGGGCATATGTTGAATAAGAATAATTGGCACAGGAAAATCGGCCGGAATATTAGCTAAAACGGTTTGTAACGCAATAGGTCCGCCTGTCGAGGTACCTATTGCTAATAATTTATAACTTTTGTTTTTTTTAATCCAACGAGTGGCAACCACAGGCTTTTGATCTGTGGCTGGTTTTCGTATTACCGGTGTTCTTACCGCCTTTAAACTTTCAACTAAAGTAGGTCTATTCGATGATAATCGCGGTCTAATTCTATTTTTTTTGCGAGCGAGTTGCAGTACTCGCTCACGTAATAGTTTTCCTGCATCTTCACTATTGGCTGCTATTTCATTAAATTTTTTCGGCAAAAAATCGAGTGCTCCGGCCTGTAAAGCATCCAGTGTTGCTTTAGCACCTTGATGGGTAAGTGAAGAAAACATTAATATTGAAGTCGGCGCTTTTGCCATGATTTGCTTAACGGCTTCTATACCATTAAGCAAAGGCATTTCAATATCCATGGTAATAACATCAGGTTTTAATGCAATCGCTTTTTTAACGGCATCAATACCATCAACTGCAACATCAATGACTTCTAATTCAGATTCTTTACTTAAAATATCTGATAGACGGCGTCGAAAAAAGCTAGAGTCATCAACGACAAGTACCTTATAAGCCATTATGCTCTCTTTTTATTATGATCTTAATTTTTTATTTAGTGATGACTTTTTAGCGTAATACTTAAGCATATTAGGAACGTCAAGGATCAACGCAATACCACCATCACTTGTGATCGTAGCACCTGCCATTCCTGGTGTACCCTGCAATAAGCGGTCAAGCGGCTTAATGACAACTTCTTCTTGACCAACTAAACTATCAACAACAAAAGCAATTTGCTGTGTGCCTAATTGAACAATAACAACATGTCCTTTATCTCGAGGTTTTTCTTGGTAGTTTCTCACTAACCATTTATCTAAGAAAAACAGCGGAATAGCTTTATCTCGAACAACGATAGTCAATTGACCATCAACAGTATTGGTATTGGTAAGATCTAAGTGGAATATTTCATTAACGCCAGCAAGCGGTAAAGCAAAACTTTGCTTGCCAACAACTACCATTAAGGTCGGTAAAATAGCTAAAGTAAGCGGTACTTTAATTTCTAAAATGGTACCTACACCTAATTCAGAATCAATATTTACAGTACCATTTAATTGGGTGATTTTTGTTTTAACAACATCCATCCCCACACCACGGCCAGAAACTTCTGAAATTTCTGTTTTCGTTGAAAAACCTGGAGCAAAGATTAAACTGTAGGCCTCTTTATCGGACATCCGAGCTGCTGCTTCTTCATCAAGCACACCACGAGTTATCGCGATTTCTTTCAATTTGTCAGCATTCATTCCGGCACCATCATCTTTGATGGTTAAAAGAATATGGTCACCTTCTTGAGATGCAGATAAGGTCACAGTTCCTTCTCGAACTTTACCTTTAGCTTCACGAACACCTGGTTCTTCAATACCATGATCAACAGAGTTTCGCACTAAATGCACCAGTGGATCCGCTAATGCTTCAACCAAATTTTTATCTAAATCCGTCTCTTCACCTTCTAATACTAATTTAATTTCTTTATTCAGGCTACGTGCAAGATCGCGAACAACACGCGGGAATCGGCCAAAAACTTTCTTGATTGGCTGCATGCGCGTTTTCATCACCGCACCTTGAAGGTCGGTAGTAACCGCATCTAAATTAGAGACTGCTTTTGTTAGATCTTCATCTTCTTTCGTCAAACCTAAACTGGTTAATCGATTTCGAACTAAAACCAGCTCACCGACCATATTCATGATTTGATCTAAACGTTTGGTATCAACCCTAACCGTTGTTTCCGCTTGTGAACTTGGTGATGGTGCTGCAGGTTTGTTTTCAGGTTTATTAACTGCGGCAGAAGGTTTAACAACAGCTTTAGGCGCTGGCGGTTGAGGCTTTTTAGCTGCAACCGGTGCAGGAGCTGGTACAGAAGTTTTTGCAGCAATAGGAGATTTACCTTTGCCATGAATTTCATCTAATAAAGCTTCAAATTCATCATCGTTAATTTCATCAGGGTTACTTGAGGCATTAGCTGTTGGTGCCTGTGCCACGTCTGAAGAAAAGGCCCCTTGACCATGAAGTTCATCCAATAACGACTCAAACTCATCATCAGAAATATCATTTGAATCAGAAACCTCTGGTACAGCTGGGCTAGAAGGCGATGATGAACCATGTAATTCATCTAATAAGGCTTCGAATTCATCTTCTGACATTTCGTCGCTATCATTATCAACCACAGCTGGTGTTTGTACTATTTGTTCAGCAACGGGTGGGGCTTCTTGCCCTTCTGGCTTACTTAGCCGGTGAAGCTCTGCTAGTAAAGCAGGATCTGCTGGTTCTGTTTGTTCACGATTTTGCACTAAAACAAACATTTCATTAATGTTATCTAACGCTTGTAGAATAACGTCCATTAAATCTGCGGTTACTGAGCGTTGGTTGGTTCTTAAAATATCGAAAATATTTTCTGCACCGTGACAAACATCTACCAAGTTGTTTAATGCGAGAAAACCAGCACCACCTTTAACAGTATGAAAACCACGGAAAATAGCGTTCAACAATTCAGCATTATCAGGATTATTTTCTAATTCAACTAATTGTTCAGACAATGTTTCTAGTATTTCACCAGCCTCGATTAAAAAATCCTGTAGAATTTCTTCATCTGCTTCATATGACATACGCTATTATTCCTTTTAAAATCCTAAACTAGAAAGTAAATCGTCGACATCATCTTGATCGGCAACAACATCATCACGTTTTTCTTTATTGACTATTGGGCCTTCGACTAAGTTTTCACCTACTTTCGGCTTAGCTGGTTCACCACCAACGGCTGTTTGACTAATTCCAAAAGCTGTCAACATGCCAATTAAGCTATCTTCCACTTCTCTAACGAGATCGATAACTTTACGTATAACTTGCCCGGTTAAATCCTGGAAGTCTTGGGCCATTAATACATCGGTCATCAATGAATGCATTTTCTGAGTTTCAGAATCAGTAGTCATAATTAACGTATCAAGATCATGACATAAAGATTTAAAGCCTGAAATGTCGATTTGATTTTTCATCAAGGCTTGCCATTGTGGTTTAACCGCTTTAATTTGTTCTTGCATGTTGTCTACTACGGGGAATATAGATTCGACAGCATCCATGGTTTTATTTGCGGCTTCTTCGGTGCGACTAATAACGTAATTAAGACGCTCTTTGGCATCAGGAATATCAGCGGTCGCTAGATCATTCAATCTAGAGTCTAACTGAAAATTCATCAACGAATCATGTAGCTGGCGAGTCAACTTACCAATTTCTGCAAACAATACAGTATTGATCGGGTTTTGAATTTCAGCGACTAACTCATCAGCTTTTTCTTGCTGACTATTCTCTAAATATTCAACCAATAACTTCGCCTGCTCGATTGAGACATGGCTACTCATTCAAAGACTCCTATTCTTAAAACATTTAGCAATTAAGCTAAACGTTCAAAGATTTTATCAAGCTTAGTTTTTAATGTTGCAGCAGTAAATGGCTTAACAATATAACCATTAACACCTGCTTGAGCGGCCATTACAATTTGTTCTTTTTTGGCTTCAGCAGTAACCATTAAAACAGGAATATGCGATAAACTAGCATCCGCACGAATCGCCTTTAATAAGTCAATTCCTTGCATGCCAGGCATGTTCCAATCAGTTACTACAAAATCAAAGTCACCGCCCTGCAACATTGGTAACGCAGTGCTACCATCATCAGCTTCTTGAATGTTTGTAAACCCTAAATCACGTAATAAATTTTTAACTATACGTCTCATTGTTGAAAAGTCATCAACTACAAGCACTTTCATGTTTTTATCCAAGACACCCTCCGGCGATTTTATTTAAAACTAATATCATTTGATTTTACTTAATTTTGCCAAGTTTGCATACGAGCTTTTAATCTATGCATTGCTTGACTGTGAATTTGGCTTACTCGTGACTCACTCACATCCAGCACTTGTCCAATCTCTCGTAAATTTAATTCTTCGTCGTAATATAAAGACAGTACTAAAGCTTCTCGCTCGGGTAAAGTAGAAATGCAATCTGCAAGTGATTTTTTAAAGACGACTTGTTCTATATTTTGATATGGATCATCTTGGATCGCATCGTCATCATAATGAATTGCATCTTCATTAACACCAAGATCGTCTATTCCAATAATTTTACCTGAACTCACTTCGTTTAGAATATGATGGTATTCATTTAATGAAATATCAAGTTTTTCAGCAACTTCTATATCAGAAACATCTCGGCCGAGCTCTGCTTCTAGGTTTTTAATTGCTTCACTGACCATACGGCTATTTTTATGAACTGACCTAGGAGTCCAGTCACCACGCCTTATTTCATCAAGCATTGAGCCGCGAATACGGATACCTGCAAAGGTTTCAAAACTGGCACCTTTACTTGCATCAAAATTATTTGAAGCTTCTAATAGACCAATCATGCCAGACTGAATTAAATCATCAACTTGAACACTGGCGGGTAATCTGGCCAATAAATGATAAGCGATACGTTTTACCAGAACAGTATGCTGTTCGAGTAAACTCGATTTATCTATGTGAGTACTATAAGCATTCGCTTTTACCACAAGAGCTCCGCTGCAATATCTAAATTATTTTTCAAGCAACTGTTCAATAAAAAACTCTAAATGGCCTGAAGGTTGGTTTGGTATTGGCCATTCAATCACTCTTTTAGCTAAACCTTTGAACGCTTTAGCTGCTGGAGAATCAGGAAATGCTTCAACAATAACTTGTTGTTTGCGTACCGATTTACGAATATTTTCATCAAACGGGATCACGCCAACAAGTTCAATCGCAACGTCGAGAAAACGATCCGTTACCTTGGTTAATTTTGCAAAGAGTTGCTGCCCCTCTCTGGCACTGCGTACCATATTGGCAACCACTTTAAATTTAAAAACGCCATGATCACGACTTAATAACTTCATTACTGCATAACAGTCAGTTATCGACGTAGGTTCGTCACAAACCACTAAAACCACATCTTGTGCTGCTCGCGAAAAGCTTAAAACCATATCAGAAATACCTGCGGCAGTATCAACAACAAGGACATCAAATTCAGTTTGCATATCACTAAAAGCACGAATTAAACCTGCGTGCTCTGCGGGTGTTAGGTCAACCATTGACTGAGTGCCAGAAGTTGCGGGGATAATTTTTATGCCTGCTGGCCCTTCAATAATAATATCATCAAGTTCACACTCACCGGATAAAACATGAGATAAATTACGCTGAACACGTAAACCAAGCATTACATCAACATTAGCTAATCCTAAATCGGCATCAAGTACTAAGACTCGTTTGCCCATTTGAGCTAAAGCGATTGACATATTTAAAGAAACATTGGTTTTACCAACTCCACCTTTACCGCCCGAAACGGCAATGACTTTAACTTTTTGTAACCCATGCATTTTTCTTAAGCCACTCGCTTGATCGATCATTTAATTACTTCTTTATTCTTATTATTACAAATTATGCACATGCCGTTGAAGTTGTTGACATAAAATTCGTCGTAGTTGCATGTTCTTTGGCGTATTTAGTTGCCATTTTATCTGCAAGCCTAACTAACTTTTCAGCATTTGCAACCTTAATATCTTCTGGTACACGTTGACCGTCAGTTAAATAACCAATTGGCAGACCATTTTGAATTGAAGTGGATATTATTTCACCAAAACTTAAGCTTTCATCAAGTTTAGTATAGATACAACCCGCTAATGGTATTTTTTTAAATCTATCAACATTTTCTTGCATCACTCTTTGCTGAGTATTTGCAGATAACACCAGGTAGTTACGGATTCTAACCCGAGCATTAGCAATTAAGGTACTTAAATATTCGGATAATCTTAAATCTCGCTGTCCCATGCCTGCTGTATCAATTAGTACGAGTTTTTTATGAGCATAATGCTGAATTAAATCGTCTAATTCATTTTGATCTTTAGCTAATCTTGCTTCACAGCCGATAATACGAGCATAAGTGGTTAACTGTTCAAAACCGGCAATGCGGTAGGTATCTGTTGAAATAAGAGCAACGCTGTCGGGGCCGTGGGTATGAGAAAAGCGCGCGGCTAATTTAGCAATAGTTGTTGTTTTTCCTACCCCTGTAGGACCAACAAGAGAAACAACCCCACCATGGCGAATAATATCGTTGTTAGTGGTATTAAGCTGTTCGATAATAATTTCAGTTACTTGTTGCCATGCTTCATGTTCGTTAACATGTGCTGAAATATAACCAGAAAGCTGATCTGCAAGCTGCTCTGATATACCCATATTTTGTAAGCGATTTACCAGTAAAGCACGATTTGGATTTTTTTGCGCCATATCTTGCCACATCAACCCCGCTACTTGATGCTCTAGAAGCTGGCGAATGGAGGCCATTTCATCCCGCATACGAATAATTTCAGCTGAGTCAGTTTGTGAAGCTGACGCAGGTGCTTTTTGTGCTTGTGTCGTTGAATATTGTTGGCTTGTTGGCGTTTGCTGAGTTTGAGCTGCCATCTTAGGCTGGGCCACGTCTGCATTCACGCCAGACTCAAGTCGTTGGGTAAAGTTTTTAAATTGTTCTTCAATCGGCATTTCAACGGGGGCCGATTGGCTGTTAATATTTTGTCCTGCACTAGCTGATGATAATGGCTGAGAAGCGGTAAATTGTGTTTGATTTGGCTGATTATTTATTTGGCTATTAGCCTGGCTTTGCTGCTCTTGCACTTGTCTATTTAATAACGCAGCTAAGCTATCAGCAGGCGCTGGTTGACCATTAGCCATCGTTTGCTGAATTTGAGAATAAATTGAATCATTGGCCTGAAAACCATCTGGGTTAGCCGATTGATTAACATTTTGTAGCGTTACTCTATCTTGACTAAGACCACGATCAGCATTGCTTTTGCTAGCTAAACTTTCAGGCTGTGCTGCTGCCATTATATTCTGTACGGGAGCAGGCTGTTGAGATTGCGATTGATGATTATCTACCGCAGCCATTAATTCAACACCTTCAGGGATTTTTTTATTTGACATAATAACAGCGTCAGCACCAAGTTCGTCTTTAATTTGTTCAAGTGCACTACGCATATCTTTGGCAACAAAACGTTTAATTTTCACTGATAACCCCTTCTTTATACAGTTTTACAGCTAACGTATATTTATTAGTTACTGACCTATGGCGCTGACTATTTTAATTTGTTTATCATCAGGTACTTCTTGATAAGAAATCACCCGTAAACCAGGGATAGTATATTTAACAAACTTGGCAAGTACTGTTCTAAGGATCCCTGATGTTAATAATATCGGAGAATCACCGGCCATTTCTTGTTGTTGAGCACCTTCAGTTAATGATTTCTGGAGCCGTTCAGCTAAACCTGGTTCAATGCCTGCGCCATCATCGCCAGCCATTTGCATAGACTGATGCAACATTTGTTCCAGCTCAGGAGCCAAAGTTATGACAGGGATTTCATTCGCTGCGCCAACCAAGTCTTGCACAATAAACTTACGCAAGGTAATACGTACTGCAGCCGTTAATACATCAGGATCTTGGCTTCTAGGGCCGTACTCAACTAGAGTTTGTACTATGCTTCGCATATCTCGTACAGCAACCCCTTCGTTCATTAAGTTTTGTAATACTTTTACTATCGTACCAAGCGTCAAAATATCAGGCACTAAACCTTCAACGAGCTTCGGATAGGTTTTCCCTAAAATATCTAACAAGTTTTGCACTTCTTCATGGCCTAATAGTTGCGCAGCATTGTTGGTTAATATTTGACTCAAATGGGTTGCTAATACCGTTGCTGAATCGACAACGGTATAACCTAAGGACTGTGCTTGATCACGTTGACTTTGATTGATCCAGATTGCATCTAAACCAAATGCAGGGTCTTTCGTTGGGGTTCCTTCTAACTTGCCAAACACTTGGCCGGGGTTAATAGCGAGCTCTTGATCATGGCGAATTTCAGCTTCACCAATTGTTACTCCCATTAATGAAATTTGATAATGGTTCGGTTCTAAATCTAGATTGTCACGAATATGCACCGCTGGCACTAAAAAACCAAACTCTTGTGACAGCTTTTTTCTTACCCCTTTAATTCGATTTAACAGTTCACCACCTTGTGACTTGTCGACTAATGGGATTAACCGGTAACCTATTTCTAAGCCAATAATATCAACATGATTAACATCATCCCAATCAAGGTCTTTAACTTCTTCCGCCTGTTGGATATTTTCTACTTTATCATTCTGCTCTTTATCCACTAACGCTTGTACTTTTGCCTTTTTATATTTAGTACCAAAATATGCTAAACCACCGGTTAAAAATGCGAATACCAAAAATGCTAGATGCGGCATGCCCGGAATAATACCCATGACAAACATCACACCGGCGGCAATATATAGCGATTTTTCTTGACCAAGTTGTTCACTGAGCTGAGAGCCCATATCTTGTGAAGTGTTTTGACGCGTTACGACAATCGCGGTTCCAACTGACAGTAATAAGCCTGGAATTTGCGCAACTAAGCCATCGCCGATAGTTAATAGGGTATAAATTTCAACAGCACTATCAAAAGATAGGTCATGTTGCACCATGCCAATAATTAAGCCGCCAACAATATTAATAAATAAAATTAAAATACCGGCAATAGCGTCCCCTTTTACAAATTTACTAGCACCGTCCATTGAACCGTAAAAATCAGCTTCACTGGTAACTTCATTACGACGTTCACGAGCTTGTTCCGGATTGATAAAACCAGCGTTTAAATCGGCGTCTATTGCCATTTGTTTGCCTGGCATCGCATCTAATGTGAAACGTGCTGTTACCTCTGATATACGCCCCGCACCTTTGGTAATTACCACAAAGTTAATAATGATAAGAATTAAAAACACGACTAAACCAACGGCATAGTTACCACCAATAACAACAGAGCCGAAGGCTTCAATTACTTTACCCGCTGCTGCAGGGCCTTCGTGCCCCTCAAGTAAAACAACACGAGTACTGGCGACATTGAGCGCCAAACGCAAAATGGTAGCAATAAGTAAAACAGCAGGAAATGAACCAAAATCTAACGGTTTCAAGGTATAAACTGTGATCAGTAAAACCACGAGGGCAAGGGCAATATTGAAAGAAAAAAGAATATCGAGTAAAAAAGCCGGCATCGGCAAAATAACCATGCCTAATGCGGCCATTACTAATATCGGCGTGCCAATTCCCGCTAATAAAGAACTTTTATTCTTATGAAAATTTTTAAATTGGGCAATTAACTGCATTATGGCTAACGTTTCCACGATAATTTATTGACGCTTTACCGTAAAAAGCAATTTGCAGACCAAGTATCGAAAAACTAATAAGTTAGTTTTGATTGACCCTAGCTCAATGGGTTAGATAGGAGCCAAATGACGGAGTGAAATTAAAAACAGCGTAAATAAAGATGGCTAGATAAAGGTAAAATAACTCAAGGGGCAATCTATTAAGATAACAAAGCGCCTTTGAATAAAGACGCTATGTTTTTAGCAAAACAAGTTCAGAATAAATTAGGTGCGGTATTCAGCGTTAATACGGACATAATCATAACTAAAGTCACAAGTCCAAATTGTTGCGTTTTCTTCGCCGCGAAATAATTTTACCGTCAGATCAATTTCAGCTTCATTCATGATCGCTTGCCCCATTTCTTCACGATATGATGCCGCTCTCCCACCTTTTTCCGCAACTAATATATCACCAAAATAAAGCTCCAAAACATTAGTATCAAGATCGACCAAGGAAGCACATTCGCGAGAAGCATAACCAATAGCAGCTAAAACACGGCCAAGGTTAGGATCAGAAGCAAACATAGCGGTTTTTACTAATGGACTTTTACCAATTGAAAAACCAATTGTTTTCGCTTCCTCAATTGAACGAGCACCTTCAATATTTACGGTAATAAATTTAGTGGCACCTTCACCGTCACGCACAATTGCCTTAGCAAGATACTGAGCTGTTTCTATTAAAGCGTTGAAAACTTCATCAAAGCCCTTATCACTACGATTAACAATAGGATTGCTAGCACCTTGTCCGGTGGCAATAATAATAAAAGAGTCATTCGTTGAAGTATCACCGTCAACTGAAATAGAATTAAACGACAGATCCGCTATTTCTTTGGTTATATCATTTAATAATGGCTGAGCAATATTTGCGTCGGTGGCAATAAACCCAAGCATAGTCGCCATATTAGGGTGGATCATGCCCGCCCCTTTTGAAATACCTGTGATATTTATTTCACCATTTTCTGCAGTGAATGTGGTTGAATAAGCTTTTGGTGCTACATCTGTGGTCATAATAGCTGAGGCGGCATCAACCCAGTTATCTGCGGTTAAATTGTTGACCGCATGTGGTAACCCATTGAGCAATTTATCCATCGGTAAATGCTCTAAAATAACGCCGGTAGAAAAAGGTAAAATAGCTTGTGCTGGAATCGCCATAATGTCGGCGAGCTGTTGGCAAGTTTTAATTGCGTCTTGCATACCGACCTCACCCGTTCCAGCATTAGCATTACCGGTATTTACCACTAACGCTTGAATATCTTGCCCTGACGCTAAATGCTGTTTACATAAGGTCACTGGCGCGGCGCAGAATCGGTTTTGCGTAAATACGCCAGAAACTGCACTACCTTTGGCTATTTCAATGACTAACAAGTCTTTACGATCAGCTTTTTTTATATTGGCTTTCGCCCAACCAAGGCGAACCCCTTTAATAGGTGTTAATATTTGAGAGCTAATTTCGGGTAAGTTTACAGGCATAATAAGAGTCTACAGAAATAAGTTGGGCGAATTTTACGCGCAGATTAAGCTCGATGCAAAACGATATCAAACAATTATTTTAATTTGGACAAAAAAATACCGCAATTAAGCGGTATTTTATTAACTTTATATTTCAAATATTACTGAATCACAATACCAATATTGCTATAGATGGTTGTACCACCGTTAGGCGTGGTTACTTGAATAACTAAGTTACCTGCTTTCGGCTCTTTTTCACCTTTAACAGTAACACCAAAACTACGACCGCCATTGTGGTTATCGTTTGGCCAAGTAAAGCTTGATGTACCAACAATAGAACCGACACCTGCACTGAATGATACAATAGTACCTGCTGGCATAGGTTGATTATGTAAGTCAGCAATAATTATACTCGCTGAACCTGCACTTTCACCTTGAATATAAATAGTACTATCACTCGGATCGTTATTTGGATTAGCAATCTCAGGTGTGCCTACATCATTATCATGATCATAAGGATCTGCCACACTATCTGATGTTGAAGTAGTCAAAATATATGCACTACTTCCCGACATAATCAAAGTTAAAGACGCACGAACATTTAATGATTTTTGTGTTGAACAGTATTGATTTCCAGCTAATGAACATAACACGCCATTATACTCAGTATCTGCAAGTGTAAAATCACCTGAATTATCAAAATCCATAAATTCTTCGATAGACCCACTATTATTAACATCACCACCTTGCGCAGGATTGTATAAACCATCTTCATTATGATCAACAAACGCTTCCGTTAAATCATATGGTTCACCACTAATGTTCGTTCCTAAAAATGCTGTGTATTCACTTTCATCAAAACGTCCATTACCATTTAGATCAGGAAAGGATTCTTCACCAATAGCTGTTGCAATAATGGTTGCGCGACCACCATATTTTTGCCCCATAGTATTACTTAATTCAGGAACTGCTAGTAAATTATTATCATCACCCAATACATGTCCCTCAGGTCGAGGTTGTTGGCTACGCCAAGTTACAGTACAAGCACCTTTAGTGGTAACACATGAAGGATCTATCGCACCACCTTCGGTTGTGAAACTCACAGCAGTGCCATCTGGTACTGGGTTATTGAAGGCATCAGCTAAACGAGCGGTAACTTGAACCTCGGTACCATCACGATTCCAACCTTCTGGATTAGCAATATCTGCAGATAAGCTAAAACTATCTTGGTCAGGAATACCCGTTGAGACAACAAGTACACTTGATTGCGATGAAATGTCAGGAGAACTGCCATCAATCGTTGCTTGCACTCTTACAGACGTAGCGACTGTCCCTGAATTAATTACTGTTTGCACAATCCCCTGAGCATTAGTGGTTGCACTTGTAGGTATTATTGAAATACCACCCACATTGGTATTTAAAGCAAAGTTAACCACTTTATTATTAACTGGATTACCATTTGTATCTAAAACTTTAAACTTAACCGTTGAACTTTCTGAACCCCCTACAGCGCCAGCTCCTAATATCGATATATTTCCAGGAAAGGCAGACTCAAACTCAATACTTCCCACACTTGCTGGTAAAACACTTATAGTGGCCGTAGCTGATAAGTTAATCCCACCTGCATTCGCACTAACGCTAATGGTATCGTCACCAACACAACCTTGAGCTAAATAAGTACTTGTTGCTTGGCCATTAGAAGTAACAATGGGAGAACTTAATGTAGCCGTACCTGCACTAGTACAACTTGAGCTAAAATTAACTTGTACTAGTTCAGCAAATAAATTGCCTGCATCATCCACAATATCAACTGAAATAACTGTTGTACCGCCGGCAGAAATAGTACTTAAACTGGTATCAGCAACACTTTCTTGAAACGGAGAGCCGCTCCCCATACGAACATCAGTAGCACCAATAATTACAAAACTATTACCGGTTTCACCGCTATTGATTTTCGCGGTAATAATGCCGGCACCTAAATCACTCCCAGCAACAATATCAACCGTTGCTTGATTTGAACCATTAGTGATTGCCGTCGCAATAGGGATATCTCCTAAAGTAGACGTAAAAGTAACAATTTCAGGAGCGGTAATACCATTAACAGTGGCAATGATACGACCGGGTTTGGAAGAAGAAATCGTTTCAGTTGGATTACCATCACTGTCAACCAAAGTTAAAAGAATATTAATATCACCGGTTATCGCAATATCGTCTCCTTGCGATTCAAAATTTATGGTTTCTTCCATATCATCCGAAAGCATTGCCGTGACAGTTCCAGCACCTTTAACATCACCAGCGGTTAAAACAATACCTGCGATACCAGAACTATTGGTTAGAACTTTACCTAACCTTGGTGAAAGGTTTCCTAAATCGGTAGAAAAGGTAACAATTTCACCTGCTATCGGTTGAGTACCGTTCAAAAGCTGCACGGTTATATTAGCAGGCTGAGCTGCTGAAACCTGAGTATTAGAGGCCGCTATCGACAGATTTCTCCCCAGGATAACAAACGGGATAGTTTCTGTAATATTGTCGTATGTCGCTACAATAGTACCTGCACCTTTATCACTACCAGCGGAAAGCCGAAGTGTAGCAATACCTGAAGAGTCAGTTGATACAGCATCAACCTCTAAAGCACCTTTGGTCGATGAAAAATTAATTAATTGATTAGTTAAAGGAACACCATCATTCAGCAGTGTAGCTGTAATGGTAACTGGAGTATTATCTAATACATTCGCATCCGAAATTGTTAAAGCTAAATCTCTTACTTCTAGCAGTAAGACTTCAAAGGGCAAGCTTAATGAATCATAAGAAGCAGTAACAATACCATTACCGATATCGCTTCCTGAAACTAGCGAAGTTGTTGCGATACCTAATTCATTCGTAACAGCGGTAGTTTTTGATAGCGTTCCAATTGTCGCTTGGAAATCTATAATTTTATTTTCTACCGGTACACCATTGCTGGTTAGTGTCGCCGTAATTTGTGCGGCATTATTTCGGGTAACCAGCGTTGTATCTGCGGTTATTTCTAATTTTAAAGTACCTGTTGTACCTCCCTCACCTCCAGTATCAACCCGGCTTAAACTTCCCCCACTACCACCACAACTAATAATAGTGAATATCAACATCAAACAACTAAGGTGACGAAGTAGCTTCATGTATTGCTCTCCCTGAAAAAAATTATAATCAAACATCAATATCTTACCTGAATAATAGCAAAAAGCTCACAAAAAAAAATAATCTATGTTTTGTTGTGTTTTTTAATCCAAATATTACTGCTACTCTATTGTTAATAATATTTATAACTAATTAAAAATTCGACCATATTTATGAGTAATACAACAAAATCAAACCTCACTTCAAAAATAGTTATCGGCATGTTTGCCGGTATTCTCATCGGTGCTTTTCTACAGTGGTTAATGCCAAATGGCGATGATTTAGTGCTTAACTTAGCCATCTTCGATTTTTCAATTAGAGGTTTTTTAGTTGATGGGATCTTTGAGGTTATCGGTCAAATATTTATTTCTAGTTTAAAAATGTTGGTGGTGCCCTTAGTTTTTGTTTCGCTTATTTGCGGTACCTGTTCATTAAAAGACACCACTAAACTTGGCCGAATTGGTGGCAAAGCCATCAGCCTTTATTTATTAACAACGGCTATTGCGATCAGCATGGCAATTGCTGTCGCACTATTAATTGAACCTGGTGCTGGGGTTAATATGACCACAGATACAACCTTTGAAAGCCAAGAATCGCCATCGCTTGCCCAAGTCATTATCGATATGTTTCCACAAAATCCATTTAATGCTTTTTCTGAAGGAAATATGTTACAAGTGATCGTTTTTGCTTTGTTATTCGGTATTGCTATTGCGCTCTCGGGTGAAGCTGGGCAAAGAATTACCAAAGTATTTGAAGACTTTAACGTCGTGATTATGCGCTTGGTCACCATTTTAATGAATTTAGCACCTTATGGGGTGTTTTGTTTATTAGCGAAATTATTTACTGATTTAGATATCAAAACTTTTGGCAACTTAATTGTGTATTTCTTCGTCGTGGCGGCGGTCTTAATCATTCATGCCTTGGTCACTTATTCTGTCATATTAAAAATATTTACTCGTTTAAACCCGCTGATATTTTTAAAAAAAATGCGCAACACTGCCATCTTTGCTTTTTCTACCGCCAGTAGTAATGCCACTATTCCTATTACACTTGAAACCGCAACCAAAAAATTAGGTGTTAATAACGCTATCTCTTCTTTTACCGTTCCTTTAGGCGCTACTATCAACATGGATGGCACTGCCATTATGCAAGGTGTTGCGACGGTATTTATTGCCCAAGTTTTTAATGTTGACTTGACGATTTCTGATTTCTTAGTCGTAATTCTTACCGCGACACTGGCATCAATCGGCACCGCCGGTGTGCCTGGCGTTGGGCTAATTATGCTCGCAATGGTGCTTACCCAAGTAGGCTTACCTGTTGAAGGCGTAGGTTTAATTATTGGCGTTGACCGTTTATTAGATATGACTAGAACAGCGGTGAATGTTACCGGCGACAGCATGGTGACACTAATTGTCGGTAAATCTGAAGGTCAGTTTGATGAAGCGGTTTATCTAGATGAAAAGGCTGGCAGTCATGATGAAAATATCGATTTCACCCGCTTAAAGGATTAATTTAATTGGCAGAACGGTTAAAGGCGATTAAAGACAATTGAAAGTAAGTATTCACTTGTTGGCTGTTGGCTGTTGGCTGTTGGCTGTAAAGCTTAATATAACACCGAAAATAAACCAATAAAAAAGGCGCTTTAAAAGCGCCTTTTTTGTAACTCAAACTACTTAACTATTATTAAGTAATCCTAGCTTATGCGTTATCACGGCGTGGTCTTTCTGAGCTAGATCGTTTGCGGTCAGTAGCTACAGGTGCTGTATCTGACACTGTAATTTCAAGTGCTTGACGACGAACACGAACACGTTTTAATTGTGCGAATGATTTATCAGGCATGCCTTTTGGTAACTGTACGAAACTATGACGGTCACATACGTTGATTTGACCAATGTAGCTGCTATCTAGTTTAATTTCATTAGCAATTGCGCCAACGATATCACCTGGCTTAGCGCCATGCTCTTTACCAACTTCTAAACGGTATGTTTGCCAATCAACGTCACTACGTACTGATTTAGGTTTACGAGGAGCACGTTCTCTATCACCTCTGTCGCCACGATCACTACGGGCATCACGACGGCCTCTATCACCACGTTCACTGCCTCTTGCGCCACGGTCGTTACGATCACTACGCTCATTTCGGTCACGTGTTTCACGACGAGGTTTTGGATCTTCTTTTGGCTCTAATGGTTGTTTTAATTGCTTATTAAATAATAAAGCAGCCGCAATATGAGTCATTGACATTTCTGACTCTTCAGCCATTTTTTCAATAATTTCGATCATGCGAGCAACATCTTTCTCAGCTAAAATTTGTACAAGCTCAGCTTGTGTTTTAGCAATTCGAGATAAACCAATTTCTTGAATATTTGGTAATTCATAATCAGCAACTAAGCCTGATGTTAAACGCTCATAGTGGCGAATACGATACATTTCGCGTGGACGGATAAATGAGATTGAAGTCCCTTTACGACCTGCACGACCTGTACGGCCAATACGGTGAACATAAACTTCGTTATCATCAGGTAAGTCATAGTTAACAACTAAATCGATACTTGGAATATCTAATCCACGAGCTACAACGTCAGTTGCCACTAAAATAGTTAAAGCACCTGATTTTAATTGATCAACAGTACGTTCCCGCTGTGCTTGGTTCATATCACCATTAATTGCCGCAGCAGCGTAACCTGCACGTTCAAGATGCTCAGCAACTTCAACGGTGTCATTACGCGTACGAACAAAAACGATCATCGCTTTATATTCAATAACTTCAGCAACACGTTCTAAGGCAGTCTTTTTATTTAAACCGCTAACTTTCCATGCTAACTGAGTGATGTTCGCTTTAACTTGCTTAACAGCAGCAACTTTAATGTGTTCAGGATCTTTTAAGAAACGGTTAGCAACTTTACGAATAGCATCTGGCATAGTTGCCGAGAATAATGCCATTTGCGTTACTTTAGGTAAATGCTCAAGGATCCACTCAATATCTTCTAAAAAGCCCATATTTAACATTTCATCGGCTTCATCAAGAGCACAAAACTTAACGTTATCTAACTTTAAAGTTTTGCGACGTAAGTGATCCATTAAACGACCAGGCGTACCGACAACAATTTGTGCACCGCGCTCTAGTTGAGAAAGTTGAGGGCCGTAAGATTGACCACCATAAAGCGTAGCAACACTTACACCTTTCATCTCTTTAGCAAATTGCTCAATAGCTTCAGCAACCTGAATTGCCAATTCACGTGTTGGCGCTAAGATCATTACTTGTGGTTTGCGTAGTTTTGCATCAACAGTTGCTAGCGCTGGTAAACCAAAAGCAGCAGTTTTACCTGTACCTGTTTGGGCTTCACCCAAAACATCTTGGCCATTTAATAAGGTTGGAATAGTAGCAGCTTGAATAGGTGTTGGTTGTTCAAATCCTAGTGATTTTACAGCGCTATATAAATCTTTAGGCAAGCCTAAAGCGTCAAAGCCAATTACGGCATTGTTAGTATCAGTCATAAATTTTATCTTCTCACGGCAGGTAAACCTGCGTATAAATTAGAGGAAACCACCGTGAAGACTTCAACACTCGCACATACTAAATATTTAGCAGTCTAAAAATTAGCAGTCTTATATGGCGGGAAAACCCCATCGAATTCAATCAAACCCAAATTACTTTAATAACAAACGGTTATGAAACCGAACTGTTACTTGGCTAAACAGCCAAACCCTTTGATTGAGGCGCGCATTATACAGATACCAGTACAAATAGCAATATATTCATGGCTCGGTTGATAAATAATCAGAAAATAATCTAAGTAGGCTTAATAATTACGCTACGCTTAGTCATCAATATCGGCTATTATCGATGAAATTCTAACAGGTAGTAAGTGTTGTTCGGGTATGGATTATAATAAAAAGAAAACAATTGAGGAATGGGTAAGCCTCATTTCTAACAAGGAATTACCTGCAATCGCGTCAACTGTAAAAGTTTTAGATAAATTTTCAAATGATGATAAATCGTCATTACCTATGCTCAGTAAAAGTATCTTGCATGACCAAATTCTTTCGTCTTGTATTTTAAAGTCGGTGAATAATGCTCAGCGAATTGGCTTACCTAAAATTAATACCGTCTCAAGAGCCACAGTTATTTTAGGTATTCAAGCAGTCAAAAACATTTGCTTAACCTCAACCGTACTTGATGCCTTATTTGAAAGTAAAAAATTAACCCCTAATACTTATCAAAAATTATCTGAATCAATGGCGCGTTCATTTTATGCCGGTGTTTTAGCGAAAATGTTAGTGTCGGATTATAACGAAGATACACAAGAGCAAATTTATATTGCATCAATGTTATACAGTATTGGTGAAACGGCATTTTGGAGCGTTGGCGGCGATTTATCAGAGCAGTTATTACAACGCGATCAAGCTTCAATTAATGACGATGTTTGTAAAGAAGTTATCGGCTGTACATTTAACGACATCAGTTTAGGGCTGGCTCGAATCTGGAATTTAGGTCATTTATTAGAAAAGTCACTGGATAATCCAGAGCTTCGCACGGGCGAAGTGAGAACTATTTATCTTGCCAATAAACTGAGCGCCTTTATCACTAACCCGCCCGAGTCTAGTGACGAGTTTATCGACTTATTAGGTGAAATAAGTCGCTTGAAAAACGTGACTGTGCCTGAGCTTAAACGCCAAATTGGCCTTTGCCGAGCACAAACTATCACACTACTATCTTCTTATGGCGCTGCAATTTTAGAAGAAAACATTAAGCCTTTACCGCTGATCAAGGCCGCAAGTGCGAAAGAAAAAGATGCTGTGCCACTTAGCGAAGCCGAAAAAGTTTTAAACGCCATTAAAGCATTAAGCAACTTAACTAAAACAACCACAGATATTAATCAATTTTTTCAGTTCGGCTTAAAAACGCTATTACAAACCTGTGAATTTGAGCAAGCGACTTTGTTTATTTTTACCCAAGATAAAAAAGCGATGACGGCTAGATTCCATGAAGCGAAAAAAGAATTACCAGATAAAAGTAACGAGAAAATTAACCTACTACAACAACCAAATATTATTTCTTATATGCTGGATACTAACAGTCATTTGCAAGTAACAAATTATCGAGATCATAAATGGTTAAATTATATTTCAGGAGAGCTTGGTGATTTAGTGCGCTTTGGCCCAACTTCACTTTCACTTATTAAAATAAATGAGCGAGTCGTTGGTTTAATATCAGGGCAATATGCGAAAGGCACCCCACAAGTGAATAACAACCAGTTTCAAAATTTTTGTTTTATTGTTGAACACATGAACATGTGTTTATCGAAAATCACTAAATAAACTTAAGTACTAACGTCAATATTTCGTTCATTACAGCAATTTCATTACAGCAATAATGTCACTGTTCTTTTAAGGGTTATATTTAGTATTAACTAGCGCACTTAAGAAAAACCTTAAGGGCACTAGTTAAAGTACTAGCGGCTTAGCTATTCCTCATCACCGTGTAATAAATCAGCAAACACTTTTAATTTATTTAACGCCAAACCATGAATGGATTTACGTGGGTAACGTCCTGTTTTCGTCATTTCGCCAGCAGGGGTTGCCATTAAAATACTTAAAGCTTGATCTATATCTTCAACGGCATAAATGGTGAACTCACCACGGCCAACCGCAGCAATAACATCATTGGATAACATCAAGTTAATAACGTTAGTACGAGGCACTATTACCCCTTGCACGCCAGTCAAACCTTCGTCTTGGCAAAGGCGATAAAAACCTTCGATCTTTTCATTAACGCCGCCAATCGATTGCACTTCACCGTGTTGATTAATTGAACCTGTAATAGCAATGCCTTGCTCAATCGGTAATTTAGTAATACCTGAGATCAGCGCACAAAGTTCTGCCATCGAGGCACTATCACCATCAATATGACCATAAGATTGTTCAATCGCAATATTGGCTGAAATAGAAACAGGAAAGCTTTGCCCATATTTATGACCTAAATATCCGGTCAGTAGCATCACCCCTTTTGAGTGGATCGCTTTGCCAAGTTCCGCTTCTCTTTCAATATCAGTAACACCATTAGCGCCAGCATAAACCGTCGCCGTAATACGCGCTGGCGTACCAAAAACACTATCGCCAATCTCTAGTACCGTTAAGCCATTCACTTTGCCAACTTGTGAGCCTTGGGTACTAATTAACACTTGTTTTTCTTTTATTTCACTTAGCCAAGTTTCACTTAAACGCCCGGTTCTGCGCTGTTTCGCCGCTAAGGCTTGTAAGATATGGCTTGATTCTATTTCATTCGACTGCTCACCTTTAAGCCACAAATAATTCGCTTCATCCAGTAAGTCGTTCACTTGCACAATATTGGCCGATAACTTTTGCTGATGTTCAGCGCGTCTTAGGGCATAACGCACAAGTTCAGTAACCGCATCATCAGAAATTTCCGGATAATTAAGTTTTTCCGCACGTTGGCGAATTAAATTACCATAGGCGATCAAGTTTTCTTCATCGTCACAAAGGTAGCGATCAAAATCCGCTAACACTCTAAATAATTCAGTAAATTCTTGATCGTATTCTTGTAAGGTGTAATAAATTTCAGGATCACCTAACAAAATCACTTTCACTTGTAATGGAATTTTTTCCGGCTGTAAGCTGTACCAACTCGGTTGGCTGAATTCGGCATACGGGTTTTCAATAGTAATTTGCTGTGTTTTCAAGGCCAGTTTTAACCGCGTCCATACCAGAGGCTGCTGTAAAACTTTATCAGCATCTAACAATAAATATCCGCCGTTCGCTTTATGTAACGCGCCTGCGCGAATTAACCGGTAACTGGTGTAAGTACTACCTTGAAAAGTAGCAAAATCAATATGACCAAAAAGATTTTGATACGTCGGATTTTGCTCATAGACTACCGGCGCGCCGAGATTATCTTCTTGCGAAATCATCAAGTTAGGTAAAAAGCGCTCAACCATTAATTTTCGCGCATCTTTGTCATCACTATTTTCAGGGGTTTCATCCACCAGAATTTCTAACACCGCATCAACAATGTGCTCTTTCACTTTACTTAAATATTTAAGCACACCAATATTACTAGCAAATTCATGCTCTAATTCTTTCAGTAACGGTTTAATACTTTGCTCGGCGGTATCAAACTTTAACGTGCGTAATTTTTTTGACGACTCTCGTTTCCACAATGGCAACTCTAACAGCTGCTCTGACAATAATGTTTCTAAGTCGGACAATACTTGATAAAAATCATTACGTTGATCTTCATCTAAATTACCAAATTCTTTATCATTTAACGGCTTGCCGTCAACTAAAGGTGAAAAACCTATTTCACCTTTTTCTTCATATAAAACCACGTTTTGCTTTAATGCAGTTTCTTCAACCAGCCCTATCGCTTCATCATATTGTTGATTAAATTCGCGATCGATCGCCGCTTTTTTGCGTTGATAACCTTGATTGTCAAAAACTTCAGGAAATAAATCTAATAATTCATCAATAAACTTATTCACTCGAATAAGTAATTGCTTACCATCACCCGGATTTAAATAGAGTTTTAATGGCGCATGGCTATTATCAAAATTATTGATATAGCACCATTCTGACGGCGTTGGTTCTTCACTAGCTACGTCAGTTAACATGCGTTTTATCAGGGTTTGGCGACCCGTACCATGTTCACCCATGGCAAAAACATTAAAGCCAGGGGCTTTCATCGCTAAGCCAAAATCTAACGCTTCTTTTGCCCGATCATGGCCAATAAAAGCCTGATCATTAACATCGCCTTGGTCTTGAAAAATATGTGCAGGAATATTCGCGGTAAGTTGCTCAGTTGATAAACGAAGTGCCTCAAAGCTTTTGGTCATTGATATACTCACTTAAACTGATGATAAATTAACCAGTTATGTTTTTGATATAATTAATAAAAACAGTGTACTCTTAGAGCCCTGTTTTAAGCAAAGTATAATTACCTTAGGATAAAAATTAGCGCGCTAAACACTTTTATTTTAGCGCATTGATACGGAATTAAGGATTGAGTAAAACTCGATTAAACACTTGATGGCCGCAATTAATGCAATCGCTAACCTGACAAAGGTGGGTAATATGCAAATGTTCGCTGCATTGTTGACACTGTAAAATACCGAATCCAATAATATCACCGGTTTTATATTCACCATGATGTTTAATATCGTCGGCTAATTCAGCCCATTCAACTTGTGACTTATCGGTCATTTCAGCTAGGTTTTGCCACCAAGCTTCGGTCATCACACCTAGGTACACTGAATGTTTAGCTTCTACTTTTGTTTGTTGATAAAACTCAGATAAATCATGCTGCAAATTGTGCATAAACTGACTTAATTTATCTTCTGATAAATGCTCAACCTCAACCAAAAAATGTCGAGCTTGCTGCAAAAATTCATTAATATCCAATAACTCAGACTGTTTAATTTCATCAACCCATTGAATTAAATGATTATTGATACCCTTTAACCAGTTCTTATCATCCGTCATAAAGTACCTCAAAAGGAAATATAGCTATGTACTTTGAGTATAGGCGGCACTTGCGGAATTACGAATAGTAATTTTTCCTACCCGTTTTCGGTAAATAACTTTTGTTGCCCGTCAGGTTAAGGTATTATCTGCCGATTATTTTTGAACCATTTTAGACGAATAATTGTTTAAAAAATTCGCCTTTTTATCAGTTTTGAGAAGTATTCATGGAATCCATTTACAACCCGCAAGCAATTGAAGCGCAAGTACAAGAGTTTTGGACTAAAAACAAAACCTTTAAAGCGGTAGAAGATGCAACCAAAGAAAAATATTATTGCCTTTCAATGTTCCCTTATCCAAGTGGCCGTTTACATATGGGCCATGTGCGTAATTACAGCTTAGGTGACGTAATTTCTCGTTATCAGCGCATGCAGGGTAAAAATGTAATGCAGCCTATGGGTTGGGATGCGTTTGGATTACCAGCGGAAAATGCTGCGATTAAAAACAATTCAGCGCCGGCTAAATGGACTTATGAAAACATCGATTACATGCGTAACCAATTAAAGTCGTTAGGTTTTGGTTACGATTGGGATCGTGAATTTGCTACCTGTAACAAAGAATATTATCGCTGGGAACAATGGTTTTTCACTAAACTTTATGAAAAAGGTTTAGTGTACAAAAAAGATGCCACGGTTAACTGGGATCCGGTTGATCAAACCGTATTAGCTAACGAGCAAGTAATCGACGGTCGCGGCTGGCGTTCAGGCGCTATTGTTGAGAAAAAATTCATTCCACAGTGGTTCATTAAAATTACGGATTATGCGGAAGAATTAATTAACGACTTAGATCAGCTTGAAGGCTGGCCTGAGCAAGTTAAAACCATGCAACGTAACTGGATTGGCCGCTCTGAAGGCGTCGAAATGACCTTTCAATTAGCTAATTCTGATGAAAGTTTTGATATTTATACCACCCGTCCAGATACCTTAATGGGTGTTACCTATGTAGCATTAGCTGCAGACCACCCGCTTTCGCTTGAAGCCTCAAAAAATAACACTGAACTTGCCGCCTTTATTGCCGAATGTAAAACAGCAGATAAATCAGAAGCTGGTATGGCAACAATGGAGAAAAAAGGTGTTGATACTGGCCTGAAAGCGATCCACCCATTAACCGGTGAACAAGTACCTGTATGGGCTGCCAACTTTGTCTTAATCGATTATGGCTCAGGCGCGGTAATGTCAGTACCAGGACACGATCAACGTGACTGGGAATTTGCGACAAAATACGGGCTAGAAATTAAACAAGTGATTGCCGGCACTGACGATGAAGATATCGCCAACGCTGCAATCACTGAAAAAGGTAAACTAATCAACTCAGGCGAATTTGACGGCTTAAACTTTAAAAAAGCTTTTAAAGCGATTGCTTATAAATTATCAACGGCAGGTAAAGGGCAAATTAAAGTCAATTACCGCTTACGTGACTGGGGTGTATCTCGCCAACGTTATTGGGGTACACCTATTCCAATGATTAACTTAGCAGACGGCACATCAGTACCTGTACCTGAAGACCAATTACCCGTTGAATTACCTGAAGATGTGGTAATGAATGGCGTAACCTCACCGATTAAAGATGATCCACAGTGGGCAAAAACCACTTTCAATGGCGAAGAAGCGTTCCGTGAAACCGATACTTTTGATACCTTTATGGAATCATCATGGTATTACGCTCGTTACTGTTCACCAGATAACGACACCGGTATGTTAGATCCGGAAAAAGCCAACTATTGGTTACCGGTTGATCAATATATTGGCGGTATTGAGCACGCTATTTTGCATTTATTGTATGCCCGTTTTTTCCATAAATTATTACGGGATGTGGGCTTAGTAGAATGTGATGAACCATTCAAAAGCTTATTGTGTCAAGGTATGGTATTAGCTGAAACCTATTACCGTGAAGCAGACAATGGCGGACAAGAGTGGATTGCACCATTAGACGTGGAAGTTACCCGCAATGAAAAAGGCGGCGTAGAATCAGCAATCAGTAAACTTGACGGTAAACCCGTTATTTCTGCTGGCATGAGCAAAATGTCTAAGTCTAAAAATAACGGCATCAACCCACAAGAAGTTATCGACACCTATGGTGCTGATACTGTGCGTTTATTTATTATGTTTACTTCTCCACCAGAGCAAACCCTAGAATGGTCTGACTCAGGCGTTGAAGGTGCGCATCGTTTCTTAAAGCGTGTCTGGAAGCTAGTACATGAATTTAGTGAAGCAACAGCGGGTGAAAAAATCACTGCAGCAAGTGAGCTCAGCTTAAACTCAGCGCAAAAAACTTTACGCCGTGAATTACATAAAACCATTGCTAAAGTAACTGACGATATTGGTCGTCGTAATACCTTTAATACTGCGATAGCCTCAATCATGGAATTGTTAAACCATTTAGCCAAAGCAAGCTCTGAAACTACGGAAGATAAAGCCGTATTAAGTGAAGCAATTAATTCGCTTGTGTTAATGTTAACGCCAATCACACCGCATTTATCACATCAGTTATGGCAAGACCTTGGTCACAAAAAACCTGTTGAAGATGCGTTATGGCCAACCGTTGATGACAGCGCCTTAGTTGAAGACGAAAAGCTGATCATTGTGCAAGTTAATGGTAAGTTGCGAGCAAAAATAACCGTTGCTGCCGATGCAACCAAAGAAACTGTTGAAGCGATTGGCTTAGCGGAAGAAAATGTAAATAAACATACTGATGGCGTAACCATCCGTAAAGTTATTTACGTGCCGGGTAAGCTTTTAAATATTGTTGCTAACTAATTGTCGATGGCTATTTTTCACAATAAATTAAACACCTTCAAACAAGCACTAACATTTACCTTATGTGCTTGTTTATTGCTGTTGATAAACGCTTGTGGTTTTCAATTACGCGGGGAATATTTATTACCTGAACAATTGAAAACCTTAAAAGTAACCTCAGTTGATAAATATGGTGAACTAACGCGAATTTTAAAACAGCATCTTAAAATTAATCAGGTGAATTTAGTTTCATCTACTGCATCATCGGCAACAACTAAGCCAGTGCCGGAATTAAGAGTATTAAAAGATACGCTCGACCGACGAACATTATCGGTTTTTCCTAATGGCCAAGTTGCTGAATATGAATTAATTTATAAAGTGCGTTATCAGTTATTAATTGACGGGCAAGCGCCGCAGGATTTCGAATTTGAACTTAATCGCGATTATCAAGATGATCCAGATTTTGCTTTAGCGAAATCTCGTGAATTAAATCTATTATTAAGTGAAATGCGACAAATTGCTGCCGATAGAATTTTACGTGCGATGGCGAGTATTCAATTTAATTAACCAGCACCTTTATTTTGTTAATAGATAAAACCCAAGCAAATACATTAATCAAACGGGCAATACATGCGTATCTACCATAACCAACTTAATAACACGTTACAGCAACAAGTTTTGCCGGTGTGGTTGGTTTTTGGTGACGAGCCATGGCAAAAAATTGATAGTTTAAATCAAATAAAACACCATGCTCAACAGCAAGGTTTTTCAGAAACCGTTCGATTAACTGCCGATGATAAATTTGACTGGTATAACTTAGTCGACGAATTTCAGTCAATGAGCTTATTTGCCAGCCAACGAATAATTGAATTAGAAATTCCAAACGCAAAAGTTGGCGTTGAAGGCTCAAAAGTTTTACAACAAATCAGTACCTTGCTGATCCCCGATATTTTACTGATCATTCATGGTGCTAAAGTCGATGCCGCGACTACCAAAAAGAAATGGTTCACCGTACTGGAAAAACAAGGTGGTTATTTACCACTTTATGATATTGACGGCAATCATTTACATCGCTGGATCCAGCAACAAGCCAAACAGCTCAAGTTAAATTTACACCCTGATGTACCAAGTTTATTAGCGGGTTTATTTGAAGGTAACTTACCAGCCCTTGCGCAAGAGTTAGAAAAATTCACGCTGCTCTTTGGTGATCAGCTGATCCACCTTGACGACATTGAACCACTTACCATTAAACAGGCCAAGTTCAACCCGTTTCAATTAACCGAAGCCTTATTAAGTGGCCAATTAGATAAATGCATTAGTATGTTAGATAGCTTGCAGCATGAAGGCACTAGCGCCACGCAAATTATTTGGGTACTGCATAAAGAATTGCAACAACTGTCACAAATGAAGCAACAGTTAAATTCAGGGCAAAATATTGCTGAGCTATTTAAGCAGTACCGTATTTGGGATAAACGTAAACCCGTTTATCAACAAGCATTAACTACCCTAACGATTGAAAATATTGATACCGCGCTTGCGCGCATTGCCGATACCGACTTGATCAGCAAAACCAGTAGTGACTTTAACCCGTTTATTTTACTCGCGGATGTTTGCTTGTCTCTGTATCGAGGCGATATTACGAATAATCTACCACTTGACTATGAATTTGCTTGATCATTCTAATTAACCGGAAGATTTACCAGTAAAAAGTTACACCCAAGAGTTGAATCACCAAGTATTGATGATCTCTAAGTATTGATTACCACAAACGTCAGTCATAAATATTAAGTAGCCGATATGAACAGCCAAACAATTAATGCTCCTGCAGCGCAAACTGCGACAATCAATAAAATTGGCTTATTTGGCGGCACCTTTGATCCGATTCATTTAGGTCATATTGAACCACTGAAATTAGCAGCAAACTTACTTGGTTTATCGAGCATCCAATTAATTCCCGCGAATATTCCGCCCCATAAAGAACAAACCTTTAGTAGCAGTGAACATCGCGCGGCAATGGTAAAATTAATTTGCCAAGAGCAACCATTACTGAAGTTTGACGGGCGCGAATTACAACGAGAAAAACCCTCATACACTTTAGATACATTAACTGAAGTCGCCCAAGAACATGCTAACCATAATAACCCTGTCTCATTATTTTTCATTATTGGCATGGACTCATTAATTGATTTACCGCTTTGGCATCGCTGGCAAGAGCTCTTAACTTTATGTCATTTAGTGGTGATGCCTAGGCCTAATTATGCAATTACGGATATTTCAAAAGCCCTAGTACCTAGATGTCGGTTTGTCGAAACCGGTAAAGTTTGTCAATATCACGAGCGCGCCGGTAATATTTTTATTATGCCAGAAGTATTAAATGCAATTTCTTCAACAGAAATTCGAGCACATATAAAGTTAAATAAGCCTGTTGAACAATGGCTTTCGGCAAATGTTTACCAATATATTGTCACAGAACAACTATATCGCTAATTTTCTCGTTATTTGACTATTACTACTGTTCGAATAAAGTGTTAATATGCTAAAAATTTTTAACTCATTTAAGTTAAGGTAACTAAATTGCAGACTGAAGCGTTAACCGCATTTATTGTCGAAAAAATTGAAGACATGAAAGGCCGAGATATTACTATTTTAGATATTTCAGACAAAGCCAGCTTTGCTTCAACCATGGTTGTATGTTCTGGTAACTCAAGCCGTCACGTAAAATCTATTGCACAAAATGTTGCAATGGAATGTCGCGCCGCGGGTGTAGCACCATTAGGTATTGAAGGTAATGACGTTGGTGAATGGTCACTTGTTGATTTAACCGATGTTATTGTTCATGTGATGACCGACACCACACGTGATACTTACCAGCTAGAGCAACTTTGGGAAAAATAACCCTCGTATGCGCATCACCCTTTATGCCGTAGGTAATAAAATGCCTGCATGGGTAACCCAAGGATTTAATGAATATAGCCGCCGGTTTCCGCGCGACTTATCTTTTCATCTGGTCGAAATCCCACCTGGCAAACGCGGTAAAAATGCTGATATTGCTCGTATTCTAGAAAAAGAAGGCGAGCTAACTTTAGCAGCTATCCCAAAAGGCAATCGTATTGTTACTTTAGAAGTGGAAGGCAAGCCGTGGACAACACCACAACTTGCTAAAAACTTAAGTAAGTGGCAGCTCGACGGTCGCGATGTCGCATTATTAGTTGGCGGTCCTGAAGGATTAGCGACAGCTTGTATTCAAGCATCAGAGCAAAAATGGTCGTTATCAACACTAACCTTGCCTCACCCTATGGTGCGTGTTTTACTCGCAGAAAGTCTTTATCGCGCTTGGAGCATTAATAACAACCATCCTTACCACAGAGAGTAAGATGGTTAAAAATAGGCGCGTAACGATAAGAAATCATTCTGCCGAAGCGAACTTATTTATTCGTCGAGCAGTAATATCCTTTATTGGCGTTTGTATTATGTTATTGATTTTATTTAATAACATATACGATTTAGAAGTTAATTCTTACGAAAAATACCAAACCCGATCAAACTCCAACCGTATTAAACTATTACCGGTAGCGCCGAATCGCGGCATAATTTATGATCGTAATGGGGTTTTACTCGCAGATAATAAACCCGTCTATTCATTAGAAATAATCCCAGAGCAAGTCGGTAATATTGATACCACCATTGAGCAATTAAGCTTAATGCTTGATATCAGCGCGGAAAAACAAGAAAAATTCTTTAAAGAACTGAAAAGTAAACGCCGTTTTAAACCCATTGAATTACTCTCGCGCTTAAGCGATCAACAGGTTGCCTTATTTTCAGTTAACCAGCATAACTATCCCGGTGTTTTAGTTGAAGCCAGGCTCAAACGTTATTATCCTTTTGGCGAACTCACCACCCATTCATTAGGTTATGTTGGCCGCATTAATCGCCGTGACGAAATAAGATTAGAAGAACAAGGTAAGTCTGAAACTTACGCCGCGACCCGCGATCTCGGCAAACTTGGCTTAGAAAAATACTACGAAAGCATACTGCACGGCGGAATTGGTCACCAAGAAGTGGAAGTAAATAATCAAGGACGTATTCTGCGCACCTTAAGTTTTACGCCACCAACTCCGGGCAGCGATTTAACCTTAAGCTTAGATATTGAATTACAAATGGTTGCTAAACGCGCTTTAATTGGCCAGCGCGGTGCTATTGTTGCCCTTGATCCACGCGACGGTGGTGTTTTAGCTATGTATTCAAATCCTAGTTACGACGGTAATTTATTTGTGCATGGCATCAGCTCAAAAAATTACAAAAAACTCATTCAATCAACGGATAAACCGCTGATCAATCGCTCTGTTCAAGGTTATCCGCCAGCGTCAACGATTAAACCTTTTATTGCCTTAACTGGCTTAGAAGAAAATATCGTAACGCCCGATAGTAAAATTTGGGACCCCGGTTGGTATCAAATTAAAAACGTGAAAAAGAAATACCGTGATTGGAAAAAATGGGGCCACGGCTGGGTCGATCTAAGCCGTTCAATGGAACAATCTTGTAATATTTATTATTACGATTTAGCCTACAAACTCGGTATTGATAGAATATCATCGATGATGGCAAAGTTTGGTTTTGGTGATTATACCGGTATTGATATTTATGAAGAAAGTGATGGAATATTACCAAGTGCTGAATGGAAACGCGCCAATAAAAATAAACCTTGGTATGCCGGTGAAACCATTTCAGTGGGTATTGGCCAAAGTTTTTGGCTAGTCACGCCATTACAATTAGCCCAAGCGACCTCAATTTTAGTCAACCGCGGTAAAATTATATCGCCGCGTTTGGTAAGAGAAATAAAGAATAATCAAAAACCAGAAGCTCTTATCCAGACATTAAAAAACACCGAGATTACTGAGTCAGAAAACGATACCGAACTGACAGCAAGTGAATTATCGGATGAATTGGCAGCAGAGAAAATCCTTGCGGTAAAAACTGCCAACGATATTGAAGAAGGCGACTTACCGCCGATCGTGTTAAAAAATGATAAGAATTGGCAACATGTTTTAGACGGTTTACATAATACCGTGCAAGTGTTTGGCGCAACTGCACACAATGCTTTTAGAGGTGCGAAATACGACGCAGCCGGCAAAACAGGTTCCGCTCAAGTTGCTAGCCTTGGCGAAGATGAAAAATATGATGCGGCAACCACTCAGGAAAACCAACGCGACAACGCAATGTTCATTGCATTTGCGCCTTTTAACAATCCTGAAATAGTCGTTGCTGTCGCCATGGAGAACGTAGCTAAAGGCGGTGGTGCCACTAACGCTGCGCCGGTTGCACGACAAATAATGGATCAATATTTTGGTGATAGATTCGCAGCACATGAAATCACTAGCTTTATGTTAGCTTCCAATCAAGGAATAGAACACGCTATGCATCAACACGGTTTACCCGCGATCACTGCAAACATCCACCATGAGGCGCAGTAATGTTCTCTCAAGATCATGGCAGTCCGAAAAAACAAACCTTCTTACAAAAGATTCATATTGATTTACCCTTATTATTGGGTTTGATCATTTTAATGGTTTTAGGTTTATTTGTTGTTTATAGCGCTGGTGGTCAAGAAACCGCTTTAGTGATACGACAAGTTACCCGCTTAGGGATTTCATTATTAGTGATGTTTGCCGTTGCGCAAATACCACCTACTGTTTATCAAAAATGGGCAGTGCCGGTTTTTGTCATTGGGATTTTACTGTTGATCGCCGTTTTGCTTTTTGGCCATATCGGTAAAGGGGCGCAGCGCTGGTTAGATTTAGGTTTTATGAAGTTTCAACCGTCTGAAATCATGAAGCTTATTGTACCCATTATGGTGGCTTGGTATATCAGTCAATATCCATTACCGGCCAGAACTCGAGATATTGTTATTGCCTTTACCTTAGTCTTGATCCCAACCCTGTTAATTGCCAAGCAACCCGATTTGGGCACTTCGCTATTGATTGCCTGTTCGGGTATTTTTACTATATTTCTTGCTGGTGCAAGTTGGCGATTAATCACGGTTTGTAGCGGATTAGCCGGTTTATTCGCACCGATTTTATGGTTCTTTTTAATGAAAGATTACCAAAAACAGCGAGTGTTGACCTTTATGAATCCTGAAGCCGATCCATTAGGCAGCGGTTACCATATTATTCAATCTAAAATTGCGATAGGCTCTGGCGGTATTACTGGCAAGGGTTGGTTACAAGGAACACAGTCGCAATTAGAATTTTTACCAGAGCGCCATACCGACTTTATTTTTGCCGTTTTCAGCGAAGAATTTGGCTTGATCGGCGTACTACTTTTATTAATGGTTTACTTGGCAATTGTGATGCGCGGATTATGGATTGCAGTTAACGCCCAACAAGCCTTTACAAAATTACTGGCGGGCAGCCTAACCTTAACCTTCTTTGTTTATGTCTTTGTTAATATTGGTATGGTCTCTGGTTTATTGCCAGTGGTTGGCGTGCCGTTACCTTTAGTCAGTTATGGCGGCACATCAATGGTTACCTTAATGGCAGGCTTTGGTATATTAATGGGGATCAGTACCAGAAAACGTTTTATTGCTTAACCCGTCATTGTTTAAGTATTAATTACCCATTTACGCACTTAATTATTTAGAGATAAGAACAAACATTATGTTGAAAAATTTATCGGCACTTTTTTTTGTGATCACATTATTTAGTGGTTGTGCACCAACAGGGCGATATCAACAACATAAAGATTCAGTGCCAAGTAGAACTCCTACGCCACTTGAGCTCAAAGATATTATTCCTCGCGCTGAAAGCAAAAGCCGCGGCGGCAATAAAGACTACACAGTACGAGGTAAATTTTACCAAGTATTAGACTCAGCCAAAAACTTTAAAGAAAAAGGCATAGCCTCTTTTTATGGCGAAAAGTTTCATGGCCACTTAACCTCAAATGGTGAAATTTATAATATGTACAGCATGAGTGCTGCCCATAAAAACTTACCCTTACCAACCTATGTTAAAGTCACCAATTTAAGTAACCAGCGCAGCGCTATTGTTCGAGTTAATGACCGCGGCCCTTTTCATCCTGGGCGAATTATCGATTTATCATATGCTGCAGCTTATAAATTAGGGATCACGGGTACAGCGCCGGTTGAAATTGAATCAATCACCAACTTTACACCTAAAGAAAATAATCCTAGCCAAGTAACCACGCCTGTCCCTTTAGTGCGCCCGCTTAATCCTAGCAGCATCCCGCTTGATGGCAACAAACCACAGCCGATTATCGAAAACGTTAAAAACACTAAAAGTGCTGAAAATATCCAGCAGCCCTATATTCAAATATTAGCTACCAGTAATAAAGAAAATGCTGACAAGCTCGTCCAAAGCTTGCAAAAATTGCATCAAAAACCTGCCCTTAGTGTTTTCGACAAGGGCTTATATAAAGTGTTAATGGGGCCTTTTGTCAGCACCAGCGAACGATTTTTAATGCTACAAACCTTAAAACGTTCAGGTTATGAAAATGCATTTAGTAAAGAAATGTTTCTGCCGTAGCCATACGTATTAAAAATGATATACTGATGAAAAATCTCCCTATGTCTCAACCAATTAATTAAAGGAACATTATGCCTTCCCTTATGGCTACTTCGCGCAAAAAACTTATTGCACTTTTAGGCTTCTTCTCTCTTAGCGTATCAACCTTATCATCAGCCGCAATCATGCCTGCACCGCCAAAAGTAAACGCTAAAGGCCACATTTTAATTGATTACAACACAGGTAAGATCATTTCTGAAGAAAACGCAGATATGCAATTGGCACCTGCGAGTTTAACCAAAATGATGACAAGTTATATTATTGGCACGGAAGTGAAAGCCGGTAATATTAAAGATACCGACAAGGTGACGATCAGCAAAAATGCATGGGCAACGGGTAATCCTGTTTTCCAAGGTTCTTCGTTAATGTTTTTAGAGGTAGGCACTGAAGTATCAGTTGATGATTTAAACCAAGGTATTATTGTTGCCTCAGGTAACGACGCTTGTGTCGCTATGGCTGAACATATTGCTGGTAGTGAATCAGCATTTGCTGACATGATGAATGCTCACGCGCAGCAGTTAGGTATGAGCAGCAGTTTTTTCGAAAACAGCCATGGTTTAGACAGCACAGAACATGTTACTACGCCAAGAGATATGGCGACTTTAGGTGTTGCCTTAATTCGCGATGTTCCTGAAGAATATGTTTTATACAAAAAGAAATCATTTAGCTTTAACAATATCAAACAACATAACCGCAATCGTTTATTGTGGGATAAAAGCATGACAGTTGACGGCATAAAAACCGGTCATACTTCACAAGCAGGTTATAGCTTAGTAACATCAGCAACCAAAGGTGGGATGCGTTTAGTGTCTGTTGTTATGGGTACTGAAAGCGAACGCGCGCGCTCAGTCGAAAGTAAAAAATTATTAAACTACGGTTTTCGTTTCTACGAAACATTCACCCCATACAAAGCCGGTGAAAAATTTGCAGCCAATCGCGTTTGGATGGGTGACATTAAAGAAGTCAATTTAGGTATTTTAACTGACACGCCGATCACTATTCCTCGAGGTCAACGTAAAAATTTAAAAGCGACGTTTGAACTTGATAAGCAACTACAAGCGCCATTAGCAAAAGGTACGGTTGTTGGTAAAGTATTTTTACAGCTTGAGGGTGAAGATATTGCTCAATACCCGCTTGTTACTTTACAAGAAGTAAATGAAGGCGGCATGTTTAGTCGTTTAGTTGATTATGTAAAATTACAGTTTGCTGATTAGTTTACAATCAAAACACAGTAGTTAGCACACAATTTCTCGGCGTTAATTAAAGTGATTTATGCTTTATTAACGCGGATTTAGCGCTTATTTCGCGCGTAAATAGCTAACAGAAAAGCCTCATATAACCACCTAAACTGTGGATTTTATTGAGGCTTTTTTATTTTTGCTGTGCTAAGAATATTTTAGCAATAACTTAGATCAAGTTAATTCTAATATCTGTAGTAAATAGTGATAAAATACTGCTAATTTTTATTAGCTTAATGCTAACGTACTAACCACTATGACAGCCGTGTAACGTCTGGACGATACAGAGAAGAGAACGCCATGAATACTAAGTTTGATGAATTATTAGACTTTCCAACCGTTTTAAATTTTAAAGTAATGGGCGTAGCCTGCGAAGAATTACCTGATTTAATTATTGCTGAATTGCAAAAACACACACCAGGCGATTACAGCTATAAAATTAAACCAAGTTCAAAAGGCACTTACCATTCAGTGGCTATTCCTGTACGCGTCACCAGCAAAGAACATATTGAAAAAATTTACCAAAGCTTAAACGCGATTGAAGAAGTTCGATACGTACTTTAACGACCAGCAATAATTAAACTTTTGCTGAGCTTATATCCTCGGATAATAACCTCATTAATTATCCGGTGTAATTAGAGTAATTATTCAGTATAATTTGCAACCAATAACTTTGACTGATCGCTTGAGTAACACTTTGTTAGATTCGCTTATTGTTCGACAACTAAACCAGCTTGATTACACACAGGTGTGGCAAGCAATGAAAGACTTTACTGATAGTCGTAATGACACATCAGCAGACGAGTTATGGTTAGTTGAGCACCCAGCTGTTTTTACCCAAGGACAAGCAGGTAAAGCTGAACATTTGCTTAATCCGGGCAATATTCCGGTGGTAAAAGCAGATCGCGGTGGCCAAATTACTTATCATGGCCCTGGTCAACAAGTGCTTTATTGTTTGATCAATTTACGCCGTCGAAAAATGGGTATTAGGCAATTGGTAACCATGATTGAAGAGTCAATCGTTGCTGCCTTGAAGAAATATCAAATAAATGCTTATGCAAAAGCTGATGCGCCTGGTGTTTATGTCGATGAAAAAAAAGTTGCGTCATTAGGTTTGCGAGTAAGAAAAGGCTGCTCTTTTCATGGCTTAGCATTAAATGTAAATATGGATTTAACGCCATTTTTAAGTATTAACCCTTGTGGTTATGCCGGCTTAGAAATGGTACAAACAGCCGATATTAATGGCCCGCAAACAGTTGCGGATGCAGGCCAAGCATTAGTAACAGAATTAAGTCAATTGCTAGGGGCAACGAACCTTAGCTATAAAACAGGTTTGGAATAGTTTATGACAGTTAAAACTTCACGTATTCAACCGGGAACGAAATTACGCGACGCCGATAAAATGGCGCATATCCCGATCAAAGTAGTCCCTTCAGAGCGTGAAACTATGTTACGCAAGCCTGAGTGGTTACGCATCAAGTTACCACGTACTACTGAAAACATTGACAGAATTAAAGCGGGTTTACGTAAACACGGCTTACATTCAGTGTGTGAAGAAGCTTCATGCCCTAACCTATCAGAATGTTTTGATCACGGTACGGCAACCTTTATGATTTTAGGTGACATTTGTACTCGTCGTTGCCCATTTTGTGATGTTGGCCATGGTCGTCCATTAAAACCTGACGCACAAGAGCCAAAGAAGCTAGCATTAACATTAAAAGATATGGCGTTAAAATACGTAGTAATCACCTCGGTTGATCGCGACGATTTACGTGATGGCGGCGCTAGTCAATTTTCTGAATGTATTAAAGAAATTGAAGAACATTCACCAAACACTAAAATTGAAATATTAGTACCTGATTTTCGCGGCCGTATGGACAAAGCATTAGACGTATTAAATGCTAACCCGCCGCATGTATTTAACCACAATTTAGAAAATGTGCCGCGTTTGTATACTAAAGTTCGTCCTGGCGCTAACTATCAATGGTCATTAGATCTATTGCAAAAATTTGGTGAAGCTAATCCAAACGTGCCAACTAAATCAGGCTTAATGGTCGGTTTAGGTGAAACCAACGAAGAAATTTTACAAGTAATGCGTGACCTACGTGCTCATGGCGTTACCATGTTAACCATTGGTCAATACTTACAGCCAAGCCGTGAGCATTTAGCGGTAGAGCGTTATGTTCACCCAGATGATTTTCAAATGTTTCATGACGAAGCAATGAAAATGGGGTTTGATCATGCTGCTTGTGGACCATTAGTACGTTCAAGCTACCATGCTGACAAACAAGCAGCGGGTGAAGAAGTTAAGTAAAAGCTTCTCTGAATTTCGAAAAATAAAAAGGCTCAATAACATTGAGCCTTTTTTAATGCTTACTATCTGCTCTAATAACATTTATACCAAGCCCATTAAACTTTCCCACTCAGCGAGAATTAAAAGACTTAGAGACTTGGTATTACAACAATTCTAAGCTGAAATTAATTTATCTAGACTGAGCTGTTCTTTCATCATCATATCTTCAAATTTATAATTAAATAGCTCGATATCTTTTTGATATTTTATCGCCACAAGCTGTTTTAATTCTTCATCATAAAACTCACTATAATGGCGTTTAACTCTTTTATTGACGCGAAATATATGCCGAATACGTCGGGTCCACAGCCTTCTAAAGCCTCGTGCCGAATTTTTATGTGGTAGCGTAGAATCTTCAATACCTAATTGCTGGCATACGTAATCAAAGTCTTGTTGAATATTTTCAAAGCGGCCGATAAAGGTGACGAGTTGATTTCCTGCCTGATCAAATAAATAATCACTTTGCGACATAATATGACGATATTTATCACAAAATAAATTTTCACTGGGAAGACCATGAAGAAAGTATTCTTTCAAGGTCATTTTTTTATCAATTTTTTTGTGTAAATATTCCGACACTAGCCTTTCCCATGGATTACGAACAAAGGCAAAGCTAAAATAACGCTTATAAAGTGCTTGGTTAATATGACCACACTGATAATATTCAGCCGCTTTTAAATGTGCTAAACGCTCAGGACCATTAGCAGGATACTTATTTTTACTGATTAATAGTTGCTCTTTGTCTTGCCAAGCCAACTGATGAAGATTAAGAAAAAAATGTTCAATACTCTGCCCTGCGGTTTTAGGAACATGAACAAAAACACATTGATATTTATTGGAGATCATATCGTCACAAATAAAGTTGTCATTACTTGTGATGTTAACGAGCCAAGGTGAAGATTAGTTTACGTTTTTATGATGAAATTTTTACAGTAGCCTTAGGGATCATCAAAGCGATAAAACCAGCGACCAGCGCGGCTAATGCGGCAACATTATAGGCCAGCTCACTGCCGCTACCTTCTTGCCAACAAAGCCCTGCAATATAGGCGCCAATTGCCCCGCCAACGCCATAAACACAAGCAATATAAATAGCTTGGCCACGGTTTTGTTGATTGGCGTCAAAATGACCTTGTAAGAATTGAATTGAGGCGCTGTGGTACATACCAAAGCTAAAGGCGTGAAATAGCTGCGCAAAGGCGAGAATTAATATCGAGTCAGCAAACTGACCAGTTAAATACCAACGCACCGCACTTAAAAATATACTTAAGACTAATAAGGTTTTAATGGTGAAATATTTAAATAAAGTACCGAGGATCAAAAAGATAGCAATTTCAGCAATAATCCCGATGCCCATAAAAGCGCCGACGGCATAACTAGGGTATTGCAGATCTTTAAGATATAAAGCAAAAAATGAATAATAAGGGCCAAAGCTTATTTGAAATAACAAACCGGCGACAAAAAAGAAGATAAACTTTTTACAAATCAATTTTTGGTAAATGGATGAAACGCGGCTGAGTGATTTTTTCGTCATGTAAGGCTGTTTTAAACTCAAACTTGAAAGCCACAAACCGCCTAAAATAATAAAACCAAGCCAAGTAAAAGCTTCTGGTGAGGTTTGCTCAATCACCTCCCCAGCAACAACCGCGGCGGCAACAAATCCTAAACTGCCCCATAAACGAATGCGCGCATAGATTTTGGCGCTACGTTTAATTGTGCGGTTAGTCATCACTTCTAACTGCGGCAAAATAGCAGTCCAAAATAAGCTAAAAGTCGCTAAAGCAAAAGCAATTGACCAATAAGATTTTGCCCAAAACAATAAACTAAAACAAAGAAAAGCGAGTAAAGCGCCTAAGCGAATAACAAATAATTGTTTACCGGTTTTATCCGCGAACATGGCCCAAAAGGTTGGACCAACAATGCGAGTAGCGGTGTAAATAGCTAGCAGCTCACCAATAGCTAACGAGCTAAAACCGCGATAATTTAAAAATAATGCTAAAAAGGGGATCGATAAACCATGAACACAAAAGTACCAAAAATAAGTAGAAGAAAACTTAAAGAATGTTGGAGACATGTTGATCGCTTAATTAATGGAAATAATGTGTTCGAAGAAAAAATTTAGCGCCAATAAAACAAAACGAGCATTAAAAGAGAAGATTAAACCTACCTTTTAATACTCGTTAAGTACTGACTGTTGACGCGATATAAATAGCTAATAAAAACTTAAGCTAACTCTTAACTAATTTTTAGCTAATGCTCAGCTCAGTTGCTATTTCAATAACCCACTAACAACTAAATTTTAGGTGTTTGACAAATAACATCAGCATTTTGCGCGCGATTTCGCATAAAGTGATCCATTAAGGTTAAAGCTAACATAGCTTCAGCAATTGGAACCGCACGAATACCAACACAGGGATCGTGACGACCTTTAGTGATCAGATCAGTCGCTTCACCTTGTTTATCGATAGTTTTACCACTAACACCAATACTTGATGTGGGCTTTAAGGCAATATGAGCAACAATATCTTGCCCTGAAGAAATACCGCCAAGCACACCACCAGCACTGTTTTTCGCAAAACCGTTAGGTGTTAATTCATCGCGATGCTCAGAACCTTTTTGGTTCACAACCGCAAAACCATCACCTATTTCAACACCTTTAACCGCATTAATACCCATTAACGCATGCGCAATATCGGCATCTAAACGGTCAAAAATAGGCTCACCTAAACCAACTGGCACGTTTTCAGCGACAACCGTTAATTTAGCGCCAATAGAATCTTTTTCTTTGATAATACCGCGTAAGGTTTCATCTAATAATGCTAACTTGCTGGCATCAGGAAAGAAAAACGGATTAGTTTCAACGACATCCCAATCATAAGTTTCAGCTTTAACATCAGCAATTTGAGTAACACAGCCGCGGATAACAATGCCTAACTTTTCTTTTAGGAATTTCTTAGCGACAGCGCCGGCAGCAACACGCATTGCGGTTTCACGGGCAGAAGAACGTCCGCCACCGCGATAGTCGCGCACGCCATATTTTTGCCAATAAGTATAATCGGCATGGCCAGGGCGAAAGCTTTCAGAAATATTGCCATAATCTTTCGAACGTTGATCTTTATTTTTAATGGTTAAACCAATCGGCGTACCTGTGGTTTTGCCTTCAAAAACACCTGACATGATAGTGACTTCGTCATCTTCACGGCGTGCAGTAGTGTAGCGATTTTGGCCCGGCTTACGACGGTCAAGATCGATCTGCAAATCTTCTTCTGTTAACGATAGGCCTGGAGGGCAGCCGTCAATAATAGCGCCTAATCCTAAACCATGACTTTCACCATATGTCGTTACAGTGAATAATTTTCCGAATGTATTTCCTGACATTACTAGCTACAACCTAAGCGCCAATGCGCTGATTAAAAATTTCTTGATATTGTTCTAACTGTGCTTTCGTTAATAAAAACACACCATGACCACCGCGTTCAAATGTCAGCCATTTAAACGGAACTTCAGGGTATTGTGACTCAACATGAATTTGTGAATTACCCACTTCGCAAATAAGTATACCATTATCATTTAAATGAGTGGCACTTTGCGCCAAAATTTTTCTGGTAATATCTAAGCCATCACTACCGCTACCTAAGCCCATTTCTGGCTCATGTAAATATTCTTGCGGTAAACTGTCTACGTCTTCTTGATCAACATAAGGTGGATTAGTCACGATAATATCGTATTTTTCATTTTCAACCGCAGAAAAAACATCAGACTGCATTGGAAAAACTTGCGCTAACATCCCATGGTTTTCAATATTCATTTGCGCCACATTTAAGGCATCAATCGAAAGATCAAGGGCATCAACGTCAGCTTCAGGAAAATAATAACCACAGGCAATAGCGATACAACCACTACCTGTGCAAAGATCTAAAATTCTAGTTGGCGGATTATTTTCATCAATAAAAGGCGCAAAGCGTTTTTCAATATATTCACCAATTGGCGAACGTGGCACTAATACTCTGTCATCAACATAAAAAGGTAAACCGGCAAAATCTGCTTGGTTAGTGATATAAGGCGCGGGTAATTCTTCGCTAATACGAACAGAAATAATATTTAAAACCGCCGCTTTTTCTTCGTCGGTTAAGCGGCACTGTTGTGATTGCTCAAATAAGCTGGTTGGCAGTGAAACTGCAAACATCACTAAAACAACCGCTTCATCCCAAGCGTTATCGGTACCGTGACCAAAATAGAGTTGTGCTTGATTAAATTGACTGGCAGCAAAACGAACAAAATCAGCGACTGTAAATAATTGCTGATTAATGGAATTATTGTCGAACGTGGACACACGTTTCCCCTATATTTGAAAACTAAACGGTAAAAATAAATTATCCGTTGTATTCCTTTGTCTTACAAGCCTTGATAAAATTTATCGATGAAAATAAAAGATATGCTCTCAGCACAAGACAAACAACTTTTTCAACAAGCGATAGGGTCAATTAAACCTATGGTGCAAGATAAAGTGGTTCATGCGAAAAAATTCACCAGCCAAATAAAACGTAAAAGTGATGATATTGTCAAACAAACGGCACAATTTCATTTTTCTGATGAGTTTGAACCCTTGTTAAATCAGCAAGGGCCGGTTAAATATGTGCGAGCCGATGTCGATAGCTTTGAAGCTAAAAATTTAAGACGCGGCCAATATGCCCCCGATCTTATTTTAGATTTACACGGTTTAGATCAACAGCAGTCAAAGCAAGAAATTGCAGCACTTTTATATGCATGCCAAAAAGAGCACGCGCAATGTGTTTGTATTGTGCATGGTATCGGTTCAAGAATATTAAAAAATAAAGTACCGCATTGGTTGGTACAGCACCCCGATGTGATGGCATTTCATCAAGCACCACTCGAATGGGGCGGCAATGGCGCTTTATTAGTATTGATTGAATTAAAAGATAAGTTTACGCGTTGATCTTAAGTTAACAAGAAGCTCACTCATGACGATAGCTAGTTAAGCCCAAGTAGACTTATATATCACAAATATTAAAAGGACATAACATTTCAACAAAATCCCCCTTCATCACCGCTGGATCATAGTCAATTTTAGCAACGCCTGATGTTTGAAAAATAGGCATATGACCGCCAATGGTTAATTCCGCCAATAAAAAACTAACCAAGGGCATATGAGATACCAATAAAATTTTCTGGTATGGGTTACTCGCCAATAAACCATCAATATAGTCATGAACTTGGCTTGCAGATCCTACGGGGGTGATTAAGTCACATTGCTGAACTTGTGACGTTAATTTTAACGTTTCAACCAGAATATCTGCCGTTTGTTGCGCGCGCACAAATGGGCTAACAATAATTAAATCGAAAATTTCTTCACTCATTATTTTAGCTATATCGACAACTTCCGATATGCCAAAAGTAGTAAGCTCGCGTTCTGAATCAGAAAGCCCCTGATGGTGAGCTTCACCATGGCGCATAATGTAGAGTTGCATAACTAACCCCCGCACAACTTTTCGCGGATACATCTATAATTACAGCTATAGTAATAGAAACGATTCACAATGAATACCAATACCTAGAAAAAACGAAGAAAATTATACTCGTAATATGCCGAACTCTCATTTAGCATAGTAGAGATATAAAGTTTTTTTAATTAAACGCTTAATTTAATTAAAAATAAACAGTTATTCATGAGTTTAGGCTACTATAAATAAACGTCACTAGAGACTGTTGAACTTTCATTATAGTCTCTGCTTTAGGCTATTTTTAGAAGAAGTTAAAAAGTGCGATGTGAACAGCTCGATTTAAACATCTATACATCCGCACTTTACTTGATTTAGATAAAAAAAAACAATAGCGCTTCGGTAGTCTTTCATAAACAACAGCACTATAAACGCAAAGATCACAGCACGTGGAGAATACCTTGATCCAAAGCCCAAACGACAAAAAACTATATAGTACGATCACACTTAACAATGGTTTACGGGTATTACTCATTGAGAATCAAGAAAGTACAAAATCAGCGGCTGCATTAGCGGTTAATGTTGGCCATTTCAGCGATCCCAAACATCGTCAAGGCTTGGCACATTTTCTCGAACATATGTTATTTTTAGGCACTAAAGAATTTCCAGACGGTAGTGAATATCAGAAGTTTATTAGTCAATTCGGCGGTAATCATAATGCTTGGACAGCCACCGAGCACACCTGTTTTTTCTTCGACATTCAACATCAACAATTAGCAGCAGCGCTCGAACGTTTTAGTAAGTTTTTTATTTCTCCGCTATTGTCTGAAGAGTTTGTCCACAAAGAGCGCCAAAATATTGATGCCGAGTTCAAGTTAAAATTAAAAGATGATATTCGTCGCTTGTATGATGTCCATAAAGAAACCATAAACCCTGAGCACCCTTTTTCACAATTTTCTGTTGGTAATATCGATACGTTATCTGATCGCTGTGATAATAGTGTCAGACAAGAACTCGAAGACTTTTTCAAACGCTATTATTGCGCCGAATTTATGACCTTAGCCATAGAAGGGCCTCAACCATTAGCTGAATTAGAACAATTAGCCGAAACGTATTTTTCGCCAATTAAACAAGCACAAAAACCTCTTGAGCCAATTACTCAGCCACTTTATCTCGACAGTCACCAACAAGTGTTAATTAATGTTTGTCCGGTCAAAAATGACAAGCAATTAATTATTAGCTTCGCCATGCCTTGTATTGATAAATATTATCAAGATAAACCCGAAGCCATTCTCGCCTACCTATTAGGCCATGAAGGGCCTGGCAGTATTTTATCTTATTTGAAATCTCAACATTGGGCATTTAGATTAACCGCCGGCTCAGGTATTAATGGTTCGAATTTTAAAGATTTCAATATCAGTATTGCTTTAACTGAAGCTGGTGAAGCCCATATCGATGAAATAATTGACGCGGTATTTAGTTATATTAAATTATTAAATCAAGCGCCGATCGCCGAACATTATTTCTTTGAGAAAAAGTCGATTGCGATGCTTTCGTTTAACTATCTAGAAAAAATGAAACCGCTTGATTCTGTCAGTCAATACGTCATAAATATGCAACATTATCCGCAAGCTGATTACATTTTTGGTGACTATATGATGTCGGCTTATAATCAACCTTTGGTTACCGAGCTGTTAACTTATTTAACGCCAAAGAATATGCGCTTAATTCAGATCAGCCAAAACGCTGAATTTAATCTTACCAGTAAGTGGTACCAGGTGCCGTACAGCGTGAATAACCTCACTGACAAGCAATTATCAAATTGGCAACAGGCAAGCATTAATAATGCTTTGTTTTTGCCGCCAAAAAATTTATATATCGTCGATAATCCAATTATCGTTGAACAAGATAAAAGCCAATGTTTGCCTACAATAATTGCACAAGAAAGCGGTTTAACTTGCTGGTTTAAACAAGATCAAATCTTTCAGGTCCCTAAAGGTTACATATATATAGGGATCGACTGTCCAAAAGCCGTAGAAAACAATAAAGCTATTGCGATGACACGCCTATTTATCGAGCTCTATAGCGATAATGTGTTAGAAGAGAATTACGACGCTGAATTAGCAGGTATTCACTATCACTTATACACGCATCAAGGTGGCGTGACTCTGCAACTTTCAGGCGTCAGTGAAAAGCAGCCGCTATTACTGAAAAAACTATTAACTTCCTTAACCAAACAAAACTTTAATCAAAATAAGTTTGATTTATTTAAGAAACAGTTAATTAACCACTGGCACAATGCTGACCAAAGTAAATCAATTTCTCAGCTCTTCAGTATGTTAAGCAGCACTTTGCAGCCGAAAAAACCGAGCGGAGAAACATTATCAACAACACTTGAAAACATTAGCTTTACTGAGTTTAGCCAATTTACCCAGCAGTTATTTAATCAAGTAAACCTTGAATTGTTAATTCACGGTAATTGGCAAAAAAGTGACGCTGAGCTTATTTGCAATGACATTAAGCAAGTATTCGCGGGGGCTTATCATCAAGATAACATGGTTGAAATTGGGGTCATTAACAATCAAGGGTACGGTGACAAAATATTACCTATGACCTTGCCTGATCATGATCATGCCTCTGTCGTTTATTATCCTTTTGCCGATAAATCTATTGAAACTATTGCCACCGCTATGGTACTTAGCCAAATGTTTTCACCGCACTTTTTTCATGAAATGCGAACCGAAAAACAATTTGGCTATTTAGTTGGGGTTGGTTATGTCCCGGTTGGATATTATCCTGGCCTCGCTTTTTATATTCAATCACCGCATACCAAAGCAAATGAATTAAGTGCGGCGATTAATAACTTTATTGCTAGTTCATTAGCAATGTTCAGCAATATGCCAGAACAACAATGGCAACAGTTACAAAGTGGCTTAGCAGGACAATTACAAGAAAATGATGCCAGCTTACGCATTATGAGCCAGCGTTTCTGGGGCGCACTATGTAATAAAGACTATCAATTTAATCGCAAACAACAATTAATAGCAGTGATCACCTCCTTAACCTTGGATAAAATCATTCTCTTTATCAAAGAAAATTTAGCGCAAACTGAGCAACATGACAGGGTGACATTGATCTCAATTAAAACCGCGCAAGAACTCAGCGAATGTTCTGCTGCTAAAATTATTTCTGCCGAGAAAATCCAACAAGAATGCCCATTAAAAGTATAACTATGTTTTGAATTTATATATTGATTCAATCAGTTGATAGTTATCGAAATAGTTGACTTAATAGCCAGCTTGCTTTGTAATGGTTTTCTTTTTCTCCATTCGTAGTCTATAGGGCTTCGAATATAAGCAGTAGCAAAGGTTGTTAAGTGGTTGAATACATTTTCTTTTTACTTCAAAAAATAAAAAATGTTTCTTTAGTTTCTCTAATTGGTTTAACATTTATTGTTAGCCAACAAACACTTGCATCTACTTTTCAACAATCGCTTAAATTTGATCACTTCACTGTTGCTAATGGCCTTTCGCAAAATTCCACCTACAGCATTACCCAAGATCAAGAAAATTTCATTTGGATCGCAACACAAGATGGTCTGAATAGGTTTGACGGCGAAAACTTTATTCAATATCGAAAAAACAATTCCGACGCCAACTCAATAGCTGATAATTTTATTCGTAAGGTTTTTGTCGATAAGCAAAATACCTTATGGGTAGGCACTGATAATGGGTTAAGTCGATATAATCGACTCAGCGATAACTTTGACAATTATTACACCTCCACCGAAGACTCAAACACCTTAACTGACAATACCATTTGGGATATTTACCAAGACAACAACGGCACTGTACTTGTGTCCACAGACAGCGGTTTACATAAATATAATGCGAAAGAAAATCACTTTGTTCGTATCCGTTTTCGCGGTTTAGAAAATAAAATTACCGCCATTAAAACCATCTACCAAGACGCAAATCAAAATTATTGGTTAGGCACGTTTGAAAACGGTATTTATATCTCAAATAGTAAATTCAACATTACTTATAGTTTACAAGAAGATAATCCTTGGAAGATCAAGGTTGATGCCAACTCTATACTCGATATTAAAGCGATAAACGATCAGTATTGGTTAGGTACAGACCAAGGCCTATTTATAATTAACAATGATTACCTGTTGACCCAACAAATAACAGAACCTCAATTATCTTCTCAAGTTGTTCGTAGTATTGAACACACCAAAGAACATGTGCTCATTGGTACTCATAACGGGTTAAATGTTTATAATATTAAAGACAAATCATTCCGCGTTTTTAATAAAAACAAACATCACAGCGCCCTCTCCGATGATAAGTTAATGGATATTTTCAAAGATTCCAATCAAGACATTTGGATTGCGACTTACGAAGGCATCAACTTAATTAATCAAAATCAATTTTCGTTTACCCATCATTTATTTGATTATTTCAACTCTTCCACTTTGATTGAAAATATAGCGCAAACAGAAAATGGTAAATTATGGTTTAGCTCTGACCAAAACAATCTCAATTCAATGACTGAAAATGGATTGATAGAAGCTATCGAACTGCCAATAGAAGGTACTTTATACGACCTTATCGCTGAACGAAATAGCCTATGGTTTATCGGCCAAGACTCAAACCTCTATCATTACAAATCAAATACTGAAGAATTGATCAAACAGGAAACGTGGAAGGATAAAAGTGATTTTAATTATACCGGTCACTTAACATTATTAAATAACGATATTTGGTTTACCGATAACCAAGGTAACCTAGTAAAATATAATGATAACAATCAATCTTTTGAACGCTATCTGCCAGATAATGATTCAGCCATTATTACCTTAACCGCATATAAAAATTTAATCTGGACAATATCTGCTAATAACGAAATATTCAGCTTTAATCCCAAAGACAAAAAATTCACTCGCCATGCTTTTTCTTATGACAATCAATTTATTCTCTCCGCTGCTAATCAAATACAGCGCCATAATGACTGGGTATGGGTTGGGTCGTCTTCACAAGGCATTGCTGCTATTAACTTAAAAACCCAAAAAATGGATGTTTTTAATGAACATAATTTATTAACAAACAATTATATCAACGCCATTGTATTAAACGATGAAGGCCAAGCTTGGTGCTCTACTAATAAAGGCATTAGCTTTATTGACCCGGTTAAAAAGACCAGTAAAAATTATTATATCGACTTTGCCCTCAATAATAATGAGTTTATCGAAGGTGCCGGGTTACGTTCAACCAATGGTAACTATTTTTTTGGTGGTAGTAACGGCATTCATGAATTTTCCCCATCCGATTTATTAACGACTAAAACTAATGTCGCCGCACCAATATTAACTAACCTTCTGATTGCAAATAAAAAAGTCTCGGTCGGAAAAAATAATAATAGCGATGAGTTTAAACTGAAAGAGAACTTACAGCTCAGTAAAGAAATCACGCTAACTTACCAACAATCTCCTTTTAGTTTAGAGTTTATCTCGCCGAATAATAAATTTTCAGAACGTATAAAATACCGATATCGCTTGATCGGATTAGAAACTAAGTGGATAGACTCTGGTGAAAATAACCGTCGTGCGACCTATACCAATTTAAGTGCCGGCAATTACACATTTCAAGTAGAAGCATATGACATTGATAACGCCAAAAACATTAAGTCGTCATCACTAGCAATTCAAATCCTCGCGCCGTGGTGGTTGTCAAATGGCGCATTATTTTTCTACTGTATTATTTTCCTCATGGTGATCGCCTACTTTGTCCAGCAGCTTAGATATAAACACCAATACAATGTACAAATTAAAGAAAGTGAAGAACGTTTAAAACTATCCTTATGGGGTAGCGGTGACGAAATGTGGGATTGGAATATCACCGAAGGAAAAATTTATCGTTCAAATATATGGGGAATATTAGAATTCCCTCAAGATGGCGAACGTAATATTGGCGCAGAGCAAACTAATATTCATTCAGCTGATCTTGAACGAGTTAAAAGCGCGTTAAAAGATCATTTTGAAGATAAAACCGACCATTTTGAAGTGACCTATCGCGTTAAAGATAAAAATGAGCACTGGGTATGGGTACTTGATCGCGGTAAGATTGTTGAGCGCAATACGGAAAATCAAGCGTCTCGAATGACAGGTACATTAAAAGATATTAGTGTTATTAAAAAAGCAGAAGAAAAATTAAAATTATTTGCTAAATGTATTGAAAGTATCTCTGACGCTATTGTAATTTATGACCGTCAATTTGTTGTTGTTGATGTTAACAAAGCATTCCAGGGCTTAACAAATAAAACCAAAGAGCAAATGATTGGCACCTCGATGCGCTTTAATCAGTATTCAAAAGAATTTAACCAAGCAATCAAAAAACACCTACTTACCAAGAGTAATTGGAATGGTGAAATTTTACATAAAAGAGATAATGGCGAAGAATACATTACCGACTTAAACATTGATATTATTCGCGACGAGCACGGTAAGGTTTCGCATTTTGTTGGCGTATTTTCAGATATTACTGAGCGCAAACAAAACGAAGCTGAGCTACTAAAATTAGCAAACACTGATATTCTTACCGGCTTACCAAATCGTTCATCTTTCCAAGCGAATCAAACCCGCTTAGTGGAAAATAAAACCCCTCATGCCTTATTAGTTTTTGATTTAGATAACTTTAAGAAAATTAATGATTCGATGGGACACGAATTAGGCGATATCTTACTTTGCAAAGTCGCCAAACGTATTTTAACCATTGGCCGACCACAAGACTCAGTTTACCGCTTAGGTGGTGATGAATTCAGTCTACTTATTGAAAACACCAATGATATTCATGTTATCACTTCAATCGCTAAAGATGTTTTACGCACTATTGCTATCCCACTAAAATTGAGAAGCCAAGAAGTGGTGCTTTTCAGCAGTATCGGGATTGTGTTATATCCTGAAGATGGTATTAGTTCAGAAGAACTACTCAAGAATGCAGATACTGCGATGTATCACGCTAAAGGCTTAGGCGGTAATAAATACCAATTCTTTAATGAATCAATGAATAAACAAGCCGTAAAGCGTTTACAAATTGAAAACTTAATTCGCCATGGTTTAAAAGAAGATAACTTTTCTGTTTTCTATCAACCTAAAATTGATATCAGTTCCGGTAAAATTTCAGGTATGGAAGCCTTAGTTCGATTTGAAACACCGAACAAAGGTATTATTAGCCCAGGCGTATTTATCCCTGTCTCTGAAGAAACAGGTCAAATTGTTGAAATTGGTGAAGTGGTGTTGCGTAAAGCTTGTTTCGCCACTAAAAAATGGCTTGATACGGGCCTATTTGATGGCCGAGTCGCGGTTAACTTATCCGCAGTGCAGTTTTCGCAGCCCAACCTTGTCAGCTTGATAGCGCAAATTTTATTACAAAGTGGTTTACCGGCTAAGAATCTAGAATTAGAGATCACCGAAGGCACAGTAATGGACTCGCCGCAAAAGGCGATCGATATCATGTTGCAGATCCGTTCAATGGGTATTCATTTATCACTGGACGATTTTGGTACCGGTTATTCTTCGCTCGCGTACTTGAAAAAATTCCCTCTCAATACCCTTAAAATTGATAAAGCGTTTATTGACGATATTGAAGAGTCGGATCAAGGACGTAATATGGTAGCAACGATTGTCACCATCGCTCATAACCTTGGGTTAGATGTTGTCGCTGAAGGGGTAGAAACAGAAAACCAACTGAGCTTTCTCTCAGGCTTACGCTGTGAGCAAATGCAAGGTTTCTTATACAGCAAACCCCTTTCCGAGAAGCACTTCAGTAATTATTTACTGTCACATCAAATTACCGATAGATCGACCTCATTCAATTTATAATCTAGCTTTCTAACTTCTAGCTTCTAGCTTTCTAACTTTCTAGCTTCTAACTTCTAGCTTCTAGCTTCTAGCTTTCTAGCTTTCTAGCTTCTAGCTTTCTAGCTTCTAGCTTCTAGCTTTCTAGCTTTCTAACTTCTAGCTTCTAGCTTTCTAACTTCTAGCTTTCTAGCTTCTAGCTTCTAGCTTCTAGCTTCTAGTATCAAACAACTTTCCCGAACAAATACCAAGTCAATTATTTGTCGAATTTTTGACTCTATTTTTGTTCAAAATTAATACTGCGTCAAAAATTACTACAACCACCACAAAAGCCACGTAAGTAATTGTATTTTATATAAATGCAACAACTGGCACACTCTTCGCTAATAACCTTGTGTCTTATATAATAACAACACAAGGAAATTAGAATGCTTACATCTCTTATTTTAGCTTTAGGCTTATCTTCAACACCTGCAGACATCACACCAGTACAAGTTCAATCTCCAATAACTATCAGCACTGAAGAAGCTCGACGCTCATTTGGTAAAACTCGTATTGTGGCTACCGAAGAAGCACGTCGTTCTTTTGGTAAGACTCGTATTGTAGCTACCGAAGAAGCACGACGCTCTTTTGGCAAAACTCGTATTGTAGCTACCGAAGAAGCACGACGCTCTTTTGGCAAAACTCGTATTGTAGCTACCGAAGAAGCACGACG
>JBPOFN010000069.1:0-14256 GCA_051251725.1 Thalassotalea sp. | reverse complement strand
CCTTCCATGGCAGTACGACATTAGTGCATCCGTGCACGTCAAAAGCCCGCAACTATGTTGCGGGCTTTTTGCTGTCTAGCTGTTTATTTTCATTTTTCATATTATCTGCTTTTCCAATAACTAATTACCAAGAAACATCTCCAATAAATTAACCAACAACTAGCAATGTGATTAGTCTTTGATTAAGGTTAGTGTCTATTAAATGATTTGTGGCGATTATGGATATACAGCTGGTACGGGTTAACTATAACAACGAGCAGCAAGGTAAAGACTTGCTCTATTTACTAAATCAATACGCTTTAGATCCTATGGGGGGAGGTAAAGGGCTTAGCGATTACGCTAAGAACAACCTAGTGAATAAGCTTAAAGAGATAGCTTCTGCTATAACTTTGATTTGTTATGTTAATAAAGTGCCGGCTGGGTTTTTAAATGCTTTTGTTGGTTTTTCGACATTTAACTGCCAGCCGCTAATAAATATTCATGATCTGGCAGTGCTTAGTGATTTTAGAAAATTAGGTCTTAGTCAGAAGCTCTTAAATGGTATTGAAGAGATTGCACGTGAGCAAGGCTGCTGTAAGGTTACGTTAGAAGTTTTATCAGCTAATAACGCAGCTAAACACGCTTATAAAAAATTTGGCTTTTCGGGATATGAGTTAAATGAAGAATTTGGTCATGCACTGTTTTGGGAAAAGACATTATAAAAAGTTTGGAACAACAAGAGTAATCACCTAGATTGCCTTTTGTTGTTCCGTTAATGTTGTTGAGATGAATTTATAAAGGAAGGTGTCTCGTGTTTTAATTATTGCAGGGGTTATTTATTATTAGTCCAAACTCTGACATATTTCACGCGGTATTCTTTATCTATACGTGTATCGTCAGGAACCGCACCAAGCCATTTATTAGTTTCATTATTTAAATTGATTTCAAGTGGTTGATGCCAATGCACGTTTTTAACTTCACGGAACATGACCCCATCAATGAAAAAACGAATAACCTCTTTATTCCATTCTAAGCCCCAAACGTGATAATCATCATTAAGCTCGACTGGAAAAAAATACTTTTTAGGAGACGAAATTAGCTTTTTAATACCACCTTTATCTGCTGGTGAACGGAAGATATGAACATTACTGTTTAAATTATGGCGAAGTCCTTCTTGGCAAGGGCAGTTCTCATTGATATCAATTTCTGTCCACCACTGTTTTGTGACTTTGTTTAACCAAAAACCGGAGACCCAAGGGGCATCCATTAATTTAGCTTCACTTTCAAAGTAGCCATATAAAATATCGTTACGTGATTTAATAAAACCTGAGGTGTGAGTGTAACCTTCAGGTAATTTGGTATCTCCGTGTTGGTTTATTTTAAAAACTAACTCGCCATTATCAATGCTGACATTACTACCATGAAAGTTTGTCGGTGGGCGTCCTTTCCAACCAGGGTTGTTTGGCCACCAGCGTTCAATATCCAGCTTGTCAGTTTCAAATTCATCGGAAAAATCAGTATTTAATACCCAATTACCTTGGTTTTTTTGATCTGATAATGGGTGTTGTTGGTTGGTGCGAGTAATAAAGTCAGCACTTTTTATTGCTGCTTCATAGCCTTTAGCTGGCATGGTCGCGTCACTAAAAACTGCACCGGTAAATAAGGCACTACAGGCAAATAATATGGTTAATTTTCTCATTTTTATTTTCCTAACCGTTATCTGTTTTGATTTGAATTTTCGATGCCATTAAAAAACATAAATGTTTGGACAATATGTTCATGCCAATACGCCCAGGCGTGTTCACCGTCAAAAGCATCAAAGCTGAAATTAACCTCTGCTTTTTCCAACGCGGCTTTAAATGTTAAATTTCCTTGATACAAAATATCATCTTTACCACAGTCAAAACGTAACGGTGGTAATGATGATTTATGCTTTTGAGCCCAATACAAAATATCATGCTCTTGTTCATTTTCGCATTGGTAATGCTCAAGATGTGTTTCGGTAAATTTATTGAGTTCGTGTAATTGTGTTATTGAAGAGTGAGCCGAAATACCTTTCACTTGGTTAGGATACTTAACGCCTAAACGAAGTGCGCCATAACCGCCCATAGATAAACCACTTAAATAAAGATTACTTTCTTCGTTTGCAGTAGGAACGGTTTGAATTACAGCTTTAACGACATCGTCCATGATCCACTGCTCGTAATTACCATGCGCTAATGTTGGTAAATAAGCGGAGCCGTCGAACAAACCACCATCGGAGGGCATTACTAAAATAAAATCATCAATCTGATGTTCAGCGCGTAATGCGTCATAAACTTTGTGAATACCGCCTAAGCCCATCCAAACCCAGTGATTACCATAAACGCCGTGCATTAAAATGATAATAGGTGTGTTTTTTTTACTTGCATTTACATTGTATATTGAAACATCGTGGCGTCTGTTTAGATAAGAAGAATGTATAGTGAGCAACTGTGTATTGTCAGCAACATAGTTGGCGTTTGATACTTCAAGTCGATTTATTGCCATTATTGATTCCTTGTGGTACCGACGAGGAAATAGCATGTAGCCGTCAGTACGATATTTGTTTAGTAAATTTATATTGATAAAAAGCCTCAAGAAGAACAAGAGGCTTTATCGGGTAGTAAGGTTTAATTTATAACTAAATACATAAATTAATCGATCAATATATTAATCAAAAACCACAACGCCTTTAGCAATGCGGCCATTTAATAAGTCGTCAAAACCTTGCTCTAATTCTTCAAGTTTATAAGTTTTTGTCACTAACTCGTCTAACTTCATATCACCATTTTGATATAAATTTAAAATGCGAGGGAAATCGCGTTCAGGGTTACACATGCCATATAACGGATTGATGTATTTTTTATCCCACTCAAATAACTCACAGTCAAAATCAATGCGCTGTTCTATGCCACTTACTTGAATAGCGGTACCTGAGTTTCTCACTAAAGTTAAAGGCGCTGAGCCTAAAGCTGGAATGGCGGTACATTCGAATGCGTAATCGGCACCTCGGCCATCAGTTAAAGCTTGTACTTGTGCTTTAACTTTTACAAAATCGACATCATCTTTTTCAGCGACAATACCATGTGTAGCGCCAAACTCTTTTGCTTGTGTCAATCGTTCTTCGCTAATATCAATAGCAATAATTTTTGCCGCACCAGAAACTTTAGCGCCTTGAATCACATTAAGACCAACACCACCACAGCCAATGATACAGGCTGAAGAACCTGCTTTCACTTGTGCGGCATTAACAGCAGAGCCCCAGCCAGTCATCACACCACAACCAACAATTGAGGCAGACGTAAATGGAATGTCTTTATCCATTTTTACTACCGCAGCTTCTTTTATCACGGTATATTCGCTCATCGTGCCAAGATGGAAAGAGCGCTCCATTGCTTGGTCATTGTGGGTAGTTGCTTCACCGTGGGCATGGCCGTCTAAAGCGCAGCCACAAACAGGGGAGTTTTTCTCACAAATATGTAAATTGCCTTCGTTACACTGAAAACATGCGCCACAAGGAATTGCCCAGTTCAAAATAACGTGGTCGCCAATCGCCACTTTAGTAACACCAGCACCAACTTCTGAAACAATACCAGCACCTTCATGGCCAACAATAAATTCTTTATTCCAATTTTCAATTGAATCCCAGTCAGTATGACAAATACCACTGGCCATTAATTTTACTTGAACTTCGCCAGCAGCTGGAGCGCCAACAGCAACGGTAGTTAATTTATATTGGCCTTGACCGTTTGAAACGATTGCACGAGATTGCAGCATGGAAATTCCTTAACAAGAAAAATAAAATAATAAGTATTTTACATTTGAACACGAACTAATAAGAAATTCTGCTAAGTATAGGCTATATAATATTATGCATTTGACATTTATGTTAAATTTTTACGATTCTACTTTAACTTCACATTTATGTTAGGTTACTCTAGATTATCTTCGCGCTGATTAAGTGTTTTATGGTGATTTTACAATGGCAAAATTAAATGTATATTGCGAGCCGTTTTGTATACAGCAAGGCTTTCAGTTTGAAATTCATCATGTAAATTATAATGAAGAGGATGGTTATTCATGTTTTATGCATTTTCACGAAGTGCATGAACTTATTATTTTTGATGAAATTGAAGGGTCTTATTTCTATAGTCAGGGGGAATCAGAACTGGTAAATAATGACATCGTTTTTACCCCAGGGTTAGAAACACATGATTTCGAATTAAGTGATAAAAAGAAGTCATGGACCATTATTCAATTTTTACCTGAATTTTTAAATCAATCAGGGTTAGAAAAAGAAGCGTCATTTTTACAGCAAGGCATGCAACTGCGATTAAGTGTTGAGCAACTGGAGATTGTTAAACATCAAGTACAATGGTTAAAGGCCAGTTATGAGCAAAACCCGCACAGTACAAAAAGTTTAACCTTATTGAAGTTGTTACTGATTTGGTTAGTAGAATATGCAAAACCTGTGATGCCGCCGCATACGCAGCCAATTACTTTAACAAAAGGTTATGATCGTTTAGAGCCGGTTATTAATTTATTTCGGCATCAAACCTATGTTGAGCTAAATTTAGTGGAAGCGGCTAAATTGTGTCATATCTCCACCTCTTATTTTTCACGTTTGTTTAAATCGGTTTTTCGCTGTAATTTTTCTGAATACACGGTTCGTCATAAACTTTATAGTGCTGCGCGATTATTAAGTCAGCAAAGTATGTCGATTACCGACATTAGTTATGAGCTTAATTTTGCTAATCCTTCACATTTTATTGCCTTGTTTAAAAAGCAATTTGCTATTACTCCTAAGAAGTACCGTAGCCAATTACAAATGCGTATAGAAGAATAGCTGATTTTAAAAGGTCAAGAATATAATATTTTCATATATACATTAGGTATTTTATTCCTGATCTTGTTGCTATAGTTAAATTCAGTTTATTTAGCTATTAGGGCAAGATTATGAGTGTTTTACCTGTTTTAGATTCAGTTTATTCAGTCAGCAATACTGACATCGATTTTTTTCAAAAAAATGGTCATCTACGCCTTAATGGTATTTGTAACGCCAGTGAAGTTGAACCATATCGTCAAGAAATCAATCACGCTGTGGTTGATAGAAAAGCAAAAATTCAATTATTGCCCTTAGCCGAGCGTGATACTTACGGTAAAGCATTTTTACAGATCATGAATTTGTGGCCTGATTATCCACAAGTGGCAAAGTTTGTTTTAGCTAAACGTTTTGCCAGTATTGCCGCGAAATTGTTGGGTGTTGATAAGGTGCGTATTTATCACGACCAAGCCTTATATAAAGAACCCTTTGGCGGCTTAACACCTTGGCATCAAGATCAGCATTATTGGCCATTAGAAACGAATAAATTTGTCACTATGTGGATGCCCTTGATCGATGTTACTAAAGCGATGGGCACCCTAAATTTTGCTAGTGGCACTGGCAACGTTGGTTATTTGGGGGATATTCCAATTTCTGATGAGTCTGAAGCCATCTTAAGTGATATGTGTGCTGAGCGCGGCTTCGAAATTGTTAATCATGGGGATATGCAAGCCGGTGACGCCACATTCCATTCTGGTTGGTGTTTACATGGCGCCCCTGAAAATCAATCAAATATTATGCGCGAAGCTATGACCATCATTTGGTATGAAGACAGGGCAGCGATTCTTCCTGATCCAGATCCAGAAAATCGTTGGAACCAAGGTCGACGTGATGATTTAAATCGTTGGTTGCCAGATAGAAAACCTGGCGAGTTAGCTGACGGAAAATTAAACCCTTTAGTGGCGCCGTTTGAATAATTGCTAAATATTAAAACACCAAACACCCAAGTGTTTGGTGTGCTGCTGAGTAAAAATTAAAACTAGCCTGATATAAAAGAAAAACGTTAATTTCAAAAAAACAAACGAACCAGACAAACCAACCAATAAATAACAAAAGGTTTATTATGACGAAGATATGCAAAAATCGTATATTTACTAACCCACTGAAGAAATTTAGCAGCCTTGCGCTAATTTTAGTTAGTAGCATGGTTACTGCAAAAAACGTAGAAGACTTCAATTTTGATTGGAAATTCACGCTTGAAAAACAACAAGCAGCGCATCAAGCGCTAAGTAAAGAAAGTTTTGATGATACTCACTGGCAAGCGGTACGTTTACCGCATGATTGGGCGGTAGCACTACCATATGATAAAGATGCAGCAGCATCTACCGGTTTTAAAATGGGAGGAATTGGTTGGTATCGTAAAAACTTTATCTTAGATAAAGCGGATATCAACAAACAAATCTGGCTCGAGTTTGACGGGATTTATAATAATTCCGCGGTTTGGATCAACGGTCATTATGTTGGCGGCAGACCTTATGGTTATGCCAGTTTTCAAACGGATTTAACCCCTTATTTACATTTTGACGGCAGTGAAAACTTAGTTGCGGTAAAAGTTGATAGAACTACGTATGCTGATTCTCGCTGGTATACGGGTTCAGGTATTTACCGAAATGTACGCTTAGTGAAAGCTGAAGCCGTATATGTTCCGCAGTGGGGCATTCAAGTTACTACACCTGAAGTTACTGCTGAGCAAGCAACTATTAGCGTTAAAACTGAGGTGTTAGCGAAAAAATACCAAGGTGAAGATGCAAAGCTTAAAATAGAAATTTTTGATGCGTCAGGTAAAGAAGTTGCACAAGAAAAAACATCTTTTGATCTGCAGCATCAAAATACGCTAGTACAGGTACTTGAATTATCTGATCCGCAATTATGGTCATTGACTAGTCCAACGCTATATACCGCTAAAGTCACTGTCTATGTTGATGGCGATAAAATAGAAACAGATAGCACCACTTTTGGCATTCGCAGTATTAAGTTTGACAGTCATAAAGGCTTCTTCTTAAACGGTAAAAATACTAAAATTAAAGGCGTAAATATCCATCATGATGCTGGTGCTGTCGGCGCTGCGGTTCCTAAATCAGTTTGGCGTTCACGCTTGTTACGGTTAAAAAGTATTGGCGTAAATGCGTTACGTTTATCGCATAACCCTCATTCACCAGAATTAATGGCACTTGCTGATGAGTTAGGTTTTTTAGTCAATTCAGAAGCATTTGATGACTGGGATCGTGATAAGAAAAAAAGTAAAGTTTATTTAGGTGATAACGCTGCAACAGCGGAATCGTCAGTTTCATATAATATTCATTTTAATGAATGGGCTGAGCGCGATCTTAAAGATTTGATCCGCCGTGATTTTAATCATCCATCAGTGATCATGTGGAGTATTGGTAACGAAGTAGAATGGACTTACCCATATTATGCGAAATCTGCCATTTTTAAAAATAAAGGCGATACTTATTTTAGTAATGCGCCAGACTTTACTCCAGAGCCAATCCAACAAAAACTAAAAGAGTTAAATCCTGATAGCGTAGATAACTTGCCTATTATTGCTAATACGTTGGCTAAATATGTCAAAGAAATTGATACTTCACGCCCGGTTACTGCAGGTTTAGTGCATCCATCAGTCGGTTTTACTTCTGGTTATACCGACGCACTTGATATTGTTGGTTTTAACTACCGTGCGCCGTCATATGAAGCCGCGCATAAAATGTATCCTGATAAAGTGATCTATGGCTCAGAAAACTGGGGCGCGTGGCGTGAATGGCGTGATGTTAAAGACAAAGATTATGTCTCTGGGATTTTTATCTGGACCGGTTTTGCTTATAAAGGTGAAGCAGGGCCAATGCCGAGAATGGGCTTAGAAATTTCATTATTTGACTTTATCGGTAATAAAACTGCGCGTGGTCACTTTTTTGAAACCCTTTGGGGCGAAGCACCTAAAACTTATGTTGGTACCACAGCCGCGGAAAAATCTGAATTTTCGTATTCAAAAGAGTTAGGCTGGAGCTGGGAAAAACGTGAAGCACCTAGCTATATTTGGAAAGAACTACGCCGCTGGGAATGGTATGACATTAATGAAATTTGGAAATATCAAGCTGGCGAACAGGTTGTAGTACAAAGTTACACTAATACCGATTCAGTCGAATTATTTATTAACGGTAAGTCATTTGGCCGTCAACAATTAACTGATTTTGAAGACCGTGTTGTTAAATGGTTAGTCCCTTATCAAGCGGGCGAGTTAAAAGTTGTCGGTTATAACCAAGGTGTCGCAGTCTCTGAAGATATTATTAGTACCCATGGCGAATTAGCGAGTATTTCATTAACCAGTGAAGTAACACAAATTAACGCTGACAGTTACGATACTACTTATGTACACGCACAGTTATTAGACGCGGCTGGCAACTTACTGGTTGATAGTGACGCTAAAGTTGAATTTAAAGTGACTGGACCTGCTGAACGCGTAGTGGTTGATAATGGCTGGGAAATGAGTATTCAAGATGTACTGGCTGATCAAGTAAATAGTTATAAAGGTAAGTCAGCAGTGTTAATTCGCTCAACCGGTCAAACAGGGCAAATAACGGTAACGGCTACCGCAGGTAACAAGGTGATTGCTAAAACGGTTATTAATGCCAAATAATAGCTAAACGCGATTAATCGTTATCTAATAAAACCTCAGCTTGTCTGGGGTTTTATGTTTTCAATCTATTATTTTTGTGTCGATAAATAGTTTAATGTCACTATCGTTTACTGTATATTGTTAACCAAGTTTGTATTTGATTAATGTCTTTCAATAGTGAAATTAGGGGCGATAAAAATGGTTAATTATAAAATAGTAACGTTACTTTCAAGCTCATTGATTGTGGCTTGTGCGGCGACAAATAATAACGAGCAGGCAAGCAATGAAAACCAAGTAAATGATTGGCAAGCCATTGCTTTACCTGCCGCTGTGCTAGCAAAAGGTGAATGGCAATTAAAAGAGCAAAATAGTGATAGTTTCGCCTATTCAGGTAAAAACTCGGCATTCTTTACTAAATGGCATGACAACCATATGCGCGGTTGGTTAGGACCAGGTGCTACTTATTTTAATGCTGAACATAGTGATGTGATCGACGGTAAATTAGTTTTGTCTGCTGCGCCAGTACCGCCAGAAAAACAAGGCAAAGTTAAAAACTACGGTAAGTTCAATTCAAAGAAAACAGTTTTTACTGGCTTTGTTACCGCGAAAGAAACCATTACTTATCCTGTTTATGTTGAAGCCAGTTTGAAAATATCAAAACTCGCTTTAGCTAATAACTTCTGGATGTTAAGTGACGATGATAGAAATGAAATTGATGTCACTGAAACTTACGGCGATAGTAAAAAAAATGCCAGCCATATGTCGTCAAATTACCATATTTTTAAGCGCGATCCGGTTTCAAATCATATGTTAGGTGATTATGGTCACAAGCAAGGTTTCCATGAAACCGCCAACAAAGATGTGTTCTATGATGATTACCATCGCTTTGGCTTTTATTGGCAGTCGCCTACTTATATGGAATTTTATTTAGACGGTAATAAAGTACGGGTACTTTCTGTTGACGATAAATTAAATGATCCGGAAGGAAAATATATGGATCGTGCTATGCGACTTATTTTCGATATGGAAGATCACGTTTGGCGCGCGGTTAAAGGTATTACGCCGACTGAAGCCCAGCTGAATAACGCCGCTATGAACAAAATGTATATCGATTGGATTAGAACCTACAAACCGGTAGAAAAATAATTAATCCGCTTACACTCATAAAATTATAATAACGAATTAATAAATGATGACACAATTAATAAAAAAAGTATCGCTGGCGAAGAAAATCTTAGCCAGCCAGCTGCTCACTACTTTGCTGTTAGCACTATCGCTGGTTGCGTGCAGTGAAAATTCGACTAACCAGCCAACCGAACAGTTAGATGAACAAGCAACCGCAAGCAAGCAAGCCTCGGTAGCGCTCAATAATGGTAACTCACTTGTCCGTATTGAAGCGGATTTTAACCAAGGCTGGTTATTTAAGTTAAATGACGACCAAGCATTTCAAGCACCAGAAGTTAACGATGCAAGCTGGCGTTCGTTAAATTTGCCCCATGATTGGAGTGTTGAACATGCTTTTACCCAAGAAAAATCTGACGGCGCTACGGGGTATTTACCTGCGGGGTTAGGTTGGTATCGCAAACATTTTAAGACCCCAGATAACGGTAAAAACAAACATGTTTTATTGTTTGATGGCATTTATAACCATGCCACGGTTTGGATTAATGGTGAACAAATAGGCCATCAATATTATGGTTATTCACCGTTTTATTATGATTTAAGCAAATATTTAAAACCGATCGGGCAAGAAAATGTTATCGCGGTTAAAGTTGACCGTTCGCGCTACATCGATAGCCGCTGGTATACAGGTTCGGGCATTTATCGTGATGTGAAATTAATTTCAACTTCAGATATTCATATTCCGGTCTGGGGCACTTATGTCACCACGCCTGAGATCACAGAGCAACAAGCGTCTGTGTCATTAGCAATTGAAATTAACAATGCTAGCCAATCAGATGAAGCAATTGAAGTTACCAGCCAAATTATTGATAACACCGGCCAAGTAGTCGCAACCGCTAAAAGTAACAGTGAAGCTAATGCGGCAAAAACCAATACCGTAATACAAAATTTAACGGTACTTGCGCCTAAACGTTGGGATATTGATTCGCCAACCTTATATAAAGCGGTTACTGATATTCGCTTAAATGGAAAAGTTATTGATCAGTACGTAACACCGTTTGGCTTTCGCACGATTAAATTCGATAACAATAAAGGTTTTTTCTTAAACGGTAAGTCGCTTAAAATTAAAGGTGTTAACTTACATCATGACGCAGGCCTTGTTGGCGCTGCAGTACCTGATGATGTTTGGCGCAGACGTTTAGAAAAATTAAAAGACGCTGGCGTTAATGCTATACGTACGGCCCATAATCCAGCATCAGCAGCATTTATGCATTTATGTGATGAATTGGGTTTATTAGTACAAGCTGAAATCTTTGATGAATACGACAATCCAAAAGATAAACGTTTAAATCAGCAAGAACGTCATGACGATTATATTAGCCGAGGTTACACAGAACACTTTCAAGAAAATGGTGAACAAGACTTAAAAAAATCAGTGAAACGTGATCGTAATCATCCGTCAGTTATCATGTGGAGTATCGGCAATGAAATTGAATGGACTTATCCGCGTTACGCAAAAGCGACCGGTTATTTTGATATGAACGCTAATGGTAATTATTTTTTTAACCCACCGTTTATTACCCCAGAAGAAATTAACCAGCGTTTTCATACCAGTGAAGAGCAAGGTTATGTCCTAGCCAAAACCGCGAAAAAATTATCCACTTGGGTTAAAGAGCTAGACACTACCCGCCCAGTAACCGCCAATTTAATTTTACCATCAGTGAGCCATATTACGGGTTATACCGATGCGTTAGACATTATTGGTTATAGCTATCGCCGCGTTATCTACGATTATGGGCATGAATTATTTCCAGACAAAATGATCATGGGGACTGAAAACGTCGTGCAATGGCACGAGTGGAAAGCCATTGAAGAGCGTGATTTTATCGCAGGTACCTTCTTGTGGACCGGTATCGACTACATGGGCGAAAGTCATAACAAATGGCCGGTTAAAGCGACTGCCAGTGGTATGTTAGATTTAGCGGGATTTGATAAACCTTCATTTCATATGATGAAAACCTTATGGCATGATCAACCGCATGTTTATTTAGCGACACAAACGCTTGAAAAGTCGTTATATAAATTAACGAGCGACAATAAAGTTGTTGAGAAAAAACCGGGTGCTTGGCAGCGTTACGTGTGGTATTGGCACGATGTAAATAAACATTGGCAATATCAGCCAGAGCAAATGATTGCCGTTGAAGTATATTCAAATTGTAAAGCAGTTGAGCTGTTTTTAAATGGTAAATCGCAAGGCGTTAAAAAGCTCGATGATGCGCCGGATCATATTTTAAAATGGGCGGTGCCATTTAGCCAAGGTGAATTAATCGCCAAAGGTCAGGGCGATTGTACAGCTCAAGATGAGTTAACAACCGCAACAAGTTTTGCCGGTATTAACTTATCAGTTGATAAAAGCAGCTTAAGCAATAACTATCATCATGCAGCTCATATTGAATTGCAATTAACGGATAAGTTAGGCCGAGCTATTACTTTTGAAGATCACTCGGTTAGTTTTGAAGTAACTGGTCCGGCGCATGTAATGGGAGTTGATAATGGCTCACCTAGCAATGTGCAAGACTTTCAAGCAACAGCTTTAACCACCGCAAAAGGTCGAGCGTTAATGATTATTCAAGCGACCGGTCAAGGCGATATTACTGTTGTTGCGAAATCGGGAAATGTGATCAGTAATAAAGTTGTTATCAAAGCGACTAAGCACTAAGTTAATTATTCACTTAGCTAATTAGAAGTGATTAATGTAAAGGACAACTTAGGTTGTCCTTTTTTATTGGCTATTTATTAGCACTGTCTCTTAAATTTCCAGTTAAATTAAATATCTAACCTTATTCCTTTTTACTTATCACGCTGTTCATATTTTTAAGCTACCGGTCTGAAATTGTTGTATTTTAGCTCTGTTATAATTAAAGTTATTCAGGTAGTTTAGCTTTATCGAAATAAGCAGTTATTACTTTTTATGGTAGTATAAACGTCGATTGGAGTTGTAGATAATATGGGGATTAAGTTTCATCGTTTTAAGGTTGGTCATAATGTAGCGAGTGCTTTTGGTGACGGTGCGACTTGGCTCATCGGCTTAGGTATTTTATTGGCTGCGGCATCTTTGACTATTTTTAGCTATGTAGCTAGCTCTGCAATTTTTTTAATTGGCTTCATTCCATTGATTGCTTTATTTTATCTAGCGACTAATGTCGCTGAAATTCATAAAATCATATTATTCTTTTCAGCTGTTCTCGCTGTTATGCTGGCGATTACTGCCATGCCAGATTTTGTCTCAACTAATTTAGAAAGATCAGGTATGGGTTTATATCATGGTATTCTAAGTGTATATTTCACTGGCGTTTTCTTATGCCAATTAAAAAACGCAAATAAGACTCAAAAATGACAATAAATAACAGTTGGCTTTTATGCTTGTGTCGCTTATCTTAGCCAACTATTTCATTGCCTTTTAACTAAGGCATATAAACGAAGGTAATCCATGAAATCTGCTGAACTAATTAAGTCTTTATCTGAACAAGGCACTGAGGATTTATACGCTTCGTCACAATGGATTAACCCAATACCTGATGACGCTTTTGCTTTAATTGAAAAAATTGAAATGGCAGCGAGAATAGTACAGTTTTCTCAATCTCGACGTGATGAAGATAGCGGTAAAAAATCACCAACTCAGCATTTAGATGCGCTAATTCGCTTAAAGTCTGAAATTAAAACTATCCTGAGTAAGAGTTAAATAAGAATTAATGTAGTCATACAGAATTCATTACAATCAGCGAGCAAACTAAAGGCTGAGCTTTAAGCCAGATTGCTTAAAGCTCTCAGCTAGCATCTAAAGCGAATTTAGAAAGCTAAGTAAAGCGTTTTGTTCTGACTGTGTAAGCGCCTGGTAGTTGCTTGTTGAACTTGCTGATTCGCCGCCATGCCAAAGAATTGCTTCATCAATGGTTCGTGCTCGGCCGTCATGTAAGTAGCTGTGCACAGGTGCGCAAACTTCATTGCCTTGACCGCCACTTGGATTAACAACACCACCGGTCACACAAGCCGATAATCCTAATCCCCATAACGGCGTTGTCCGCCATTCAGCGCCGGTCGCGTTACCTTCACCTAGGTTATCAGCCAATCCTTCTCCCATATCGTGTAATAATAAGTCACTGTATGGATAGATAGTTTGATCTCTTAATTCACTAAAAGGGTGATAAATACTGGTTTGAAAGCTTGGAGTATGACAATCTGCACAGCCAATAGTAGTAAATAGCGCTTTGCCTTGTTGTACTTGCTCGTCATCTAAATTACGTTGCGCCCGCACACCTAATAAGGCGATGTATTTGCTTAAATTATTTAAGTGTTCATCACTTAGTGCGCCTTGGTTATTAACACATTCATTACTTTCAAGCTGCGCCGCCCCACAATCAGGTGTTGGTAGTAATGAAGTCATCACCCCCATATCGGTATTAAGCGCACTTGCTACTTGATGTTTAACACTTGAGGTGGCGGCTTTCCAACCAAAACGGCCTAGTCGAACCGCTTGCGTTAGGGGATCGGTTGAAATTTGCGCTTTGCCCGAAATACCAAAAGGGGCAAATTCGTCATTCACATCCGCTAACGCTAAAATAGCTTCTTCAGGGATCGC
>JBPOFN010000068.1:0-14728 GCA_051251725.1 Thalassotalea sp. | reverse complement strand
CGGCTTTCGGCTTTCGGCTTTCGGCTTTCGGCTTTCGGCTTTCGGCTTTCGGCTTTCGGCTTTCGGCTTTCGGCTTTGCAGCAGCTTAATACTGTGACTATTACCGAGCAAGCTATTTATCACTTTATCACTAGCTTGCACTGGGTTTTTGCAGCAAAAAACAGATTTACCTCGCCTTCACCCCATCTTACACAAATATGATAGAAATTATATGCGTAGTTTTACGTAGGCGATTGCGCACTTTGACGAATATTACTGCTTGCCTAAAAAGCTCATACTGAACTCAGTCAAAATTGGCTTGTGTCTCAAAGTTGTCGCGCTAAAAAAGACAACCAGGATCACTTAACTACATTTAATACTGGGAAAAATAACATGAAATTTTTAACAAAATTAACGCCAATAGCAGCAACGATGTTGCTTTCATTATCAGTTCAAGCGGAAGAATCTAAATTACCTGAAAACTTAAGCATTTCAGGTTTTATCGACATGTCTTATTTCTATGAAGATTCAGATGCCGAAGCAAGCAGCACTTCATCATCAGGTATTGACCAAGTTGAAATTAACATTGGTTACGACTTTGGTAACAAATTATCAGCTTATGTTGATATTGAATATCAAAACGAAGCAGAAGGCGTTGACCTTGAGCAAGCGTTTATTACTTACGCAGCATCAGACAAAGTTACCATTAAAGCGGGTCGTTTCTTAAGCTATTCAGGCTGGGAAACAGAAGAGCCAACTGGTTTATTCCAATACTCAGGCACAGGCTACGCAAAATATTTCTACGGTTATTACCAACAAGGTGTTTCAGCGTTATACACAGGTGACGGTTTCAGCGCAGCAGTTTCATTAGTAAATGATCTCGCTGGTCCACAATCAACTGATTCAGAGCATGTTGGCATTGAAACTATGTTGGCCTTTATGCCAACTGACGAAATTACCGTTAAAGGTTTTTACTCAAAAGATGGCGACGTTGAGTTAATCAATACCTGGGCAAGTTATTCAAAAGACGCTTTAACGTTAGCGGCCGAATATAACACCGCTGAAGATAGTGTTTTTACTGGCAGTGATGCTAGCGGTTATTTATTAATGGCGAACTATGCCTTTGAAGAATTCGCGTTAACTGTTCGTTATAACGATTGGGAAATTGAAGACGCTGCCGGTACTACGTTTGAAGATGCCAGCGGTATAACCATTTCACCAAGCTTTGCTGTCAACGACAATTTATTAATGGTTTTTGAATACCGTATGGACGAAATCAACGATGTTGATGTTAATTCATTTGCGGTTGAAGCCTTAGTTACCTTTTAAACCTTACTGATGAGTAAACCCGATAAGCACTGTTAAGCGGTGCTTATCTATCAAAAAATTATTACTTGAATCGAATAAAGGATACAAAGATGAAATTGAAAAAATTTATTGCGGCAAGCACGATTATTGCCAGCAGCTTAGTTACACAAATGGCAATGGCTGCAGACACCATTAAAGTAGGTGTTTTACATTCGCTTTCAGGCACTATGGCGATTTCTGAAACCACATTAAAAGACACAGTTTTAATGATGATTGCAGAACAAAATAAAGCCGGTGGTTTATTAGGTAAAAAATTAGAACCGGTTGTAGTTGACCCTGCGTCAAACTGGCCATTATTTGCTGAAAAAACACGTGAGCTGTTAGCGAAAGAAAAAGTGGATGTTATTTTCGGCTGTTGGACTTCTGTTTCACGTAAATCAGCATTACCGGTACTTGAAGAATTAAACGGTTTGTTATTCTACCCGGTACAGTACGAAGGTGAAGAGTCTTCTAAAAACGTATTTTACACAGGCGCTGCGCCAAACCAACAAGCAATTCCTGCCGTTGATTATTTAATGAATGACATCGGCGCAACACGCTGGGTTTTAGCGGGTACTGATTATGTTTATCCACGTACTACTAACAAAATCTTAAAAGCATACTTACTCGCTAAAGGCGTGAAAGAAGCTGACATCATGGTTAACTACACACCATTTGGTCATTCTGATTGGCAAGGTATTGTTTCAGACATTAAAAAGTTTGGTTCAACAGGTAAAAAAACCGCGGTAGTTTCAACCATCAATGGCGATGCTAACATTCCATTTTACAAAGAATTAGGTAACCAAGGAATTTCTGCTGAAGACATTCCAGTTATTGCTTTCTCGGTTGGTGAAGAAGAACTTTCTGGTTTTGATACTAAACCGCTTGTTGGTCATTTAGCAGCTTGGAACTACTTCCAAAGTGTTGAAACTGACGAAAACGAAGCTTTTATCGCAGCTTGGAAAGAATACATTGGTGATGATAAACGCGTAACAAATGATCCAATGGAAGCCACCTATATTGGTTTCAAAATGTGGGTAAAAGCAGTTGAGAAAGCTGGCACTACTGACGTAGACGCAGTTGAACAAGCGTTAATTGGTGTTGCTGTTCCTAACTTAACCGGCGGCATTGCGGTAATGAATGCTAACCATCACTTATCTAAGCCTGTATTGATTGGCGAGATCCAAGAAGACGGTCAATTAGAAGTAGTTTGGGAAACGCCAGATACTGTAATTGGTGATGCATGGTCAGACTTCTTATCTAGCTCTAAAAACTTGATTTCAGATTGGACAGCGCCAGTTAAATGCGGCAACTTCGATGTGACAACAGCTAAGTGTTCAGGTCAAAACTTTTAAGTTTTACCTAACCAGTGGTCATTTTACTCCCATGTTTTATGACCGCTGATTTTTATTACATATGGGCGCTAACCAATAACTTTGTTAACGCCCATATACTCAAAGCAATTTTGATAATACCTACGTATTTACATAACACTTGATAAGAATGCTTTGAGTATATGTTTATTATTTTTCAACTCTCCCATGCTCGGTTCTGACTTCAACGACGAAATAACCAAGCGCTTTTATTAATAAAAAGGAAACCGCAATGATGCGATTAATGACTGTGTTGTTCAGTTGTTTATTATCCTGGCAAGCTCTTGCAAATGCTCAAGATATTAAGACTGATACAGCATCAACGATAATCAATGAGCCTTCTCAATTAGCTCAGCTTGTGCAGCAACTGCCAAAAACTAAACTGAGCAAACTACCGCCATTGGTTGCTAAAATGGCCGCGACCGCAACGCCCGCTAATGCCAAACAAACCCGTGCCATTTTACAATATTTAGTCGACGGCGAGCTTTATTACCTAAAAGCTAATAAGCACCTAGTACGTGCCGTATTAGATGAAAATAAAGACTATGCACTAACGGATGTGATGGCTGATAAAGTTTTTGAACCGGTCAGTAAATCAAAAATTAAAAAAATAAAAACCAACAATAAACTGCGCGGCAATATTCGCGGTTATATCGCCAAAATAGATTTAAGTTCAGTGGATAAAAACACCCGTATTGATGCGGTAACACAAATTTTATCTAAACCTTCAGATATTGGTTTATCGACAATTAAAGCCTTGTTATCACAAGAACAAGACCATGATGTTCGCGAATTAATGAACATTGCTTTATTTACCGAGCAACTTAAACACGGCACACATACTGAAAAACTAGCGGCGATTGCCCAACTTGAAGATTCATTACAGCCTGTGGTAAAAAATGCTATGAGCCAACAGCTCGCAGCATTACCAAAAGAAGGTAAAACTGACGAAGAAAAAATATTAGCTAAAAAGCTCACAAAAGTTATCAAGGCTATTGACGATAGACGCAAACTATTTGGTTATGCCGAAACGTTATTTTTCGGCTTAAGTTTAGGCTCGGTTTTATTATTAGCGGCGATTGGTTTAGCCATTACCTTTGGGGTAATGGGCGTAATTAATATGGCACACGGTGAAATGATGATGTTAGGTGCGTATACCACCTATGTGATCCAATTAGCCTTTCCTAACTTAATTGAATATTCATTATTAATGGCAATACCGGCCGCATTTTTAGTCTCAGGTTTAGTCGGTGTAATTATCGAGCGCGGCGTTATTCGTCACCTCAAAGGCCGACCACTGGAAACCTTATTAGCAACTTTTGGTATTTCATTAATTCTTCAGCAGTTAGTACGCTCTATTTTTTCACCCTTGAATCGTCAAGTACAAGCCCCTGAGTGGATGACAGGTTCATGGCAGATTAACCCAGTATTTTCATTAACATTTAACCGTTTATATATTATTTTATTTTCATTAATGGTGTTCTTTACTTTATTAATGATCTTGAAAAAGTCCTCACTTGGTCTACATGTTCGCGCCGTTTCGCAAAACCGTGATATGGCCCGAGCATTAAGTATTAAAAGTGACTGGGTTGATGCCATTACTTTTGGTTTAGGCTCAGGTATCGCCGGTATTGCTGGTGTGGTATTAAGTCAATTAACTAACGTCGGCCCGAACTTAGGCCAAGCGTACATTATTGATTCATTCTTAGTTGTGGTATTTGGTGGCGTAGGTAACTTGTGGGGAACTTTAGTAGCGGCAATGTCGTTAGGTTCAATCAATAAGTTCTTAGAGCCGATTACCGGTTCGGTATTAGCCAATATTATCGTATTAGTCGGATTGGTGTTGTTTATTCAAAAACGCCCTAAAGGCTTATTTCCACAAAAAGGGCGAGCGACAGACTAATGACTACTTCAACTTCTCTTAAAAACATAGTGACTAAATTAAGCCATTTACATGTGGTTGTTGGCACGCTATTTATCGCGACACTATACGTGACGATATGTAACCTCTTTTTCGCTGAAGGTTCATTTCTTCACGTAAGCGACTATACCGTTAGTTTATTCGGTAAATATTTATGTTATGCGCTACTAGCGTTAGCCGTTGATCTGGTTTGGGGGTACTGCGGTATTTTAAGTCTTGGCCACGGCGCATTTTTCACCTTAGGTGGTTATGCCATGGGCATGTACTTAATGCGTCAAATCGGTGACCGTGGGGTCTACGGTAATCCTGATTTACCTGACTTTATGGTGTTTTTAAACCTGTCTGAACTACCGTGGTTTTGGGCCGGCTCAAGTAGCGTTTGGTGGATGATCGCCATGGTATTTATTGGCCCTGGTTTATTAGCTTACGTATTTGGCATGATGGCTTTCAGGTCGCGTGTTAGCGGTGTTTATTTATCAATCATGACCCAAGCGATGACCTATGCATTAATGCTGGCATTTTTCAGAAATGAAATGGGCTTTGGCGGCAACAACGGCTTAACCGATTTTAAAGAAATCATGGGTTTTTCATTACAAGACCCACATACCAAACTAGGCTTATTTATTGCGACCGCAATCGCCTTAGCGATTGGTTATTACATTAGTAACTTCATTGTGAGCTCAAAAATGGGCCGAGTTATCACCGCAACCCGTGACGCGGAAAGTCGTGTGCGCTTTGTTGGCTTCAAACCTGAGCATTATAAAGTATGGATATTTGTTGTTTCAGCCATGCTCGCGGGACTTGCAGGCGCCTTATATGTACCGCAAGTAGGCATTATTAATCCGGGCGAGTTTTCACCGCTTAATTCAATTGAAATGGTTATTTGGGTAGCGATTGGTGGTCGCTGTACTTTATATGGTGCGATTATCGGCGCTATCGTGGTGAGTTATGCGAAAACCCGCTTTACTGCCATTATGCCTGAAGCTTGGTTATTTGCTCTCGGCGGATTATTTGTTCTAGTAACCTTATATTTACCTAAAGGCATTGCCGGATTATTACCAAACGTATTTGATAAGTTTGCTATTTTTAAAAGTGAAAAGACAAAAAATGAAACCGAGAATACGGAGGTGAAGTCATGATCGTCGACAAAGCAGGTTCGCCATTAACCGCGACTGAAAATATCAAACCTGATACCCGTCACGGCGTTATTTTATATGCTGAAAATGTCAGTGTTAGCTTCGATGGTTTTAAAGCTTTAAACGATTTAAATTTATATATTAATGACGGTGAATTACGCTGTTTAATTGGCGCTAACGGCGCTGGAAAAACCACATTAATGGACGTTATCACCGGTAGGATCCGCCCTGATAGCGGTAAAGTGAACTTCGGTCAGCAAATAGATTTATTGCAATTAGACGAGTCTGAAATAGCCATGGCGGGCATTGGCCGAAAATTTCAAAAACCGACTGTCTTTGAAGCACTGTCTGTGTTCGAAAATATCGAATTAAGTTTAGCCGGCGACAAAGGAATTTGGACATCGCTATTTCATAAGTTATCGGGCGAGCAAAAAGATCGCATTGGCGAAATTCTCTATACCATAGGTTTAGTCAAAGAAGCTAACTACCCTGCTGGTCGTTTATCTCATGGCCAAAAACAGTGGTTAGAAATTGGTATGTTATTAGCCGCCAAACCAAGAGTATTATTAGTTGATGAACCTGTAGCAGGTATGACTGGCCAAGAAACCGAACGAACTGCAGAATTGTTAACCTCACTCGCGGGTGAACATTCAGTTATCGTGGTAGAACACGATATGGCTTTTGTCCGCTCAATTGCGAAAAAAGTCACCGTGTTACATCAAGGTTCGGTACTTGCTGAAGGCACAATGTCAGAAATTCAATCAAACCCTGAAGTGATTAAAGTCTACCTCGGTGAAGATGACGGTACAGATAGCGCCGTTCAACAAGGAGAGCAAGCATAATGATTGAATTAAAAAATGTTAATCAAAAATACGGCGGTACCCAAATTCTTTGGGATTTAGATTTAACCATTAAAAAAGGCTCTCGCACTTGTATCATGGGTCGTAATGGCGTTGGTAAAACTACCTTGCTCCAAGTAATTATGGGCATGTTACCAATCAGCACTGGCAGCCTAGTTATTAACGATCAAGATATGGCTAAAAGTTCGGTTGAAGCTCGCCCTGAACTAGGTGTCGGTTATGTCCCGCAAGGTCGTCATATTTTTCCGCAATTAACAGTGGAAGAAAATTTAAAAATCAGCCTTAATTGTAAGCGCCAAAAAAGTAAAACCATTCCTGAGCATATTTACGACTTATTTCCGGTACTAAAAGAAATGTTACATCGCCGCGGTGGCGATTTATCAGGCGGTCAGCAGCAGCAATTGGCTATAGCAAGAGCATTAGTGTTGAATCCTGATATACTCATTCTTGATGAACCTAATGAAGGTATTCAGCCAAATATCGTACAATTAATTCGTGATGTTTTACTTAAGCTCAATAAAGAGCATGGTATTACTATCGTGTTGGTTGAGCAAAAACTGCCGTTTGCCCGCGCTGTTGGTGAACAGTTTGTTTTAATGGAAAAAGGTCATGTTATGTCAACTGGCGAGATGTCAGAACTTAACGATGAACTAGTGGCAAAATACCTAGCGGTGTAGACAATATCAATTTAGAGATAAAACATGGTCATACATAGTATTATTTATGGCATATCAGAGTTATATCAATGTCATATTAGTGGCCATGTTTATTTACCTAATAACAAATAAAAAAAGAAGAAATAAAGACCCAACATAATGAATGTAAGTAATAGCCAAGTTAAGCTAACTGAGCAAAGCCCAACTAAAAATGCATGGCTTGCTGATTTATCACTTGAATTTAGCGCCACCTCTTCAGGCACACAATTAACGCGCGCTAAACGCTTAGGCCCTTTAAGTGTGCAAAAAGCGTTTTATCCTGAAGGCCGTGATTGCGCTCATATTTATTTATTACACCCGCCAGCAGGTATTGTTTCCGGCGATGAACTCAATATTAGTATCACAACGAATGCCAATGCCCACAGTTTAGTAACTACGCCTGGTGCCAACCGTTTTTATCGCGCCCGAGCAGATGAAAACATCGGCTGTCCAAAACAACTTCAAACCACCACCCTGACCCTAAGCGCCAAGGCGAAATGTGAAAACTTTCCGCTAGAAACGATTGTTTACGACGGCGCGCAAGGTTTTAATACTGTTGATATTCATTTACATCAAAGTAGTGTTTATTTAGGCTGGGATATTACTTGTTTAGGGCTACCTAGCTCGGAAAAACCTTTTGAGTTAGGTCAATATAACCAACTAAATAAAGTGTATTGCGATGATAAACTCATTTATCACGACCGTATTGTTATCAAAGCAGAGAATCAAATACAACGTCACGTTGCCGGTTTAAACCAGCACAGTGTTTTTGCTACTTTTATGGCATATGCATCAGCACAACATATAAGCGCTGAAACGAGTCGTAATTTAATTGAACAACTCCGTGAGCTAATTGCACACAACCATGCAGAAACTAAAATTAGTATTACGCAAATACGACAATTATTAATAATGCGTTATTTAGGTAACCATGCGGAAGAATGTAAAACTTTATTTATTAAAATGTGGCAATTAATACGCCCTTTGTACTTAGATAAACTAGGCACTTTACCGCGCATTTGGCACACTTAGCAGTAAGCAAAATAAAACTTACATTACCTAATAAAAATTTACAGTAGAGAAAATTATGGATTTATTACCTAGAGAAAAAGACAAACTACTGATATTTACCGCGGCGTTGTTAGCCGAGCGCCGATTAAAGCGGGGGGTAAAACTCAATTACCCTGAAGCCATGGCCTATATTTCGATGGAAATAATCGAAGGTGCCAGAGACGGTAGAACCGTGGCCGAATTAATGGATTATGGCCGCACTCTACTTACGCGTGAACAAGTAATGGACGGTATTGCTGAGCTTATTTCAGACGTTCAAGTAGAAGCGACCTTTCCTGACGGCACTAAGCTAGTGACTGTGCATAACCCGATTGTTTAACCACATTAAGAGATAAAGCTATGATCCCTGGTGAAATAAAAACCGACAGCGGCGAGCGCGAACTTAATGTTGGTCGCGAGCAAATAAAAGTTACGGTGGCGAATTCAGGGGACCGACCAATTCAAGTTGGCTCTCACTACCACTTTTACGAAGTAAACTCTGCGCTTACTTTCGATCGAGAAAAAACGCGCGGTTACCGTTTAGATATCACATCAAGCACCGCGATTCGTTTCGAACCAGGGCAAGAGCGCGAAGTAACGCTTATCGCCTATCAAGGTAAACGTAAAGTATTTGGCTTTAGAGCCCAAATACAAGGAGATTTATAACATGGCTAGTATTGATAAACATTCATACGCGCATATGTTCGGGCCAACGGTTGGTGATCGCGTGCGCTTAGCCGATACCAACTTATGGCTAGAAGTTGAAAAAGATTTTACTGAATATGGTGAAGAAGTTACCTTTGGAGGCGGTAAAGTTATTCGCGATGGCATGGGGCAAAGCCAAGCATCTTGTCATTTAACCGTTGATCTAGTGATCACCAATGCGCTAATTTTAGATCACTGGGGCATAGTTAAAGCCGACGTTGGTATTAAAGACGGCCGCATTGCCATTATAGGTAAAGCGGGCAATCCTGATATTCAAGACAATATTGATATTGAAATTGGCCCTGGCACTGAAGTACTTGCCGGTGAAGGACAAATTTTAACAGCCGGTGGTATTGACGCCCACATACATTTTATTTGCCCACAGCAAATTGAAGAAGCGCTGATGTCTGGTGTTACCACTATGATCGGCGGCGGCACAGGGCCTGCAACAGGCACCAAAGCGACCACTTGTACACCGGGTCCTTGGAACATTCATAAAATGTTGCAAGCCACCAATGACTTTCCAATGAACTTTGGCTTTTTAGGCAAAGGTAACGCAAGTTTACCGATCGCGCTGGAAGAACAGATTGAAGCGGGAGTGTGTGGATTAAAACTGCATGAAGATTGGGGCACAACCCCTGCCGCCATTGATAACTGTTTGTCGGTAGCCGAACGATACGATGTGCAAATTGCGATTCATACCGACACTTTAAATGAATCAGGATTTTTAGAAGATACCCTGGCTGCGTTTAAAGGCCGCACTATTCACACTTATCATACTGAAGGTGCTGGTGGCGGGCATTCACCAGATATTATTCGCGCTTGTGGCGAGCCCAATGTTTTGCCGTCATCAACCAATCCAACAAGACCTTATACAGTAAATACCATTGATGAACATTTAGATATGTTAATGGTTTGCCACCATTTAAACCCATCGATTCCAGAAGATATTGCCTTTGCCGACTCTCGTATTCGCAAAGAAAGTATTGCCGCTGAAGATATTATGCATGACTTAGGTGCGATCAGTATGATTTCGTCTGACTCACAAGCAATGGGACGTGTCGGTGAAATGATCACCCGAACTTGGCAAACCGCTCACAAAATGAAAGAGCAACGCGGCCCGTTAGCACCAGATACTGAGCGTAATGATAACTTTCGTATCAAACGTTATATTGCTAAATACACAATTAACCCTGCAATCAGCCACGGTGTAAGTCATGAAGTAGGCTCGATTGAAGTGGGCAAACTCGCCGATATCGTGTTATGGAAACCGGCATTTTTTGGTATTAAACCAGCGATGATTTTAAAGTCAGGTTTTATCGCCGCCGCGCCTATGGGGGATGCCAATGCGTCAATTCCAACACCACAGCCAGTTTATTATCGCCCAATGTTTGGCAGTTATGGTCAAGCGCCGGCTAAAACCTGTATGACCTTTATGTCGCAGGCTTCAATTGATTTAGGAGTACCGGAAAAAATCGGTATGACCCGTATGGTTGGGATCTGTAAAAACACCCGAAATATTGGTAAAGATGACATGATCCATAATGATTGGCAGCCTGAAATTACCGTTGATGCGCAAACTTATGAAGTAAGAGCAAATGGTGAATTGTTAACTTGTGAGCCAGCTACTGAACTACCACTAGCACAACGCTACTGCCTGTTTTAATTTGTGCTGCTTAGATGAACTTTATGCTGCACAAAGGGTATTAGTTAGGAGAGTGCATGCGGTATTGTCATCGTTTTTAATATTAGTCACATATAAAACTAGGTTCCTAATATTAAAAAATCGACGGTTTTGTCTAAAGCCAAACTAGTTACCTTTTATGCTAGGTTCTAGATTCAAAAGTTAAAGATTAAAATTTAGAAATTTAGAAATTAGAAATTGTAGGAAAATAGATGTTACAAGCATACGAACGCCTTGATCATACTCACGATGAAATAACTGATGCCATCACCATAGATCAAGACACGCGTAAAAAAGCGCGTATTAAAGGAAAAACTGATGGCGGATTAGACATTGGAATTTTTATGGCGCGCGGCCACCCACTCTTAGTCGGTGAAGTGTTAAAAACAGAATGCGGCAAATTAATTGAAATTAAAGGCCAAGCTGAGCCAGTTTCAACCGCAATTGCGACTGATTGGCAGACCTTTGCTAAAATTTGCTATCACCTAGGCAACCGCCATACGGTTTTACAAGTGGGCGAATTATGGCTGCGTTATAAACCCGATCACGTGCTTGATGAATTATGTCAAAAATATGGTTTATCCATTGATAGCAGCCCGGCAATATTTGAACCTGAAAACGGAGCCTACGGTGGAAAAGGTCACGGCCACAGTCATAGCCATGAGCACTAATTCAAACGTTAACTTAGCCACCAGTAACAATACTAGTGATAAAGCTAGCGAACCATTAAGTACGCCTGAACATGCGATCAAGCTCAATCGTTTATTGCAGCTGTGCAGTGCTAACCTACCGGTCGGCGGCTTTTCATTTTCACAAGGTTTGGAATATGCAATTGAAGCTGGCTGGATTAAATCGCAGGCTGATACCGCAAGTTGGATCCAGCTAAATTTATCACAATCAATAGCACAAACTGATCTCGCTATTTTAAAACGCAGCTATCAGGCGCTTGCGACTAACGACCTTGATAAAGCCGAATATTGGAATCAGCATATTATTGCTTGCCGCGAAAGTTATGAATTACAGCTTGCCGATTTAGCCATGGGAAAAGCGCTGATCCGATTATTAAAAAATTTAACGGCCATTGACTGTGAACCTTATCAAGCTATCACCTCACTGACAGAAATTAGTTTTGTTAGTGCATTTGCTCTTGCTGCCGTGTTATTTGAATTAGATTTAGCTTCAGCGCAAAGTGGATACTGCTGGACCTACATTGACAATCAAGTGGCCGCCGCAACCAAACTGGTGCCATTAGGGCAAACCCAAGCACAAAACTTATTATTTAATTTAACTGCCGACATAACCGAGCCTTTAAGCACAGCAAATAATATTGCTGATCACGAAATTGGCGCAAGTTTACCGCACCTTGCTATGGCAAGTGCTTGGCATGAAACACAATATTCACGATTATTTCGTTCATAAATACAAAACTGATAAGAGAATTTTATCCTATGAAAAAGAAACAAATTTTACGCATTGGCGTTGGTGGACCAGTAGGCTCAGGGAAAACCGCCCTACTTCGTCAGCTTTGTTTAACCTTGCGTGATAAGTACAGTATGGCCGTGGTCACAAACGATATTTATACCCGCGAGGATGCCGAGTTTTTAACAAAAAATGACGCGTTAGCCCCCGACCGAATTATGGGCGTTGAAACCGGTGGTTGTCCGCATACCGCAATTCGTGAAGATGCATCAATGAATCTTGCTGCTATTGACGAGCTACAAGAGAAACACCCTGATTTAGATTTTGTCTTAGTAGAAAGTGGTGGTGATAACCTCAGTGCAACCTTCAGCCCTGAGCTATCTGATTTAACGCTTTATGTGATTGATGTTTCAGCGGGCGATAAAATCCCACGCAAAGGTGGACCAGGGATCACAAAATCTGACTTATTAATTATTAATAAAATAGATGTTGCGGATTTAGTTGGCGCTTCACTGGAAGTGATGGACCGAGACACTAAAAAAATGCGCGGCGACAAACCTTTTATTTTCAGTAATATGAAAACCAAACAAGGCTTAGCCGAGATTATTAAATTTATTGAATCAGAAGGCATGTTAATCGTTTAATAAGATTAAAGATGACCTCAGTATTCAAGCAGATAACCACTTAATATTTTTAAAGGAAAGCAGATGAAATTTTTAACTTTATTATTGACGTTAATTTTTACCAGCCAAGCATTCGCCCATACTGACCATGCTTTAGGTGAAGGCATTGTCCACACCGTTTATCATGTGATGTTTTGGACAATTTTCGCAGCCGTAGCGGTAAAAGCTTATCGCTGGTTTAAAAGTAAAAAAGCCAAGGCGCAAGCAAGTAAATAAAGCCGATAAAAAAAAGCCTAACAATCTGTTAGGCTTTTATCTTTAAAATCAAACCAGTCTAATGCTAGCTCTAGTTTTAGTCTTTTTGAATAAGATGCACATCGCGTTGTGGATATGGAATTTTGATATTAGCTTTATCTAATGCTAAATATATCGCTTTATAAGCTTTATGTTTCGAGGCATATAAACCAATAGTTGGCGTCCATAACCGTATTTCAATATTAATCGCACTATCGGCAAATTCGCCAATGCCTATTTGACTCTTTTTTTCTGACGCTTTGATATCAAGCGCTTCAATAACATCAGTTAATAACTCTATTGCTTCTAATGGGTTATGATCATATGAAATACCCACATTAAGCTCCAATAACGAATTATTTCTCGAGTTATGTAAAATCTCACCAACGATATGTTTATTTGGAATCGTTATTTGCACATCATCTTCATCATTAATAATTGTGTAAGCGAGTAATACTTCTTTCACCACTCCGGTAACACCGCGCACTGTGATGGTATCGCCAACCACAAAGGGGCGAATTAGAATAATATTAAAACCAGCAGCGTAGTTTGCCAACAAGCCTTGTAATGCTAAACCAGCACCTAAAGAAATAGCACCAATAGCTGCAATAAATGGCGTAACGCTGATGCCTAATTTACCTAAAGCAACAACGGTTATCATCACCACAATAAACATTTTACTGGTATTAGCTAAAAAGCGGCTTAGGGTAATATCTAATTTATTTCGTTCACAAAGGCGTAATACCACATTCGCAATTTTGCCTGCGAACATAAAACCAATAATGAAGATGATAAAGGCGCCAATTAACTGAAAAGTGTAATTAGCAAAAAATTCGACAATTAAGTTATAAAAATAACTGACCTGATCGATTTCATTTTTAAGTAAATTTTGTGGTGATAAATTAACACCTGAGGTTTCTTGTGCTGTTGAAAGCGATTCTTGGAACATAGTTATCCTTGATAAACCATTTAAGCTTACGGCTAGTGTTACTGATATGTAAAAAAATGCAATGATTAAGACAGGGAAATTAGCGACAAAAAAACCCTGCTGACGCAGGGTTTCGATAATCTAGGGTATAAACTAAAACCAACTCATTTTGATTGTTCAGTTTGCACTTCCCTGTCATCTGCAATAGGTGAATTACTCATCACTGCAGAAACTGCCAAAATAATTACCGCAAAAATTACTTTGGTTAATTTAAAGCCCCGTGATGATGAACGTTTCATAATCATGGCCTTGTTAAATCAACTGTTGTTATTCTTCTTTGAATACAGCACGTTGAATGTAAACGAAATAAAATTTATTAACAATAGGTATGACCGGAAAAAAATGATTTTGTTCAAATAAAGAGTAAAATAACCGATTACTTAGCGAATTCCCGCGATAAGTAATAAAAGTTAAACTTGTGTTAGCGCTAACACCAATGTTATTATGCTCGCCTTTTATTGAACGATGACTTCAATTTTGATAAATATCAAAAAGACATCGGAATTAGTGAATATTATTTGCAGTTAACGCGACTCTAAGCGAGAATACTGCGCAATTCTAAAGATTAATCAAGACAATTCAGGAGAAGTTATGGCGTCACGTCAAGATCGCGCTAACGCAATTCGTGCTTTAAGCATGGATGCAGTGCAAAAA